>CAYLQQ010000006.1:0-66890 GCA_964386355.1 uncultured Pseudomonadales bacterium
CAGTCTGCATCCCTGTGCTTAAGCACTGGAGGGATTTAAGATTTGAGTTATTAAACCTTTCTCTGTATAGTATGCTCCGTCTCTTCCAGATCCACATCCGATATCCAATATTTTATTTCCACTCTCAAGATAACTGATAAATAGATCAATAAACTGCTTTAAGTCTTCTATAATTAATTTCTTTTGTAAAGCGTACTCTTTGGCATATTTGTTATAAACGTTTTTAAGATTTTGTAATTGATGCGTGTAATTTGCGGACATACATACAGGCTATAATTTAATCTCACTCCATCCACAGGCATGGCAAACCGTCACTCCACCGTTTTTATGGATGGGTCCCTCGCATTCCGGACAGGAATTTGTATTTGGTATTTTGTATTTGGTATTTTGGGTTATTACTACTTCCGTTTTATCCTGTATCATATTATTTGAGTCTTTTTCTTCCCTTACTTCTTGCTTCATACTTCTAACTTCTTGTTTTTTAGACAAATTCAAAACCTGATCTTGTTTGCTCCCGTCCCGGTATATTGTTATTCCCTTACATCCCAATCTCCACGCCATCATATAAGCCTCTTTTACATCATCAACTGTGGCAGAGTGGGGGAAGTTGATCGTTTTGGATACTGAATTATCAAAATGTTTTTGCCATGCGGCTTGAATTTTTATATGCCATTTTGGAGCAATCTCTTGGCTGGTTACAAATACTTTCTTCTCTTTCTTTGTTAATTCTTCAATTTCTTCAAGTGAATTTGTTTCTGCGATTTCTTCTAATTTTTTCTGTCTTACTTCTTTATTCGTTATTCTAAATTCCAATTGTTCCCTAAATACCGGATCTACCATAGTGATGGTTTCTGTAGGTCGGTTTGACTTATCTCCTTCAAAAAATGTCTTTCGGACAGTGACCAGAGAAAACACAGGCTCAATACCCGAAGAACAATCAGCAAGCATGGAAATAGTACCTGTGGGAGCAATCATGCATAAGGCACAGTTACGGTACCGTTCGGACGATCCTGCATAAATTGAACGATCCCAGTTGGTAAATACACCACGCTCTTTGCCTAATTGAAGTGACATTTCTTCAGCTTTACGGCGGATAAATTTGGACAACCTTTCGGCAAGACGTACTGCCTCTTCACTATCATAGGGAATACCAAGTTTATACAACATGTGCGCGAAACCCATGACCCCTAATCCGATCCTGCGGTTGCCATACTTCACCATCTGCTCAATTTCTGGTATAGCATATGTATTCACTTCGATCATGTCGTCTAACAATCTCACCGCCAGCTTGACTGAATTCTCAAGGTCTTCCCAGTCAATTTCATACTCACCATCTGTTTTCGTTTTCTTTATATGATTAGATAAAACAAGGGAACAAAGATTGCACGATTCGTAGGGTAAAAGGGGAATCTCACCGCATGGGTTTGTCGCCTCAATTTTACCCAGGATCGGTGTAGGATTATCCTCTTCCATACGGTCTAAAAATGCTAAACCAGGATCACCAGTTGCCCAGGCGTGCTCAGCTATCTCATCAAATAGCTTTCGGGCTTTAATCCTCTTCACTACCTCACCATTGCGGGGATTTATTAACTCCCACTGTTTGTCCTCCTCAACCGCCTGCATAAACTCATTAGTAACACCGACTGAAACGTTAAAATTCTTGACCGTCCCATCCTGGTCTTTAAGTCTAATAAAGTCGTAAATATCCGGATGATCGCAGTTTAAGATACCAATATTTGCGCCCTGCCGTTTAGAGCCCTGCAATATCTTTGACAAAGCTGCTGAGTAGGCTAGTAAGAAATCAACCGGCCCTGAGGCTGCATTTGGTACGTTTTTAACCTTATCCCCGCTTGGACGAATATGGGAAAAGTTAAAGCCAGTTCCACCATTATTTTTGTGTACCACAGCAGCATCTCCAAGCGTCTTGAAAATGGAATGAATGTTATCGGTAACGGGAAGAACGAAACAGGACGATAATTGACCTGTACCCCCCGGATTGCCTGCTTCAAAGAGTGCCTTACCGCCGGGAATGAACTTGAAATTCACCATCCGTTCAAAGAATTGTTTAGCTGTTTCCTCCACTATTCCATTTTCACCCCAGTTTATCTCCGCCTTGGCCATGTGCTTGGCTACCCGCCAGAACATTTCGCCTGGTGTTTCTGTTACTTTTCCCTCCATATTCGTCCGTAGATAACGTTTCTCGGCGATCTTTTGTGCGGTTTTGGTGAGTTTGGGTTCGGTTGGTTTCATAGCTTTTTTTATTATCATTACCCTACCGAAGGCATGGGTAACCTCTTGGAATTAAATCTTATCTGTTAAAAACATGCAAGGTCACTAATAATCTGACGGTTTGACTTAAACTGAATTGTTTTTATCCCTACTTCTTTTGCCGCTTCAATATTTGTCACACTATCATCAATAAACAATATATCTTCAGATTTTACTTGTAAAATTTCAGCAATCTTTTTATATGCTCCTGAATCTTTCTTACTAACTCCAATTTCTTCTGCTGAAATGATTTGATCAAATACAGATTTTATTAGATTAAAAATACTAGGCTCGTTTTGGATATGACCACTTGTAAAAATGACTTTCTTTACCTTATTGTCAATTTTTTGAATAATGTCTAATAATTCATTGTTCAATTCAAAATGTTCAAAAATTTTATATTTGGTGTTTAATTGTAAGGTATCGTGTAATGCGTTTAGTTCTCCAACATATCCAGAATCTTTAGAAAATAAAAGTACACGCGAAAAATCGAAAAGTAATACTTTTATCATAAATAGTCTTTAACACTCCTAACTCATATTGTTTTCAAAAGATTCCCGATCAAGACTGCTCTGCGTCTTGTCGGGAATGACATGTCCCGACATTCATCAGGACGTCAAACATCGCACTTGCTCCACCCACACTTGGGACAGGTTATACACCCTTCACCTTTTACAAGGGACTCATTGCATTCAGGGCATTGTTTGAGATTTATTGGTGACCTGTCCTGATTTAAAGACGGGTTTGCTCCCACCTTTTCAAGAGGTTGACCCATCATATGGGTATCTTCGGTCACATATGGTTCATTTTTTGTTCCGGTTTCTAATACCACTTCTTGTCTTGATCCGGTGACATACACCGTAATACCTTTACAACCAAGTTTCCATGCCAACATGTAAGCCTGCTTCACTTCTTCAACTGTCGCTGTTGGGGGGAAATTTATGGTCTTTGAAATTGAGTTGTCAACAAAACGCTGCAGGGCAGCCTGCATCCGGACATGTTGCTTGGCACTCAGGTCCGATGAAACTACAAAAACCTGTTTTATCTCATCAGGAACCTCGGTAATATCCTGGCATGAACCTTCTTTTCGAACTTGCTCAAAAATACTATCCCGCTGTTTTTTCGTCAACCCGGCTTTTTTAAGTGCCTCACCAAAAAGGCCACTCTCATAGTATAGGGTCTTGAAATCCTCGCCCTTCTCAAAATCCGCCCCCTCATGGGTTTTCATCTTATAACTGAGTGAAAAGGCTGGCTCACAACCATACCCTTCCAGACCTGAGATGGTTGCAATAGCACCTGTAGGAGCAATTGTATTATGGGCTGCATTTCTCAAACCTTCTTTTTTAATGTCCTTTTTTATTTTTGTCCAGTCAAGCTCTGGTCTACCCAAGTCCAGCTCAGCCTTAACCAAAGGTTTATTGATTGCCAAACCTAACTCCCCTTTGGCAAAGATACTTTGTGTGATACCAGGAAAAGCTCCTCGTTCCCGTGCCAGTTGTAAACTAGTTGCCAGTGTATGAAAGCGGATAAATTCCATCACCTGACCAGCCAAATCCTCGCCCTCTTTTGATCCATACCTGACTCCCACCAAATACATCATGTCCGCTAGTCCCATGATCGACAAGCCAATCCGTCTATTTTTATGTGCCGCTTCTTCCAAGAGGGGTACAGCCGGTACGTACTTGTTGGCATCCACCACATCATCCAGGAATCGGGTACAAGCTTCCACGGTTTCCCTCAACTTCTCCCAATCAATTTCACTTGTAAAAATTCCACTTAGTTTTGACTTTTGATTTTTGATTTTTGACTTTTCTTTGACATGTTCCCGCAGATTCACACTCGCCATGCAGCAGTTCTCCCCCGGTCCCAACCACTGCTCGCCACATGGGTTTGTAGCTTCCAACTCATATTGATGGGGAACTGGGTTTTCCCTGTTGGCTGCATCCAGGAAAAGTACTCCTGGCTCCCCGTTACGATGGGCAAATGCAGCAATTTCATCAAATATTTTGCGCGCTTTAATTTTGGAAACCGCCTGCCGGGTGTTGGGATCTATCAGCTCAAAATTTTTATCATCCTCAACCGCCTGCATAAAATCGTCTGTAATACCTACGGAAATATTAAAGTGTTCAATCTCTCCCTCTGTTTTTTTACAGCGTATGAAATCAAAAACATCGGGATGGTGCACTGGAAGAACCGCCATACAAGCACTACGCCTGCCTCCTCCTTGGCCAATCACCCAAAAGGCAGTATCGTAGATCTTTAAGAAAGAAACTGCACCAGTAGCTTTGCCTTTTGAAGTTGAGATTAGTCCTCCTTTTTGTCTAAGCCTTCCAAATGAAAATCCAACTCCGCCGCCCGACTGCAATATCAGAACTGCATTACGTAGCGTTGAAAAAATACTGTTTGGCATTTTACCCAGATCATCTTCAATGGGTAAAACAAAACAGTTAGCTAATTGTCCAGAGCCTGTACCGGCATTGGCAATAGTCCTGCCATTAGGTATAAAACGTAATTCGCACAGGTATTCAAAAAATGTTTGCCTGATCTGGTCAGGGTCATGGCCATTCCGGTACCTATTTTCCGCCTCAGCTACCACCCGCGCCACCCGTTCAAAAATCTCTTCAGCCGTTTCTGCTGACTGGCCTGATTCTTTCTTTAAACTATACCTTCTGATAAAGACATCAAGGGCATTTGAGGGTAGATTGACAAGTTTTTTCATAGGCAGATTTACTGTATTCTTTGAATTTGTTTTCTAAACTCGTCTACACAAGTAAATTCTAAAAACACTGACGCAAAGCGCAGATAAGCCACAGCATCCAATTTTTTTAAGCGAGTTAGAACCATCCGTCCAATATCAGAAGATGATACCTCAACCGACTTGCGGTTGAGAAGACGCATTTCAATATCCTCAACCATTTTCCCTATCTCTTCAGCCGGAACGTTTCGTTTTTCACAAGCCACCACAATACCGCCCTTGAGCTTACCTAAGTCAAAATTTTCTTTTGTGCCGTCCTTTTTAACTACTTTTAAATCGACTACTTCGATTCGTTCATAGGTTGTAAACCGTTTAGTGCACCGCATGCATTGGCGCCGCCTTCGCGTCACTTCACCATCTTCACTGTCTCGTGATTCAAGGACTGATGACTTGGCGAAAGAACAGTATGGACAAAACAAAAAAAATAAAATCTACAATTTGCAACTTGAAATCAAATCATAATATCGAATGTTTGAAGCATTTCAATACTTATTATTTATATTTCAATTCAAATTTCGATTTTCAAAATTATATTTAATAACCCTACCCCTAGCGTATATATAAAGAATGACACACTAGCAAGCGCTTGGCAATATAACAATTGAGATCAGTTTACGTAATGAAATACTTGTAAGAGTCCTAATAGTATTAACGTAATCTTCCCGATAAAGAAGCGTCGGGTATTTTGAGTTCAGTTTCTGTGTCTGTATGTATTTTCTCAAATTGCATATTATAAATCACCTGTACCATTTCCTGTAACTGATTTAAACTATCCACTTTTAATGTTGGCTTTGCTTGAATTTTTGCCATCTGTGTATAAATAATATGCCTGTTAAACGCATCTCCCAGATATTGGGCATACCGGTCTTTCTCTGCCGTATCATAGTGCTGATAAATATCATAAGCCTGTAATAGGTATTTCTCAGCTTTAGTTAAGGTTGAAATACCGAGCGCTTCATCTCCCGTGGCAATGAGTAGCTGCCCTGCGGCAAGCCGTTTGTCAGCAAAAAGCAAAAGAAGGCGCATTTTTTGAGTTGGATCACTTGTAGTTATCAGCTGAACACGATCACGTACCATTTTTGTCCAATAAAACGGATGGTTAGGTAGGACTCCTGGATACGGAAGCAAATATGGATTATCTACTAATTTTATCAGGGCAGATTGGGAAGCTTCATACATGCGTTGTAAATCGTGAGTAAATTTTATATTACCTTCACCAGGCTCTGATGTTTGGGGTATCGGCTGAGATAGTTTTATTGCAGTAAACATCACAAGCGCAAAAGCAGCAGTTAAAGAAGTTATGGCTATAAGTAATTTATACGTTACCATCTCATTCCCCTTTTAACTTTTTTACAACTAACCCAAGAGTTTCTTCTCTGCTTGTTGTATAAGTATCAATTGCCAGATCGTACAATTTAGGGTGCCAAAAATATACAGGATCTGAGTCTTTAAAAAGACCTTTTTCAATAACCCATGTTTTCCACTCTTGTGCATATATGCGCTGCCATTTAGTCAGGTTATCTTGTTCACGCTTAAAGATATGATCTTTAGCTTCTTCAACTGTGATTTCATCTCTGTTTACGATGCGGTCAATCCTCACAGCATCATCACTACAATACACTAGTACCCTAAGCGTATCTGGTATATGCATTGTCATAAAGCCTGAAAGCCAGGCTTCTAAAACCTGCTGATCTTTTTCACTTGCCCATCTTCTTGCCTGATAGTCTACCTGACGATCAAAATCATCATCGTATACAGCTGCACTGTGATGTACTTTTGCCTCCTTGTCAAATAAGCCTTTTTCGATTGCATACGACCTCATAAAATCACCACCACAAAAATAATCCCAACCCAGTTCTTTCGCAAGCGACTTCCCAAGAGTTGATGAACCTGCTCCTGGTAATCCTGAAATAGTAACATTTCTGAATGCGTACATTGATTTGGACATAGTCATAAATAAAATGATATTGATGATAATGGGCGAATTATACCCTATTTTATTTTTTGTAGTATAGCTTGGACCTTACATAATAAAATTTAATTAGTAGATGTATACAAACTCACTTTTTCAATAGCTTCACAAATTAAATGTAAACGTTTTTTGGCTTCATTCAGATTTATTGTTTGATCACTTTCGACAAAATAGTGAAAAATCTGATTACGGCTTTGTTTCCACCCCTCCCAGAGAGCTTCGGCAATTTCGGGAGTGTATATCCGTACTATATCATCATATAACCGTTCAAATCCGTCTGGGTGCTGATTTGCAAGTTCGGGATTTAAGGCTTTACCAACTCTAAAACGATTACCCAAATACCTATCTTTTGTAATCAATCCCTGTTTGAAGAAAAGATCTTTAAGAAAACCTTCATAAGCTTTGGCTGCCGGCATAACCACAAATGAGTAGTCATAAAAGGTTGTTTGGATAAAACTAGGATCCTCCAGAAAATAAAAACTTTGAGAAAGAAGCTCTTTTTGGATAAAGGGTAGATTACGAAACCATACCTGGTCATGTAAGTGTGTCAGTGAAATCATACGTTTAAAAAACGTTCCTATGTATTAATCATAGTACTATACGCATCGTTTAAGAAATACTCTTATTTTATTACTGTGTAAAAATGGTATTTTTAATAATAGTTTTACCAATTTACACTAGCAGTCTATAATAGCTTTATGGCAAAATGGGACGTATTATTTACTAAACTCTACAGGTCGGATATATGGCGACGTAAAGTGGTCAAAAAATTGCGCCGTAAGCAGAAACGACTTCGACTATATCTAGTTCATGCTACCCCAAAACTATCTTTCTTACCTGTAAAACAGAGTCTCACTAAACTCATGCCGGTTCCCACTGCCTTGTTAACAAAAAAAAGGCAAACTACCTTATTTAAACCTAAAAAAAAGTCAAAAATGGGTAAGTTTAAAAAATATGCATTTATCTTTATAGGTGTTGTCTTAGTAACATCTCTCATACCCTTTTACATTTATATCCTTAAAGACCTACCATCCCCACGGACTCTCACCCGTGATGCGTATCCTGTATCTACCGAAATCTACGATCGTCATGGGACGCTTCTGTATGAGATTTACGCTGATCAAAATAGAACTCCAATTAAACTTGATCAAGTGCCAAAGGATCTCATCAACGCAACTATAGCAATCGAAGACAAGGATTTCTATAAGCATGGTGGCTTAGCAATCACAGGGATAATCCGGGCATCTTACAAAACTGTAATCAAGGGAAATGTTCAAGGCGGATCTACAATAACGCAGCAACTGGTTAAAACAGCACTATTAAGTCCTGAGCGTACAATCCAACGTAAGATTAAAGAGATATTACTAGCTTCTTTGGTTGAACTTATCTATTCCAAAGACCAAATACTTGAACTATATCTTAATCACATCCCATACGGTGGTACAGCATATGGTATTGAACAAGCATCACGTCTTTATTTTAACAAGAGTGCTTCCCAATTAAACTTAGCAGAATCAGCCTTACTTGCCGGTCTACCTCAAGCTCCTAGCAGATATTCACCGTTTGGGTCATCTCCAGAACTTGCAAAGCAAAGACAAAAACAGGTATTAGATAGGATGGTAGAAGATAAATATATCAATCAGACCCAAGCTGAAGAAGCTTTTACATATTCACTAGCGTATGCTCCTCAGCAGATTAATATTACAGCTCCACATTTTATTATGTACGTCAAAGACTGGCTTATTGATACATATGGAACACATAAGGTGGAACAAGGAGGCCTGCGGGTTACAACTACACTCGATTTACAAACCCAGGAGTATGCCCAAGCCTCTGTTTCTGCCCAAATACAAAAACTCAAGGCATCAAGGGTTACAAACGGAGCTGCACTGGTTACCAAACCGGCTACCGGTGAAATACTGGCTATGGTTGGTTCTCGCAACTATTTTGATTCCGAGATAGATGGTAACGTCAACCTGACTACCAGTCTGCGTCAACCCGGTTCTTCAATAAAACCTATAAACTATGCTCTGGGTCTTTTAAAAGGCTATCCAGCCTCTACTATGTTTTTAGATATCCCTACCTGCTTTTCAGTTAGCGGCCAACCAGGAGCATATTGTCCCAAAAACTATGATGGTGGGTTTCATGGTTCTGTCCAAATGCGCCAAGCGCTTGCAAATTCATATAATATTCCTGCTGTAAAAATGTTAGCCCTCAACGGAGTTCCTGACCTTATCGCTACAGCTTCAGCCATGGGTATCAGTACGTTCCAAAATCCCCAGCAATACGGTCTTTCCTTAACTCTTGGTGGCGGAGAAGTAAAAATGGTTGATATGGCAGTAGCCTTTGGTGTCTTTGCCAATAGCGGTATTCGCATAGACCTTAATCCAATTCTTAGAGTCAAAACCCATACAGGTGAGATTTTAGAAGAACATAACTATCAGATAAATCCACCCACTGGGCCAAGGGTTTTACCACCTGAAGTCACCTTTATTATCTCAAACATTTTAGCTGATAACAAAGCTCGTGTACCTGCCTTTGGTGCCTATTCACCATTGTATATTCCAGGCAAAACGGTGTCTGTTAAAACTGGCACAACTGACGATTGGCGTGATAATTGGACAATAGGATATACGCCGGAATATCTTACAGCTGTATGGACAGGGAATAATAACAATGAGATTAAGCCGCTTTTTGTCTCTGGAGTAACCGGAGCCGCGCCGATTTGGAATAGCATTATGTCATATCTTGTCAAAGACCGAGAGGATGTGGCTCAGGCCAAGCCGGATAACGTCATTGGGACCAATGTTTGTGCGTATCGTCAATCAGAAGATCCTAACCAAACTTGCGAAGGGCGGTTTGAGTATTATATTAAAGGTACGGAGAAAAATCAGCTGCATGGTAAAATTGAAAAAAAGAACATCTGGATCGATACAACAACCGGTAGACCACCCCTGCCAAATGTGACTGAAAACTTGGAACTTCAGGAAAAGACGGTGGCCTTGGATGAGTTTGGTCAGGAGTACTGCTTAGACTGCCCTCATGAAGGCCAGTCAGCCCAGCGAGTTAACTTGGATACTTTTTACGCTCAACGGGCAGCCAAAGCAAAAAGTGCCCAATAAAACGAGTCTATACTTTGTTTAATTAAACTTTACCATAAGTTCAATTTTATTCTCTTGTTTTTTTATCATAAAAGCCCTGTTAGAATAGGGGCATGGGACAGGAAAAGGCAGGACTTAAGAAAAACCGCACAAGCAGTCACAACCCAGCACGGGTTGTTTTTATACGTGCTCGCTATCAGAAAGAATACTTCAGACTATTTACCATTTTAAAATGGGGATATGTACATTCATTTGCTACCTTAAAATTCCTGCATAATTTCTGGAAGTATAGTATCTATGATATTAGTAAAACTATAGATAGTATTATTGCCTTCAGTAAACTACCAATCATATTGGTACGGGGTTTCTTAACAGTAACAGGTAGATTATTGACTACAAGTAAACAAAAGTGGCAAGAGTTTGAGCAAAATGTAGAAAAAATCACGTACGTTATACTCAAACGAAGTTGGCTTTTCTGCCACCCAAGGTACCGTCTTCAGAAACGACGGCCAATGGTAATAAAATTTAAATTACCGAAGATCCATTTCATTTTTCCCAGACTGGTTTTTACATCATTTATCTTGTTTATTCTAAGCAGCAGCGTTTTCTTTTACCTGTATATCCTCAAAAATCTTCCTAATCCACACGAGCTGATCACTAGACCTCAAGTGCTTACTACCAAAATATATGCCCGTGACGGTTCACTTCTGTACAAGATTTACCGGAATCAAAACAGAACACTAATAACTTTAGATCAACTGCCACCTCATCTGATTAATGCCACCATCGCTGCAGAGGATAAAAATTTTTGGAAACATCCCGGTTTTTCAGCTCAGGGAATCATTAGAGCATTCAAAACTAATATTAGCGATGACGCACTATCGCAAGGAGGTTCAACTATCACTCAGCAATTGGTAAAAAATGCCCTGTTATCTTCAGAAAAAACGTTTACCCGAAAACTTAAGGAGGTAATTTTAGCAATTGAAGTAGAACTGATGTTTAATAAAAATGAGATTCTACAAATGTATCTCAATGAAATCCCCTACGGTGGTGTAGCATATGGAGTTGAAGAAGCAGCTCAGTCTTACTTTGGTAAGTCTGCCAAAGACCTTAATATTGCAGAGGCTGCTTTGTTATCTGGACTTCCAGTTGCCCCAACTAAATACTCTCCTTTTGGAGCCAATCCCAGTTGGGCAGTATACCGCCAACGCCAAGTCCTTAAAAGCATGCTTGATGCACAATATATTAGCTTACATGAATACAATGAAGCCTTAAAAGCAAAGATTATACTTAATCCTCCTAAGTACGATATCAAATCACCTCATTTTGTCATGTATGTCAAAGATATTTTGGTTGAAACCTATGGAACCCGCACAGTCGAAGAGGGTGGTCTTGAAGTCCTTACATCCCTCGATCCCTTGATCCAGCAAAATACCGAACAAGCAGTTATCACTGAACTGGATAATCTTAAAAATATGAATGTTACAAACGGCGCTGCTGTGGTTACCAATCCTAATACTGGTGAGATTCTAGCCATGGCTGGCTCTCGTGATTATTTTGATACCCAGCGCGACGGCAATGTCAATGTCACTCTCATGCTCAGACAACCCGGCTCATCGATAAAACCTCTCACATATGCCTTAGCCTTACAGTCTGGAATGACTCCTTTAAGTATCATCGATGACACACCTGTTTCATATCCAGACGGTAATAGACCATATGTTCCTGTCAATTATGATGGTCGTTTTCATGGACGTGTGACGCTAAAGACAGCTCTTGGTTCTAGCTACAATATCCCTGCTGTTAAACTCCTTAATAAACTAGGGGTAGATAGTCTATATAATTTTGGTAAAACAATGGGTATAACTACCTGGAAAGAACGCAACCGATTTGGGCTATCCCTCACTTTGGGAGGAGGGGAAGTTAAAATGATTGATATGGCAGTTGCGTATGGTGTTTTTGCTAACAATGGAGTACGCATGAATCTCAATCCCATCCTGCAGGTACGTGATAGTAACGGTAAACTTCTGCAGCAATATGATTGCCCATCCACCAATATTTTGGCTATTGAACAACCGGTAGAGGCTGCGGGCAAAACTATGGTTAATTGCAGATCAGAGCGTGTCCTCAGTCCCCTGATTACCTACCAGATCAGTGATATGCTTTCAGATAATACTGCCCGTATCCCAGCTTTTGGTCCTAACTCACTACTTAATATTCCCAACCAGCAAATTCCGGTCAAAACTGGCACAACCAATGACAGGCGTGATAATTGGACTATCGGTTATACCCCTGATCGGGTAGTGGTGGTTTGGGTAGGCAATAATGATAACAGCCCCATGAGTGCAGTTACCTCAGGTATAACAGGAGCTACCCCTATATGGAGGACTATCACTGATAGCTTAATACGGGATAAAGAACCTATTGTCCTAAAAGCTCCTGCAGGATTGAAGGCTGTCGAGGTATGTTCAGACAATGGCTACTTACCCTGCTCATCATGCCGAAACATCAAAACCGAGTACTTCATTCCGGGTACTGAGCCCAAGCAGCGCTGTCTGGATAAACCTCAGGAAGAACAGAATAATGTTGCTAATGTAGGATGGAATTGATCTATTTTATGATTTATATAACCTAGTCTTCAGTGCCAATATTGTTTAATAGAGTCTTCCAAATTTCAATTTCTTCAGAACTAAAAATATTATTTGGTGATTTTTTTCCAATTATAAATAATACGTAATACGAGATACTATTTGCTTTTCCCCTGGTTCTTCACCTCATCTATTGCAGCCTTCAACTCTTCATCTGAACCTAAGAAGTGGGAACTAATGGCTTTTATCTCATCATCTAACTCATAGACCAACGGAAATCCGGTAGGTATAGTAAAATCTGTGATGACTTCTTCGGTAATTGATGCATCCATTATTTTAACCAAAGCCCGCAGACTGTTACCTGAAGCTGATACTAAAACCTTTTTGCCCGCTTTGATTGATGGAACTATTTCATTCTGCCAGTAAGGCAAAACCCTTTCGATAGTGACTTTTAGACTCTCACCTTTTGGAAGCTGTTCGGGTAAAAGATCTTGGTAACGCGGATCATTTCCCGGATAATACTTGCTGGTTTCTTCAACAAATGGAGGTAACGTGTCAAAGCTTCGGCGCCATATATGAACCTGTTCCTCACCATACTTAGCTGCCATTTCAGTTTTATTAAGTCCTTGCAATGCTCCATAATGTCGCTCGTTAAGCTGCCAGGCTGGGTACACAGGGATATACATCAGATCCATTTCTTCCAGAACCAACCAGGATGTTTTGATCGCTCGCTTGAGGTAGTTAGTATACACACAATCAAATGTAAAACCATTTTCTTTCAGTCTTTGTCCTGACCGTCTCGCTTCACTCAACCCTCTTTCGGTTAAAGGCACATCGGTCCAACCGGTAAAACGGTTTTCCAGATTCCATTGTGACTGGCCGTGACGAAGAAGAACTAATTTGAACACATAAATTCAAATGACAAATGACAATTCAAATTTAAAATCTATAAGATGAATTTTATATTTTGTAATTGATTTGATATTTGTTATTTGATGTTTGATATTATTTAAAATTTTTATAATAACTGTTCTACTAGCCTTGCAGTATATCCCCACTCGTTATCATACCAGGCGTAGACCTTAACCAGATCTCCACCGATAACTTGAGTAAGGGATAAATCAACCAAAGATGATGCCTCACAGCCAATCACATCTGACGAAACAATCGGTTTTTTAGTTACCCATAAGTATTTGCCAAATTGCTCATCACTGGCAGCTTCCTCCAATGCCTGATTAACTTCTTCGACTGTCGTAGCCCGGGAAGTAATAAAGGTAAAATCAGTCAGTGATGCTGTGAGCACCGGCACTCGGACTGCAATCCCATCAAACAAACCCTTGAGTTGAGGGATAACTTCGGTAGTTGCTTTGGCTGCTCCAGTTGAGGTTGGTACGATATTGTAAGCTGCCGCCCGAGCTCTCCTGAGATCTCTGTGTGAACCATCATGCAAATTCTGATCAGAAGTGTAGGCATGGATAGTGGTCATAGCTGCTTTAGTGATACCAAACTTATCCAATATTACCTTAGTCACCGGACTAACACAGTTGGTAGTGCACGAAGCATTTGATAGGAGCTGTTTACCTTCCCGCTCACTATCATTAATACCCATAACTACTGTGGTTACACCAGGACCTTTGGCAGGTGCGGATAGTACAACTTGCTTGACTGTTCCGCGCAGGTGTTTGCTCATCTCTTCAGCTTTTTCAAAAGCTCCGGTTGACTCAATAACTGCTTCAACTCCGTACTGTTCCCAGGGGATATTTTCAGGCTCGCGAATCCCGGTGACTTTGATCCGTTTGCCATCCACAACCATATCCTCACCTTCAGACCCGACCGCTCCAGCAAAGCGGTGATAGGCAGTATCAAACTCAAACAGGTGTGCCCAACCGGCTGCATCCATTTTGCCTGATGTATTGATGATTGGAACTTCAAGCTGATCAGGGTACTTCTCCAATATCATTCTCAGGGCTAATCTTCCGATACGGCCAAAGCCGTTAATACCGATTTTTTTCATAATAGTAATGTCATCCTGGGGTAAACGAAGAAAACGATAAACCTATATAATAACTCTTCGTTACGTACCATTATGACAGGGTAGAAATAACAACAATACAAAAATACCAGTTTTTTACTAGTGAATTAATAGTAGCAGAGTTATCGATAAATCAGAAGAATTGAATTTATTTCTTAATCCAAACCAGCCATTTGTCCCTAATTGCACTATCTAAATCAACATTGCTGTGTTTTGCCAATAAGAGAGTTTGGCAAAGTACATCAGCAAGCTCCGATGCAAACATTTTTGACACTTCATCTTCAGTCATCCCTTTTTGCCTTGCACGCTTACTATACATAAGATAACTTTGGGTTAACTCACCAATTTCTTCCTGAATTTTGAACATAAACCAGTCCATTGTTCTGTCTATTTTGAATTTACTGGTATAAAGGGAAGAAACTTGTTCTATCTGGTCTGTCAATTTTTGGATATCCATACCGTTAATCTTCAATTTTGTGCAATCTTTTTACGTATTTATCATCCTGACTATAGTCTGTATTTAAAAATGATTTTACCAGTTGGAAGCACTTAAACTTGCTCGTGTGATCGGAAGCAATGGCTAAAACATTGACATGGTCATGAATGGTAAAAGATTCAACCTGACTGTGATCAAAGCCGATGGCACTTCTAATTCCCCTTATCTTATTAGAGGCAATACTGACGCCTGCACCAGATCCACACAAAATTACCCCTCTATTCTCAGGTGATTCCAATACTTTTTCACATAAAATTTTTGCATAATCAGGATAATCATCATCGGATTTATATTCGTATGCACCAAGATCTTTAAATTCGATCTTATTAGAAATCAACCAGGCTTTGAGCTGGTTTTTTAGTTTCATCCCTCGGTGATCAGCAGCTAAGTAAAGCAAAGAGTAAGAAGTAAGAAACAAAAAGTAAGAACAAAGTAATTTCTACTTCATTCTTAAATTATTTTCTTAATTCTATTAAACTATTGTGTATGAATAACCGGCACATTCTCCATGGTACTCAAATGCAATTTTTCAGTATCTACTTTTAACAACTCACTTTTTTGCTCTCCAACATACAGTTCCTGATTAAACTCTTCTACTGCCCGAACCACATCTTCAGGTGAAGAGGCAAACTTAAATACATAGTACTCCTGCTCCCGAAGCAACATGTTGTCAGCAATTGCTTTGATGATTTTGTGCCAGAAATCACCGTAGAGAATAAATGGTCGGTGGTTGCCAAAATACAAACGCGCCAAACACCATGCTGTTCCCAACTCTGATAATGTCCCAGTACCGCCATTTGTTATGACGTAACAGTCTGCATTCTCCATAAGCGTAAACATACGAGCGATGTAGTTATCCGTAATAATCAGCTTATCAGTTTCATTTTTAATGTATTTTCCCTCAAAACCGGGAGCATCTTTGGGATTAAACGTGACTGCAAGGGTCTGACCTCCACCCGCTTCGGCTCCTTGAGTTGCTGCAAGCATTACCCCAGGACCTCCACCATTTACAATTGTGTGCCCTTTTTGGGCAAGAAGCTTAGAAAACTCAAATACATCTTTATACAGTTGGGTTTCCGCGCTCACTTCAGCTCCCCCAAAAACAGCAATATTATTGATCATAGAATTCAATAAAAATTATTAATCAGCCTCAAACTATAAGCTCTAGTGTAACAAAAAAAGAGGACTGGTAAAGCCCAGTCCTCTTAAATAACAGTTGCAATAGTAATTATTGCTCTCTTAGCAAAACTTCACCAATTTTTATTGTTTTAACAAAATTTCTCCCGGCTCTTTCTGACCTTCAGCTTGTTTACTGATCACTACCTTAGTTCCCGACTTGTCTTCTTTTGCCTGATAGTACAGTTGTCCTGATGTCAGAGTAGTCATTTCCACACGCCCAATCGAACCAAGGCTTCCATCCTGCTTCTGCAGCCATGCTTCATAATAAAAACCTTTTTGTAAAGCAGGTAAGTTACTGAGTGTGATTTTTTGGTAGTAGGTACCTTCACTGACAACCGCTTTTGAACTACCGCTCCCAGTGCCACCCTGACCTGCTTCCGGTTTTAGTTCGACCGATTCGACATCTTTAGTTTTTTCATCTACCAGGTTTTTGGCAGCTTCCATATCAGCCTCAGAAAGCTCCTGAACCGTATCGCCAATCTTCTTGATAACAGTTCCGTCTTCCTGGGTAATAATCTCTTCTACTGGCGGGACTTGCTCCCCAGTCCCTGGCTGGTTCTGGTTACGATTCCACAGGTAAGCGCCAATAAGTACGACAGCAATCGCTGAAATAATCATCCATTGTTTCATAGTATGTCCCCTCCAGAGACGAAATTACATAAATAAATATTATGGGCATAACTAAAGCTTACCCATAATATATCTGTAAGTGACCAAGACGTCAATAGTGGGGAAATCGTTTTTCGTTCTCTCTAGTAATTGCTATAATATTCTTATAGCTTCCTTAACTCTAATGAAATATTGAATTGTAAAAGGATTACACGTTACTTGTGTAATTAATGTCGTATATGAAAAAAATTATAACCTTTTTTTTAGGTTCCTTATTCTTAGCAGCTTGTGCGGTTGACTCACCAATCTCTGTAACTCAGTCTACCTTTAAACTCATTCAGGATAAAAATTATGAGGCTGCATGCCAAACGATGGTTAATACCAGTTCTCAAGCGTTGGATGAGAATCAACTGAAATCATGCACTGAGTATTTTGCTAAAGATTATGCTAACATGGTCAGTTTTGCTGTAGAAAATGCTCTCCCTTTACCTGAAGAAAGATTGAAAAAGTTCGGTGTCGAGCAGGGGTTTGAAGTCTACTATACAGTCAATCTCGACCCGCAAGTACGAAATGAAAAAGTTTCTGTGATAAAAGTGAATGGAAAACATGCGGTAGTGTGGGAGAGGTAGTTTGGTGGTGCGTATTATCAGATAAATAAGATTAATAATCTCATGCAATTAAACAACTAATAATTATGTGATTATTCTATGTAATTGAGCTGAATTTGAGAGGGGATTTCCTTCAATAACAGTATGTTTGATATCAATTAATAAATCCTTCATAAGATTAGCCATAGTATTGTATGCCGGAGACGCCACAGAATGAGGAATTTCTCCAACAATCATATAGCTTCTCTCTCCTGAAAATAATGATTTTCTTTTCGACCAACTCATTCTGTCCAATGCTCTATTTGCAGGAAATACGGGATCTCTTTCAGTAAATACATTGAATACTGGGATGTTAAGACCTCCCAACTGTTTTCTAAAGTGATCAGGCATAGCGTGCATGATGTCACCACCAGATATAAGTACTACCATCAAACGTTTACTAAAATTTATCATAGAGCCGTCTCTGGTTTCTTCTCCTTTCATCATAGCTTTAATTGTTGGTATCAAGAGTTTTTTACGTCGTTTATATGCCCTGTTTACTTCCTGAGTCTTTTCCGGTGATGCACTTAATGGGTAGGCTTTTACTATAGTACGATCTATATTGAGTAACTCAGATATCATAGCTTTACTAATTTCTGACTCTGGTATTTGTTCAATTCGCTCAATAAGTTCAGTTTTTCTAGATTCTAATTTCCTTAATTTTGCTTCCAAATCCTCTTTTTGTATTCTTTTATCTAATCTTTGATCAGGGTGTTCCATTGCATATTTAGTGCGTTCAATTTCTTCTTCAACCAACGCAAGGAAAATAGTTGGACAATATGAAGATCCATTCATACTTTCAAGAACTTTCTCTTTATAAAGTTTAAGAACTACGTCATTTTTTTCATTTGCATTATCAATGTCTCTGAGTATCCTTAGATAGTCTTCTAATGAGGGAAACGTTTGAGAAATAACCCCTTCATTTGATATCATACGCAGAGTGGCTCTGCCAAATTCTTTTAAATCTTGATCAAATATTGCCCCAGCTTGCATGAATATTACTCCCTGTATTTGACAATTTCCACCTTCAGCCAAAAGCTTGTTCAATATGGGAATTATATACGGCGCTTCCATTGCCGATGCAGAACGAAAGCATAACGTTATATCATTTCGCGTATTAGGTAGTTGTTGTAAGGCTTGATATAAATCTGCAGCTTGTGCGATTGCCCTATCAAGATGAGATCCAGTTACCATCCCTCTAGCATGAGGGTTAAATGAAGAGTCTATCATGATTGAATTAACATTTTCTCCTTCAAATTCTGGATCAGCATTGGCTGCATCAGTAGTTTTTCTCGCAATTTCAATCTGAGATCTGACAGAACCACCAGCTCCTGCAAATGTAATCAATGTTCTTTGACTGGATGAATTTCTTTTTCTTCCTTCAATTAAAGCAATTTCATATTCAGGGGGATCTTCTAATAGTTTTTGTCCAATGGGACCATCAGGAAATAACTCTCTACCAAAGCTGTATGTTAATTTAAGTGTATTTCTGTGGGCTTCTTTAGGAATAATTTCGGGGGGAATGTATCCATTTTCGTTCATATTTAGAAAAGATTTTACTACAATTTCATAATTAACATACAAAGTGTGACTAATCGAGAGCTACATTAGAATACTAAAACATTTTGGCAATTGTTTGGAGTTCCACTAGACTGGTTGCATCTTCCACCCCCTTATCGTCTCTGAACTTAATAAATCTTGGGAAGCGTAAAGAATATCCTGTCTGATACAAAGGAGATCTAGAGACTGAGTCTGCCCGTATCTCTATAACTAACCCTGGCTCAACCCATACATCAGGCACAAGCGTCTTATCAACAGAGTATTCATCAGGTCTTTTTTCTATTTTAAGATTGTCACACCTCTCCCGCATCTCTACTATCGATGTTTCGGAAAATCCTGAACCCAATTTTGAGAGAGAAATGATCTTCTCACTATCCCTGATACCTACCAACACTTTACCCAGTCCAAATTGAGCCCACTTTCCCTGCCCCTTGAAATATCCCATGACAACAGCATCTACTGTGTCTGCCATATCCGCTTGCATACCGACTTTATATTTCACCCAGGTAAAGTCACGAGCTCCGGCACGGTAAGGTGCATCCAGTTTTTTTGCCATGAGGCCTTCCAGATTTTGTTCTGCCATTTCTTTGAAGTAGGTATTGAGGTCTTCAACTTTCTCAACTATGGTTTGGTCAGCAAGCTTTAATGCTTGTGATTGTAAATTATGAGTAAATAGGGCAACTAGTTTTTCTCTCCGCTCATGTAAAGGAAAAGTAAGAAGTGACACTCCATCAAGATATATGACGTCAAATACATACGCCCACAAAGGCAGCTGCCTGGCAGTTTCCGCGATACCATACTTGCGCTTACGCTTGACCGTTTCCTGAAAGGGTAACACTTCAAAGCTATCAGGATCTACAGCAACTGCTTCCCCATCCAAAATCACACTTTCACAAGAGAGATTTCTGGCTGCTTCTACCAGATCAGGGAACATGGCGGTCGTATCATCAAGATTGCGGGAGAATATCTTAACAAAACATGTTTTTTCTTGACTGAAAAGTGATCCTTCACTCTCATTCTGACTATCACGTGATCTATCTAGATGTATTTGAACTCTAAACCCATCAAACTTCGGCTCAACAGCGCACCTTCGACCCGACATTTTCTCCAAAATATCCTCTGGATCTGTCAAGGGTGTTGCCCGTGCAGGCCTGATTGGAGTACCGGGAACAGGTATGATTTTGCTAATTGCCTCTAGACCATCCTTTTTAAAAATCTGTGCAACCTGCCCGATATCTGCCCGTACATTGTAGGCAAACTCGAGCTCGTTTCTCAGAGACTTATCTCCTTTTTCCATCCAGCTAAGAGCGTCAAGAATTGTCATATCTGAAAATCCTAAACGCAACTTGCCTACTGCCATCCTCATAACATACTTCCCACTCAAGCTATCAAGTGAACCAAGCAACGTACTCATAACCATGAGTTTGCGCTCCTGTGAACCAAATCCTGAGTCTTTGGCAATTAAAACAAGTTGGCTATATACTTCGTTTACTGAAAGTTGTTCTGAAAGGTTCTTTTGTTCTTTTAACTTTTGGTATGCCAAACCCAGGTCTCCTGTTTCCTTAAATACTTCAACTACAGTTTCTGTAGATATTCCTAAAGATTGAGCAGATGCCCTGATCATCATTTTCTCAGCCAACATGAGATCAAGACCTATAAATTTTGGTGCCAGCATACCAAGTGAGAGGTAACAGATTTTATCGATCTCAACCGCTTCTGCCTCTGTAAACAATTGTGCTAATTGCTCTGTCATCGCCAAACGCGCCGAGGTAGACTCAATCTGTTGAAAGTAGGTAGAGAGTGTTGAAAAAAGCATTATTTACTCCGTATCGAATAATAGCTTCCCTTTGTCTTGCCCACCTTTTCAATCAACCCCTTATCAATTAGTCCCTTAAGTTCTCGCAAAATGGTATCTTCTGAGATCATTGGCAACATGACCTGAGCGTCTTTCATGATCATCTGCTCGTGCTCCCGCATAAACTCCAATAGTTTAATTTGTCGATCTGTTAATGCAATTTGCTGACCCAGTTTATTGAGCATCCTCTGGTCCATAGATAGCTGACGCACCTTTTCTTTAACCTGATCCAGTTCTTGAGCCAACCCAAACACGAAATATTCCAACCATGTTGTCATATCTCCGGTAATAGCAACACTCTGCAGCGCCTGATAGTACTCAACCGGATTTTTATCGTAATACTCTTCTAGGCTAAACAGTTTGCGGATATCATACCCCTCTCTAAACATAACTAGAGTAGCAAAAGCTCGTGCTACTCTACCATTGCCATCTACAAACGGGTGAATACGAACTAGTTCATAATGGGAAATTCCGGCTCTCAGAACAGGATGAATATCTTTAGAAACAAATGAGTTGATCCACTCTAAAAAGTGTTCGATCTGAAACGGAACCTCGATAGGATTTGGGGGACGAAAACTAATCTCCCCTGTAGCGGCATCCTTAATGACAACCTTGGCTGTCCGGTAATGCCCTGACTGGTCTGTGGACAAAATTTTATCTACACAGAGCTTGTGCATATACTTGATCTCATTTTCCTGATAGCGGGTGAATTTCTGGGTGGCTTCAAACAGGCTATCAACGTACTCCATAACTTTGCGGTAGTTGATGATCTCCTGAATATCACGGTCCCTGGCAACCACACCAGTTTCTGTAGCAATGACTTTGGGAGCTTTGAAGATGTTGTTTTCTTTCTCAAGATGGTCGTAGACTACTTTGGCTTGTCCTAGGGTTAGGTCATTACCCTCCAGATGTGTGCCGTAGTGGACGGTACGAATAACCGCCTCTTCCTGAAACTTTTTCTCCCAGGCAGGAATGATGGGAGCAACATCGATCATGCCTTTAGCTCCCTCAATTTTACCTATGTACGTTAATATTTTGTTGGAAATGGAGTATTTTGGTTCAAACATGAAATTGTAGTAAGAAGTATGAAGTAAGAAGTATGCAAATTAGGTATAGAATCTCATGTTTCATACTCCATGATCCATGCTTCACCTCTTTGATTCTCGCATTTTTTGCGGAGATTGGCAAGCGGGATATAACCCTGTATATGTATTGCATTGATAGTTTTTGCTATCATAAATGCATGAGTAAGAATACCCTCATGTGTATAGGTCTTGCTGTTTTTATTCTTTCGATTGGTTTAATAACACTTATTCCAGAAATCAACCAGCTAAAATTTTCACAGCAAAAAGTTTCTCAATCACATTTATCAGGCCAGTTTGATCAGTCAATATCAGAGGCGTATTTTAATAACAAATCTGTAAATCACCCATCCATTCCACAAACAGATCAACAGAGACAGGTCATGGGAGATACTACCGGTACGCACAAATGGATCGAGGTTGACCTGACCAACCAGAGGCTCTATGCATATGAAGATGGATATAAAGTCTTTGACTTTCTGGTTTCGACCGGTAAATGGGGCAGAACCCCAATCGGTACATTCGACATCTGGATCAAACTGCGCTACACCACTATGTCCGGAGGCAATAAAGCTCTTGGAACGTACTACTATCTACCTAACGTTCCCTTTACTATGTTTTTTTATAATACTGATTATCCGAAATGGGTTGGCTATGGGATACATGGAACCTACTGGCATGAGAATTTTGGCCATCCAATGTCACATGGGTGTATCAATATGAAAAATGAAGAAGTAGAACAGCTCTACTACTGGGCTCAACCCGATTTGCCGGATGGTAAAACCAGCACAACTACTACGACAGATAATCCTGGTACAAAGGTGTATATTTACGGAGTAGCACCGAAAGAATGATTAAGAGATCTCCATATAACCTCTGGTACTTTTTTAGCCAAATCATCGGCATTAAAGTAAGGACCAACCTTTTTATATAACTCATCTCCAGTAAAACCATTCATATATGTTCCAACTAAGGTAGCGGTTAACGCATCGTTGGTTGTTGCCAGAGAAGCAACTAGGCCTGCCAACACATCACCAGTCCCCCCTTTTGTCATGCCTTCATTTCCTGTTTTGTTAAAAAAAGTATCTTTGCCATCGGTAATAATATCAATGGGACCTTTGAGTACAATAGTGCAATTATATATACCAGCTATCTCTCTAATAAAATTTGCAGTTTGTTCTATATCATCCCATGCTCCATACTCCTTACTTCTTGTTTCAAAAAATGTGGTGAATTCTTTCTTATGTGGAGTAACAATCAAGTTTTTAACGCCAATTCTGAATATTTCTTCAGCTTTGACCGATTGCAAGGCCCCTGCATCCAAAACCCATTTTTTATTAGGGAATTTTTCTAGCAGATCCAAGACTAACTTCCTCACTTGTTCACCACTTTCTCCCGTACCCGTATACTCTTCGTTTCCCCTCACCATACCCGGACCAATTAGAACCGCATCTGACTGCTCTATGTAATCTGCTTCTTTACCATAGGGAACTGCAATAAAAGAGTACAAACCATTCTTTAGTGTATTGGTGAATTCCAGGTTTTCTTCTACAGAAACAAAGTAGGTCATGTCCACTAAGCGAGAAGCAACTTGCAGGGCAAGCATGGTTGAACCATGGAACAGTTTTGACCCCCCTATAATAGTCAGCTTCCCATTATCACCTTTATGAGTATTCTTAATAGGTAGTTTGAGTTGTTTGATGATAGAGGGGTCAATAAATCGCATAGGTATCTATTATATTTAGTAGGGAGTTAATTTTCTCAAACTCTTTTATTAAACTAACTCAATTACATCCACATCACTTTTTTTTATAAAACCTGCTTCAGTCGTAGTAATAATCGTCTGCTGGCCGGAAATCAGCTGCATGACCAGCTCATCATTTCTTATATCTAACTCAGAGAATATGTCATCTAATAGTAACACTGGTTTTTCATCTGATTTCTGCTTTATATACTGCAATTGAACAAGCTTGAGAGTTAATACTGCTAAACGTTGTTCACCTCTTGATCCAAACGTTGCCAAATCCCTCTGTTTTTCTTCTTTGCTTTCCTGATACACCTCAAAGTCATCTCGGTGCGGTCCTACTAGTGTTGTCCCCGTAGCAATTTCTCCTGTCTGGTGTTCTTCTAAGCGTTTTTCTGATATTGGACTGGGTATATATGCAACTCGGTACTGAGGTAAGCTCGTTTTATGTTCAGCCCCAAGAATACTATTTGCATAATCAATATACGCCTCACGTTTTTGTCTAATGATATCGCCATTTTTTACCAGCAACCTATTCCAAAACTCAAGCTGCATCAGTTTACCTGATCCCTCACGGATAAATGTGAGTACGCGGTTACGCTGCCTAATTCCTTTTTGATAAGCCAATAGACAACGGTCATACTCTGGATCGACTTGGGAAAGCACGAAGTCTAGATAATCTCGTCTGGCTGAAGGGCTGCCAATAACCAAATCAAGGTCACGAGGTTCAAATAGCACCGTTTTTAGCTGACCTACAAAATCTTTTCTCCGTTTTGGAGCACCATTGATCAGGTACCGTTTCTTGGCTACTTTTTTGCCTTGCCAGAGTCCGCGTGTGAGCAGAACCTCCAAGCTTTCCCCTTCTATCACCCCGCTTACTCTCCCAAAGTCAGCGCCGAAATTAATCATCTCATCATCCTTACCTGCCCGAAAACTACGACCTATAGACAGAAGTACAATACTTTCTAAAATATTAGTTTTCCCAATCGCATTTGGACCCACCAGTACTGTAACCGGTTTTGAAAATGTAATAGATCGTTGTTGATATGACCTGAAATCTTTTAAGTTAATTGAAGATAAAAACATACATGTATATTAGCATGTTATTTCAATATATATACCAGAGTATTTCCATTACTTTTTTATCTGACAGCAGGGACAAAAATAGGTACCACGCCCCCCAAGTTTTATTTTTTCAATAGTTACACCGCATTTTTTACATTTCCTTTTATCCTGTTTGTAAATTAAAAACTCATCCTGATATGAACCTCCCAAACCCGTAATATGTACATAATTTGTCTGTGAAGCCCCACCTAATTCAATTCCCCGAAATAAAACCTTCTGAATTGCTTTAGCTAAAATATCCCATGATTTAGCTTTTACATTAGTAGCCTGAGTTAGGGGATGTATGCCAGCAAGATAAAGAGCGTCATTGACGTAAATGTTACCAAGGCCGGCAACTCTATCTTGCTCAAGAAGTACAATTTTTATCTGCCGTTTTGATTCTCCTACTGCTTTCTGTAATACTGTCCCGCTAAACGTAGGAAGTAAAGGATCCAAGCCTAAAAAACCTTTTTTTTCTTTCTCAAAATCTTCTGCACTTTCTACTAGTTTCATCCAACCGAAAACGCGCATGTCATTAAAGAATAAAATTGAATTATCTAAAAAGGTAATTATCACTCTAGTGTGTTGACTGGGTAGCTCATTTATCCAATCAGCTGTCGGATGACCCCCTACAATTCTAGTCGCAGGTGTTTGGCCATTTGCTATTGGTTGATAAATCAACTGTCCTGTCATCTTAAGGTGAATTAACAGCTTAGGGAAAAGGGTATCAAATGAAATGATCAGCATCTTACCGATACGGGTAATAGAAGTAATTTCTTTATTGATCAAACTGTCTGGGTTACCCTGAAAACTTTTGGTACGTAACACTTTAATTTTCTTTGTTTTCTTTCCAATAATGACAGTTTCGAGTTGGCGTTTGAGAGTTTCTACTTCGGGGAGCTCGGGCATAATGGTATACTTAAACTATGTTTCAACCAGATTTTATCACGATTTTCCTTCTTATCGTTGCTTTTGGCTTCGCAGTTTATAAAATATCATTTTTTAGCAGAAAGAGTATTGGATATTTTTCGTTAGTACAGTTTATTTATCTAGTCATTATCCCTAGCTCGTTATTTATTGCCTTAAATTCACATATTCAAATGGTAGTAGACCGCCCATTTAATCAAGCTACGTTTTTATCAGATAAATTAATACTAAATGTAATATTTTTATCTCAGCTTTTTACATATGGAGGCTTAGCAATACATGCTGTTACTAAAATGTTATGGGTTCATATGATCCCCAATGAAAGCGATTTATACAAAATTAATAGCTATTTTCATTTAAAATTTTCTCATAACCTTATATACAGTGGTGCCATTACTTTAGCATTATTTCTTTCCCTCCTCGAAATAAATCATGTCCCACCCGACCATAATTATAACCTTGGAATTTCAGTATTAGTGGGATTAATTTCAGGCATAGCATTAATTATGTCTATGTATTGGTATAAACCGTACGGTGAACAAAGATTCAGTAAATGGTCAGATTTAAAAACTGCATTTTTACTAGTGTGGCTTGGGTTAATTTTATTTATGCTTGCGATACGCAGAATCAGACCAGATATTAAAGAGTATCAGTTATTTATTCCGATGCTCTCTGGTTTTATTCTCATTACTTTGTTTAATATTCTTTTTGTCCTTCGGAAACTTAAAAAGGGAGGGTTCAGAATTTACTTGCGTTTGGGTAAGCAGGAGCAGAAAGTGTTAGAGGTTAATCAATCTTTTTTACATCCCCACAACAAACAATCCCCAACTTAAGTCGGGGATTGTCTTTTTTAGCTTCGTTTTAAACTTATGCTTTTTTCAAAACGGGCATTCCTGTTCTTTCAGTTTCAACGACTTTGTAGCCGGCTGGAACTGCGTCGAGTGAATTTTCACGAGTATCGCGTGCAAAGAAATAGATTCTCTGATTACGACCGCCACGTAAGGTAACATCTCGATAGTGCAGGAAATAGGTTACTCCTTTTGAATTTTTAAATGAAAATGCCATGAGTAATCACCTCCTTAGGATTGCTGTACTAACAGCTTTTTTCGATTTTCCTCTGATAACAGAGGCACTACCCCATATTAGAAGATTATTAATAGAGGTGTCAATAGGGAAAAGTGTAATTTTTGTACATTGTATTAGAGGCGTTATCATCAAAAATGATATTTATCTTGTAAAGGTAAGGTGATTTAATATATGAAGGTTTTGTAAGTTTTGTGTAAGAAAGCATAAGTAGAGTCAATTAGTACTTATTCTTGTACCATCTCATTTAATCGTAGCACCATCTTTTCTATCTGTTTTTCAGTCATCCCGTGGATTTGCGCCCCCTGTTCAATACTGTCAAAACTGGCCGCAAAACAGCCAGCGCAGTGCAAACCATAATCCTCAATAAGTACTTGAGCCAGTTTGGGGTAAGTTTGTATCAGTTCACCAAGGTTAGTGTGGTTAGTAATTGTTTTCATTACTGTTCTTGAGTTGCCATCACTCTCGAATGTAGATAGTATTAATAATTCCTGAAATATTGTATTAATTAATGTAAATACGTGCACATGTCCCTATACCGTAAGAATCCGTTTAGGCAATAACTATCGGGATTCTACCGCCTTCTGTAACGCCTTCAATGCCAGACTGGCACACTTGACTCTTCCTGCATTGACCGGTCCTCCAAGTAACTTATACAGATCTTCTAACGTCAGCTTGGCTATTTCCTCTTTACTTTTTCCTTTTACAGCTTCTGTGACCAAGGACGAGGCAGCTCTTGCCAGAGCACAGCCCTGGCATTGAAATTTGACATCTCCTACTGCTTGCTGATCAAATTTCACTTGAAGTTTGATTTTATCTCCACAACTGGCATTACTTTCATCTATTTCAACATCATGGTCCGATAGGATACCGCTGTTACGTGGATATTTGGCGTGGTCAAGAATCTGATCTCTGTATAAAGGATCCATATGATACATTTCTCTGTATAACTACTCTGGCAAAAATGTAAAAAGCTGCAGCTGCGCAAAGATGCCAGATAAAATGTGTTCCCATTGGGATTATCTCACAAACTCCTTTTTCGAAAACACGGCTTAGAGCACCTATGCTGTAAAGTAAAACACCAACTATCAATATCTTTGGATAACTTGAGTAAATCTGTTTGATTATATACGATCCACCTGCTAGTACCAGTCCCAGCGCTATTCCAATAGTAATGTTAAAATCTATAGAGTTCAATCGCGGCAAAACGACAGTAGTTATTCCTTCAATACCTACAATAATCCCGGTCACTTTCCATGGGGCGTTACCATGCGTACCGACTTGTTGTTGCAATAAAAATATTAGCACTGATAATAGAATATATACAGGTACAGCATCGAGCAAAAGTGCCGGCACTGTCAAAACCGAGTGGTACAGGATACTACCGATACCAATCATCCAAAATAGTAATGTTAAAATCAGATATAGATTATTTTGCCTGTCTTCTTTTAGTACCAGCTTCAAAATTGAAAAGCCTGCTATAAAGTATGCAAAACTGGAAAATATGTTCCAGATCGCAAAACCTTGTTCACAATAGGGAAGTTGCATAATTTGTATAAGCATTAAACTCCAAATATCTTCTCTGCCTTCACTATCCCCTGGATCATTCTGTCGATCTCATCTTTGGTATTATAAAAATAACACGAAACCCGACAGCTGGCATCAACACCCAGGTAATTGTGCAAAGGCATTGCACAGTGGTGGCCTGAACGTACTGCCACCCCAACCGAGTCAATAACCTGAGCAAGATCATGGGCATGGATCGTATCGTGCCAAAAACTAATTAAGCCTGTTTTAGTTTCCGTTATGTAGTTGGGGCCAAGAATATGGATGTGTTTGAGGATTGAAAGCCTATCTAAACAAGCATGCACTAAGCTTTGCTCGTACTTGACTACCTCATCCATACCTACTGTAGTCAGGTATTCTATAGCTGTACCTATACCAACAGCCCCGCCCACATTTGGCGTACCTGCTTCAAATTTGTAGGGTAGTTCATTGGCAGTAAAGTGATCTGTAAAAACCTCAGCTATCATATCTCCACCCCCCATAAACGGTTCCATTTCATTTAAAATGTTTTCTCTCCCCCACAACACACCAATTCCCATCGGACCTAGCATTTTATGACCTGAAAAGGCTACAAAATCGGCTTTGAGTTTTTTAACTTCGATCTTTAGATGAGGTATGCTCTGGGCAGCATCAAGAATACATAGAATTTCTGGATTGTACTTTTTTGCTCGCTGGAAAATTTCCTCAACCGGATTTATCAAGCCAAGCACGTTTGATACGTGGATTAGGCTGATCACTTTCGTTTTTTCGTTTAGAAGTGATTCGAAACTATCAGTATCTTTCCCATCCAACTTAAGATTTCCATCTTCATTAAGTCCAATAAATCTAATAACAGCCCCGGTTTTACTAGCCACTATCTGCCAGGGAACGATGTTTGAGTGATGTTCGGAAATGGAGAGAATGATCTCATCACCTTTTTTCAGATTTGCCAATCCCCAGCTATAGGCAACTAGATTGATAGACTCAGTAGTATTGCGGGTAAAAATGGTCTCTTGAAACGTTGCCCCAATAAAATCTGCCACTGTCTGCCTGGATTGTTCATAGGCCTGTGTTGCTTCTTCCGACAAGACATGCACCCCTCTGTGAATATTGGCGTTATGTTGACGGTAGTACGTAACCATAGCCTCCAAAACCTGAACCGGTTTTTGAGACGTGGCTGCGTTATCCAGGTACGCCAAAGGAAATCCATGGATTTGGCGGGAGAGAATAGGAAAGTCAGATCTGATTTGAGAAAGATTAAGCATAGGTTTTATATCTCTGTAACCGCTTTGGTATAATAGGTTTTTTATATTCCGTAATTTTATCGATATCCTGCAACCCAATTTTACCAGCAAACAGTTTATTTACATCTCTACCTTCATCTACATATTTTTTAACCTCAAGCATACCCTCATAGTACATAGCTTCTTTGGTAAACAAACCGGGTTTTGATGTGTCAGATATTCCGCGCTTAAGCCTAAAGGCACGTCGGAATGCTAATTTTTTACTTAATCCATATGTAATCAGCATTTCGTACACAAGTCTGAAACCTTCTGTTTTAGCTAATCTACCTGCTAGGTACTTGGCCGCGTGTTTTTTACGGCTGTATGGTCCATTCTCAGAACAATAATCTTCAAGAAAACTAGCCAAACCCTCTTCAGTTTTTAGATAAAAAGGAAATTGTCTGCCAAGATACCCTGATTGCGTGTGCATATTGATTGCTCTCACGAGATGGCCGTCTATTTCATGAGCTATGGTCGCTTCCGGATGATACTCAGCAAAGTTAATGCTAATATAGATTTTTTTAAATCGAGGCTGAATTTTGACTGCAAAATCAGTACGACTACTTTTTTCTACAGTCCAATCGCTAATCTGATACTCATCCAGAAGGTACCTATAAATGATATTCACAATATCATCCGCATTAGTGATATCTCTGTTTATTGGTGTTGGCTCATTTTGACTGTCTTTTTCAGCCATTACAAGGTAAATATCCTCGAACGTGCATGGGTATAATGCTTGCACAGCAGTAAAATACTGTTCTGATCCTCTATACAGACTCATGTTCAGTTTGCACTTTAATTCCTCTACAACTCTAGCTAAATAATACTGTTCTAATTCATTATCTGATTGAACTTTTGCCATATGTTCAAGTTTATCCAGTAATACTTGTAACTCTTGTTTTGGAATTTCCGGATAGACAAATAGGGGGTTACTTATTTTGTTTAGTAAAAATAGCTCCTTTTGTTCATCGTAGTTAAGAGGCATAAACCATTGAGAGGTATGTAAAAAGTTTTTTACTTTGCTGATAAGTTGTGATATTTCATTAACTGAGTTCATATTCGTGATTTTATTCCAATAATTAAATTTTGAAAGCTTTTATCTTGATCATCAATCTTGCCAATAATATGTTGGAAAAATCCCCTCACCAACTCATTAACTGCTTCCTGATAAGATAAGCCTCTGCTTTGCAGATAAAAAAGTTGTTCCTGGTCTATTTGTCCAACCGAAGCCGCGTGTGAGGCTTTGACATCATCAGTAAGAATCTCGAGTCCCGGCCTCACATCTGCTCTAGCTTTATCTCCTATCAATAGCACTTTCTGGTCCAAAAAGGCATTACTTCCTTGTGCCTGTTTGCCAATCCTGATCATACCTTCGATCCGTGCTTTTGCCTGATCAAAAAGAACACCTCTCACAATCGCATTTGACTCGGTGTTCTTAAGGGTGTGATCGGATAGTGTAGATAGGTCAAATGTATCCTGACCTCTGCCCACAAAAAACACAAACAGCTCATGGTTTTGCCCTGGATCAGTTATATCCAACTTAACTTGCTGTGGTTGGTTTGGTTTGAGAAAAACTACTTTTTGCATAAATGAATGGGAGAATTCAGTTCGCCCCTACAAACAACTAACAGCCAATAATTATCAGCCTACCGACCCCTCCATCTCCAATTCAATCAATCTGTTCAATTCTATTGCATATTCCATTGGTAATTGCCTCACGATCGGCTCCAGAAACCCTGCTACTATTACTGCATTTGCCTGTTCTTCTGACAAACCTCGACTCATGAGGTAAAACAGCTGCTCTTCACCTACTTTTGCTACGGTTGCTTCATGTTCTAAAGTAGCTGTATTGTTTAATATTTTGTTTGTGGGATATGTATCACTCCGGCTTTGGGGATCTAACAAAAGAGCATCGCAGACAACCTTACTCCGACAATTTGTAGCTGTAGGAGATATTGATACCAAGCCCCGGTAACTTGCCCTACCTCCACCTTTTGAAACGGACTTTGACACAATCTGGCTTGTGGTATGAGGAGAAAGGTGGATCATCTTAGCCCCGCTATCAAGCTGCTGATCTTCCTTGGCAAAGGCAATTGAAAGCATTTCTCCATGTGCCCCAGAGCCCGCAAGAATACAAGCCGGATATTTCATCGTCACCTTAGAACCCAGATTGCCATCAACCCAGAACATTTTCGCGTTGGATTCAACTCGCGCCCGTTTGGTTACCAGGTTATATACATTGGTATACCAATTCTGAATAGTTGTGTACTGACACAAAGCTTCCTCTTTGACAATCACTTCAACCACTGCTGCATGTAATGAACCTTCTGAATAGGCTGGAGCACTGCAGCCCTCAACATAGTGAACCTTTGCACTCTTTTCGACAATGATCAGGGTTCTCTCAAACTGGCCTGCATGATTGGAATTAATGCGAAAATATGCCTGTAATGGCAGCTCAACCTCAACTCCGCTTGGTACATATAAAAATGATCCACCTGACCAGACAGCAGTATTTAAGGCTGCAAATTTGTTATCATTAAGGCCTACTACTGTCCCAAAGTACTGTTTAACAAGCTCAGGATACTGCTTGAGACCCTCATCCATACTCAGAAAAATAACCCCTTGATCTGATAATTGTTTTTGTAAAGAGCCATAGATAACCTCAGAGTCATACTGTGATTTAACACCTGCTAGATATTTGCGTTCAGCCTCCGGAATACCAAGTTTTTCAAAAGTTTCTTTGATTTGGTCAGGCACTTCTTCCCATTTTCGTTCCTGTTTATCCATCGGTTTGAGGTAATAATAAATCTCGTCAAAATTAATTTCCGAAAGGTCTGCTCCCCAGTTTGGCATTGGCCGTTTGATAAATTCCTCATATGCTTTCAAACGTATTTCCAGCATCCATTGAGGCTCACATTTCTGTTTTGATATTGCCAAAACGATATCTTTTGAAAGGCCTTTGGGAGTTTTGTACGTATACGAAGGCTTATCGGACCAACCGTAACGGTAACCCTTATTATCAAGTAAGTTCTCATCGGTACTCGTTTTAATAGGAGCAAATCTGGACACTTGTATTGTTATACTGAACTTGACTCAGCATCCCCTTGAAAGTATGAGGACCCTGAATCTTGAGTTATACTCACGTTCAGGATGACAGTGTATATTTTTTATACCCTTCCTTCTCTACCTGTTCTAAAAGTTCTTCTTTTCCTGTAGCTACGATCCTTCCATCAATCATTACATGAATTGAATTATATGAAAGATATTTTAGTAATCTCTGGTAGTGGGTGATGATCAATGCTCCCATACCAAACTCATCCACGCTTTTTTGAATAGCTAAAGCAACAGACTTCAATGCATCCACATCCAACCCAGAGTCGATCTCATCAATAACAGCAAATTTTGGCTTAAATAAACGCAATTGAAGCATCTCAAACCGTTTACGTTCTCCACCAGAAAAGCCATCATTGACACTTCTTTGCAAGAGTTCAGGCTTGAGCCCAATATCCTGTGCTTCTTTTTCTACCAGATTTTTAAACTCGAATAGGGCCAGGTCTTGGCTGGGACATAGGTTTTTATGTGCTGTTCGTAAAAAGGACATAACGGATACTCCATCCAAACGCTGCGGATTTTGAAATGCGAGAAATAAGCCTGCCTTTGCTCTCTCATCCGGTGTCATTTCTAACACATCACTGTTTCCTATTTTGATTTTTGACTTTGGATTTTGGATTTTATAACTTGGGTGTCCTGCTAGTGTGTAGGCCAAAGTTGACTTGCCTGACCCATTAGGACCTAACACCACATGGATCTCACCAGGTTTAATCTCAAGGTCTAGACCTTTAATAATTTGTTTTTCGTTAATTGAAACGTAGAGGTTTTGTATGTGAAGCATCAATTTTAAATTTACAATTACCAATTTTTAATGAATGTATTAATAGTCAACTGTCCAATATTTGAAGGTTATGACATTAATAAATTGATTGGATAATAATAGTTGATCATTATACCTTTTATAAAATGTCGCTAATCTTATACTTTCCCAACACTCCTGACACCTCATCCTGGATCCTATCCCACTTATGTTTATTCTCACATTTCATTTCGCAACCACAGCTACAACCTCTTTGACAGTCGACTAAGCCCACCTGGCCATCTACTGCTTCTATCATGTTTTTTAGACTCACTGAGTCTAAGGTTTTATTGAGAAAGTATCCACCGCCCTTACCTTCTTTGGCATCAATTAATCCAGCATGTTTTAGATCCACTGCTATTTGAGATAAAAACCGATAGGGCAAGTGCATCAAACTACTGATAGTACGAATGGAAAGATATGTTCCCGTATCCTGCTGGCCTAAAAATGCAAGCAAACTGAGGGCATATTTTGATTTTTGGGATAACTGTAACATGTTCGTTTATTATCCTATTAAGGTTTTAGCATAAAATATTTTTACCATTCCAAAATAGAATATTTCTATCTATTAATTATACCACTATTCTCGCTGTGCTGTGATACGAGATTAATACAAAAAAAGCGAGAATATCCATGTATCTTTGAATATCCTCGCTCAACAATACAATAAAAGCGTTATTTAAGCTCAAACACCACTGTTACAGATGCAGTTACTTCCGTACTACCTGGTTCAACTGGAGCACCACCACCCATTCCCATAGCTCTGTCAAACATAGGATACACACCTCCTGATGTACCCCCTTCACTGATACTGATCACCTTGCCCAAACTGCGACCAGTTCCGCCAATCATCAGCTCTGCTTTTTTACGGGCATTTTCAACAGCTTGAGATAAGAGCTGGGAACGAACATCATTGGTATCTTCCATAGTAAAACTGGGTCCATACACATTAGTAGCTCCACTATTGGTCAATAGATCGGTAAGAGCTGATGCTTTCTCGATATCACGAAGCTTAATAGTAATACTGTTGTTGACTCTCCACTGTCCCGGTCTGGAACGCTGGGCTCCTTCTGAACTATACATTTCCTGCTCCTGGAAAACACTCAAGTTTTGGGTTTGGATATCAGCTGCATCGATCCCGAATCCCTTAACTGCCATGATTAATGCCTCAACCTTGGTGTTTACATCTGCTACTGCTTTGGCTTTATCATCATCAACCGCATCCACACCAGCCGTAAACGTAGCCACCTGATTTTTTTCGCTCGATTGCGCTTCACCAGAAACAACAATTGTATTTGTAGGCATTGTTTTGACAGTTCCCCAGGTAATATTACCCAGCGGTAAAAATAATCCCGCAGTAATAAGAATTGCAACTACTATAAGCAAACTGGCGACAACTTGAATAAGGGTTTTCATAGTAACCTCCTAAAAGTAAACTGAATATGGTCACTAGTATAACACGAATATATATACTAAAAAATAAAATGAAGAAGTGGATAAAACCAATCTATCCTACAGCTACTTTTTCCAGTATCTGTAGGTTATTTTATAGATTGGTTGTCTCACCGTGACTGCATTATAACAGTGAATTGTAAGAGTTCAACAGCATTCCAATGCTTATACATATTGTTTACATAAATTAGAAAACCGTGATAATCTATTTTTATTGGTAAAAATGAAAAAGATAGACTATCTCAATTTTTTCCGCAGTATTTGCGCAATCAGGTTCCGCCATAGGTAACAGCCGATACTGCTAACGATGCCGCCTAATACATATCCTGCCAATACATCTAGAGGATAATGGTGTCCCATATAAATTCTGTTGTGCCCAACCAATAGTACTAAAATAGCAAGACTATACTTAACTTTCCTGTTTTTTGAAAAGATAAAAAACGGCACAGTAAACGCCATAACACTAGCGGCATGCCCAGAGGGAAATGAGTAATCAGACAATAGATCATACACAATAGTAATTGGCTCTATCTTTTGCAAAGGTCGTTCACGCTGAAATACAGGCTTCAGTAAAAACTGGTTTATCGTTGCTGTTAGAGCAAGTAGCACAAGTGCCAATGGACCAATAAAGCGCTCATTTTTTTTAGACCGTATCCAGAACAAGCCCGCAAACACAACAAGAATTAAACCCAAGTACTGCCATATAAACAGAGCTAAAGCATCAAAAATAGGGTAATGGGGCAACTGGTTGATCATCGAGAATAAACTGTGGTCAAAAGTTCGCAGGTAGTTAATAATCATGCCTCCACTATAGCAAAGAGGGGTAGGTTTATTGAATATTTATTTATTTTCTTTACCACCCACCACAAAACAAGCCAGAAAGGTTGTAATCGGAACTGCCAGCATCAGACCAATTGAACCAACTAAAGTTTTGACAATTTCTTCAGCTACCATTTCATAGTTGATAATTTCATTAAATGTTTTTGAATTATCTAAAAATAAAAGTAGGAGAGGCAAAAAGCCGCCTGCGTATACCAGAACAAGGGTATTGACCATAGAACTGATGTGATCCTGGCCAACTTTCATCGCCTGAGCATAGAGCTGCTTGATATCGATTTGCTGAGCTGCTTCCCGGATAGCAAATACCACAGATGCCTGAGAAATGGTGATATCATCCAAAATTCCAACAGCTCCAATTATTATGCCTGCCAGAAGTAAACCCCCTACATTGATCTGGCCTTGGCTCATGTTTTGTAAAAAGAGCGCATCTTCTGATGAGAAACCAGTCAGTCTTGTTAGGTTGGTAAAAACCTGAGCTAAAACGACCGTGACCACCAATGCAATATACGTACCAACCATGGCGATAGTAGTTTTTTTATTAAACCCATGTGACATATAGAAAGTCACTGGCACCATGAACAAAGCTCCTAATAAAGATACAAGCATGGGTGAACGCCCTGCCAGAAGCTGCGGCAATATTACGGTAAATATGATGAGGAAGGAAACCACCATACCGATAATGGATTGGATACCCCTGCGTTTGCCGATAGCAACAGCTACCGCCACAAACAGTCCAAATAGTATATAGAGCTTATCCCTGCGGACAAAATCAACTACATACCATTGCTTTGACCCGTCCGACATGGGAGTAAAATCTAAAAGAACCTTATCTCCCATTCTATATATAGTTTGCTTTACGGTAGGTATGATTCCATTTTCCACCTCGATCATTTCACCCTGTAAAGAACGACTTTCGATCAGAACGGAAAATCTTTGATACTGCTGACTTAGATCATTGACCTCAATAGTCTTTTCCTCTCTTATTTCCGAAATGCGTCCCTCATACACTTCATGTCTTTCCTGAGCATGTATAGCTGTATTAAAAAAGATTAACATTGTTAAAACTAGTCCAAATTTGGCAAGGTAGTGGAAAATAAATAATTGAAGAGATCTCATAGTACCTCATTATACTGATGCGGAAATTATGAGTCTATGAGGATTTTGTGGCTCTGGACAGCACATGGCGAGTTGCTATAATCGGCTCTAATATCCCTGCTTTACTCTCTTACCAGATAACGCAGGGATGTTTTTTATTCTTTTCCTAGATGAAATTCACCTATTCTTTTATACCGTACTCCCTGTGAATCAAGTATCGACTCATACAGTACTATCTCCTCAACCGGTATTTCAAACTCACATAGGATAGGTTGCTTGCCTTTGAGGCTATGCGGTTTGTAGCGGAAGCGGGCTAAAGTTATATGAGGAATGAGTTCATGGGTATTATCTTCCTTTACTGACTCTTTGAGCATAAATGCTATAGAATCATAAATTTTTTGAGATAAAACTTCATATATATTATTCTTCTGACAAAAACTCCAAATCATCGTCGGCCTGCGTTTGGGAGGCCCAAAACTAAGCTCTTGCCCTAAAAGCATAAATGGTTCAGTCTGAGTAATTACTAAACGTACTTTTTCCTGCAAAAAGGGAATACGAGCCTCATGAAGTTCGCCTAAGAAAAATACGGTCACATGCCAGTTCTCAGGAGGCACAACTCTTACACCATCATCCAACCATGGAAGCAAACATCTCTTAATTTGGTGCTGGATGTGGTCGGGAACCGGGATAGCTAAAAACAGACGCTTATACATACACTCGTTTGAGTATAACAAAAAATAATAGATTGGCTTAAAATATAGGGTATATGGTCATAAAGCGACTAATTGTATTTATATTTTGTTTAGGATGGGTATTACTCTGCCTCTACTCTTTTTCCCAAAAGGATCTCAACCTAACTATATTTGATCATTATCTGCTCCGGCTGTTTTATGAAAGTATGGTACAGCTGGGATACTATAGTCGCCCCTTATCTACTTTAGTTTTTATCACCCTCTCTGTTACTCTGTTACTCTGTTACCTATATTTGATATTTAGTAAAAAAATCATATTATCAATCAAGCAAATCAGCATTATACTGGCCATATTGCTCCTCACCAGTCTACCCGCCCAACCCATGTTTTCCCATGATATCTACAACTACATTTTTAATGCAAAGATGGTTTTACTATATAAAGCCAATCCTCATGAACAAGTTGCTTTAGATTTCCCCCTTGATCCCTGGTTACGGTTTATGCACAACGTCCATACACCCGCTCCATATGGCTACGGCTGGACAACCCTGTCTCTTATTCCCTATTCATTAAGTGGAAACAGTTTTACTAAAGCGTATCTTCTGATGAAGTTGTTTATCTCTCTCCTATTTATAGCTGAGATTTGGGTGTTCTACAAACTGGCTAAGTCCAGATTTGATCAGCAAGCGGCTCTAAAACGAACCATGTTACTGGCTTTTAATCCTCTACTACTATTAGAAATTTTTATCATCGGACACAATGACAGCGCTATGATGCTGCCTGTACTTGTATCCCTGTATCTACTTACTACCACATCCACACTGCCAAGTACTCTTTTGGCATGGGTAAGCTGGATATTTTCAGTAACAACCAAATATGCATCCGTCGTACTCGCTCCTTTTTTGGTATTACATAAAAAAATAGACATATTTACCTGGGGAGGCTTGGCAATGCTAGCTATTTTATTGACCAGAACCGGACAATTGCACTCGTGGTACTTACACTGGGGTATGGTTTTACTGATGCTCTCAAAAAAATCCTGGGCAGTCATGTTGACAATTTTACTTACGATCGGGGGATTGTTCCGCTACGCTCCGTATATATGGTTTGGTAATTGGGATGCACCAGTGCCTCTGTGGAGGTGGATGATCCTCATCCCTCCTCTTTTTATGCTATTATTTAAAAAAATCAGAAAATCATTCGGAAAAATTGGATAAAGTATTATGTATCAAGTATTAAGTATAAGAATACTTACTACTTATTATGTATTACTTACTAATGAAGCCCTCTTACATCCTTCCCCTTATCTACATCTTTCTGTTTACTATCCTGGCACTAGCTAGTCTTGAAGCCTTTCCCATTTTTGCGGATGAGGCTATATATCTGTTTTGGGTTCAAAAGATCTTGGGAGGTATTGCTCATCCCTTTATATCACTCTACGATGGTAAACCACCTCTATTTATCTGGCTTTCAGCCTTAGGTTCAATGGACGGATCATCTCTCTTGTTATCCGGAAGGACTATATCTGTAATGGCATATGGAGCCACACTTACTCTACTATTTTTCAGTATAAAAAAACAGAGTTTAACATGGGCATGGATTGCCCTACTTCTTACCTCACTATCACCCTTTGTCTTTTTCCATTCCCGTCTGGCGATCATGGATTCATTACTGACTATGTTTTTAACGGCAGCAATTCTGACCTGGACTTTTAGCACTCACCGCTTTCGGGGTCTTTTGACGGGAATTTTTCTGGGACTGGCTTTTTGGACCAAAACTCCTACTCTGTTTCTGATCCCTTTTCCTATCCTTTCTGTCTTACTGTTTGAAAGAAATAAAACAAATTTCAAACAAGCCCTCATTGCTTTTGGAGTGTCTTTAGCTGCAATATTGAGCCTACGAATATCAGTCTGGTTCCCCTTTTTATTTAATCGCGCTGGTGACTTTACTTACCCGATATCAGCCATTCTCTCTGGCCAATTGAAACATATACCAACAAATTTTTATGAGCTGCTCTATTGGCTCTCAGCCTACCGTCTTTGGCCTGTAATTTTAATTAGTTTACTATCTCTAGGTTTGGCGCTTAAAGAAAAAAATAAACTGGTACTCAACTTGGTTTTGGCTTGTATCTGTTTTAGTGTCCCGTTTGTACTCCTAGGCAAAGTTCTCTCTCCACGTTACTATCTATTGCTGGGTATCCTCCTGCCCGTGATTGCAGGCTTCAGCCTGTCAAAACTAAACAAGCGCCTGAGCATGACAGCTTCTGTGCTACTTGCCAGCCTGTATATTCCGTTTATTTTTACCTTGCTTGCTACACCACTCTCAGTCAATTTGCCTGCAGTCGATAAAGACCAGTACCTGCAAAACTGGGCTAGCGGTATTGGTATTCGAGAAGCTTCAGAATTTTTCATTGATGAGGCTAAAAATGGTAGCGTTCAGATACTTTCAGAAGGTTACTTTGGAACACTTCCAGATGGTCTATTTGTAGAGATAGGAGATAAAATAAAAGACCTGCCTTTGCAGATTGATGGTGTGGGCGAGAATGGCTCCCCAAATTATTACCGTAAACTAACTGAAAATACAGCCGATAGTATTTTCTACATCGGCAATCATGATAGAATAAACCAAGCTACTTTAGATGAGTTAGAACTGATCCTATCTTATTCAAAAGTTGATGGAGGACCCGCTTTAGAAGTGTATAAAGTAAAAAGGTAATTGGAAAAGACGTGAAGAAAAAAGTAATTGATCATGTTGATCAAAATTACACAATAACCATACAGTGTGCTGTATTGGCATAATCTTCTTAAAACATACTTAATGAAGTGAATTCCAGCCCCTGCTAGATAATAGCCTATAACATCTCAATCTCTCCACAAATAACTGCAACATTTGTTGGTACATCCTCAATTTTATACCCTTCTATTCCGCCAATTATCTCCCAATTTATCAAGCAAACCATTTCCTCTTTTTCAAATGCTTCTGAACCATTTACTGTTCCTGCCATACTATTATACGTATTTCTGTTAAAGCCCAAATTAATGAGCATATTTGAGAGGACATTCACAATCGGCATATTGTTTTTCTTTTCAATTCTGGGTGTTTCCGTAAGCATAATTGCATATCCCGATACATCAGTACGTTCCAGCGTTCTCATCTTTCCCATTTTTTCTCCAGCCAATCTCCATGTAAAATCGAGCGGTCCTGGTTGGCTAAAATTCAACTCAACATCTTGTGATAATTGATTTAAGAATGTTTCCATTTTTTGTTCCCGGCTCTCTTGAGTTGGTGTTGGCGATGCAATAGGCTGCACTAAGATTGTGCTCGTATCTTGCTTTGTACAAGCTGTAAGAAGAACTACCATGAATATGAGGAATGTTTTTCGCATGTACATACTATCTCAAATTCCCATATATATTTCAATCCTGCTATACTTATATGAACCTTCTTACGAATAAACGTATTAAACTACTTATGGACCTATCTACTTTTTTTCATCCCAAGTCTATCGCTATCATAGGTGCCTCGCGCGACCCGCAAAAAGTTGGGGGTATTGTTGTCAAAAATATACTTGAATCTGGTTATGATGGGCTGATTTTGCCAGTCAATCCTAAAGCTGAATCAATTTTTGACCTGAAATGTTATCCTGATTACACTAGCCTAACCCAAACGCCTGACCTGGCTGTGGTAGCTATTCCCGCCCAGTTTGTCCTGGAAACACTCAACCAAATCAATCAAAAAGGTACAAAGAATGTTGTGGTCTTTACTGCAGGTTTTAAAGAAATTGGAGAAGAAGGCAAGCGGATCGAAACAGAGTTGACTCAGTTTGCAAAAGATAATGATATTAATCTATTGGGACCTAACTGCCTGGGGTTTGTAAACAATGCTGCCAACCTCAACGTCACCTTTGCCCAATCAATTAAAACATTAGGGCCTTTGCGTTTCATTTCCCAATCGGGAGCAATTGCCAGCTCGATATTTGACTGGTGTGAAGCAAATGGTATGGGTTTTTCACAGTTTGTAACGTTAGGCAACAAAGCGGTATTAAATGAAAATCATTTTATGGAGTACTGGTTACAGTCTGCAGATGAGATGCCACTCCTCCCTGATCAACAATCTTTTGGGAATAAAGAACCGATAGGTCTCTATTTAGAATCGATAACTGAGGGTAGTCAATTTTTACAAATTGCTAAAAAACTTGTCATAAAGCACCCAATGTTCATTCTTAAACCAGGTAAATCTAAAGCAGCAGCCAAAGCGATGCAATCCCATACGGGAGCAATAGCTGGAGAAGATGCTGTCATGGACCAAGCAATCAGACAAGCTGGTATGATTCGGTGCGAAGGTTTGGAAGATATGTTTGATTTATGCAGAGCATTTTCCTGGCAGAAAGCTCCAAAGGGACCCAAAGTTGCAATCATATCCAATGCAGGAGGCCCAGCAGTGATCTCAGCAGATATCATTGAACAGGAGGGTTTGGAATTGGCACAATTTGATACCATAACCCGGAATTTATTGTTGGAGAAATTACCCAGAGAAGCAAGTCTTATTAATCCGGTTGATGTTTTGGGTGACGCATTAGCCCAACGCTACAGGGACGCATGCGAAATTATTCTGCAAAATAACGAGGTAGATGCCTTGATTGTCATACTCACCCCTCAGATCATGACTCAAATTGAGGATACTGCCCAATTAATTTCCCAATTATCCACCCAATACGAAAAGCCAATTATGTGCTGTTTCATTGGCGGTTCTGATGTTTCCAAAGGAGAAAGTATTCTCAATTTTAACCATATCCCTTCATTTAGATTTCCTGAAAGGGCTATCAAGTCTCTGGCTGCCATGTGGAAATGGAGACAATGGGTAAATTCACAAACTCAAATCTCAACTATCAAAGGTCAAAACGAAGAACAGGCATCCAGTCATCCAATTATTGATCTGGCATTATCTCAAAACCGGACTACACTGGATTCATTTGAGGCAGATGAGCTACTAAAGTCTGCTGGAATTTCTACTCCTCCGACAAAATCTATAGAGTCACTTGAAGATGCAAAGCATTTTTCACAAGAAAACGGATACCCGGAAGTTTTAAAACTCTCCTCTCCTCTGTTATTGCATAAAACCGAAGCCGGTGGGGTCATTACTGGTATAAACTCAGATGAAGCTCTATCTAATTTCTTTGAACAAATGAAAGCAAATATATCCAAGTTTGAATCTAATATTAGGGATACAGTCCATATCCAAATACAAAAACAAGTCGAAAAGGGAGTCGAGGTTATTGTTGGCAGCAAACGGGATGCAAACTTTGGTCCTGTGCTGATGTTTGGAGCAGGCGGAACACTGGCTGAACTGATCGCTGACAGAAATCTGTATATCCTTCCAATTGATCAAATTTCCGCAATTGAACTGATCAAGAAATCAAAAGTATATAAACTACTTAATGGCTTCCGGGGTGCTAAACCATACTCACTTGACACTCTCGCTGATCTAATTGTTAAACTAAGTCAACTTGCTCAAAGTAACGAACGTATATCAGAAATTGAAATAAACCCCGTTATTATTACCTACACTAATACTTGGGCAGTAGACGGCAAAGTCGTGTTAAAATAAAATTCTATGTCTATGCAAATCAAACCGAATGTTTTCTGGGTCGGCGTCATTGATTGGGATCTACGCCATTTTCATGGACACACCTACTACACCAAACGGGGTGGTACATACAATGCCTACCTGATCATGGATGATATACCAACTCTTGTGGATGCTGTATATGGTCCCTTTTCCCAAGAGATGCTTAACAAAATCAGAGATATAACACCCCTAGATTCAATTAAACAAATAATCGTCAATCATATTGAACCAGACCACTCAGGAGCGCTGCCAGAACTGCTCGCCCAAATTCCAAATGCCAAACTATTTGGAACGCTCAAGTGTAAACAAGGTCTGGAAAAATACTACGGAACTAGCTGGGATTTTCGGGTAGTAAAATCGGGTGATTCAATCTCAACCGGACACAAAACTGTAAAATTCCTGGAAGCTCCTATGATCCACTGGCCTGAGAGTATGTTCTCGTTTGTACCTGAAGATAAACTTTTACTGCCAAACGATGCCTTTGGTCAACAGTGGGCAACTAACGAGCGTTTTAATGATCAGGTTGATCAAGGTATTCTCTATGAAGAAGCTGCTAAATATTATGCTTCTATCCTCTGGCCGTATGCAGGTAGTATTGCTAAAAAAATTGATGAATTGCAAACTCTTGGCTGGGAAATTGATATGATCGCTCCCAGTCATGGCTTGATATGGAGTAATAACCCGTTTCAGGCTATAGACTGGTACAAAAAATGGAGCACAAACCAGACTGAAAAGAAAGTTGTGGTCGTCTATGAAACGATGTGGAACTCAACCAAGCTCATGGCCGAATCTATTGCCCAAGGTTTGCAAGAATCAGGAGTGCCGTACCAGCTCTTTGACATTAATCAGACAGATAAGACAGACATATTAACAGCATTACTTGAAGCAAAAGGATATTTATTGGGCAGTGCAACTTATGACAATGATATGCTGCCAAATATCGCTGGTTTTATGCATTATCTCAAAGGAAGTCATCCGCAAAATAGAATTGCCGGAGCATTTGGTTCCCATGGATGGGCAGGCGGTGGAGTCAAAGCCTTAGAAGATTTCATTAAAGCAATGAACTTAACACAACCTCTGCCAAGCCTCGCATTCCAGTTCAAACCCAATACAGAAGAGATCGAGAAGTGTAAACAATTTGGGAGAGAGTTTGCTGCTACTTTAACTTAGCTTGGGTGGCTCCTCCCCCATTTTCCACAAGATTTCAAACATTTGTTTCTGCATATTTGCAATTTTTTGGTTGTGAATCTCCACTCCAAAAATTTCACCTTCATACCAGTTATAATAAGCTACCACATCATTATAAATATCTGTTTGATAGTCAATTTTTAATACCTTAGCAGATAGATATTTATCCTGAAAACGGTCTCTGGGATACAAATCGTATTTATGCTTTGTAATACTTTTAATATAATCATCAGAATAAATCTCTCTAAGTCTCAAATCTCTGGTAATAAATTCGTCCCGCCATCTTTCTTCAAACTTCCTACCGATTGGTTCTGTCCAATTTCGATACGTGTACCCTACTACTTCTTTATCGGCTTTTAACGTATGCCAAGCCATTTGCCGGATCCCTTCTTTGCCACGATAAAAATATACTTTTGTGCCAGGTTGCATCATACCGTATTCAGAAGTCAACTTTTCTTTAAAACGTGCAAAGTTTTTCTTAAGCAAATCCACTTCAGAAATACGCTGGGCAAGTAAACTCTCCAATTGGTCCACATCAACTGCCTTGATAAGCACATGCTTTTCTTCGATAATTGTTTCCACCAAACCTTTAAGCTCCATGCTTTCGACACGACGATAAAGCGTTGTCCTATTTATACCGGTAGACTTGGCAATATCATATACTGTTGCCGGCCCACTTTTAACTATAAAGAGGTACACGATTGCCTCTTCTTCATCCAAACCAAGTTTTTGTAAGTACGTAATTAGGTTACTGTTCATCTTTTGTACAACTATTTTGCAATTTTAATGCCTCTATTTAAAATGCAATTAGTTATTAATTATTTATTTAATAGTATTTGTTAATAATCTGTCAATTACTGACACATACTATTGTTATACATATGAACAGCAAATGCAATATCTCTGTCCTTATGGGTGCCCAAGGAATTAAACAAGCTTATGAAATGAGTCTTACCGCCCAGTCACTGGATATAATCTGTCTTTCCCAAAACTATGACAAGATACTAGGAAACTATTTTGATAAAGACTATGCCCCCAGATTGTTTACAACCAGTATTCATACGAGAGAAATCATCAGTGATAACAAGGAGAATAGGTCGTATGCCAAAACAAAAAATAGTGTAAAGAATGAAGTGGGATTTTTATTCAAAGGTATGAAAAGCGAAAGCGATTTTCTAGTGTCTGATCAATTCGTTTTTTTGATTTCTTTTAACCCATTAAGTCCCTATGCTATTGTTATAGGGGATGAGGAAATGGTAAAAAGCATGAAAAGCAAGTTTGAAGTCTTATGGAGCAGCGCGTTGAAATAAAGTTTACTGCTTTATACAAAGCCCTCTGAAATCAGAGGGCTTTTTTTATGCTCAACTATTCACTGTTTAGAAAGAATAGTATAATAAATTACGTAATAAAAACGTATACTCCTATGCCCACATTTAAAACTGCCAGAGTGATCAAAAATGATGTCTTAGCAGCCAAGTTCCATGATCTGGTGTTTGAAACCGATGAACCGTTTACTTTTTTACCCGGACAATTTGTAAGTATTAAAATAAACGATAAAAAAATGAATGCCTACTCGATTGCCGGCAAACTCAATGATACACAGTTTGGCTTACTGATCGATACTTCGCCTGGAGGTTTAGGCTCTCAATATATTGATAGCCTCAAAGTCGGGGATACAATTGAGTTCTTAGGGCCTTTGGGTCATTTTACCCTACATATGGATGATGGAGCTTCACACCTGTATTTCATGGGCACCGGCTGCGGTATTGCACCACTCAAGGCAATGATTGAAACAGTCCTGCGGGAACAGAAGTCTGATAAAAAAGTTACCCTATATTTTGGTTTGCGCCACTGTGAAGACGTCTTTTGGGATGGGTACTTTAATGAGCTCAAATCCCAATACCCAGATTTTGAATTTAAACTGGTCCTATCTCAGCCTGAAGGAGCCTGGTGCGGAGTTCACGGTCATATCACAGACCTTGCTAAAGTTGAGATAACAGACCCTGCCAACGCTGCCGTTTATATTTGCGGTTCAATCCGCATGGCCGATGAAGCTATTGCCTTGTTTGAGCAGATGGGTACTCCAAAAGAGAGGATTTATTTTGAAAAATACGGATAAATACTAAATAAAAGACAAAAAAATAAATAGAGAACGAGAAATCGTTCTCTATTTGTAAATTACTCATTGCTAGTCTAATTACTGATGAGATACTATTATGTAATACTAATTTCTTAGTAGTATGCATCAATTATTTTCAAACCGCCTGTTTTTTTCTTTCAGTTTTTTAACAATCTTTGGCCTCACTAACTTTTTACCAAATTTCAAACTCCCTTTTTTCCATACCTCTCCCTCGCCTACACCTGCTCCGCATGCAACAGAAATGCCACAAACCGATGGAGATGTACTGGGAAATTACCGCTACAAGCCCAGCATTCACATCAGTGGAGGCAAGGATAGCTATAGTACGGGTGGACTTATAGCACTTTCTTCAAAAGAAGAACCGTCAGTTGAGATTAGTGCATACAATACTTCGGGCGAGGTCCAAATTGATGTCTGGGAAGCAGATGAGCAGGCTGTGTTAGAGTACCTGACCCATGACAAAGATGGGAAACAAACCAAACGGATTGAGTCTGTTGACAGATTCAAGTTTATCGGTACCAGCAAAGCAGATATTAATGGCAGCTACGGAAGAGAATCAAAAGCCTTGCTCCCTCTTGCTGAAACAGGAATCTATTTTTTAAAGATCAGTAAAGGAGATATTGCAGAACAAGCGTTTATCATTAGGTCATCTTTTGGAGCGGTAGTAAAGGAAGGTGACGATGAACTCATCTTTTGGTCACAGGATTTTGATACCAAACGAAGTCTACAGTCAGGAACGGTCACTACGTTTAACTTGCTCGATAACGCAGTTGAAGTCACAAGTGCAGGGATTGACGGACAAGGTGTTGCCAAACTGCCTGTGTCAGAAAACAATGATATTGCTCTGGTAAAAAATGACGGTAAACTGGCAGTGGTCCCCTTAAACCTTCGGTACCTTAACTACGGCTATTCGTATAAAGAATTTCAGCGCAAAGAAAGGCAAAATAAGTTCTTTACCTTTACAGATAGACCGCTGTACAGACCTGGAGATACGATCTATTTTAAATCAGTTGTCAGAGATGACGATGATGCAAGATATACCCTACCAGCAGGAAATGTCACTGTTGGTTTATACTCAGGTTGGTCAGAAGAAGATAAAATCAGTGAAAAAACACTCACATTTGATGAGTTTGGTACAGTTTCAGGTGATTTTAAATTGCCTGAAACTGCAAAAACCGGAGACTACCATGTTAAAATCAACCTTACAGAACGAATCTACTCAAATTCCTATTTTCAGGTCGAACATTTCCGTAAACCTGAATATTCTATTGATGTAAACATACCTAAAACCACATACATTTCAAAGGATGAAATGGTATTTACCATATCTGGTTCATACTTTTCCGGTCAACCTCTTGCTAATCAAGCTGTAAAATACCGGGTCTTTAGCGGAGATTACTACCAGTATGAGTATTATGATGAAACTGACGCATATTTTCTTAATGAGGATTATCGGTACGGAAACTGGTGGGGTAATAGCTCAGAGCAATCTTCGATGACGGTCACTCTCAATCATCTGGGCAAAGCTGATGTCACCTTAAAACTGGATAATAATTCAAACAGAAACCGAGTGTATTCAATCGAAGCAGAGTTTGATAACGGCTCAGGCAATCCAAGCTTTGTACGGAAAAATATGCTTGTGTACGCTGGTGAGTATGACCTGTACCGCAAAGACTACCATTCATATTATGGTTCGCTTTCACAACCACTTGATCTTCCGCTTCGATTAGTTAGCCACGTAAACCAGCCAGTTAGTAATATTGATCTACATACAAACATTGAGGTTACAAATTGGGTAGAAGAACGTGTCCCGGAGGAAAAATACCCAAGGTATAGGAAGGTGGTTGAAACTGTACCAAGTATATCTTCAAAAACTGATAATCAAGGGTATGCTACCTTCAGTTTCCAACCTACCAAGACGGGCTCATACACATTTCATGTAATAGGTACCGACAAACGGGGCAATACAATCTCAAAAGATTTTTATGCCTATGTAACCGATAAAAATTACCCGTACTTTAGCTCTGAACAAGATACAGGTTTGAGCTTACAGCTAGATAAAAAGGAGTATAACCCAACTGATACAGCTACACTCTCAATTTTTTCAAACATACCCAACCGCGATATCTTTTTGACATTTGAACGAAATCGAGTAAATAGGTACCAGGTATTATCATTGGAGGGTACCAATGGCTCAGTAGAAGTCCCTCTTTTTGATACTGACATGCCTAATATTTACCCGACTTTGACAAGTTTTTCCGATGACAATATTGATAGGGTTTCAGAAAATTTGAAGGTTTCAACTGTTTCTAAACAGCTTCAGGTACGTATCCAAACAGATAAACCCAGTTATGGTCCTGGTGAAGTTGTAACTGCCCGGCTCGAGACTAGTGATATGGCTGGAAATCCCCAATCAGCTGATGTAGCCTTGTGGGCAGTTGATAAGGCGTTATTTGAATTGGTAAGTGAAAATCCTAAAAAAATCAGTGAAACATTCTGGAGTGAGCGCTATGCAAATACCTCAACTGCCCACTCCCTTGAGGGCATTACAGCTAATGTGGCTGAAATGGGGGGTTGTTTTACTGCTGGCACACAAATTTTATTAGCCAACGGGACCTCTTCTCCTATTGAATCGATCAAACCGGGAGATGTAATTAAAACAAGAAAAAGCGAAACCAACAGTGCGCTTGTCAAAGCAAAAGTTAGTTCTGTTCATATTGCTACTGTTTCAGGGATATTGAAAATAAACAATAACCTGGAAGTTACACCTGAACACATTGTCTGGCTCAATGGCCGCTGGCAGGAAATTGGTAATGCTCAGATTGGTGATCTACTCTTTGACAGGCAGGGTAAAAAAGTACAGATAGCATCAATCGAATGGTTGTCCGGAAAACGAACCGTATATAACCTTGAAATTGAAAATAGGCATACGTATTTTGCAAACTCGGTTTGGGTGCATAACCAGAAAGGCGGAGGTGGAAGGACAGTTTTTAAAGATACTGCATACTGGAACCCTTCTGTAAGAACTGATACTTCAGGCCGTGCCGTACTTCGTTTCAAGCTGCCGGATAACCTGACTACGTGGGTATTATCTGCAGTTGGAGATACACAAGCAACTACTGTCGGACAAACACGAAATGAAATTGTAGTTTCCAAAGATGTCATTGTTCGCCCATTCTTACCAAATATCATTCGTGAACAAGATGATCTGGCAATTCTAACCCTGGTTCAAAACTTTACTGATCAGGATCATAGTTTTGATATCAATTTATCTTTTGACTCAGGTGATGTTAGAGATGCGACAAAATCAGCAGTTTTTATCAAATCAAAAGAGTCTGTTGAGGTTACATGGCAGGTAAAGGCAACTAAAGTTAATCCTGATTCTAAACTCCGTTTTTCTGCTATTGCTACCGATAACTCTAAACTGCAGGATGTGATCACTCAACAGATACCTGTCCACGCATATGGGTATTTAGAAACCCGGGGTGAAACAGGTTATGGCGATGCGTCATTTAAACCAGTACTCGCAAAAGACAGCAGCCCAGAGAAATCCTCCGTTACCCTATCACTCTCTCCTTCACTAGTCGGAATGTTGCCTACAGCAATGCAGTACTTAGTTGATTACCCGTACGGCTGCGTAGAGCAAACCACGAGCCGTCTCATGCCTGTGTTGCAAGCTAAACAAAACCCTGAACTCTTTGCGGATGTAATCAAAGACAAAAATCTTGATGAAATGGTTAACAAAGGATTGGATCGTCTGAGAACTCTGCAGTACTTTGATGGTGGTTGGAACTGGTGGTCATATGGTGAATCAAATCCCTTTATCACTGCATATGTTGTTGAAAACCTAGTTCTTGCTAAAGACTTGGGGTTTTCAGTGGACAGTGAAATGCTCCAATTGGCTGAAAGCTTCTTATCCCGGATTGATAAACAAATTACAGCAGAAGATATGATTCCCAAAAAATATGGCCTTGCCCTGCTTAAATCTGAAACGTATAAAACGTCAAGAAGTCCTGTCATTGAAAACAGTCCAGATCTTACCGCTCTGGCAGTTATGACAAATTACCTCAATGGAGTGACAGATCCCTCAGAAAACGGTTTGCAAAAACTTATTGCAATGGGAAAGGCACAAGGAGATGGTTTGTACTGGGAAGCTGGCAAGAAAGATCGCTTTGCATCCAAAGATGCCTCAACAGCTCTGGCTTTACGGGCAATTCTTTTGGCGGGCACGGATGCTGATAGGGAAATAGCAGTCAAAGCTGCACGGTACTTAACCAAGCAACACCGTAGTCACTACTGGTCAAACACCTACAGCACAGTGCAGGTTATACGCGCAATTACTGCCCTTGCCAATACTGATAACGAAGCTAATCCAAACTATACGTATTCGGTAACCCTGGATAACAAGATTGTTAAACAAGGAACAATAAATTCTATTAACCAAAAACCAGTTCAGATTCAAGTTCCCATAGCCAACCTAAAACCCAATGGTTCAGTATTGAGCATTTCTAAGCAAGGTGAAGGTCAAATATACTCCACATTAGTCACAAAGGAATTTCATACTGATAGAACTGCAAAAGCAATAGATCACGGCATGACCATAACCAGAGAGTATGTAAATGAAAAAGGAGAGGAATATAGTCTTGGTCTTGGTGATACTGCAATTGTAAAACTGACAATAGGCGGACTCGGGGCTGGCGATTACTATGGCGTGATCGCTGATGAACTACCCGCAGGACTGATCCCTGTTGTTGAAACTCTAAAAAATGAACAGTACAGAGATACTGGAAGCAGTTCTTATGATTATTATGCAGGCAGTAAAGAGTATACACAAAATGGTGTAATAATTTCTCTCTACCAGATATTACCAGGAACAAGAACATACGAATACAAAGCAAGGGTCGTTTCTCATGGATCGTTTATTGTTCCTCCTGCCACAACGTCTCTCATGTACACACCTGAAATATATGGACAATCAGATGCTTACACGTTAACCATAGACAAAGAATCAAAAATTATTCCAGGTAAAAAGATCCAGAAAATCATTAAGGATAAAAGCAATTTACGACTAGATGAAAAAGCTAAACTCAAGCTGGGGATAATTTTACTAGTTGCTGTAATACTGATAATAAGCTTGCTTTTGCTACGTCCGGCTATTAGAAATACGTTTTTATATAAACAGCTTACACAAAAGCTACGTATTCTACGCAGAAAACAGAATCCAGAAACTATACATTTAGAAGATGATATACAGCAAAATCCGCCCCCTCAGCAACAGTAAGCTAGTAGTATTAATTGTGATAAGTGCCGTATGTCTTGGACTTGCGTTCATCTTGTTTTGGTCAAGCAAGTTCGAAGATATTGAGCAAACTAGTCTTCAAGCCAGGGTTCCTGCATCCTCTTTAAACAGTAAATACTATGACCTGACAGATATGGATACCAGTGAGTTTACTTCATACCTTAAAGGGTTAACTCAAAATCCCGAGCAATTAAAATATCCTGTTTCTGGCATTGTTGTGCCGCACCATTTGCTTGCCGGAAGCCTAATTGCCCGGATACTGCAGCAAACTTCATTTCAAAATCCACGTACGGTGCTTCTTATTGGGCCTAACCATTACGAAGCCGGAACTTTCGGTCTGATAACGAGTAATGCTGGATGGAAAACACCGTTTGGTCAGGTTCTACCTAACCAAACATGGATTGAACTACTTACACAAAGGGGGGATGTGTATACTAATAATGATGTCATGCTTAAAGAACATGCTATATCGGGACTCATACCCTTTATCAGTTACTTTTTTCCTTTCGCTAGCCATACACCTGTAATTGTAAGTAGTTTTACACCCTTACAAGATATTGATTTATTATCTTCAGTAATTGCACAAAATCTTGATCAGAACACAATCCTTATTTTATCTCTTGATTTCTCGCATTATCTCAATAGTGAACAAGCTACTGATCGAGATTCAGTCAGTTTACAAGCAATTACAGGTTTTGATTATGAAAAAATTGCCAGATTTACCAATGAGTATGTTGACAGTCCGAAAAGTTTAAGACTGTTCTTAAAAGTTATGCAGCAAAGAGGTAAAACAAATATTACTGTTATTGACCATACAAACTCAGGAAATATCACAGGAAATATTCACAGTGAAAATACGAGTTACTACACGCTGACATTTCACTAAATAACATAAAACGTTACTTGTAGCGTACATACGCTCACCTGTATAATCTATCCATATGCCTACCCTACATCACCTTTTTACCCTCAAGCTTGGCGGGGCCGCTGGCCAGGGAATTAAATCGATTGGCCTCACTTTCTCCAAGATCTGTACCCGTAGCGGATACCATGTCTACAATTATACTGAATATCCCTCTTTGATCCGTGGTGGTCACAACATGATGCAGACCACAGTCAGTCCCGATCCAGTTAACTCGCCTACCTTACATACCAGTTTACTGATTGCCCTCAACCAGGAAACAGTAGACTTACATCATAAAGAGATGGTCGATGGGGGTATCATCATGTTTGATAAAGATTCCGGCATTGCAGCAGATGGGGTTGACCCTAAAGTCAAGATTGTAGCTATACCGCTTGTTAAACTTGCTGAAGAAGTTGGAGGCAAAGCTATCATGGCCAATACAGTAGCCATGGGTGCAACCATTGCCCTTCTAAAGGGTGAATTACAGCTTCTCAAAGACCTCTTAACGCACGAATTTGCAGACAAACCACAAGAAATAACTGAGGTTAATCACAAAGCAGCTCAAGCCGGATACGATTATGCTTTAGAGCATTTTAGTAACCTAGTGCGCGAGGTTATTCCCCAGCGCCAGGACCAGCCAAAACGCATGATGATCAGCGGTAACGAAGCTTGTGCATTTGGAGCTATCGCAGCTGGAGTCCAATTTGCAGCTATGTACCCCATGACCCCAGCGACAAATATTTTACACAACATGGCTCCTCATCAAGAAACATTTGGATTTGTATATAAACAACCGGAAGATGAGATAGCGGCTTTGCAAATGGCTATAGGTGCAGCTAATGCCGGCGCCCGCTCAATGACTGCCACCTCAGGTGGAGGTTTCTGTCTAATGACAGAGGGTGTTTCACTTGCTGGTATGACCGAAACACCAGTCGTCATTTTTAATGTCATGCGTAATGCCCCGGCAACTGCTATGCCCACATGGTCCGAGCAGGGAGATTTACGCCTCGTTTTACACGCTGGACACGGAGATTTCCTGCGCATTGTCCTGGCAGCAGGTGATGCCAAGGAGACATTTGAACTAACTCAGCAAGCTTTTAACCTGGCTGAAAAATACCAAACTCCAGTGATTGTTCTCACGGATAAGCTTAGCGCTGAAAATGATCAGAGTTTTGAACCGTTTGACAATTCTGATTATGAGGTTAGTAGAGGTAAGTTCACTACCCATAAGATCCCTGACTACAAACGTTACGAGCTGACAGATGAGGGTATTTCACTTCGCACTCCTGTTGGGTCGGACAACTTTTTTATAGCAAACTCTGATGAACATGATGAAGAGGGGTTTTCTATTGAGGATATTAAAATGAGGAGTGCTCAGATGGAAAAACGGAACCGGAAATTTAAAACATGTATGCATGAAGATATGCCTAAGCCTACTCTCTATGGACCTAAAGATGCTGACGTAACTATTGTTTCCTGGGGTTCCAATAAAGGAGCTATTATTGACGCGCTTACATACTATCCTAACGTCAACTACCTTCATTTAACCTGGATCAATCCTTTTCCATCTGAAGCTGTCAAAGAAGTGCTGAATAGTGCTAAATACGTTCTTAATATTGAACAAAATTACTCAGGCCAAATGGCAGGCTGGATAGCTGAGCAAACAGGTATTAGAATCCTGGATAACCTTCTAAAATATGATGGCAGACCGATATATCCTGAAGAGGTGATGGCAAAGCTGGATAGTATATTGCATAAATAATTCCGTTGTGTCATTATGAAACTGGCTGCAAGCCAATGTCCAGGATCTCGTGTATCATCCCATAAGATGCTGAAACTAGTTCAGTAAGATAATTACTATGATTGACAATATCGTAGAATCTAATCAACTAAGCGATCTCCAAGTCGATTCACCATCTGTTCCCAATCTTCAAAAACAAAACCGATTACTTAAGATCATCCTTACAGTAATCTCTCTGCTTTTTATTTCTACATTAGCAACACTAGTTCTCCTTGTTTTCCTAACAAAAAAAGATAAATCAAATACTCAGTTGCCAACTGCTGAACTCACTCAAGCCACAACTCAACCAACTATTCAAGGCCTTTCTGAAAATGAAGTACCTAGTGATTGGAAAACGTATGCGAATAAGGATTATAAATACCAGATTCAATGTCCTTCAACTTCAATTCATCATATTCAGGTTACCCAGGGTGATGGTACTAATATCCCATATTTTCAAGAGATTTGTTATGAAAAGACTAATCAAGTTACTATCAGCATAAAAAACGAAAAAATCTTACCTGATCTAGTTACTTTAACTAATAAGTTAAAAGGTACATCTCTAATACCAGAAAACTATAAAAGTTTCTCAATAAACGATAAAAAGGGTATTCAATACAACACAGTAAATAATTCAGGTCAAATTGAGGCGTATATTGTTGAAGTAATAATACCAAATTCTAATACAGACTCAAAATTACTCCTTAGAGGCTTTAATAAGGATTATTTTGATCAGATTTTATCTACATTAATGTTCTTTAATGAGAAGCAAATTATATCTATACCAACTCAAAAAAACTCAACAATGATTAGTTACACACTGCCTTCAGGCTGGACAACTGCAAATGAATCTCCCCGCCGCCAAGCGGTCGGGGTATCTCAAGGATTTAATTCTTTTATAACAAGGTAACGACGCAAGCGTCGAGGAATTAAACCTTAAGAGAGATTAATACTGTTAACAGTTTTGAGCTTGGGTATGATGCAAATACACATTCTGCCGATACCACAACATTTCCAAATAATATTACTATATTTTTAAAAAACACCCGGCGTGCATCACCATTTTCAGTTGGATTGTTTGATTATGACGGAAGTTCACGACATTCCTTTATTTATAAACAGATGAATGTTGAACCTACAAAAGGTGATGCTCCTGATAAATATAAAGAGGTTGAATATATATATAATGATCGTTCTTGTTTGGTTTTGGAAAACATGTATTACTCACAATCTCCCACAGTCTGGGGAATGTGTGATGCCGGGAATGGGAAAGCATTCCTGTTCACATCTTACATTACGGGGACTAACGATTATTTACAGTGGTTACAAACTGTTAAAGTCAAGTAGACTATTTTCTGGCTTTATACTTTCTCTCCAATCCGATATACTAAAAGATTAGTTAACATACATATTCCTGCCTATGAATCTGCAAGACCTTACTACTCCATGTCAGCCAAACTGGTGTCCCGGATGCGGAAACTTCGGTACCTGGACTGCATTTAAACAAGCAGCAGTGAAAGAAAATTGGGATAACAGTAATACCGCTATCGTTGCAGGTATTGGTTGCCATGGACATCTGGTTAACTTTACCAAAATGACGTCGATAGAGGGCTTGCATGGCAGACCTATTCCTGTTGCAACCGGTATCAAGCTTTCAAATAATAAACTTAACGTATTTGTGTTTACCGGAGACGGAGACTGTCTAGCTGAGGGCGGCAACCACTTTATGCACACGTGCAGACGCAACCATGACTTAACGATTGTATTACACGACAACGCTATATATGGGCTCACTACAGGTCAAAGTTCACCACGCACGCCTTTAGGCTTTAAATCAAAATCAACACCGCTGGGAAATATTGATGTCCCTCTTAACCCTTTGGAGGTTGCCATAGCTGCCGGAGCAACGTTTGTTGCCAGAGCATTTTGTATGGATATCCCTCAGCTAACGGAGATTATGATTGCAGCAAATAATCATAAAGGAATAGCAGTAATCGATATTTTGCAACCTTGTCCCTCATTTACCCCCGAACTGACACCACAATGGTACAAAGATAACTGTTACTATGTTGACCAAAGTTATGACAAAACAAACAAGCTGGAAGCTCTGGAAAAAGCTATGGTATGGGGAGAAAAACAAATCGCTTGTGGTATCCTGTATGAAAATCCTAAACAGAAGTCTTACGAAGAACTGATACCATGGATAAATGAAAAAGCAATTGTAGATACAGCGCCAACCAAACGGGATGTATCAGCACTATTTAGTAAATTGATGTAAAAACTTATAAGGTACATCCGTGACCAAAGGATTAATCACTATGAACAAAGGAATACAACTTGCCATGCTGACTGCAGTTATTTCTGGATTTTCAATTTTTATCAATAAATTCGCTGTTGATTCTATTAAGCCGGCCTTAACGTTTACAGCCAGTAAAAACGTAATGGTTGCGGTCGCTATCATATCCCTATTATTTCTGACAAGAAAGTGGAAAAAGGTTCTAAGCCTCAAAAAGGATGAGCAAACCAAGCTTGGACTGATTGCTCTTATCGGCGGTTCCCTGCCATTTTACTTATTTTTTACAGGTCTATCTCAAATCCCAGCTATTAACGCAGCTATTATCCAAAAAACGCTGGTTCTGTGGGTAGCCCTGCTCGCAATACCTTTTTTAAAAGAAAAAATTACCAAAATCCAAATTCTGGCTGTTGCCATTCTCTTTGGATCAAACATTATGGTTGGTGGTTTTAAAGGTTTCTCATATTCAACTGGAGAACTAATGGTATTGGGAGCAACTATTTTGTGGGCAATCGAAAATGTGATTGCAAAAAAAGTTTTATCTACAGTCGATCCGGATATTGTCACCGCTGCCCGTATGGGTATGGGAAGTATAATTCTATTTACAGCATCTATGATTATAAACCCGAATACTATTTCTAGTCTTATAAGCCTGTCTTCAATACAATGGATGTGGCTATGGGTCACCGCTATTGCTCTGTTTGCCTATGTATCGGTTTGGTATCGCGCACTCAAACACGCACCAGCAATTACTGTCACTGCCGTACTTGTCGCATCAACTCTTGTAACAAATATTCTCACAGCTACATTTATTACCCATACATGGAAAGAAGATTTTACAAAACAGGGGTTTTTGATGCTACTAGGAATTGCTTTACTGGTATGGCAAGCAAGACAATCTCAGGATAATATCAAGACAATTACGCAATCGTAATCGAATTCAGAAGATCATTCGTCCAGTATACAAGATTTTGCTTTTCTTCTTTGGTCAGTTTTTTTGCTATCCAACCCCAATGAAGTGCCACCTCATCGTTATTAGCTATTTCACCTATTACATCAGGATAGTATGCAAACTCTTTGGTAACATCATGCAATACATACATATCTTTTTTACGCCCAATCTCAACAGTCTCAACTTTTATAAGTTGATAGTTGTTCAGTATTGAACTGGTACTTAATTCTTTTTGAATTTTTTGTCTATTTATTTGAGGATTGGTTAGTACTTTACCCCACCGTATCATGCAGTTATTTATGGATTCCAGATTAAAGGGCACAGAACCGCTAGCCTTACCAACCCCTATATGTAATATGTTAAATAGATGTATGGGTATAAATTTTTGTGGTTTTTTATCTATAATTTCTTGGATAAGGAATTCCGGTACACCCTGTTTTATTAAGTGTTTCAGCAAAATATTATAATGTTCTGATTCAATATGCTTCAATATGTCATTACCTAGCCAGTAAGCTTCAACCACCTCATATGAAAAGGGATCTTTGCCAGTAATTTCTGCAATTGTTTGTAAGTACGGATTTAGAACAATAAATTGCTTTAACTCCTCCTGAACACTGGTACATTTACCCCCTTGAATACATCGCACAAGTTTTGCGGGCGCGCTCTCTTGACCGCAATAACCCAGCATATTGGGTTGTAGGGCAAAATGGGAGCAGAGTTGCAGAGCTTTAATATTCATACTACATGCTACTATATCAGTATGCCTAAAAAAATCTATATCTTCGGTAATCCTGACCACATCCCTGACGCACTACCTTACGAATTTGTCCATGAAATTCAAAACTCGCTGCCGAATCTTGTAATCGTATATGTCAAACCCAATGAAGACCTGCCGTTTGACAACCATGAACATGCCGTACTGATTGATACAGTAGTTGGAATTACAGATATTACTATAATTACTGATGAAAATATTGATAAGATTCAACTTCCGCCCCGTTATTCAGCTCATGATTTTGATTTAGGTTTCCAACTTAAGTATTTAAAAAAATTAGGAAAAATTGATTCATTCTTAATTATTGGTATACCCATGGGTTTAGATAAATCCCCAGTAGCTGTTAATAGAATTATAAGTCTTATAATTAAGGCTAGTTAAATAAGAAGTTTATCTCTTCCTCTTCCCTAAGACAGCCATAGCTCCAATAGCTGCTATGGCTAGGAGAATACCAATCAGCTGGACATAGACTGGTACAAAACCAGACTTTGGAAGCTCAGGTGCTTTAGGAACGGTTGGACTGCAGCTGCAGTCATTCTCTTTAGGACACTCTACGTTCACACATTTACTCTCACCTTCTACACTACGGCACACAAGAGGACTTTGACACTGCGCATTGACTGAGCAGCTGTGATAACAACTGTAGGGAGGTGTAGCTTGAGGAACAGGACTGGGGTTGGGGGTTGGCGTGGGTGTGATAGTTGGAGTTTGCACTGGAGCGTTTGATACTACACACGATACTCCTTGTCTGTAATAACCCTGAGTACAGATATACGTACACCTTACATCACCCGTACAGGCATCTGCAAGCCTCACAGCAGTATTAGCAGTAAGACCAGCCAAATAGTTGGAACAGGGTTGAGAATGAGCTGGAACAGAACCTATACAGGTGTAGGACTGGGACGGAAGTTGACAACTACCACTAATGAGCTGATAACCAGAATTACAGGTATATTCACATTTTCTGTTTGCAGTACAAGCTGGGACAAGAGTTTTGGGTAAATTAGCAGTAAGGCCCTGTGAGTCGCCTGAGCACAGTTGGGCATAGGTTGGGGTTTGACCAGTACAGGTAAAGTCTATGCCTCCGCTACTGGGAATACAGGTCCCACTGCTGCAGCTGGTACCAGTAGCGCAGGGTGCCTGGTTTACCCAACGGTTACTAGTACATAATTGGGGAATACCAGTTGTACTGCACCGCATTGATCCGTTACTTGGACAGTAGTTTTCAATTGTCATACAAATACCATTGCCTGTGCACTCCTCACCCTGGGAACAGGCTACAGCTGATTCCCAGGCTGTTCCTTGAGTGTTACATACTTGATAGCTGGATTGGGAAGCACAGCGTTTCTGCTGAGGGGTACAAACAGAACCTGAGACAGGAACACAGGCACCATTCTCACACACCTGTGATGAAGTACAGGAATTCTGGTTTGTCCACTGATTGTTAGTACAAGTTTGAGGAGTATTGCCTGTACAGCGGGGAGCACTACCACTGGCACAGTAGTTGGGAATAGCTTGGCAGGTAAATGTAGTAGTAGAACAGACACTTCCTGATGTACAAGTACTAGACACTACCCATCCCTTACGATCACTACTACAAGTTTCAATATTCCCGTTACTACATCGTTTGGCTCCACTACTGCATGCATAAGAGTGGCAACTCCCAGATAAGCAGTACGTATCAGACTGGGTACAGTCTGTTCTTGTCACCCACTGATTGTTAGTACAAGTTTGAACTATGCTACCCTGACAACGGGTAGCGTTTGTAGTACAAACGAAAGGAGTTGGATTAGATGTGGGAGTTAGAGTGGGGGTAGGATATGGAGTATTACCCGAATAAATCGGAACATTTGTCAACATTGCTTTATTTAAAAAACCTGGACAAAACCCAACTCCATATTGTGCCACATTAATCTCTGATGATGAGCAGTTCGGATCCTGATCAGTAGGGTTAAAGTAATACTGATTACTAGACAAACCATTACCTACAGATACAGGAGGATCAGTAAAGAAACTACTTTGAAGACATAGGTAACTACTCTTATCTGAAACAATCCCACCTTTTATGGCGTTAATTATTGCTTGTTTTCCATCTTCCTCTTTTCCTTTCCAGTAAATTAATTTTGAAAAATTATTGGGATGATCTGGCTCATATCCATGAGCTCCTACGTTTTGATACCTACTGAAATTACCATTTTGCATCTTAGAGTCCCGCGGTCCCCAGCCATTAAACTTTAACCAAATGTTTGATTGATATGTTGAATCCATCCAAATTTCAAGTATTTTCCCAACCCTGCCAGTTGCAGACAACCCATTGCCTCTTTGCCATACCACAGGAGTTGGCGCGAAGATTTCTACGTAGCTAGTTATGATCTGCTTCATTGCCTGAATAAAGTAATCATCAAACACAAAGCATTCTGAATTATTCACTGAATCCAAAGGACATTTGAGCTGGTCAGATTCTGTACATACCTCAACTTTATTTCCAGGTACTAAATTACTAGGATTACACGTGCTTCTCTTAGCAACAATATCGCTGGCTACTTGTTGGACTGAAAGAGTGGGATAATGTTGTTTTTGTACATATTTTGCCAGCGACAAAACTGCCGGACAATCTGGATTAAGTACGTCAGGCAAGCAGCTGCAACTTGGATTTTTGCGAGAGGGGTCGCAGTAGGCTGGACATTTTGAGCTTAAAACACATTCGCCTGACTCACCACCCGACATCATTTGAATAGCTTCAACTACCCCATCATCAATATCCTGTTGAAACTCCTGTTTCATAGCCCGTAAGGCATTAGCATAGTAGTCTTGAAATAAGGGATCCCATACGGCAGCAATTTTTGTCGGGAACTGAATATGGGTAGTGCCTTCTGGTGGAGTTGTACTGCCTGAAGCTGGTAGAGTCAACTCAGTAAAGCTATTACTTCCTGGTGATGTCTCTTTTAAATACTTAGCTTCGCTAACATCAACAAACTGAGAGTTTGGCCATACAGGTTTAACGCTATTTTTAAGGTTATTAGGGTCATACCATACGTAACGTGACTTGTTGCGGTAGACGTTTAGATCTCCGCACCCGGCAGATATATACGTTTCTATTCCTTTATTTATTGCCCACTTAGGGACATTATGTTCTTTATTTGACTTATCCCCTACTTGAATTTGAAGCATTACTTTCTTACCTAAAGACCTCGCCTTATCTACCTCACTTCGTTTCTGGCTAAAATTATATGTCCCCTCTTGTGGTTCGATAGCTGCCCAGCTATCACCAGCACCATTACTAAAATCAAAGTACGTGGAGGATGAATAACCCCATCGTATACCACTATTTGTATTAAATGATCCATATGTACCGTGACATTGACCTAAGCCTAAGCCTTGATTAGCTTGATAAAAGATTTCTGCTTGTTTGCTTCTAAATTGCGAAATACCTATCGATATACCAAGTATAATCACACTTGCTATGAAAATATATATAGAAATCAGCTGCTTAATTGGTGATAACGGAGATATTTTCTTCATCTATACCTACTATAGTAGAGGAAAAGTACATCTAGCACAAATACCTTACTTTCTGTCCCACTCGATTTTTAGAAAGTTTGTAGCGCAGGACATGCAGGGATCATAGGCGCGGACAATCTGCTCTGCTTCCAGTTTTAAAATTGCCTCCTCTTTATGAAGATTCTCATTAAAATATTTTTTTAGGTCATTTTCGATATTAATCTGATTTTGGGAAGTAGGTACAATCACATCATAATCTACAAGAATACCATTATCATCAGTCTTAGCCATATGGTATAAAATCCCCCTAGGTGCTTCAACCACTCCCACTCCAATACCAGCTTTATGAGTAGGTTGGGCTGGCTTTTCATCAGTAATACTGATATCTTTAAGAATATCAATAGCACTATCAACACTATTTAAAATTTCTATTGCCTGAGCTAGATTGTTGTCATAAATATTGTCTGAGGGGAAAAATCCCAGATACTGACTAGCATCACGCCTAGTGCGCTCGTGCAGTTGATCCCGGTTAAGGTTTAGCCTGGCAAGAGAGCCTACTAAATAATCATCATGTTTGCTTGCCAATTTGTAACCTTCAGCATGTGAATAGGGAATTACAACTTTTTCCAGCATTTCATAAAAATTCTGTTCGGGAACACAGAGCCCGTCGGTAGTTGTAATATCCCCGTTAATATAATCCCATCCCTGCCTACCTCGTAAACACATGTAGTCACTATTTCGTTTAAACTCAGCTTTCCAGTCATAAAAGACTCCAATACCCCTAATCACCTGAGGCCGCACCGCTTCCAATCTGTCGATAAGTGCCGGAAACTGACTACTATCTGGCTGCTTTAGAAAACCTCCTACTGTCGGTAGAGGGGCATGTATAGCAGCTCCGATAATGGCATTGGCTATATCACTCCCCAAGCGCTTAATATCAAATGAGTCGTGCAAAAGCTGGTGACCCTTGTCATCAGAACTATCAGGAATATCCAAAATTGAATCAATTCCCAGTACATCCGGTAAAACAAAAAAGTATAGATGTAGGGCATGATCGCGGATCATGAGAGCATCATAGGCCAGATGGCGTAGTAATTTCGTCTGCTCTGAAATTTCTATGCCCATGGCTTTTTCTATTGCTTCCAAAGAGGCAAACAGGTGGGAAACCGAGCATGTCCCGCATATGCGGGATAAAAATTGTGGAGCAGCCACTGCGGGCTTTTTTTGGACAGCTTTTGTGTAAAAGCGCCTGTAATCCTGGATAAAAAATTTTAGGTCCGTTACTGCACCATCTCTCACAGTAACTTTCATTCCTGCAGAGCCTTCAATTTTTGTAATCTGGTCAATCGTAATATCGCCTGAATGCATGAATTAGAAATTAGGAATTAAGAATTTGGAATTATGGTTTTAAAAAACATCCATAATTCAGTATTCATTCTTCATAATTCATTTTTTTACTCAATTACTCCACAAATTTTCAAATACTTATTTACACCTGCTAAAAACATGTCCTTATTCATTGGACAGCCCGGTACCTTATCATCTACCGTAATCACTTCGTCCAGCTTTTTTACTTTTGAAGCATAATCAAATCTGGCAAAATAATCTCGTATTTTGTCATCTATTTTCCCTTCAGCTTCAAATGAGTTACGTGATGCGCTGGGCATACCGGACACGGCACAGGAACCAATCGCCAGTACGTATTTGCTATTTGCTCGTATTTCTTTAAGCTCTTCTTCTTTTGATAGTGATGAAATTGCTCCTTCGACAATAGCCAGATCCAAGCCTTCAAGCCGATTATTGGTCCTCAATGCTTTAATATGCCGAAATTCTACCAAAGGTAACCATTGCAGCAAATAGTCATTGAGAATTTCAGTTAACAGTATTGAGCAGCCTTCGCAGCAGGTAAACGAGAAGAGACCAACCACTAATTTCTTTTTTGGGACAACTTCAGACATAGTATCATTATCGGTAATTTATCCCTGTTTGTGAAGGGGTAAATGGGATACAATCGCTGGATAGCGCGAATGATATTCAATCTCTTATATTCGTATAACCATCCTATGTGCCTAGCCATTCCAGGCCAAATAATCAATATCGCCGGCCGAAAAGCAACCATTAAGTACCCAAATGTTATCAACTACGCTTTAATCTCTGATGAGAACGTGTCAGTAGGTGATTGGGTACTAGTGCAAATGGGAATTATTATCCAGAAGTTGGATGCAAATGAAGCTGATAAACGTATAAGTAGTTGGCAATCTCAACCTACCACCAAGGATTAATCCAGCCGGTCCATAGGCGTATTACAAGAGCATCGTAGCGGTGAATGAAGGCTTTTCGCTCTTTTTTTAATGCTTCCTTTTGGGCATTCTCTAATTCTTTGCTTGTAGTAGCTCCCAATATTACGCCATCAGCAAACTCTAGGTACGATTCATTTTGTGATTGAGTTTGTAACGATACGCCAGAATGCTTTAAGTACATTTTTTCTTGTTCTTGAAGTTTTTCTTTTGGAATTGACTCATTAACAACATCAAATGTTATGGAGTAATTTTCTTGTAATAAGTTTGTCGCTTTACCATCATTTGCCAAAACTGCACTGGTCGGTAAAAAATATACTCCCAGTAAGCCTGATTGTTTTGTTTTCAGTAAAGCTGTAGCAAAAACACCTCGATCTCCCATAAATCCTGGATTTGGTAAACCACCACTTATACGACCATACCCTTTGTCATTATCGATCTGTTTTTGAATAAAAATGTTCGCAAATGATCCGTCTAATGTAAAATCTAGAAGTTCAAATGATTTTGGATCAAAACCTATATCTGCTTGAACAGCGTTTACTGAGGTTTTCACTTGCTCTAGCTCAATAGGCATAGGAATAATTTCTCCTATGTAATAGTGTTTACTACCAGCTGATTCTATGAACGCAACTTCACCATTATTTGCTTCCTTGTCCTTATTAAGCGGATTAATTGCAACCAGACCAAGTGCAAGAAGTTCTATGTAAACAAACATAAGTGAGGCTAACGAAACTACAATAATGAAACTAATATTTTTTATTGTGGATTTGACTTGAACAGGCCAATGGGGCAAATTGGGAACAACTCTTGCATTACACCATACACAATAATCTTTGGTTTTGCTCATCATGGGATATATACACGGAACCATCTGATGTTTAAGTGACCATAAAATCCAATATAGGGGTGCCACTAACAGACCAACAAGGGCAAAAATGTGAATCAGAAGCCAAAGTGCTACTAGTAATAGTACCCCTATAAAAAGTTTTCGATATGGTATATTTTTTAAATTATCTGGTATTTTCATCGATCAACATGATACATGAGTAATGAAAAGTCCTTTACAGTACACACTCCATCTTTATTAAGATCGCACGCTAAATCTGTATTGGGCTCAATAACTTGAGATAGACTGGGGTTTTGTTGCTTTTTCCATTCTGACACCCAATCCTTGACTGAAGTATATACTTCTTTTCGTTCAATCTTGCCGCTATTATCAACATCAAACAACTTAAACTCCAGCGGTAGCTGACTGATTTGACCAGTTTTTCCAGAATCTTGCTCGGGTTGGGTAATCTTGCTATACGGTGATGGGGCAGCCACTGTCCGGGGTAAAGGAGAATTGTACGGGCGAGGAGAAGCAGAAACTGTTGCTGCTACGGGACTAGCTGTCACAATAGCAGTTGGAGTAGGTGTAATACCTGGTGTTGGACTGGGAGTTGAGGTTGGATTGAGTGTATTAGTTGGGCTAGAAGTCGGAGCTGGTGTAGGTGAGCGTGTTGGCTGAGTAGTCGGTATTGGACTGGGAGTTGAGGTTGGTGTTGTACAGCTGTAAAAGTCAAAACTGCAACTGTAATCACAAATCAAAGTTCCACCGGCATACCCTTGAGTAGTGCATGTTTGACTGTTCATATCCGAACCATCACAATCCTCACCACCCTCCTTTACACCATTGCCGCACACACTAATTCTCACTGTAGCATTAATGATTGATGATGCCTGAGCTAGAATCTCATCAGGAATATGTAGTTTAACTAATACCAAAACGGCAAAGAAGCAAATTAAACTGGTCAGTGGTACTTTTAATTTCATTCATGTTCGTGTTATTGTTTGATGCCTACTTGTATCTTGAGGAATTTCTTAGCTAATAAAGCTAACAGGATACCGCCTACAGCTATAGTTACTCTTGATGACCATGGCTGGTTTACCTTCCAAAATGAAATAATTTTATAATATATACCTGATAATGCATTAGCAGGCACAACTGTAAAATAAAGCTTTGCAGCAGCGGCTACTCCGATGGTAGTATTTCCATTAGTGCTTTTCTTTGCAGGGTGGGCTTCTAGGTAGGCAAAATACTTACCTGGCTCAGCCTTTAATGGTAAGTTAAGGGTAACTTCAACTACTTTTGTCTCGCCAGGTTGTAAAAAAAAACCGTTAGGGCTGTAATCAAACCATCCATTCGGAGGCATCAGCTCAGGTTGTTTTTCATGATAAGCAACTGAAACCTCATAGTTAGTCGGTTCGTCTCCAGTATTCATCATCTATGAAATAAGTCAACTACGAGTCATAGAAGATCCGTAATGTGACCTTA
>CAYLQQ010000007.1:0-59561 GCA_964386355.1 uncultured Pseudomonadales bacterium
CCAACTGCCACCCTGGGCTTACGCCCTCGTGGGATTAAAGTGCGGAACATTTATGCATTTGCTGAAATCTATTTTTTGAGATATAAACAAGATACTGCCATAACTCACCATGAAAGATATTATTAAACGTACAAAAATATTATTTACAGAAGAAACGATCAGTATCGTATTTGGAATTGTTCTCATTATTATTCTCCTTGTATCTGCATACTCTTTTTTTTCAAATAGAAGAAATTCGCCACAAATAACTTTGGAAGCAGCGTCTACTCAATCTGCAGAATTAACTCAAAATGGTCCATATGAACCTGTTCAAACTTATACGGTCCTCGAGGGGGAATCGCTCTCGTCAATTGCAAAAAAACTTTACGGTGATATTGTGTATTGGCCTCTAATATCTATGGAAAACAGAATCGAAGATGTAAATACCATCCGAGCAGGAGAAGTATTGGATTTACCAGGACGGGATGTGTTGCTTGACTTCACCAAGAAAGTAAAACCAGGACAAATACTAACGGGCGTTTCTATTGAAGCACTAACTGATAAAACGTATCAGGTAAAAAAAGGAGATACTCTTTGGCATATCTGTGAGCGAAGATATGGTGATCCTCGAAAGTATGTAGACATAGCAAAAATTAATAAAATTCAAAATCCCAACTATATTGAAGTAGATTGGCAATTAACTCTTCCTGATTTATAATTATTCTTTGTACTGTAAGTCTGCGGGTGTAGTACACCGGTAGTATGCTACCTTCCCAAGGTAGAGAAGAGGGTTCGACTCCCTTCACCCGCTCAATATTCCGATACAATCAGGCCGTCTTAGTTCAGTTGGTAGACTTGCTCAAATGCCTCCATAGTTCAACGGTAGAACATCGGTATCGTAAACCGAATATGTCAGTTCAATTCTGACTGGGGGCTCAGATAAGGCATGTGAGTGATGCTTTTCCAGCAAAGCTGGACAGGATCCATGCATATGTCACTGATTTTGAACTGTTCTCAATAATGTGTTGAACAATGAAATACAGCTTTGTTGTACGATCCTCTGAGACAGCTCATGAAGTACGTGGTAAAATAAAATATTACATATGACAAATCAGAAATACTCATCTTCAAGTAGGCTTCAAAAAATTGAAGAACGTAAAAATAAACGCCAAGCATTAGTGTTTACGTTTCTAACCATTGCCTCCGTATGCCTTATTTTGTTTATAGGCTTACCAGCATTTGTAAAACTTATCGGAGCATTGGGTGATGTACGTAGCTCAAAAACTAATCCCGAAAAAAACGACACAGTGGCTCCTGTAATGCCAACTCTTATGGCAGATTGGGAAGCTACCACTAGTTCCAAAATTACAATACGAGGATATTCAGAGCCAGGATCAAAAGTATCACTGAAAGTAAACGGCATAGCATCAGGAGATACTGTGGCCAATGAAGAAAGTTCATATTCTTTTGATGTGACACTTGAACAGGGAGAAAATGAAATCGTAACATATGCAACTGACCAATCAAGCAATAGAAGCGAAGACTCAGAACCTGTAATTGTGCTATACGATAGTGAGCCGCCTAAATTAGAGATAAGTGCACCAGAGGATGGTGCAAAATTTTATGATGAAAGAGATATTGTTATAGGGGGGATAACAGATGTAAATGCATCAGTTAGAGTAAATGATTTTATTGCTACAGTGGATACAGAAGGAAATTTTGCAAGACGTATCCAGTTAAATCAGGGTGAAAATGAAATAAAAATCGAAGCAGTAGACGAAGCTGGCAATAAATCAGAAAAAACGATAAAAGTAAGTTACAACCCCTAATACCTACACTCAATTTGAGTAAGTTTTTTACTTAATACATATATAAATCCAATCCATAGAATTACCCACGGATAAAACCAGCTATTAGCAAACATGCCATGTATACCAAGAGCTACAAATGTAGAAACATATAAAGAATTGTATTTAAATTGGTTCACAAACAATCCAAGCCACCACAGAAAACTAACCGTACCCACCACTCCAGTTGTGGCCATTAGATAGATAAGTGAGTTTTCTATACCTGCCGCTGAATGGCTGATTTCCCATTTTGACCGTTCAATACTTTGGTTGCGCTTAACATACCGCAAGGTATTAAAACCATGACCAAACGCCGGTTTTTGCATCCATAGCATGATACCTTGTTCCCAGCTTGTAAGTCTTGATAATATTGTACTTGTACGTAGTAATTTAGTTCCCTCTCCAAACGTTCTAGGCAACAGTAACATTCCAGCAAAAATTGCTGCAATTCCTATCCAGAGTATTTTATATTTCAGGTTATATAAAATAATTACAAAAAGTGATACGACAAATGCAAGATATGAGCTTCGGCTGTAGGTAAGCAATAATGCGATAAATAGTAACCCCATACATATGCCATACATGACTTGTATTCTAATTTTCTTTTCATATAACCATTGATGCAGTATATATAAAAGCTGCATCAGTAGCAGAATGCCAGTAAACCCTGTATCAAGCCATGAACCAGCTAATCTGTTTAGATGGCGATCCCATCCGGCAGCAAACAAGGGTTCTAATGCTGGGAAAAATGCATATTGTGAGAAGGATAACAATAAGGTTAGCAAGATATTTATAAATATGTAGGGACTCAAATCAAATTTGGATGTTTTAAATTCTCCACGCATCAAATAAAAGAAGCTTATATAACTAAACAACCTCAGCATATATAAAGATGAGATTGCCAATTCATTTAAAGATAGATTAAATAATGCTAGAAAAAGGGAGGTTAATAAGGCAACCATTAATACTAAAGACGGTATATACGTTTTTATGCTTATTTGTTTTAAATTAGCTAATATATTTGGTATATGAATAAATAGGTACAATATGATAAGCAGGTCGTGCAAATATAACGATCCACCACCTTTAAATAGAGGTATTTTTGTCAACTGTCCAAAGGGAAAAAGTAAAATGAGAATGATAAGAAATTGTTTAGAAAACATCTTTTTTTACTCCCCTCAATTCTAATTATGAGTTAGAAGAATACATGTTTAAATACAGCATTCTCAACTTTATTCTAACTAGTAGTGAGTGCCAACTCATCAACCATGCCATAACCAAGCCAGGATAACCATCAAGAAAACCTAGACTAAAAATATAGTTATGAATAAATTTGCCTACAGGTTTAATCAAATGAAATATAAATGGTTCCCGTATACCATTTTCATACATTTCTTGAGCTTTGATTGTTGAGTAACTATCAAGTCGAATAAGGTATTCATTCATAGTAATCGTATGGTTATGGATGAGAGCTTGTTCTAAGGATCCGACGTTTCCAGTGATTTTCCAAATTTCATGCACCCTTCCCTCCCATAAACCACCACCCTTCTTCCCCAACCGAAGTAATCTAACGGAAGCAGTTTCACCATATTCTAATTTTGCCCCCATAAATTCATCTGTCCGTTTTAAGTAATATCCTTTGTCATTATTCTCCCTTATTGTTTCTAATATCTCTTTTGCCAGTTCCTGACTAACAATTTCATCACTATCTATAAACAGTACCCATTCTCCAGATGCTTTAGCTAAACCAAAATTACGGCTTTGTGAAAAATTGTGGTTCAGATCATGCTTTAGTATGTACAATTTTTTACCTATTGCAGATTTTTTAGCTAATTCCAGAGTAGTGTCTGTGGAAGTATCATCAACCACAATAATCTCGTCACAAAATCTTAATGACGCAATGCATGCTGCAATTGTATTTGAACTATTTTTTGTTAGAACTACTGCCGATAGTGTCATATGTTCATTATACCAATATGCTTTTAATATATCCTTTCAATACTGAACCTCTTTATTATTCTATTTTAATTGAAATTTTTAATATAGACTGTTTTATATTTCTATTCAAAGCTTCTGGTATATTTGTTCGTAATAAATGAATAAAGGAGTTATATACCCGGACCTTAATATAGTTATAATAGTAATATGTTGTATGCAAAACTCCTTACTAATCATATTTCCCAAAACGCAATTGCAAATGCGATTAGGACAGTGCTTCAGGTTATCATCGGATTTATCGGAAGCTACATTTTGGTTAGATCCGTATCTGCTGCTGAGTTTGGTGCTTGGGCTCTGAGCCTGACATTTGCTTCTTTTCTGGGATTGGTAGACCTAGGTATTGCAACTGCCATGATCAAGTATACAGCTGCTAACCCAAACAATTCCAATAAAATATTTTGGACGTCATCATATTACTACGCAATCTCAGGGTTTATTGCGGGCTTTGTAATTGCCATTTTGCAGTATTCTATGAAACATAGGCTTTATCGAGGATATGACCCCACATTTCCCTTTTTATTAATCACCGTAGCTGGTACATATATCGGTTGGCTGGCTGCAAATTTTAATAATATTCTTAACGGCTTACAGATGATGAAAAGGACAAGTTTTATTGAGGTCGTTAAAAGCCTTTTATTTTATATTTGCATAATTCCTCTTATTCCTTCTTTGGGATTGCTGGCATTTCCCATAGGCTTTCTCATGAGTAATCTGATCGGACTGGGCATATCTTTTGCAATGGTACGAGGTAAAGCAAACTTACAGTATAGTCCGTTTGATTTAGCAACCTTTAAAATGCTTCTGTCTTTTGGTCTTAAGTCCTACGGAATGCACCTGACAGCTCTATTTAAGATGTCTTTTATAAAAATCGTGACATCACAGTTGTTTAACCTTCAGTACGTAGCCTATGTAGAAATGTCTCAAAAGATAGGTTCTTACATTAGACAAATGTACGCTTCTGTAAATTCACCCCTTTTACCTGCTGCATCAACGTATCAGGCAAAAGGCGATACTGCCAAAATCAGAAAAATGTTTATGTATTCTCAGTCAATAATTACTTCGATTGGCATACTCGGAACAATTACCTATATTGTATTAGCCCCGTTTTTAGTTACTGCCTGGCTAGGTACAAGCTATCAGGCAGTAATTACTATTTCTGTTCTTGAGTGCTTAAGTATTTTTGCGAACATGCTACTAGTTCCTTCTTTTACAATTTATCAGGGTATGGGCAGGTTTAAACCCATCCTTGCAACGTTTGGTATAACAATTATATGTATGCTAGTTTTAGTTCCTTTAGGAGGCTATATTGGAGGGTTTACTGGAATGTACTACGGATTTATTCTAGCAGAGATAATACCAACAACTGCGTTCTTTGTATGGTTTATAAAGAAGAAGTTACCGTTTTGAAACTCTATTAATAAAGGCACGAGTACGTATCACTGCAAAGCGATTATTCGCTTTTTTAGTTTTCCACCTTACCCATAAACTGGGATAAAAAACTAAATTAAATAGAAGGGATATCGGTTTATATCTAAACGGTGTGTGCGTAAGTGTAAATCGGATACTATTGATAAGGCTTTGTTTAATTTTAAAATTTTCAGAGGCGGATTTGCTGCCCAAGTGGTAGATCCTCGCTTTTGGTGCACAGATTACTGTATAACCTGACTTTTTAGCTCTCACACACAGGTCTACATCTTCCAGATACATAAAATAACTCTCATCAAACCCATCTAACTGGTGGAATAATGAAGATTTTATACACAAACAGCAACCTGACACAAAATCTCTTATGATATGATCCGGAATAGCATTATATTCCGTATAATTCACATGTTTGGGTTGAGTTTTGATCCAATTTATATCTCCACCGTAATCATAGTAAGTTTTTCCATTCACACTGTGTTCGATAACCGGTCCGGATATTCCAACCATTTCATCTGCATTAATTGCTGATATCAAATAATCAAGAAAATTAGAATAAACCGTTGTATCGTTATTTAAAAACAAATAATAGTCATATGGCAGCGACCGGATTTTTTTAACCACTTCATTATTTCCTCCGGCAAAACCTAAATTTTTAGAATAAGGGATAACTGAGCAATGCTTTGGTATTTTTACAGCATTAAATGTCCCCTGATTATCTTTAATATAAATATCAACTGTATTTTGCGTTTTTACGTTAGTGAGAGATTTTAGACAATCCAGTGTAATTTCGGGATCTCCGAAGTGAAGGATAATTATGGCTATTTTTGACATGTTAGTATTCTTTTTCTAATAAAAATATTGGTATTTTATTTACTATTTTATATGACACACCGCAGCTTTGACATTTATACCGATTTGATAGTATGGATAGCCCTGGCTTATTACATTTTATGCATATCATCTTCGTTTCCAAGTCCTGAACAATATATCTCCTCATATCATTTCTATTTGTATACCTAATATTGGTATACAGTTTTAGTACTACATCAATTTTCTCTTGTAACCATTGGGTAGCGATACTACTAATTTTATAATCGACTTGAGTAAGTATTTCACCTGCTTTTACATCATACGCTACTACTATTTTGTCACTTCGTTGCTCTTGTTTAATGTTGATCACATCTTCCCAAAAGTAATATATATTAAGCATTTTCTCATATTTGTTAATAAAGTGACGAAAATTGAGGCTGTTGGCAAACAAAACATGGATAAAGTGGGCAAACTGATTTTGCTGATTTTCATTTTTAGGATAGAAAATAAGAACATTCTTTTGTCGGTCAATAAACCATTTATGGTAGTGCCAGCCGAATATTCGCTCCCGTAGAATATGAGGTGTAATAATAAGACCTTTTCTTGCTACACGTGCTAGTTCTGTAGAAAAAGTTACTGGATCAGAAACATGTTCAATAACTTGATTACATAATACAAAGTCAAAATACTTGTCTGGAAATGGAAGATGAGTACCGTCTGCAACGTATAATGGCCGGTCTGTTTTAATGGATTTTCGCTGGCGTTCACGGTCACTCGTAAGCCAACGGTCGACAAGAATGTCGCTTCTGGGGTGCGGATTATGACCTGATCCAATTTCAAGAACTATATCCGTTTTATTGACAGGTAAATGAATCATATTAGCTTCTTTCATTCATCAGAAAGGATTGGGGAAGACATGTTTGACTAAACTAGTTTTCTATACATTTCATATAGCTTCTCTCCCTGTTTTCTAGCATCAAAATTCGCCTTAACCCTCCTTAGACCTTTATCTCTTAATTCTAATCTTAAAATCTTATTTAATATCATCTCTTTCATCCCCTTATACAATTCATTTTCTTTTCCTTGTTCAACTACTAGCGCAGCATTACTAACAACTTCAGGTATTGCACCACAGTTTGTTGTTAGCACAGGCAAACCACATGCCATAGCTTCTAGTAATACCATTCCCAGGTATTCCTCCCAATACGTTGTAGCCTTAGAAGGTAGGATAAGAAAGTCAGTATCATTCATTATCTGGGGCATTATTGAATACGGGTAAAACTCGGGTTCAATTCCCAAATTTTGAAATTTATGTGCGTCTGGTCCCTGTCCTACCACACGAAGCTCAAAGTCAGGAAATTCAAGATTGATCTTTTTATATGCTAAAACTAATTCGCTTACTCCTTTTTGATCTTCAAGCCGACCAATAAAAAGCCCTTTTACATGTTTTCTGTTCTTAGGATTTGACAGTGGTTTGAATTCATCAAGATCAACTCCATAGGGAATGACTGTTATTTTTTTATCTATAACTCCTTCTTTTATTAGGCAGTCTTTAGCTTTTTGAGTCAAACAATGGAAGTGATTCGCTTCTTGTAAAACGTTTTGCTTAAGCCGTTTTCGACCCCATATCGTTTCATGGTTAAAAGGAATAGTCTCTGAACAAGTAACCAGTATTTTGGGAATTTTTCCTAAACGTTTTGCATAAACTGCTTGGGAAGAAAAATGGAAATAGGTTTCCCGCACATGGACAATATCAAATCCCTTGAGTTTGTTTTCTAGACCCCAGAGATACATGGCATCTCCACATACCATTCTATTCAAGATCGGAAGTTTTTTAGGAAAACTTGGCAAATCGACAGGGCTGGGTAGTTTGATGGTAGGTATGTTGATCTTGTGTTTCGGCTTGAGGCTTGAGAATCCAGTAATTTGAACATCTTTATGCTTTTTTAGCATAGGGTAATAGCTTTGTAGTTCAAAGTTATTTATGTACTGGCCGCGGACAAAGGCGATGTTCATAAAAGTGGTTTTTTTGTAATTATATGGTAAGTATCAACAATAATATTGTCTAGAAAATATGCTATTTGAAGAATATAATTCTCAAGAAAGCTAAAATGTTTTTTTGAATAATATTTGCGAGATTCTCTCCAAGCAGTGACATTGATCTTATAAATAGAATGCGAACTGCTCGAGCCAGATTCATGCACTATGGATGAATCTGGGAAAAAGTAGTTATTAAATCCACGAGCTCTAGATCTAACACCGAAATCTACATCCTCCAAATACATAAAAAAGTTTTCATCAAAATATCCTATCTCATTTACTAACATTCTATTAAAAAGTAAAAATCCTCCAGATAATCCATAACATAATAACGGATTTTTATAATTATAACCCTTAAAATAGAAACTATTTGAAAACTTGTTGTTCTTAAATACTTTCTTTAAATTTGTAAAATCAAATAGTGCAGTAAAAAAATTTGGCTTATTTACATATGTTCCATGTACACCCTTATCACTAATCATTTTACCTCCAACCAATCCAATATTAGTATTTTCCCTTTCTTTTTGCATATAAAAATTTAAAAGTTTCCAAATTTCTTTTTTACTTGGAATTGTGTCTGGATTCAATAAAAGAAGATATTTACCCTTAGATTCCCTAATACCACTATTTACAGCAGAAGCAAAGCCGACATTGTATTGATTCTTGTTTAACTTAATATTTTTTGAAAAATTTCTATTAAGCAATCTATTATAAGAATCATCAGGAGAGTTATTATCAATGACTATAATCTCCCAGTTATGCTCTTTGATTATCAACTCTAAACATCTAATTAGTTTTTCAAATACATTATATGAAACAATAATAATTGATAAAAGACAACTATCATCTTTTATCTGTAATTTGTTAGCTAATTTATGCATAAATTAATCCAATTTATTATTATTTTAGCAACCACTTTTCTTATAAATAATACTGCACACGCAGCTGAGTATATTGTTGAAGAAAATTTAGGCTGTACACTAGATAAATATGTATGGCAAGTATATCAAAACCAAGGAAATATAACTTATATAAATGTTTAGTTACGATTAAATGGAAACAATCTCACACCCTTTCTATATATGCATACAAATAATAATGTACGATCGTCGCAGTATGAGAGCCAGTGAGGCCATACTAAATAATATCCAACGGTCAGTGTTGCGTGAACATAAAAATCAAATAGATAAGGCAACTGCCCAGATAATATCTACCATGGTAGATGATCTTAAAATTGAATTAGGAATGTAGAGCACACTATTGAATAACGTGAATCCTCAGTCTTGAACTGGGGGCTTTTGTTTACCCATATAATGATCTTTTTGGTTTGACGGAAGCTTTTCAATAGCATAGCGCAGCATAGTGCGGGGCATACTTTGAGCATGTTGATCAAGAAATGTAGTTAGGGTTTTTAAGTTACGTTTACCCATCTCACGTAGCATCCAACCGCTGGCTTTTTGGATTAAGTCTCGCTTGTCATCCAACATATATGTAGCAAATCTAAGGATAAGGTCAAATTCATCTCTTTTTATAAAATAATAAGTTGCGAGCAAAGCTTTGCGCCTGTCCCACATATCTTGTGATCTAATCAGTTTATCTAATATTGGTAGTTTATCTGTGTGATGAAATAAATAGTCCCCCATTATCATGGGGCAAGTCACATCGACAAGATCCCAATTATTTATTCTATCTTTATGTTTTAGGTAAAAATCGAATATTTCAGTTTTTCTAAATTCATCAGTTTTAGGGTATTGGTACGTTAAAATGAGAAGTCCTGTAAATCTAAACTCGTGAATAGCGCTCTGCAACAGCGTATTAATATCGTCTAAATTAGCAAGGTTAGCGTATTTTTTTGCGATAACCCGCTGTTGGGGAACTGTAAGACCAATAAATTGATCACCTTCACCGTATTGACCTAAACCTGTTTTAAAAAAACGTTTAAAAACTGCTATTTTCTCATCATTTTTAAGCAGATTTAATTCATTTTTAATTGAATTATATTGAGACATGTACGTAAACTACTAATTATTTGGGAATATATTTTGTTGTTGATTGTCTAATTTCCAGCCTTCTGACTGTAAAGATTCCAGATCTTTCTCTTGAGCGATTAACCTAAACTGATGTGTAGTTTCGCAGATCTCACATGCCATGCAGACCATAATATCCCTGTTTATCTTCTCAATATTTTGAACGCCAATCCCTTTTTGGCCGTAATATGCAATGATTACCTCACTATCGGTCGGTGTTTTAATAAAACGTGTATTGGAACTTTCCAGCCACTCGGTCCAAGGGGTTTTGACACATTGCATAGGCTGGTATATGAGGGTAACATTTTTTAAAGTTTGATCCTGAGTTTGTGCAGGAGGGGTTTCTAAACCCGCAATGTATAAGGGTTCCTGAGTAGGTGAGGCATTAGTAACTTGTTCATTGGATGGAGATTGAGGGTTTGTGCAGGCACCTAAAACCAGAGCAGTCAAAATTACAAATAGATATTTCATATATTTGGCTAATTCATAACTAACATACTTTACGACACAATTTCCCATATTGTAAACTGCCAGAACAGAAATTGCTCCGTTTGATAACGTAAGAATATTTCAATGCTTTAAAGAAGCTAAAAAGGTATAAACCCTAAAGTACAATTTTACCCGCCATATACGTTTTCCAGACTTGGTATAGTTTTGAAGTGCTTTCCACATCTCGTACAACATAATTGGCAATATCAGCAATCTTACCTTCAGTAAAAAGATGAGACACATGTAAGCCAGAAACGCCTTTTTCCTTTGGATTAGTGATCCCAAAAGCTCTACACAATGCTTCCAGACTAAATACATTGCTTGCCCTAAATTTATCCATTAGGTCAGTTTGTTGTTCTTGTTTTCGGGTAATTTCAAATGGAACTTTTACTTGTTGGATGGCTGAACGTATCAGAAGATATGGCCAATCAAAGTTATTGCCATTAAAGCTAATAAAGTGCTCGTACTTAGATATTATCTTCCAAAAATGCTCAAGTAGGTTTTTTTCATCTTTACACGCTTGGCAAGTAAACTGAGAGTTATCAAGTTTTAAAAGTTCAGTGCCTTGAATAAGAACCTGACCCTTTCCCGAATTGGGATTCATCATGCCTATAGCAACAACTTGCCCATATAGCGGGTATAATGCTGTAGATTGTTTTGCCTTATCTTTATCTTGCTGTTGTGCTTGAAGTTTTTCGAGTAAATATTGCTGATTCCACTCATCTAAAGTCTCAAAGTCTTGTCCGGCAGTCTCAATATCAAAAACCACTGAATTCCTCGCCTTAATATAGGTTTCTATTGATTCATCAGCAACTTCCCATGCGTTTGTAAGTACTAAACTAAGTGACCCACCGTAGGCGTCTACTTTTCCGGATACCCGATACACTTTATTGTTTGAAAGCGGTACTGTAGTAAAATTATCCTCCCATACTTTACCTGCTATTTTTCCACTCGGGTGGGAGAGTTCGCAGCGCAAGTACTTTTTACCGTTTCGGGCATCACAGCGTTCAATAGAGACAACCGCAAACTGCTCATCAACTATCATACCTGGAACAAGTGATTTTATATCCATAGTTATTTCATTTGTTCTTGATTTCTACGTAACCATCTTCGGTGTTCTCGATACAATGGATCATATTTTTCTACGAGCGACCAAAATTCTTGTGAGTGATCCATGTGACTGATATGTGCCAGCTCATGAATGATAACATATTCCAAAACACTTGTGGGCGCCTTGATCAATCGCCAGGAAAAATTTAAGTTGCCTTTTGTGGAACAACTCCCCCATCTGGTATCCTGGTCTTTTATTCTGATAGAGTTATATGAGGTATTCATTTTCTCTGCAATCAAAGGGACTGTTTTGCGTATAGTATATGTGCCTTCTTTTCTGAGATGGTCTTCGAGAGTATGCATTGCTAATTCCAGTGTGGGACCACTTAGCTGTGCATTATTTTTACCATATAGTACCTTGAATTTACCAATAGAATAATCAATCGTATATACAACACCTTTGTATAATATTTTTGGAACATCAGATTTTATATTGACTTGCTTCAGTTTTTCCAACACCCATACCTCATGTTTTTTTAAAAACTGCTCAGCCACAATTTTTGGCACTAACCATGGCTTAGTTACAATGACATCGCCATTAGGTTTTATACTGATACGCAGATTGCGGGCTCTTCTGCTTGTTTTAATAGTATGGTGAAAGGTAAAATGTAACACAGACGAATAATAGCGTGACAAACTTCATGTGACAAGTGACGAGATATTACAGCTTTTGTTATTTGTGATATGTAAGTATACATTTTGGAATACAAAGGCCTTATATTCACTAACCATATTCTGGAGAGAATGAATCAGAGAGGCATAGATTTTAAAGATGTCTATTGGGCTTGGGCTAGGCCTGATGAAACCTTCAAAGCTGAAACTCCTGGAGCATTTAAATACTATCGCACTAACGATAAAAAACTAATAGCTGTTGTAGCTAAAAAAAATGATCAGGGAAAATGGGTAGTCATGACTTGCTGGCAAAAAGAGGTGTTTGGACAGTCAAAGAAAAAGAAAACTTCAGGACGTAACTTCTGGCAAAATTTTTTACGTATAGTGTTGGGTAAATAATTTATCTTCTAGGTACTAATTTTTGTCTTAAAATACTAGCTAACCCAATTGCAGGCATTCTAGATACTTCTTGATCACCTGGATGTTGAACTAAAGCTTGGTTCCCATTTATACCAACAAACTCTATTACTCCAGTTCTAATTTTACCTCTCCGAACTGGATCCGGTGTCTGTGTAAGGTATTTTCCTGCTCCTTTTTCTTCAAGTATTATATGTAAATATTCTAGTGCAAGTTGTTCCCTTCTTAGTCTTTCCGCTACTTTTATATCCGGATCAATTCCGTTAATAGTATCTCTTGCAGCATTTACTATGCTAAAACCAACTCCTTCTTGCCATTGACGTTCTAGACTTTTTCCTCTTGGCATAATTTAAATTAATTTAATCATTAAAATCTTACGATATACTTTATAAAAAATATTTGTGGATTAGGAAAGACGTGTACCTCCGACCTCTCGAATGTAAATCGTGCGCTCTACCAACTGATACCACGCATCATCGCTTTGGGCGCTACGCTTGTGATTGGCTACTAGTGCATTACATATGGTCGCTAAAGAACTCGCAAATGAAATGCGTCCAGCGTTGCTGGAAATCTTTGACTTCACACATCCTAAGGTATATTACGCATTAGGACGTATATGAATCGTTTCCTCATTTTTGTGGACTCGGGAGGATTCGAACCTCCGACCTCTCGAATGTGAATCGAACGCTCTAACCAACTGAGCTACGAGTCCAAGAGAGTCCAAAAAATGAGCTTGTCTACCAACTGAGCCAAGCGACCATTGTTTGTGAAATTTCAATCCCTGCATTTTATCATTATTTACATGCTGAGTCATTTTCCCTTTTTCAAATGTCCAAGTCACCAGTCACTTAATGACTATCAATTATATGTAATTTCTTTTTGAGTTTTTTTTATACAACTTTTGATAATTTATATATAAATTTTAAATAAGTTTATCGTGGTGTCCGATAAGAATTTAGTGGTGACAAATACTTGCAATAGTGGTGACAGCTGAGTATAGTTTAAATGAAGATCAATATTACGTAAGAAAACTGTAATTTGATCTTAGTTTGGGGTTAATAAAAGTATATGTTCGTTTAAGGAAAAAATCAATATGAGCCTGCCACAGGTATTCATGATCGGTTGGGAGTTCCCTCCGCACAACAGCGGTGGTTTAGGTACTGCATGTGAAGGCCTAACTAGGTCGCTCTCGATGCTGAACATTCAGCAAACATTTGTGCTACCAAAGCAACTCCCTTTTGATACTGCGTTTGCTCAAGTATTTAACCCCATCTATCCCAGAACTAACTTCGTTCATATCAATATGCCTCTATATCCGTATGGTCCATTGAGCCACGAAGAATATCTTTATCTTAAAACAAAACATAGTAAAGACCCAAAAGACATGGTGGACCAAGCATTTGATTATGCTGAAACGGTCGGTTATTTAGCAAATCTCTATCCTCACCATATCATTCATGGACACGACTGGATGACATATCCGGCTGCATTTGCTGCTAAAAAACATACACACAAGCCAGTAATTCTTCATGTTCACTCTACAGAATTTGATCGCACCTTAAATGGCAATACAAATGCACGGATCTCTCAAATCGAATATGATCATCTTAGCAAGGCAGACCGAATCATAACTGTCAGCAACTATACAAAGGGTATTGTCTGTGATAAGTATGCAATTGATCCTAAAAAAGTATCTGTGGTTCATAACGGAGTAGACCTTCATGCACAGAGGTCAATAAATCTAAGCCAAAAGCATATTGATAGTTACTTACAGGGAAAAAAGGTTGTTATATTCATGGGCAGGTTTACAAGCCAAAAAGGACCGGATTATTTTGTAAAGATCGCTAGTCAAATTGCCTCATCAGTACCGGATGCGATATTTGTAATGGCAGGTATGGGAGATATGTACCAACAAGTGCTTGTACAGGCAGCACAATCCAGATTGACTGGAAAACTGATCTATCCCGGCTTTTTACGTGACAAGGATAGAGAATTTCTATATAGAAGAGCAGATCTGTTTATTATGCCTTCTGTATCAGAACCTTTTGGGATCGTTGCATTGGAGGCTGCTGGGGCCTATACACCCGTTATTATTTCTAACCAATCTGGAGTTAGCGAAGTTCTTCACAGTGCATATCGTGCAAATTTTTGGGATACTGATGAAATCGCCAAACAGGCAGTTCATATTCTCAACAATGATGATATCCGCTTACACTTAAGCCAAAAGCTAGCTAAAGAGGCTGAAGATATCACTTGGCACCGATCGGCACAAAAATGCTTTGGAATTTATAAGGAGATGATGTAACTATGTCTGCAATACAATTTTATTTCCACGCACATCAGCCGTTTCGCCTAAAACGTTATAATGCGCTGGATGTAAGCCAGGACCATAACTATTTTCACGAATCATATAACGATCTAAATAAAGAAGTTATCCATAAAATATCAAATAAATGTTATGTGCCGATGAACCGGTTACTACTAGATCTATTAAAAAATCATCCCAACTTTGCATTTAGTTTTTCTATCACAGGCACGATCATTGAACAATTAGAATGGTACGCACCCGATGTTTTACAAACATTTGTTGACCTGGCAAAAACTGGTAGAGTTGAATTTATAAGCGAGACCTTTTACCACTCTCTCGCAAGTATTTATTCAAAAGATGAGTTTAGGGAACAGGTAGAAGCCCAGAACAACAAACTGTTTAAGGTGTTCGGTGTCAAACCACAAATTTTTCGTAATACTGAGCTGATATATGCTAACCAGGTGGCAAAACTTGTATCCGAACTTGGATTTAAAGCAATGCTTGCAGAGGGCGTTGATCGGTATTTGGATTGGAGGTCGCCAAACTATGTATATCATGCAAAAGATCTTCCTCATCTTAAATTGTTCTTAAAAAACTACAAACTGTCTGATGATATTGCGTTTAGGTTTAGCCAACGATCATGGAGTGAGTGGCCTTTAACAGCTGAAAAGTATCAAAATTGGTTAAATGACGCTGGTGTCAATGGTGATGTGATTAATTTGTTCATGGATTATGAAACGTTTGGTGAGCATCAGTGGGAAGATACGGGCATATTTGATTTCTTTAGAAAACTGGTAGAATATGTCACCAGTGAAGATAAACATTTCTTCACAACACCATCAAAATCACTTGATCTATTTGACAGTAAAGATACATACGACGTACCTGAGCTTACATCATGGGCTGATACAGAGCGTGACCTGACAGCCTGGAGAGGAAATGCAATCCAATGGAGCAGTTTGGAGAATTTGTACCAAATTGAGAGTAAAGTAAAAGCTAAGCATGACCCGCAACTATTACATGATTGGAGACTACTCCAAACTAGCGACCACTTTTACTATATGTGTACCAAATGGTGGAATGATGGGGACGTTCACGCGTATTTTAGTCCGATGGATACACCTTATGATGGGTACAACAGGTTTAATAACGCCTTAGCTGATCTTATGTGGAGATTAGATAATTAAGTTGTGATAAATATTATTTGTAAAAATTCGAAACACGAAATCGGTAATTTGAAATAATAAATCAATTGTTTCGAAACACGATTTACAAATTCGAATTTTTTAATACCTATGCCCATTCGTATACCAATTGAATCCGTCCAAAGCTGGTTAGTGGATTGTGCACCTGAACAGGTTTTTGTCTGCATAGACGGCCAACGCGCACAGAATCTTAAAGAACTGGTCAAAATGCTTGAACGCATTGATCAACAGCACTATGAGTACCATGTAAATAAAGAGAAAAATGATTTTGCTAATTGGGTACAGGGAGTTTTTAAAGATGGACATTTAGCAGCAAACTTCCGTTCAGCCCGATCAAAAAAAGAAGCCTTTCAGTATGCTAAGCGCCACTATCTTATGTTGGAAAGAAACCTGCGTGACTGGAGAATAAAAGAAGATAGGAAAAAGGATAGAATGGCTAGGAGAGGTAGATAATGAAGTTCACAAAAGCCCCCGCTAGCCACTCATATCATAGGTGTGTGTAGAGGGGGTAATTTTATGCCTAATACCTGCCCCACTATTACACTTCTTACGGGTCCTCATCATGTTCATAAACTCATTATTGGGCATAGTTTCCTGCTCAAGTTTCAGGCTGATCCTATCTACGAGTATGATGTTTGGACCAACTGGAACAACACTGAGTTTCACAGACGTCCTGTTTTGAAAAAAGATGGGGGTATGTATTCACTGCGGCTACTGGCAGAATGTACGGGATTCTATAAAATACATATTCGGTATCATCATAAAGACTCCAAGAAATTTTTTGAATCTAAAACCAGCCTGGAGATACATGTTGACCCTGCGTGGATAGAACGTGCAATTGTGTATAATGTTTTCATACGGGCATACGGAGCTAAAGCTAAAGATAATATCACCCCTTCAGAAGGGGGCACATTTGAAGAAGTTATCAAACACATGGATGATCTTGTAAAGTTGGGTATAGATGTAATTTATCTTAATCCCTTTCACCAGATAGGAGAACTCTACCGTAAATTCAACCCTCATAACCACCTACCCTATTATTTGCAACCCGGCAGCCCTTACTCGATTAAAGACCCTAAATCTATAGATAGTGATATTGCATTTCATCAGCAAAATCCCGACAAGTTTCTAACGGATCCACGAAATCAGTTTAAAAAACTGGTTGATGCAGCACATAAACGGGGTTTGCGAGTTATTATGGATCTAGTTTTTAACCATACTGCTCATGATTTTGTATTACAGAAATACTACCCTGAATGGTTTTTATATAAAGAACATATTGATAGTGCTGAAGATCCATATATCTACCCCGAAGAGGTAAAAGAGGGAAAACCTTGGGGAGATCCCAAGCATACAGTTTCTCCATATAATTACGGCCAATTTTCATGGACTGATACCGCACAGTTGCATTGGGAATTCAATTCTCCTCCTGCTCCCAATGACCCGCCACCCAATACCAAAAAGAAGGAAATGTATGAATACTTCAAATCTGTTCCCAAATATTGGATACAGGAATTTGGCATTGATGGTTTCAGGTGCGATATTGCATACAATATTCCTTCTGATTTCTGGCATGCATGCATACAAGAAACTAGACAGGTAGCAAAAATTGCATTTCCTGAAAATGGCTCAATAGATGGAGAGGTCGTTTTTATTGCTGAAAGCCATCAAGATAAACTAAAGGAGTTATTTGAAGCTGGCTTCAGTTTTGTATACGGTAACTACTCAAACAAACTATTTAAACCACTGCATCTCAAGGGATATCTTGATTATATGTACAATATTGGGAGTGAAGAATTTCCCCCCTACTCAAAATGGTTTATTTTTCCTGAATGTCATGATTTTGACCGTATTACAAGCAAACTTGTCCCCGGTCACTTGGCTGACGAAATTGATACAGAGTATTCAGAAAAAGTTGAAGCTTCTATACGGTCGAATGCTTCAAGATGGGTACTTACCGCTACTCTTCCAGGCATGCCAATGGTATTTACCGGTTTTGAAAAAGTAGAATGGAAACAGGTTGACCATATATCGTATAGCAGCATCAATTGGAGCAGTAGTAAAGATATTATTGAAGTAATTAGCAGAGTTAATAGAATTAGACATGAACATAAAGCATTACAAACAGGTACATATACGTTTGTTGAAACGTCTCAAGGATTGGATGAACATACAAATCTGTATTCATTTACCAGACATACTGAATCTGAGGTTGTTTTGGTTATTGTTAATATGGATATTACACATACAACATCGGCTGTTATGTACCTACCAAAAGTTGGTAATTTTGATCCGGACAAACAGTATGTCCTCAAAGACATGCTGGACAACAAAATATATTTTCGTAACGGATTCCATTTATATGTGGAATTAAAACCGGGTCAAAGCCACATATTCCTAATTGAGCAAAGCTGGGGCGACTAGAACGTTCGCATAATCTTTAATTCTTGCAAAAAGCTTTCTCTGATATACTTGCATCATGAACCGATTATTAACTTGTATACTTTCAATATCGTTTTACGCGTATTGTATATTACTTACTATTAGACAGGTGCATGCTGCTGCTGAATTTTCTACCTCATACAATATCAATTACGTTGTAAATGAAAAAGGGTTAACTACTACAAAACAGGAGATAACCTTGAAAAATTTGTTTGAGAATGTATATGCTACAGAGTATTCAATTATTATTGGATCAACCTCCATATCAGACATTAGAGCTTCAGACAACTTTGGCGTGATTGAACCAGGTATTAAAAAAGATACAAACTCCACTACTATAAATCTAGTATTTGATAAGCACATTATTGGTAAAGAAAAAACACGGGTAGTTACTGTAACCTATACATCTCCAGACTTTGCCACAGTTAAAGGTCAGGTGTTAGAAGTTGGATTTCCGCTTTTGGCTAACAATGGAGATATGGCTGATTATAATGTAAATGTTCAGATTCCAAATTATTTTGGTAAGGCTACTCAAATCATACCAAATCCAAACGACAGCAATACGTACGAAACATACACTAATTATCTATTTGATAAAGATACTTTAGATAATGAGGATAGTATCTCTGCAACTTTTGGGACATCACAAATATATGATTTTACACTTAGATATAATCTTGATAACCCAAATCAGGTCCGTGGAAGGACCGAGATTGCGCTGCCATCAGATACCAACTACCAACAAGTCTTGTATGATTCGATCAACCCGAAACCTGAGCAAGTAAATACTGATCAGGACGGGAATTGGTTGGCTCAATACCTGATTGATCCAGGTGAAAAAATTACTGTTGAGGCAAAAGGTACTATAAAACTGTCTTATTTCCCTAAAAAAGAATTTTCAAAACCGCTAACTGAGCCTGAAATTCAAACATATACCAGCTCAGATGATTACTGGGACGTCGATGATCCACAAATTGTTACATTGGCAAAAACACATACTACTCCCAGGCAAATATATGATTATCTGGTTTCCGAACTGCTATATGATTATGAACGGTTAAATAACAATACTAGTCGTATGGGAGCTCTAAAAGCTTTGGCTAATCCTGAAAATGCAATTTGCATGGAGTTTACCGACGCTTTTATTGCAATAGCTCGAGCTGCAGATATACCCGCACGCGAACATAATGGATACGCATATACGGAGAACGATAAGCTACGCCCCCTATCAATAAACCAAGACGTGCTTCATGCATGGCCGGAGTATTTTGATTTAAAAACTAACCAGTGGATTCAAATTGATCCTACATGGGGCAAAACAACTGGAGGTCTAAATTTTTTTGATAAATTTGACCTTGATCACATATCCTTCGTACGTCACGGGGTAGATAGTACCTACCCAGTCACTGCCGGATCATACAAATTTGAAGATCAGAAATCAAAGGATGTTGAGATATCATTTGGGGCACAATTTGATATTAACCAGGACTATTCAATGCAACTACTTACTCCGCAAACAGGACTATCGGGTTTTCCAATTTCTGGTTCAGCAGTAATATCTAACACAGGTAATTCAGCTATGTATCAGATCCCCTATGAAGTTAAACTGATACACAGCGGTATTGATATACAAAACATGATAGAGAATATTCCTGTCCTACCGCCGTACGGCACATTTACAAAGCCAATATCATATAGTAGTGATTGGAAATCTAGGGGAGGTACATATACATATAAAATTGTAAGTAACTCTAAGGAAGAAAGTACAAGTTTCACTATCAAGCCACTGATTGACATTCGCCTGATAATTCCACTTATTGCATTGCCTACTGGACTCACAATCGTACTTGTGTATATTCACAACAGAAGAAAATCGCAGAAATTAAGAACCTTTCAATATCTTCAGGGTGCTAGAAGTAAGTGGTAAGGTATAATTGCAATAAATTCAAATCGTATATTATTTACTCTACTTTGGAGATTCGTCATGCCGATTATTCCCAATACACTTGTATCAAAGATACAATCCTCACCTCACAACCCTGGTGTATATATTTTTAAAGATAGCCTTGGCAATGTTTTATATATTGGTAAAGCTATAAATTTACACAGACGATTGATGTATTACACTAAAGATGAAAAGGATCTGTACGAAAAAACAGCCCAATTTCTAAAACAAGCCCAAACTGTCCAATGGATTGAGGTAAAAAGCGATATTGAATCACTACTTCTAGAAATTAACTTAATCAGAACATTAAAGCCTAAATATAATATCATTAGTAAAGATGACAAGCGGCCTCTATATGTTTGGATAAGTAATGATCCGATTCCCAGAGTACGGACTGCACGGGTGGAAATACCAGGTACTGGCGACTATATAGGTCCATTTCCTTCAGGATATCGTTTGGGTTTTTTGCTAAAAAAACTGCGCCGGATCTTCCCCTACTGTTCTTGTTCTACAAAACGAAAACATCCTTGCATGTATGTCGACCTTGGACTGTGTCCGAACCCCCATAGCTTACAAACTCCACGAAAAAAAGCAGCATACACCAGGACAATAAACAAACTAAAACTATTTCTAAATGGAAATATATCTAAAGTCATTACGCAGTTAAAAAAGGAAATGGATGGGTACAGCAAGAAGTTAGAATTTGAAAAATCATCAGCAATAAAATACCAAATAGAGGCAATACAAATGCTGCTTGAACAACCAGTTTCCATAGCACAATATTTTTCAGACCAAAGCATTCAACAGCATGTAAGCAAAGCCCAGTGGAATGTCCTTGAGAAACTGGTACACATATCCCCAATAACAAGAATTGAGGGGTATGATATTGCAAATACATCTGGGACCCTCCCAACTGCATCGATGGTGGTTTTTGAAGGCGGTTTCGCAAGTACCTCACAATATCGTAAATTTAAAATTCGAGAAATTGAAGGAGCAAATGATCCATTGATGATCTACCAGACATTATCAAGAAGGTTAAAACATGTTGAGTGGAAGTATCCAGAAATACTATTGATTGATGGTGGCAAAACCCAGGTAAAAGCAGCTATGAAAGCCCTGGCAGAATTTAATCTACAGATTCAAATAATTGGACTGGCGAAAAAATTTGAGGAACTTGTTATACCGGTTGATAATTCTATACAAGTGCTTAGACTGCCAATGGATCATATGGCTTTGACACTTCTTAGGTCAATCCGAGATGAAGCTCATAGGTTTACGACAACGTTTCATAAAATTCTCAGAGAAAAGGATGTCTTTGCAAAATAATCTTCTTTTATAAAGAAGTATTTTTATTTATACTATAAGAATGAACTTTATTACACAGTTTATACGAAATTGGTTTAGAAACCTTATTGTGCTCCTTGCACTGGATAGGTTATATCCCGGCTTTTCTATTCCCTCATTATTTTCAACCCAGATTTTAAGTGCATTTGTTCTTACATCAATCATTACATTCTTTCAACCGATATTAAAAATGATAGTGTTACCCGTAAATATAATTACATTTGGCATGTTTACGTGGTTATTGGAGGCACTAATTTTACTTATGCTAACGCTTATTATTGACAACGTATCATTCCATCCTTTTACGTATCAGGCATTTACATTTCTTGGGGTTAATATACCAGGGGGCCAACTTAATATCATATTATCTATATTTTTCGGTAGCGTACTTTTTAAATTCCTGGTAAGCTTAGTAAAATATCTGACTACTGAGGACTGACATCAACCGAAGAATTATCACTTTTCCTAACTCCAGTTTGTAAAAGCTCTAAAGCTGCATTCTTAATACTGTTTTTTCGTACAATTGAATATGATTTTGGATAATAAAGAAATAGTGCGGGTAGCTCTTCAACAAAATATTTTTGAAAATCGTAATAATATTCTTTTCTTGTTTTTGTATCAAGCGCAGTCCTGCCTTCTTCAAGCAATTTATCAATTCTAAGGTTTTTTAGATTCACTATATTATTTGGCCATTCCTGCGTCGAATGCCACAAGGAATATTGATCCGGGTCAGTTGGAATTTCTTGTGCTGTCAGAAGTATCTGGTAATTCGGATCTATAGCGTTTATAACTTCAACTTCAACATTACATTGAAAAACTTCTTCCCAGTCTTTTTTTATCTCCTCTGCTGTCGGTAAAAGGGAGTTGGTAGTTGAAATTTTTAGTGTCATCTCGCGTACTTTATCTATATTGCCAAAAGATTTTTCTGCCAACTCATTTGCACGCTTTGGTTCAAAGTCATACAGTTTTACTTCGGGGTTATACGCCCAGCTCGTTTTTGAAATAGGACCTGTTGCCCGGGTTTCATCTTTCGGTTTTCTGGTTGCATATGCGAGAGCTTGGCGTAGGCCTTTGTTATCCTTAAACAGATCATGCTCCATATTAAAAAACAGAGCAATGTGAGAATTGTGTTTGTCAGTTGTGCTGATATCTACTGATGCCCTCCAATCAGGCTCACGCTCAAAAATATCGCTTTGAATATCGTGAAGCTCATCTATTTCTCCCATCATAAATGCCATTTTTGCCATAGAAAGCGTTGGATATGATTTATAAATCAATATACTGTCATCTTTCTCAAGCTGGATCATCCTTACAACACCATTACTTTCAGAAATTTGTTTAACGGTATATTCTCCCAAACCAATAAAGTTTTTTTTGAATACTGGCTGTGAAAGCAAGAGAGGAAAAGGTGCGAATGATTTTGACGACGAAAGCTTAAACAGTATAGTTTTATCATCCTTTTTTATTACCTCAACATCAGAAAAGTTATATTCCAAATCTTTTGATGTAAGCACTGTGCCATCATGCCATAGTAGATTATCTTTTAGGAAAAATGTGTATTCTTTGCCGTCATTGCTTTCTACCCATTTATCAGAAATTAAGGGAGCAGCACTTCCGTCTGGCATACTAACCGTAAGACCTTGACTAATTTTTGAACGTATGGCTAGTGGCATTTGAGCTTTGGAAAACTGTCCGATAATTCCAATCCGGTGAGCTTTAATTGGACGGGGTAATATGGGAAGCAACCATATAAAACCAATAGAAACGACAATACCTAAAAAGATACCTAAAAACATGATACGGCGATGTTTTTTTAGGAAGCTAGAAATATACCATGCCCAAATTTGTGATTTTTTCATATCAATATATTATACAAGCATTTACTAGTGAGAGTGAGCGATATGTACCAATGCTGAAATTACACAATATACCCAAAGAATGTACTGAAATACTAGATGATGAAGTTTGCAATTGAGATACTGACAAATAAAACGGACAAAACGATGGTAAGCTGAAATAAGAACTTTTCTGATCCCCTGCGGGTTCTGGCATAGCTGCTACCAAAGGTACTGCCCAAACCACCTCCTTTAGGCTGCAATAAAATAACAGCTACCAGTAAAATACTGATTACAACCTGAATAATGGTTAAAATAGTGTTCATATAAACAATTATAACAAATTTGTTAAATCTAGCCTAATAGATGTTTTAATAAACTATAAAATAATATTAACTGGACAGCCTCTTTTTAAGTATTTTTCAAAATGGTTTCCTTTATTATTGATCCATCCTTGAGTTCAATAATCCTCTGGGCTAATTTTGCATATTCAGGCTCGTGAGTAACCATAATAATGGTTTGACCTTGCTTGTGAAGATTTTGGAAAATATTTAACACCGTTTCTGATGACTCTGTATCTAGATTAGCGGTTGGTTCATCAGCAAAAAGTATTTTTGGGTTATGAACAATTGCACGGGCTATACTCACTCTCTGTTGTTGACCTCCAGATAGTTGACTTGGTAAGTTATCTAGTCTGTCTTGAAGATCTACTTTGGAAAGAGATTCTTCTGCTTTTTTTTCTGCGATACCCTCATCAATCCCCTGCATGAGTAGCGGCATCATCACATTTTCCTTGGCTGTCAACATAGGTAAAATAGCATAGTCTTGGAAAATGTAACCCAAATTTTTTAATCTAAATGAGATTCTTTCATCACTTGTTAATAAAGATGTATCAATATCTTCAATCAGTATAGTTCCTTCATTTGGCCTATCTAATAAACTTAATTGGTATAAAAGCGTACTTTTACCTGATCCGGACATACCCGTAATTGCCAAAAACTGTCCTGAAGGCACTGAAAAGCTAATATTATTTAATGCGATAAGTGTATTATCACCAATGGTAAATATTTTTTTAAGGTTATTTACTTTAATCATATTTTATCTACCCAGAATTGCATCTAACGTATTTTGTTTGGTTACTAATTTTGCAGGAACATACCCAGAGATAAATGCTGTGCTTATCAAGATAATAGCACGAATAATAAGACCACTTATTGTAATAGCCAACTTCCCCTCGGTTACCGGAAATTTTAGTGGATGAAGATCAAACCAAGGTGCTAAAAACCAAGTAATAATAAAGCTGGAAAATAATATTCCAGAAAGTGCATAAAACAATGATTGAATAACATATGAAATCTCAATAGCGCGTGCAGAAATCCCAATTCCTTTCATAATACCTATATATTTCCTTCTGGTGATGGCATTGACAAAAATTACAATAAAAATTGTGATCGCTCCCACAATTAAGGAAATTATGCCTACAATATTTCCTAGCATTGAGAAGGTTTTTTTCATATCCGAAATCGCCTTTGGTAACGTTTCTTCAGCTGTTTCTACAATGATATCTGTGTTATATGGAAAATTTTCAACTATATATGCTTTGGCATCTTTACTATTGGAATCCTGATTTAATAACAATGCAATTTCATTTACATTCAGGCTTTGATTATTTATCAATGCACGCATAGTACTCTCAAGTATAAAGATGCGATTATCCACTGTCGTATTACCGGTATCGATGACACCTTTAACTGTCACCTCAATATTTGATGCACCTATTATCAGTTTCAATCTAGATCCAACTACAACTCCATCCAGTCGAGATTCTGTTGAGGAACCCTTGGAATATTCTGCCAATAAACCTTTTCCCAATAAAATACTTTCTGTGTCATAGTCGTTCAAATATTCTCCGGTAATTATTTGAGTGGACAGTCCGGTAACCACATCTTCTTCGCTTGGATTAATTCCTACCAAAGTACTGCTTACTCGTTGACCAATTTCAGTTTCTTTAATCTTTATTATGTTTTCATTTTCCAAAATTGCCGCTATAGTATATCGTTTCGATAATGCCTTGTAAGAAGGTAGACTTTTGATAAGTGACTCTAACATGGTTGATTGGGGAATTGAGATATTTTTACTAGCAGGTTTGACCAAAACATCCGAAGAATAATAGGTTTTAAACGAATTCATCATTCCATCAGCCAGTCCGATGAGAATACCCCCCATTAATACCATATTAAAGAAGGTCAGTGACATAACAAAAATAATTAGAGCTGTTGACCAGGGGTTATTACGTTTAAGCTCACGAGTTGCCAAAAATGTACCTACAGTAATATCTTTTACAAACTTGCTAAACACTTGAGGTAATTTCATATACTTTTACTATTTGGTCTTACCAATACTTTCGTTCCGTTTTCCAAACCAGACACTATTTCCGCTTTGACAAATCCTTTTTCACCTACTTCAACTGATGTTAAAACCCCATCTTCATCGTTCGCTATTTGAATATATGACTTTCCATCTTTAAAAATTATTGCGCTGAGTGGTACCGCAAATGTATTTTCTTTGCGAATCAGCTCAATAGTAGCAATTGCTATCATATTTTGTTTAATTTCGGGAGTTATATCAGCAATCTCGATCTTTGTTTCAAAAGTAACAACTCCACCATTGATAGTACCCACAGAATCGATTGCTGTAACTTTTCCAAAAAATACCCTATCCTTCATAGCATCAAACGTCACAGTAACATTTTGACCGACAGATACTTTTGGAGCATATATTTCATTTATATATACTGTTAGAAGTGCATCGTCTTCTAACGAATCTTCATACGCAATTTTTGCTAAGTTTAGCTGTGCTTGAGCAGCAGCAATCGAAATATTTGCTTCTTTATACTTTGTTTCGGCTGACCGGAAATCTTTTTCTGCCTGGACCAGTTTTGAATCTATGCTAAGTTTTTCCAGATCAGTATAGTCTTCTTTGGTAGTTGGGTTAGTTGTATTCTCGTTTTTATAATTAACACCATTTTCAGCGTCTAAAACTATTTGTCTTTTTGACCACATAGCAGCATCAGCTGTCTCCTTATTTTGTCTGGCAGTAGTGAGTGTACTTATAGCGGTTTGGTATGCTGCATACGCAGCGGCCTTTTCTGTTTCTGTTGCTGTCTTATGATATATACCGCTTACTTGAATTGTTTCAAGAAATGTCTCCTTTTGAGCGGTGTAAATAAGACGGGTATCAGGTTTGCGGAGCATGACAGTTTTAAACCCAACAGCTGAAATTATGATCAAGGCTGCTATTGGAATAATTTTGGGAATCTTCATATTATTCTGATTTTTCAGCTTCTAAAATAGTAGTAAAAATGCGCACTAATTCTTTAAGATCATTTTCTGGAATAGATGACAAAACTTTAAAATGATTTTTCTCTAATTGGAGTTTATAAATTTCTATTTGCTCTTTTCCTTTTGAAGTAAGTGAAAGACAGATAATCCTACGATCAGTGGGACTATCTTCTCTTTTGATTAGTTTTGCATCAGACAGTCGATTGGTAAGCTGAGCCGTTGCAGACAATGAAATTGATAATTCTTCAGCTAAAATGCCAACAGGGGTTTTAGGGTGTTCTTGAATGAAGCTAAGTGCTTGAGCTTGCAGCAGTGTGATTGCTTTATCTTCAAATGAGCTTGTCTGTTCAATTAATCGGCGAACCTTTACAGCTTTGTTTAAAAACTCAGATAATAGTTTTGTGTCGGTATTATTCATAGTAATGTTAATTTATACTATGAATAGTTTATGACATAAACTATATAAAGTCAAGAAAATTGTCCGCTCTTTGGGCGAAGCACACTATTATCCCGATATTGCCTTTTTATTTAAATTGTGAGCCGACCGGGGCTCGAACCCGGAACACCTTGCTTAAGAGGCAAGTGCTCTACCATTGAGCTATCGGCCCAAGTTATAAAATACATCTTGGGATTTCGATTTGTCTAACAACTCACGTATTCATTTCGTTACCATTGATAGTTAATATTCGTTTTATAGACACTACCTTGATTGAATCCGTTCTTAAAATGTATTTTATATTTTTATAACTATTTTTAATATTGCAAATGTGCTCCCAGTAAGAATCGAACTTACATCCACAGTTCCGAAGACTGTTGTTCTATCCATTGAACTATGGGAGCAGAAATGTCAATCTTCTTCTGATGCAAATTCTTTCTTAAGATGTTTATGAAACGTTTCACCTTGTTTGGTGGTCCCAAACTTTACATTATCACCTTCCCATTTCGTTATTCCTGTGGATTCAAAAGAGTTACCATGTGTAACCATAAAACTTGCTATCTGCCGGTTTGTAACACCTCCAAATTTTGTAAGTGATTTTCGAATCCAGAATTCTGCACCTTTTGGAATACAACTACTGACAGTGATATCTCTATCAACAATAAGATCTCTTTCCATATAAGTATATATTATATCAGCTTATTTGCTTAACCATATATGTATCTATAAGCTCATACCCCAATTTACGGTAGTACTCTCGAACCCCTACTCCCGATATTATAGCCATCTTTTTAAACCCATTCGCCCGTGCAAGTCTTTCTGCTTCTACTATAAGATTTTTTCCAAAGCTCCTGTGCTGCGCTGAGTCTTTTGAAGTAGTATCGATCTTAATCTGTTTCCCAAATGATTGCACTTCTCGTACCACTGCGGAATTTTTTAGAACAGGGAATAGGTTGTCTAACTGATCACCTTGATGGGGTAAACGCAACCTCAGCATAGCATGCAGGTACCTGTCAGATTCGTATGACAAAAAAACTTCTTTGCTGTCATTAGCATCGTATTCAAAAGATTTTAGAGTGATTTCGCTTTCATCTTTATGGCCTTTTATTTCTCTGCAGCGAATGCAATGACATTTCATGCCATTTGTTTTCATATACCTCGCAACTACATCACGCATATTTGTCTGCTTAGTTCCCCCCATCGTCCATTTTTTGGTAATATCTCTGACCAGCCTGTCTATCCTGCAATACTGTGGTACATATTGCTTCATGGCTGCAAGCGTTTTCATGAGCGTTTCGTCATCCCATGGGAGGTATTCACCATTTTTAAACTGCGCATATAGTTTGGTATAGGGTAAAACGATAGTTGGATAGATCTTTAGGGTATCCGGCTTGAATCTCTCGTCTTCAAACATCAATTTTATTCCCTTAATATCAGACTCAGGCGTTGCACCGGGAAGGTTTGGCATAAGATGATAGTTTATTTTAAACCCAGTATTTCGAAGCAGTTTTGTGGCACGAGCTACTTCATCCAAACCATGACCTCGTTCAACTTTGTGTAAAACATCCTCATCCAGTGACTGCACACCTAACTGAACCTTTGTCACGCCATAGTTTCTTAAAAATACTATTTCATCCTCTGTAACCCAGTCAGGCCTGGTTTCGATACTCATTCCTACAATCCGGTACAATGCAGTTTCGTTTGACTCTATTGCCTGTTCGATGCTATCAGATTCATGCCCATTACAGGCTTCATAGATACGTTTGATAAAGTGACTGGCATAGTCTTTTGGATACGCTGAAAATGTACCGCCGATAATTATTACCTGTAATTTTTGAGGGTTATGACCTGTAATCTCAAACTGTTCTAGCCGAGATCTAACCTGTTTATATGGATCAAATTCAAGCCCCTTAGCTCGAGCTGCTGCAGGCTCATCTGACATATAGCTTTTTGGCATACCAGGTTCTTGGATACAGTATGTGCATTTGCCGGGGCATTTAAAAGGACCCATCATGACTGCAAAAGGAGCCACACCTGACATGGTCCTGACTCGCCGGACTTTGAGTGAATCTTCAAGTTCGAGATTTTGTTCAATTTTTCGAGCTTCAACTAGATCACGATAGGCAGTCAAAATCTCACTATGCGTCGGAATGCGTTTAAGTTGCCGTGCCCATCGTAATTTTGTCTTATGCCAGTTTTTAAAATCGAGTTCCCCCCAGTCATGGTACAATAGGTTTGTTAGATTAGTATCCATATTGTCTTTTGTATGTGCACTTTTTGTGCTTTTACTTAGATAATCAGACTGTTGCCACTTTCTACCTACCAGCAGATTCAGCAGGTCAAAGATCATTATAATATCATTTCTTCTCATTTTAACCAAACCAGGAGTAAACCTGTCTGGACTGAGATACTGCCCTTTATTGCACAAGTTAAATCAGGCATGAAAGTGCTTGATGTAGGATGTGGTAATGGTAGGTTACTTTCAGAACTGGGTACTAAAAAAATTAAATATCTGGGAATTGATTTTTCAAACGAGCTGGTCAAAAGAGCCAGACAGCGTTATCCTAGTCGGCGATTTATAACGCGAGATATCACTCTTGATGATGACTGGCGTCACATTGGCGAGTATGATGCCCTGTTTTGCCTTGGCGTATTACACCATATACCTGATAGGCAGCGTCAACACTTTGTCCTGTCACAGATGTTTGAACATACAGCTCCAGGAGGATTTATTGTTATTTCTGTCTGGAACATGTGGCAGTGGAGATTTTTAAAATCTCATCTTATGCAGCTTGGTAAAAAAATGGAGTATGGAGATTTATCCTATCTCTGGGTACCGTATAATGTATCTGATGGATCAAGAATTGTACGAACAATCAATAGGTTTATTAAATCATATTTACCTGGAGAACTTCTCACTCTAGTTAAGCAAGCTGGCTTTAAAATTGATACGTTTTACTATGCTGCCAAAGGACAAACGAGACTCTCCATTTTTAACGGCCAAAACTTTTGTCTTCTAGCCAGAAAATCAGTATAATATACATTCTAAGAGCTTCAAGCCCAGAGCTTTTCAGTTTTTTTATTTGAACTTTGATATTTGCAATATGTATGGTGGCTGTATGCTTGAGCATAAGCGAAATACCTTGAGTGTAGCGAAAGGTATCAATTGTATACAGTCAGCTTATTTAACAATCCAAAGGTATTTACCACCTCGATATGGTGGCTGTAGCCGTAACGATAGTGACGTACAAGAGATAAGTATCAATTTATTAGTCACTATATAACAGTTTACGGTATGGTCTAACCCCTTTATGGTGGCTGTAGCTCAATTGGTAGAGCGCCGCTCTGTGGAAGCGGAGGTAGCGGGATCGAAACCCGTCAGCCACCCCAAGTGTACTGGTATTTACACAGACAAAGCTTTAGCAATTATCTCTTTTATTAAATCCTCTTTTATATTTTTATATTTCTCAGTACTCTGATTAGCCTTTTGAACTGCCTGTTGTTTTATCTTTGCATATCTTTTTAAATCTTTAGAATGTGTTCTTAGGTAATCTCTAAATACTATAGCTTCTTTCCAATCAGCACTATCCTGAAATGTCACATGAAGGTGGAAAACATTCTTACCTTCAAAATCTTCTGGATAATTAGTTCTTAAAAATAATCTAGTTTCTGTGCTTGCTAACGGCCTAAATATATAACCTGCCTTTTGAGCTTGATTAGAAATATCCTCCATTTTTTCTTTTGGAACATTTATCATAATATCAATTATGCCTTTTCCTCCTAAGCCTAAGACTGCGGTACTACCAATATGTTCTATTTGATAATTTCCAATAAGAAACTGTGATAGTCTAACTCTTTCATCTTGATAAATTTGCGGCGAATTAGGATTATAAGATCGGAATTCGTACTTCTTCATAATCTAAGTATATCAAAAACTTTATCTCTGATGACTTGTTCTACATTACAAACTAGAGTTTAACAAATATTAAAAAAGTGTTTAAGTCACCAGTAGATGATGAAGATTTTACTGTGATAAATTATAATAAGGTAAATAAACTGTAGTTTCTATACTGTTCGGGTAGTACACCAATAAAAATTATTATGTATTATTACAAAGGTCATAGAGTAGATCACTTAATGCAAGGATTAGCAGGATTGCTGTTATTGTTGTATTTCTTATTTAAATTCATTCATAATACGTTTTACGTACCCTATATAATCCGAAAAGAATGTAGAATATCTGCTGATGCGTGGAACAAGTTAGATGGGACAATTCACAATGAATATTTTCAGGAGTGTTTAAAAAATTTTGGAATAGTATCAGAGGACACGAAATAATACCCAACTAATTCCTCTGCCTCACAATCATCTGCTCAAGGTTTTCATATCCTATGAGCGAATCTTTCTTTTCAGATAGCAATCGGCCTTTTTTTGCATAATCCTGCATAGCACGTATTTTTCTTCGCATAACTCTTGGTAAGTTGATCTTTTCGTTTACTATTAGCCCCGTTACTGTCTGCCGTTGATGTTTGCGCAATATCCGAATCTTTTTCTTTTTCTGGATTGCGTATCCATAGTCATGTAATATCTTTCGTATCAAAGGAAAGATTTGTTGGGTAGCAGATGTAAACGTTTTAAAAGAAAAGGTCATATCATCAGCATAGCGACTATACGTTCCGCCAAACTTTTGAGTCAGCCTGGATAGTCTTGTATCCATTTGATAGTTAACCAGATTACTCAAATAGGGACTGGTTACTGGCAGTGCCGGTATAGAACCTTGTTGTCGCTATAACTCGCGTTCGAGACTCTGGTAATTGGCAGTGCCGGTATGGAACCCCTTCGTCGCTATAACTCGAGTAAAACGAGACAAATGAGACAGTATAAAAAAGAGAATTGATCATACAAAGCTATTGACATTGTACACACATGTATATACACTAGCTCTATGAGAAAAAATCAAGTCATTAACATAACATTATCCGACGATTTGTTGCAGGCAGTCGATAAACAGGCTGAGATTGAATTAAGGAACAGGAGCGAGCTGTTCAGAGAAGCGGTACGGACGTATCTGTTTAGTAAAAATGCTGACAAGATGCATCAGGCGTTTACTGACAATGAATCAAATAGAGTGAACGACATAAAAAAATTCTCTGATTTTGAAAATTCCACTACTTTTGCATTGTCATGTTCGTTTCGACCACAACCAAATAAAGTTGAAGAGATTTTCTCTGGTAGCGGTTCCGACTTAATAAAGTACATTGAAGACCCGACGAGCTTCAGACGTATGGGATGGGATATGAGAACGCTCGGGAGGGCTACTCCGGTAGCTGGTGAGTACCTACAGATAACAAATGGCGACCGCAAAATTATCAGGATTTATAGAGATGGACAGATTGTATTTGCTGCAAGTGAAGATTTTTTTGGACATGGGGTAGAAGTTAATGAAGATGAGGTTGGTAAAATTTTCAGATTTAACAGCATGGCATCTGCTGAGTTGATATCAAATTTTGTCAATTTTTCTCTGGAAATCGGTAAATACCTGTCGGTTGATCCCTCCGGTATTGTTTATAAAATACGGATTTTCAATCCCAAAAGAAAACACCTTGAATTAACTTCCATAAACATGTTTAAAGAGAAAATGGGAGAATTGACACTCGATTTAGCTGACAGAGAGGTTTTTATCACTAGTGAAGATTTTAAGCCAGAAAAAATTGCTTTTACCATATGGGCCGAATTTAACTATCTTTTCGGAATTAGTGAAGACCACTTTGTTTATGTAGATAGAGGAGCAAAATTAATGAACTTCGAACAATTTTCAGAGAAGAGATAAATATGGGTGAAAAGCAATTAATACAAGTCGATGTAAAAAATGATCGGTCTTTGAGCAAATTGGGAACAGTTACAGTTTTTTTAACCCCTGAACTCAAAAAAGAGCTAGATGATGAAAAAACTAAAAATGGAGAAACACTGTCAGTTCTTTTTGCTCGAGGTATGGCTCTTAGAGGATTTAAGCATCTAGTTGAGAAAATTAGAGAGAAAAATCCCTCTATCAGAATAGTATTTACTCATGAGGCTACTTCAAAAGCCGATGGATCAATCTACGTTGACTACGACGGCTACAAAAAAGCAACGTCGCAAAAGTTTTTCTCTTTTTATCGAGAAACCGGATTAGATGCAGCAAGTTATTATCTTAATCACTGTTTTCCAACTGAATACGCATACGACTCTTCTAAGGTATCCGAAGCCGACGTTAAAAAGTTTGAAAAAAATTTTGAGCAAGTCATATCACAGGTGCCTAAAAAAAGAAAAAATAAAAAGGCGTTAATTGACCAAACCTCTAAGGTAATATCAGAATTGTCAGCACAAAAGAAAATGCTAAAACAAGAGGTTGAGGATCTCGAAAAGCTTCGCAATACTTCAAATATCTTTTTCTTTCAAAGTAGACTGGAAGAACTTAAAGATAGACTCACAAAAACTTATCCTGAAACAAAAGGAAAGAACTCATGGCAAGAGTGGGTATATAAAAACAATTGGCTTTTTGGCATTAACTACCAACCCCCTATAGAAAAACAAAAAATTAACGTCGCAGGTAGCATGCCCGATTTTATCTTCCCCACAATGGACGGCTTTCTGGATATCTTAGAGATAAAACTCCCATCTAAAGCAATAATTGTTAAAGATGTTGATCATAATAATTCTTTTGCATGGTCAAGCGATGCAAATAAAGCAATTGGTCAAGTCGTAACCTATTTAAACGAAATCGAACTGTATCAACTTCACTTAAGAGATGAAATCAAGCGTGTTTATAATTTTGACATTTATTTAATTAAACCTAGAGCTTTTATTTTGATAGGAAACAAAAATGGTTGGTCGGAAGAGCATCATAAAGCACTTAGAAAACTCAACTATTCCCTTCATGGAATAGAAGTTTTGAGTTATTCTGACCTTTTGCAAAGAGGCAATGAAATTATTACCAACTACACCTATAAATACTCAACAACTAGCAATTAATCAAATCCTTTTTACTTATCGTTAATATTTGCAATATTAGTTTTTGACTCTTGTTTAGAATATTTTTTCAGAAATTCCTGATTTTCCTTTACTAAATACACTGTGAAATAAGCATTTCCACTTTTGTCGAGTAAATCCCTGCCGTGTAACACGCCTTCTCGCCTCAATTTTTTGATAGAGGAGGGGTGGACTTCATGTTTTGATTGAATATCCCATTTCTCAAACCACACCTTCTTATCCTCATGGCGTGATTTTATATATGGAATGGTTTTGTTTTTGATATTTCGCCAACAATCAGCACATCTCAAGCCATCCGGATTCCACCAAATTTCATTACCAGGATGGAGCTGGCTGCAAATACCACAATTGTAAGGGCCTTCACTAGCCTCTAAAAAGAAACCCTCAGGTTCATCCTTTAACCTTCGTTTGCGCATATTTTCAACACCATCATGTTCGCCAAAAAGTCGAGCCAGTTGCACTAAATTATGAGAGGAATACTTTTGCCGCAACTCTTCACTGATTTTAGGTTTTGGTTTGGGTGCCTCTTTCTTACCCGCTAGTTTCAACATGTCTTCTTCTTGTTCATATCCTTTTAATCTGCCTTCCAAATATCCCAGACGATAATAGACACTGTTGGATACTAGACGCCAATTAGTATCTTCGAGCGTGTTTTTGACCAATTTTTCTAGTTCTGACGCACTCGCTCTGTCTTTCCTGGATGAATCACTATCTTGAACCGTAAAGGGGACAATTACATATTTGCCGATTTCCGGTTTATCCAATGAGAGTTTGGTATATCGAGCTTCCTCCAGGGTAGTGGCAAGAAGTTTCTCTAAATCAGCAATAGTTGTCTTTTTGAGTTGAAGCGACCGCTGGTAAACCGGACTATCATATTTTTGGGTTTCTTCTTCCCGAACCACAGTGGCTACCTCCATAGCCTCCATCAACTCGATATATTCTTTACCCTCCTTATCGGTTAAACAGAACTCACTGCGATATTTTTCCAACAGTTCTTTGTCTTTTTGTTGCTTAGCCTTCCATTCAGCGTCACTCTTTTCAAAATCATCAACCTCAACTTCTTTGTATTTACATGAGCTGCAAGTAATGGTGGTAGTTAAAACTTTTCCTTTCCGTTTGTATTTTCGTTTAAGTTCTTTACCACATTTTGGGCACGGTTCCGGAGTTGATACTCTTTCTTCGCCATCATCATAAATCCCACGGCGCTTCTTACACTTCAGGCACTCAAACATAAATAACACCCTCAGAGGTTTGTTATCGTCAAAATCTTCCAAGTGCTTAAAATCACCCGCCGTCATTTCAGTGTTGCAAGCAGAACAGAAAATATTTGATGGAGCAGGGGTGTTATCCAGCCTATCTTGTTTTACCCTATCTCGTTCAACCCATTCGGCAATTGTTTTCTCTCGTCTGCGATACCGCTCACCCTTAGTTACCCTCAGTTGCCAACCGTAATAATAATTGAAACCCTTTTCAACTTCTTCTGGAGGAATTTTCTTTAATTGTTTATCAGTATCTTTTTTCTTGTATAAATTCTGCCAAAACTTAACAACATGTAAGCATTCCTTTATTGTGAAAAGGTCATATAAGTCGTTATAGTGTTGTTCATCTTTTAGGTAGTCCATCATCTTCATTAGATGGTTCAGCAACATCGGGTAATTCTAAATAACTTACTTTTGGCAGAGCGTTACCTATCAAGCCTTGTAAATCACCATAGATTCCAGATGTATTGGCCATAACCTTCTGTATACTCTTTTCTTCTTCTTGCCACTTTTTATTAAAGTAAACACGCTCCTTGTTGATTTTCTCTTGTCTCTCACGGAAGTATTCCACCCACACTTCAATCCGCTGTTTGAACTCATTGCTAATTAGGTAGTTGTACACCACTTCAGCTTTGGTGGCTTTGCCTTCGTTGGCCAGCTGGGCCGACTGAACCTTAATCAACTGTTGCCGGAGAAGATATGCCACTCCTAGAACAGCCTTCATATCAGAAACCAACACTCCATCAACCGCACCAAAACCAACTATTTGATTCGGTAAGATGTTGGATACCAACACTGCCAAATCAGCCTTAACCGCTCTTTGGTCTTCTTTAAGCTTGGGGATCCACGAAAATGTCCAATTCTTGGTTCGTTTCGACTCCCAAATGACGACTCCGCAAGGTTTACCCACCTGAGTCCTCACCACTTGCAACACATCGGCGCCGTTGACGCCTTTTGGAACTTCTTTGATTTCGTCAAATGGAAACTCAGCCTTGAGGATTTGTTCCAATTCCAACTCTTGAACCTCCCCCTGGAGCTGTTGTGAGCCCTGTTGGATCTTGCGTTGTAACTCAAGAATCTGTTTTTCGGCATCCTGGAGCTTCTTATCCTTTTCGGCAATCTTTAGGTCTAGCTCCTCTCTAGCTTCTTTTTTGGCATCATCTTTTATCTTGTCCTGACCTTCGAGTAACTTCTTCTCATATTCAACTGACAATTTGTCTTTTTCATCCTTGAGTTCACGCATTTGTTTAAGCAAGTCTTGGAGTTGATCCCGCAATTCTTTATTCTGCTTGTCCCTAGCCTCTGCTTCCTCCTTGGAGGCGGCTAGCTGGGTTTCTAGCTCTTTGCGAACTTTCTCCTCCGCTTCTTTTCGTGCTTCTTCGGATGATTTCTTGCGAACCTCGTCCAACTCCTGCTCGTGTTGTCTTCTTGTCTTAGCCTTATCCTCTTTCAACTCCGACAACAACTTCTGATTGTCTTCCAATTCTTCTTTGAGTTGGCGGTTCCGTCTGGCGTTCGAGTCTGCTTCCTTCCTAACCGCTTCTACCGTGACTTCCAGCTCCTCTTTGGCTTTTTTCTCTACCTCAGCTTTAGTTGCCTCTGCCACCTCTTTTTTGGCTTCTTCTAGATCCTGCTGATGTTGGGCTTGTGATTCACGACGAATCGTTTCCTCAAGCTCGTGCTTGTATGCATCTCCTGGTTCGAACAACTCTCCACACTTTGGACATTTGATTTGATTTGTCATATAAATTTACTCTGTATTTTATTTGGTGATCGACCTTACTAAAGTTGCGAGTACCGACTGCGAGCTGACTTCAACATTATCAATAATTTGCTGAGCATAACTAATACTCATAGCTTTTTGCCTCTCTAAATCACCTAAGATATCATCCAAAAGTTCACCAATTCTATGTTGCTCATCATATTCAGGGGCTGGGAATTGGAGTTTTCTAATATGTCGATCGTTTAAAGCTGGATAGTGTGCGCCTCGCATTAACAAGTGATATTGGTTGATAAGCTGTGGTGAAATAAGCATATAGTAGAGAAACTTAGGATCTGCTTGGTTATCGCTTCTTAGCACCGCAAATCCTGTTGAGCAAATTTGGTTATCAAATGCCTCTGTTACGACAGCGTGCCCGCACAGGTATGGTCTAACTGTGGATAGAACTACATCCCCTTCACGAATAACACGTCTTGCTCGAGATGGAGCTTCAGAACCTAGTATTAATTTTACATTTTCGAATGTATTTAAACTAACCGAAGAAATATCAACATACTGAAATTCTGTTTTAGATGATTCTTTAGCAGGATTTCTATTTTCAGGATTTATCTTCACTCCCATTTCTTCCAAAGTTTTAAGAGGGTATCGATCTAACTTACTAAGTATTGGCGAAATCAAACGAATTGACTTAGCTAACCCATCAACACTTGAATCTAATCTATCGCACGAACGATTAAGCTCCTCAGATAACTGGTTAATATCCCTAATCACAACTCCGCCAGTTTTTTTCGGGTGATGTAAATCTAAATTAAATTTGTCTTCTCCGACTGCTTCCCTGGTTACCTTCCAAGCATATTCGTTTTCAACTCTTTCCCCCCACCAAGAATTTAATGGTTCAAACTCTTCATATAAGAGGGGTTTTGATTTTATATAGCAAGGATTCTTTAGTTTCTGTCTGTCAGGAGGTAGTGGGTGGTCATAATACCAAATATGTTTAGTCTTATTCTGTTTTTCAATAAATACTAATGACGTTTCTTGATCTGTATAAGGAGAAAACACTCCCTTTGGTAGTTTAATGATTGAATGCAAGTTAAAGTCATCTAAAAGCGCCTGTTTTATTTTTTGAGCAACACCTTCTCCAAACAAAAACCCTGGAGGTAACACTATTCCACATCTCCCTCCATTTTTTAATAACCTCATAATATATTGCATAAAAAGCAATGTTGTTTCGGCTGTCCTCATACTCATCGGGAAATTGTCCTGGATGCCTTTTTCTTCCTCACCACCAAATGGAGGGTTAGTTAGGATTACGTCAAACTTGTCCTTTTCGGTAATTTCCTTGAGTGGAGTGGTTAGCGTGTTTCGACGCTGAATGTTGGGAGTCTCGATACCATGAAGCATCAAATTCATTGTGCCAAGAAGATACGGCATTGGCTTTTTCTCAATACCAAAGAAGGTTTTGTATTGAAGCTGGTCATAATCCTCGGCTGTCTTGGCTTGCTGCTTCATATACTCATATGCTTCCACCAAGAAACCACCAGTGCCACAGGCCGGGTCCAAAACCTTCTCTCCTAACTTTGGTTTAATATGCTCCACGATGAACCGCACCACTGGCCTGGGGGTGTAAAACTCACCACTCGAACCGGCAGCGTCTCGCATCTCCTTGAGCATACTTTCATAAAGATGGGAGAGGGTAAAAATGTCGTCTTTGGATTGAAAGTCAATTTCATCGATAAGATTGATTATTTCTCGAAACAGGTAGCCCGACAGCATTCGATTGTAGGTCTCGGCAAAAAGCGAGGCAAGAACGTCTCTAGGATCATTCTCTTTAGTTCCCTTCAACTCTCTTAGGTAAGGTATCAACTTATCGTTTACATACTTGATCAAGTCATCACCAGTGATTCCCTCGTCGTTACTTGCCCAATCTCGCCAGCGGTGTGGCTTTTCGATTACTGATCGATGACCGGAAATCAGGGCTTCATTGCGCTTCTCTAGATCGTCAAAAAACTTAAGAAACAACATCCACGAGAGCTGGGGTGTGCGATCGACATCCGTCGACAACCCCGCGTCCTTGCGCATTATGTTTCTGGCTCGTTTAATGATGCTGGTTAGTTGTTGTTTTTTCATAGGCTAAAACGGAATATCATCCTCCTCTGATTCTGTTTCTAAATTTGGTTCAGAACTGCTAGATGAAGAAGTCAGTCCGAATAACTCAATGACCCTACTAATAAAAGCTGGCATTTGGGACAAGCCAATATCTTTGGCGTAATCACGTGCCTCTTTTATTTCACGCCACTTGTTTTTTTTGTGAGACTGTAAACCACACGCATCCTGAAAATTATTCTCTAGTGCAATTACATTTTCACCAAACGTATTCAAACTACTGTTAATGACGTCATTCTGTGAATCCTGCTGTTTTAGCGCTGCTAATTTAAGAGTATTGGGAGGAGTTTTGCTTTCTTCGATAGCAACTCTTTCCTTCACGTCTTCGTCAGTATCGTATAAGGCAACCCACTTAATTTGACAAACTTCACAAACTCTTATTAGGAAGTTGAGTTTTGTCTTCCCTTCAGCTGAAATTACCACGATGTTTAATTCTTCGGGTTTGAATCCCAACCTCTCGAGCATCGTTGGTATTGAATGTTTTTCGGTATCACCCTCAACAAGAACAACATAGTCGGCAAAAAATATCTCGTTTCGTTCTTGATTAAATTCAGTGAGAAGTTTTATTTCGTCTTTTTCGTCACTCGTAAGACTGCCATTCTTTTTCTTTTCGTCTGTTGAAGGTGATTTTCGAATAATTCTTATATCTTCGGCGCTTGATGAATCCACAAAATTTGGAGAGTGTGTTGTGTAAAAAATTTGAGTTCCTACACCACCATCAGTGGGGTACGCAATTTCTCTAAATTCCCTAAACAGTTGCCTTTGGGCTTGTGGGTACAAAAATATTTCCGGCTCCTCGATGGCCATAATTGCAGAGGATTTCATTAGCTTGCCATAAGTTAAAAATAGCGAAAGCAAAACAAGATTTTGCACACCAGAACCCAATTCCTCGACGTTAAAGTTACCTAAAGTTTCGGATCCAATTATTTGAATAGTTTTGTAGTAAAACAAAGGATCGTACACTTCCAAATCAAGTTCAAAATGTTCGGCTAAACCCTTTGAGTATTGTTTACAGATAGCCGTAAACAAGTTCTTAAACTTGGCATAATCCAATCTATCGTGAAACTCTGATTCTAAAATTGCTCTTGGCTGGCGCATTGCCTCCTTAAAAACCATTTCCAAGGGTTGGCCATTGTCGTCTGATGCACGCCTGAAGTTTTCATCAATTTTTTTCAAAATCTTACCTAATAATGTCCAATTACTTACGGATAATTGTTTATCGAGGCTTCGTTCTGATGGTAAATATATGAAGTTGATTTGGTCCCTAGCTTCACTAGACGCCCAAAACTTCCTTCCATCATTGGTATAAGCGAAAAAACTGTGTGCACCGAAATTGACTTCAGGATTTCTTGTGTGGGTGAGCTGCAGAGAAATTGGCTGCACAGCTTCTTTTAGTCGAGAGTCACAAGATGTTAGCCGACAACTCCCTAAAGGCTGATCGAACCAAATTTGAACAGATATTGTCTTGTTGGGGTCTCTTTGATAGAAGTCGTCCTTTGTAAAAGCCCTTTCGGTTGGGTAAGTTTCACCTAAAACAATATCCAACGCCTTCAATATGTTTGTTTTTCCAGAGCTATTTGGACCTACTAAGCCACTTAACTTGGCAACGTCGTCAAGTTCAAGATGTTCTATCGATCTAAAATTTTCAATTATTATTTTGTTAATCATATTAGTTGGTGTACAAATATTCCTGCATCTGGTTAGCAGCTTCTAAATACTGGTCTCGGCCGCCAAAATAGTTGATGATGTCCACTGGTGTACCGTATTGATTGAGTGGCTCCACGTTGAGAATCCGAATCACTGGTGGAATCTGATCCTCTTCTTTGGCAACGGGTGACAACTCCTCGATGCCGTGTTCGGCGTACTTCTCCAGCAAAATCTCAATTACTTTGCGAGCCTCGGGACTGTATTTATCCAAAAACGACTGTTTAAACATCCTCAACTCTTTTACTCGCTCGCGCCTGGATTTGATGGCTCCGTTGAAAGCTATGTGGACTAACAAATCTAGAGGATCGGCTTCGGGGTTATCCGTTGTTTCCATCAGTAATTCAAGCGAAACACCCCGCTTCATCAATTCCTCAACCAATTCCCACCTCTTCTTAGTGTCAAGCCAGTTTTTGCGAAGCTGGTAAGCATCGTTAAACAGTTGTCTAATTACAACCTTGGTGTAGTCGGTCAATTTGGTCAGCTCTAGTCGCTTGCCATCGGCTCCCAACTGATACTCGACCTCGTGAACAATAGAGGCGGGAATTTCATCAACGTAGTACTTTCGTGGCGCTCGATATTCTTCATCGTCACCATCTCTTACCATCATCGGTTGCTCTTGTTGCTCCTGCTCCTCGATGGCTTGTTCTTCTTCTGGAGTCGGTTCGGTTTCGAATGTCTCCGATTTAGTAACGTCACCTTCCTCATTGATCTCTTCCTCACTTAACAACTCCGGGTCACCATCAAACTCAGGATCAGCGAATAGCCTGGTGGCCCCTGTGTAGTCAAGAATAGTGAACCAAAGTTTGTCTTTGTCAGTGAAAAGCCGTGTCCCACGTCCGATGATTTGCTTAAAGTCAGTCATCGAATTGATTGGTTTAAACAACACAATATTTCGACAAGTTGGCGCATCCACGCCAGTAGTTAACATTTGAGAAGTGGTCAAGATGATTGGTGATTTAGCTGGGGTATCACGTTCGGGGTCTTGGAAGTCGTCCAAATATTGCCTGCCAATATCTCCCTCATCCGACACTACCCGAACACAGTAGTTGGGATAATCCTTGGTGAAATCAGTGCTGAGGTTATTGATAGCCTTACGCATCTCATCTGCGTGTTCTTGATCCACACAAAAAACGATGGTCTTAGCCAATGGATCAGTCTTATTGAGGTAATCGACTAAATGTTTAGCTACGGCTTGGGTCCTGCTCTTGATCGACAAAATTCGCTCAAAGTCCTTGGTGGTATATTCCTGATCAGGGATTTCATTACCGTAGCGATCCACCATTCCAGTTTCTGGCCGAAAACCAGTAGCATCCACATCGGTTACCACTCTTCTAACTTGGTAGGGAGCCAAAAATCCATCGTCTATACCATCTCTTAGTCTGTAGGAGTAGATAGGGTTGCCAAAGTAGTTGTAGGTGTCCACATTGTCTTTGCGTTTTGGCGTGGCGGTTAAACCAATCTGGGTGGCGTTACTAAAATACTCCAAAATCTCCCGCCACCGGCTTTCATCCTTGGCACTACCTCGATGACACTCATCAACTACAATCAAATCAAAAAAATCGGGTGAATATTGTTTGTAAAGTGGCGGTCTAGTGGAATCACCACAAATTGCCTGATAAATGGCAAAGTAAACCTCGCGTGCTTTGTTGGCTTCTCCTTGAATCTTCCAAATCGCATCACCCATTGGATAGAAGGTTTTGTCCTTGGCTTGATCAACCAACACATTCCGATCGGCCAAAAATAGAATTCTTTGTTTGCGTTTTGTCTTCCACAACTTCCAGATGATCTGGAAGGCTACGTATGTTTTGCCTGTACCAGTGGCCATCGTGATTAAGATCCGCTTCTTACCACTGAGGGCGGCGGCCGTCGCACGATTGATGGCGATTTCCTGATAATACCTTGGTTTCTTACCACCAATATCTCGGAAACTAGGGAAAAGGAAATCTTGCTCAACCTCAGGCGATATCTGTTCTGCATCACGAGTTCGTTGCCACAACTCTTGAGGAGAAGGAAAATTGTCACGACTTAATTGTTGACCGTTAGTAAAGTCAAACTCCTCGATGCCTTTACCATTAGTGGAGTAAGCAAAGTGAAGACCAAGAATCTGAGCATATTCTTTTGCTTGCTGCATTCCGTCACCTGGATTCCTATAGTCTGCCTTAGCCTCAACTACACCTAGAGCAATATCTCGGTTGAGTCGCAACAGATAGTCAGCCTTTTTGCCTTTTTTGCGAAAATGCTTTTGTCCCACCACCACAATTCGACCATCAGTAAAGTAGTGTTGTTCGTTTATTTGGTCATCATTCCAACCAGAATCATACAACTTAGGGAGAATATATTTACGACATGTATCTGCTTCGTTTGCCATAGATCAAATTTTTCTTAATTACTCAGACATTATTTTACCACCAGACTAAATACTTAGTCATGCTTAGATTTAAGTTTTTGTTGACAATAATATCGCGGATATGCTAAATATTATATAAAGATATTTGTCCTTCAAATTCATGACCGAAGGACAACTCGCATAGAAGGCGGGTGTTAGAGAACTATTACAAAAATATTTCTCTGGCATCCGCTTTTTTGGTTGTCAGATCATAAGGAGGTCGCTTATGACAGCACCCAACAATAATTTAAAAGTCGAGTATGTTCCTATCGAACAACTCAATCCAGCCATATATAACCCACGTAAATGGTCTGATGAGAAGACTAAACAATTGAAGGAAAGTATTAAAAAGTATGGTTTGGTAGATCCATGCGTAGTTAATCAGTCAACTGGAAGAGAGAATATTGTAATTGGCGGACATTTCCGGTTAAAAGTTGCCAAAGAGCTAGGTTATAAAACTGTCCCCGTTGTTTATCTCAATATTCCCGACATTGACACTGAGAAAGAGCTAAATATCCGGCTCAATAAAAATCTAGGCGAATGGGACTGGGAGTTATTAACTAATTTCTCTGAAAAATTGTTAGATAATATCGGCTTCACCAGTCAGGAACTCGATAATATTTTTGACATTGATACCGATAATCCCGAACAGTTCGACCTGCAAAAAGAACTAGAGAAACTTGATATTCACCAGGTCACCATGAAGAAGGGTGAAGTATACAAGCTTGGTGAGAGCAGGCTTATGATTGGGGATTCGACCATTAAAGATGATTTTTTGAAGCTGATGAATGGTGAAAAGGCGGATATGTGCTTAACGGATGAGCCATATCTCCTTGATTACACTAACGCAAAGCGTCACGGAAAGCCTACAACCGGATTCGGAGCCAAGCGTAATCGCAGATATCTTGAGACTGAAACTCTGCCACCCAACTTTATTTCACTTTGGATGGCTAACGTGGCAAAAACCGCCAAGCCCGATTTTAGTATTATCTCCTATGAGAACTGGAAAAACGTTAGAGCCATGTGGAATGAAATGGAAAAATACTGGAAAGTCCGCAATATGCTGATTTGGCGGTTACCAAACCGGCACCAGGGATTTTCAGCCAAGTATAGGTTCTTCTCAAAATATGATATTGCAATGATAGGCACGGGAGGAAAAAGAGAACTAAATACGGCTGCTGAAGAAGAACTTCTGCAAAATGAATATGAAACGGCTTTATTTGCAACTTCTGGCAAGCCTCATTGGGAAAGTTATCAGAAGGGCAAGAAAAACCAACCCACTGACTTTATTGAGTTCAATGCTTCCGACGAAAAACACTCCGGACAAGGGGTAATCTTTGGCACCAAGCCGATTGAGATTCTAATCCCGTACATCAAAGTTCTCACCAAACGGGGTGATCTGATTATTGAACCCTTTGGCGGTTCGGGTAGCACATTGATTGCTGCCGAGAAAATGAAACGACGCTGTTATGTGATGGAAAAAAGCCCGGTCTATGCCGAGGTAATTCGCAAACGCTGGGAAAGATTAACCGGACAGAAAACAGAAAGGATCATATGAGCACCAAAACTATTGCTAAACGAATCCAGAAACAACAGGAACAATTCCTAGAACAGTGCCGGAAGCTACCCATTATTCAGGTAGTCTGCGAAAGATCCGGTATCAGTCGGGCAACTTATTACAGATGGCGCAAAGAGTTCCCAGATTTTTCTAAGGAAGCTGATCAAGCCATTCAGGAAGGCAAATTACTGGTTAACGATATGGCGGAGTCACAACTGCTAAACGCTATCAAAGACCACAATATGACTGGAATCATTTTTTGGCTGAAACACCACCACCGTGATTACGCCACCAAGGTTGAAATATCCACCGCCCCCAAAGACAAAGAGAATTTAACCAAAGAGCAAGAAGATTTAGTTAAAAAATCTTTGGTGATGGCCGGACTTATCGGAGAAAGGAGGCAGGATGAAGCCGATAGAGCCAATGAATGAGAATCTTCTACGCCAGATTAACACCAGTCGAAGCTTCAGGCGAAAATTAGCCACGAGCAGCCATTACTGGTTTTTCCATATCTACTTTAGCCACTACATCAAGTACCAGACTGCTGATTTTCAAAAGGAGATGTTTACCATCACTGAAAATGAGCAGAATAAACTGGCAGTGATTGTGGCTTTTCGGGGATCAGCTAAATCCACCATTGCTTCATTGTCCTTCCCGATCTGGGCAATGCTGGGTAAATTGCAGAAGAAATTTATTATCATCACCAGCCTGACATCTAATCAAAGCAGGTTACTACTCACCGCTATCAAAAATGAGTTAGAAACCAATGAACTACTGATCAATGATTTCGGGCCATTCGATGAAGACGATCAGGAATGGCGGTCTAATTCGTTAGTGATCAAAAAATACGGAACCAGAATCTCATCCTTCTCTACCGGAGAGGCTATTCGTGGCTCGAAGCACAACCAATACCGCCCTGACCTGATTATTTGTGATGATATAGAAGATTTATCGTCAGTTAAAACCAAAGAGAGCCGTGATAAAACCCATCAATGGTTAACCGGAGAAGTGATTCCGGCGGGAGACACCAATACCAAGGTGGCCGTAGTCGGTAACTTACTACATGAAGACTCGGTTATCTGCCGATTGGACGAGAATATTAATGAAGGCATTCTTAGTGGAGTGTTCCGTAAATACCCACTCCTGGATGGGCAGGATAGGTCGCTGTGGCCGGGTAAATTTCCTGATCAGCAGTCAATTAAAAATCTACAAAGCCAGGTAGCCAATGATCAGGCTTGGCATCGGGAATATCTACTCCACATCATCTCTGATGCGGAAAGGGTCATTCATCCAGAGTGGATCCAATACTATGATCGGTTGCCGGGAAAAAGTAACCCCACTGGGTTTCAATTTATAGCTACGGGGGTGGATTTAGCCATTTCCCAAAAACACTATGCCGATAATACGGCTATGGTTTCGGTACAAACCCATCGGATCGGGAGTAGGTACATGTTCTACATCCTACCCAATCCGATCAATCAAAAACTATCGTTCCCGGATACCGAGCAGATGCTAAAAGATATTTCCATGCTCCTAGACTCATACCTATATATAGAGGAGGTTGGATATCAGGCATCTATTATTCAGGATTTGACGCAGGATGGCTATCATGCAACCGGGGTCTCACCCAAAAGCCAGGACAAAAGAACCAGGTTATCATTAATCTCGCACCTAGTTAAAAACGGAACCATACTGTTTCCCAAGTTCGGCTGTGAAGATTTAATCAAACAAATGGTCGGTTTTGGCATCGAAAAGCATGATGATCTGGTTGATGCCTTAACCACCCTAATTCTGGGCATCATAGGCAAGCCTCCGTATACAGGAGAAGTAAGAGCTGTTCCAATTGAAAATTTCTACAACAGCAGGATTATCTCGTCCCGAAGCGATGATTGGGCAGAGGAAGAAGACAGACAGATATTCAGAAAGTTAAAGTCCCGAAACCATCATCGGATTTACGGTTAGTCTACCGACACTGCGCTTGACTTGACCAGTTGTTGCGGTACTGTTTAACTTGATGCAACAACAGATTATCACCGACGATCAGGCTAAATACTGTCTCTATGCCCGCAAATCAACTGAAGGCGATGAGCGACAAGCCATGTCGATTGATTCCCAAATCAAAGAGATGACAGCCATTGCCAATAGGGACGGGATTCAGATCACTGATATCAGAGAGGAACGATTTTCAGCCAAGATGTCCGGCTCAAGGCCAGTATTTAATAGTATTCTGACTGACATCCGCAGTGATCACTTTAATGCGATTTTGACTTGGGCTCCTGACCGCCTAAGTAGAAACGCCGGAGATCTGGGGATGCTCGTGGATCTCATGGATCAGGGCAAGCTTCAATTTATTAAGACCTTCTCCCAAACCTTCACCAATAGTCCCAATGAAAAATTTCTACTTATGATCCTCTGTAGTCAGGCTAAGCTGGAAAACGACAATAAAGGAATCAATGTCAAAAGAGGCATCAGAGCCAAATGTCAGATGGGCTGGCGACCCGGCATGGCTCCACTGGGTTACTACAATCGGGCATTCAACGGAGTTAAGGATATTATTATCGATCCGGAGCGAGGTCCGAAAATCACCGAGGCCTTTGAACGGGTGGGGATACATGGAAAAAGCGGTTGGGATATCAAACGCTGGTTTGATAAAGTCGGATTTCGCAACCGCTCCGGAGCCAAAGTCACTATCAGCCAAGTATATCTGTTACTCAAAAACCCGTTCTATTATGGTGAATTTGAGTACCCACTGGATAGTGGAAGCTGGTACAAAGGCTCGCATCCGCCACTAATCAGTAAGGAACTATTTGAACAGACCCAGGAACAATTGAAGGTGCCTCAAAAATCCAAATGGGGTGCCAAGCAGTTCACATTCAAAGGACTATTTAAATGTGGAGAGTGCAGATCGACCATTATCGGTGAGGAGAAGTTTAAAAAGCTATTAAACGGCAAAACCAACAGACATGTTTACTACCATTGTTCCAAGCAATTAAATCAGTGCCGACAACCGTACCTGAACGAAAAGGCAATGTTAAAGCAATTACGGGATCTAGTCGCCAATCTGGATGAAAGCAAACTCAAGCTCTCTTACGGACTGAAACTAAAAATTGATGCATATCGCAAAATTCAGCAGGAAGTGTTTATTCAACACAACCTCAACCCGACCAACCAGGAATCATCGCTAAAGCAATATGCGCTATTCACCTTATGGGAAGGAGCCAGTCAGGATCAGAGAGAATTAATCCAGGGACTAAACCTCAATATCGTCCTCAAAGATAAACAAGTAGAGATCAAAAATAGTTAGTCGGGAAAGTTAGTTAACAATTCTTTCAATTGATTAATGGTCACATCTTTAAGCGACCACTTAGCCAATTTACCGGAGTTAAAATTCGAAGGTTGGTTTAACTCGATTCCGGGAAATTTAGTAGTAAATATCGGTTTTAGTTTGTTGTAATTTTCCTGGTTCCAAAAACCATTATTAAAGGCAATGCCTAACGAACCGTTATCGTATGTTGGATCAACATGAAGGCTAATCGTAATTTTATTTGCGTTGAGATGAAGATAGAAATTCAGGGACTTACTGCCTTTGGCTACGCTGACAGTTTTAAGTTCCGATTCTCCGGTATTGATCTGATTAAACAAAGTCACAATTTGGCCGACCACTTCTCCAAGCCCTACGTCTGAATAGGCTTGAGTAAAATCATCATCTCCCAGGACTCGTTTGGATGAAACAGACGATATATCCTTCTTAACTTGAGCTCCAAAAAGTTTAGGGATAGTGATTTCCAAGTCTTCATGCTGGTAATACTCAAGCTCGACGGCATAAATATCAAATTCACTGTTCTGGTTAATGAAAGTTATTAAATCCCGTAGTTGTTGGTGGAGCGAGTCCATTAGTACCACCAACTTAAATCGGCCATTTTGCAGATTGGTTTTAATATTGGTAATAAGATCTTGGGCTTGTGGAGTATCAATTTCATAAAACTCAGTTAATTTAGTTATCAAATCAATCTGGCTCTGTCTTTGAAGTTGACCGTTTAGATCAGTAATGAAATCATCGCCAGAACGGTAGTTGGCCCAAAGCGAGGCGGCATAATCAAGTATTTGAGCGACAACCTTACGCTTGTCAGCATTTCTGAATAGTTTTGTCTCTACCAGGTAGATTTCACCGTCTTTATCAACCCCGACGGCATCAATCGGGCCGGATTGGCTGGGGAATTCTCTTACTAAAACAGACAAATGGATATCGTCTTTGATGTCATACAAAGGAATAGCTTCAGGATTCTGGTGAATATACTCCTGCAAGTGATCCTCCAGAATAAATGGAGATGAATTGACTTTGACCGATTTGTGGCCTTTTTGAGTGATTAGTATCGACATATTGGTTAAAAATCCTGGTTTAATACTAACTTACAGTTAGCAAATAATCAAGCTATCTACCAGGCGTAAATGCTAACTCTCACTTAGTGGAGCAAATAACCTTCCCAGGCAACAATAATGTCATGAGGAAGAACGCCAAATTACCACGAGTACTCGGTAAGAAAGTCCAAAAAAGAAGAAAGGAACTAGATCTAACCCAGGAAGATGTAGCTTATAAAGTCGGTATTAGTAGGGCTTATATGGGTTATATCGAGCAAGGAAGAAATATACCTTCGCTGGAAATGTTGGAGAAAATTGCCAGAGTTTTGAAAGTCAAAACAAAAGATCTTCTTTAATGCTTCTTTATCTGCTTCGGGTCGATTAAGTTTAATGTTGTATAGAAGAAATTGACCCATTTTTGATGTACTGACTTCAATTCAGTGTGTGGGTCAGGTGTTAGATTTTTTGCAATTCTAGTCAAACCTTTGTCCCCATGAAGATCTTTATAACTAATTTCTTTTCCGAGGAGTAATGAGTGCTGTGGACTTCCAACTCCATCTATCGCTAAGGCGTCAGATATAAGTTGCCAATGTTGGCTCTTTTTTATTTGTTTCTTCGAAATCACTTGAACAATCTTAAGTAAATCTCCCTTATAATGCTCTAATGTATTTCTCATGGCTATTGCAGCAGATTTCGGTGGTACTGCCCCCGAAAAAGCTGATATACATGCGGTGTTTGCCTCAATAAATTCAGCTGAACGATCCGGATTTAAAGTAGCTAGCTTTTCAATTACTTCGTTTGTACTATTTTTCTTTTCCCAAAAATTAAAGTATTGAGAATGATATTTTATCGACCAATCTTGCACAAACTGCGGTTGTGAGGGATTGTTTAAACTATTAATCTGACTAAAAACAACATCCGATGTAGTAGCTGAAGCTGCACTTCCGGAAGCAGTAACATAAAATGGAGAATTAATTGAAATTTTGGGAAGTGATTTTTCCCAAAGGGTATAGTCACTTTCAACCGTTCCATATATGTAAGAGTCATCGAAACTGTTTGCTACTTCACTTGGAGCATCGCCGATTGCAGCGATTGACAGCTCCGTTTCTTCTTTCGCTTCTTGTACTAATGGAACTAAATCATTAATTTTCTTAGCATCGTCTAAAAAGCTTGTAAGCAATTTATGCTTCTTGTTAAGTAGTATTTGGGTCTTTTTACTCATAGTGAATATTTGGAGTAAGTACGGTCACTCTCTCTAGAGTGTACAAAGCTGCTGCACCCTGCGGTAAGCCACCCTGGAAGCAGCAGATATTTGTAAGTATACGTGCGCTTGTCCTTCCCCATCCTAATCTTTTAAAATAATCATAAACTCGCTGGTTCTTTGTAGAAATAAAAAAATCTTTTAAATCTATATTTATTATGACTTCTGAGCTTATATGTTGCTTTGCATTGTGAACAATAGATTTTTTTGGAATAAACCCAGTTGAAGCAACATGACAAGGAATGGGCTTGAGAAGCCGGTGGTAAATAGTTTTTTGGAGCTTCTTTAAATTCTGATCAGGAGCACTTATAACTCTATAATCTATGCCGTTTTTCTTTGGTACCTGAAATTGGGTATACCCAAATGTTTCGGGTATACCTGATTTCCAGATTATGAGTTCATTTACAGGCAGATTTAACCATACTGATAAATCTGAAACTAAGCGCCCCCCTTCAAATAGGTTTGAAAACCAGCTCATGTAAAAAAAAGAAACTGCCGCTGTTTTGCAATTACTTTATCTGAAATTCAGATAAAGTAATTCTACCGGCTCACAAGTACAGCAACTGTACCCGGGTGACGAAACATCAACCTAAGCCTCAAAGGCTTCACCAAAACACACGGCAGTTTCGATATTTAATTTTAGCATAAATATATACAGCAAAAATACGAACTCATACATATAGTACTGATACTTCTCAGACAGGTTCTTATTTTGAAACTACATAGTAATGGTGTATAAATATATGTATATGCTAAATACTCCAATTGAGGATACAACTCCACTACCTGACCCAGCTACCGTTCTGAATAATTTAAAAAATAATCTTCAACATAACCCCCAAAATCGAGCAATAAGCAACGATTCATTGAGTAGTATTTTTACAAATCAAATTAATGACGTAATTTCGTTTGTAAATGGCATACTAGTAGAATCAGCTAAACTTAATGCATCAGACATACTTTTTGAGCCAGAAGAAAAGGATATTCGGGTACGCATTAGGGTAGATGGAGTGCTCTATGTTGTTGGAAGAGTACCGAAAAGTACTATTGATAAAATTATTGCCCGCATAAAAGTAATAAGTAATCTAGATATCACCGAAAAGAGGAGAGTTCAGGAAGGACAGTTCAGTACTAATATCGAGGGAAATATAATTAATTATCGTGTTGAGATAGTTCAGGTCATTCATGGAGAGCTGGTAATAATTAGGATTCTTCAAAGAGATTCTATTGTCATGACACTGGAATCGCTTGGATTTAACTGCCAACAATTAACACAATTTAAAGAAATTTTGTCCTCAAAAAGTGGCCTGATATTAGTCTGTGGTCCAACAGGTTCAGGCAAAACTACAACATTATATACAACGATAGCAGAGCTGAATAAATCACAAGAGTATAATGTCATTACAATAGAAGATCCGGTTGAATATAAACTGGCAGGAGTTAATCAAATGCCGATTAAACTGGATATGGGATTTACATTTGAAGAAGGATTGAGGGTAACTCTCCGGCTATCCCCCGATATTATTCTAGTGGGAGAAATACGAGATAAGGAAACCGCTACAATAGCAGTCGAATCGGGATTGACTGGACATATGGTTTTATCAACTATTCATGCCCCGGATTCAATCGGCGTCATTTATAGACTGCTAGAGTATGATATTGACACATACCTTATCAATAACGCACTGCGAGGTGTAATTTCTCAAAGGCTAGTAAGACGAAATTGTCCCAAATGTATACAGCCATACACTCCCACTCAGGATGAAATCGCCCTTTTTCAAAAATATCTCAGAAGAGTTCCAAAAGAGCTGTATAAGAGCACAGGATGTTTAGAATGCCAAAACCTTGGATATAAAGGAAGGATTGGCATATACGAGATATTGAAAGTCGACTCTAGCATTAGGTCATTTGTTAGGGATGGTATAAGCGAGGATGTGTTACGTCAAAAACTAGATGAAATGAATTTTATTAACCTGATCCGTGACGGTTTACTGAAATGTGAACAGGGTTTAACTACATGTGATGAGGTATTTAGAAATAGTATTTTCTCTAGTTAGTACTCTTCATCTCCAAGTTCTGTCGTAAACAGCTAATCATTAATCAGTGTATCAATTACGTAGTTTTCAACATCTAAGCCCTTTTTTGTTAGACGCATCACGCTTTCATTCTTACATAATAATCCATTTATACGTAGTTTACTAATTACTTTTTGTTTTGATTTTAAATAGTTAGATTCAATTTCTGATATCGGCAAACCATCGAGCAACCTTAGTCCTAACATAAGTTTTTCTTGAGCTGCCTGCCTATTTGAAACGTTCAACATGTGTTGTTTCCCATCACTGTGTCGGTTAATGTATCTTTCAATAGACTCTTCATTTTGCCAGCGTTTATGTTTAAAAAAAGTATGGGCTCCCGCTCCAATTCCAATATATGGCATATACTTCCAAAAATGTAGATTATGTCGGCATTCATAGCCTTTTTTTGCCCAGTTTGAAATTTCATAGTGCGTATATCCAGCTTGCATGAGCAATTTTCCCGCTTTTTTATACATCATCCTATCAAGTTTCTGGTCTGGGATTTCAAATGTTCTCATCTCATTCATTCTTCCCCACACAGATGTATCATCCAGTTCAAGACTATAACAAGCAATGTGCTCAGGCTGCAGATCAATAACCTGAGTCAATGAATCATCCCAATCAACCAACGTTTGTCCAGGTAATCCAAGCATGAGATCAATATTTATATTGCTAAAGCCTGCCTCACGCGCCATGTAGAATTTCTGCTTAAACTCATAAAAGCTATATTGCCGTCCTAATTTTTTAAGAAGTGTATCACTCGTTGTTTGTACTCCAATACTAAGTCGGTTAATATTAGCGTCTCGATAAACTTTTAGTTTTTCTACATCCAAAGATTCAGGATTGGCTTCAATAGCAATCTCTACTTTCTTACTAAGTTGAAAACTTTCATATATGTACTCAAGCAGTTTTCCAATTAAAATTGGATCTACCAATGACGGTGTCCCTCCTCCTACATACATCGTGTCTATATTTTCTGTTTTTAGTATTTTTTTGTAGGTATCAATTTCTTGTTTTAAGGCATCAAAGTATGCCTTCCACAAAGATGATTTACCTGCTTGCGAAAAAAAGCTGCAATATGGGCATTTACGGGCGCAAAAAGGTATATGGATATATAAGCTTAGATTTTTCATAAAATCTCAGTTAATATATAATGCGCTATTGTATATTTTAAATATGACATATTATTACGACCCAAATATCACACATGATCATGACCCAAAAGAATGCATGGCTAATAGCTTAAAGCATCTTAATATTGAGCCTGGTTATTTAACTGATGTTTCTACAAATATACTTAAGTCTATTATCCCACGGTTTGAAGAAATGAGAGGGTACGACTTGTTACCAAATCACCTAAAAAGTGAACTGGTAATGATTGAGTGGTTTAAGGCTCATGAAAAAGCGTATGTTACATTTTTACAACATGAGCAATCAGTACCTCCGAAACTTGCAATTCGTTTCCCTTATATGATCCTGATCGGAGATATTGGTAAAACTGGGGGGTTCCCTGATGCGCCAGGCCGATCAATCATACCTCGTTTATATAGTTTTATTTTTTCAAACGCTCACCAGAATGAATACCAAAAAGCATTACCTCATACTGGGGTCAAGCATTTTAGTCAACTCCCATTACTTCAAGCGTTATATCTTCATCACAAAGCGACAGGTCGTGATATAAATGACTATGAAATATCGGGTGAGGAGCACGCCTATCTAATAGATAATGATATACAAGTAACAAAAACACCAATGTATCGTTTTTGGACAAATACTCATATAGATTGTGGTGATCAAGTTTTTGAATGTATAGATGATTCAGATTCGGAAGTTCTAATTGCTACAGCTTTTGGACTCAGCCATCATTTTTCTCAAGGTAAAGCATCAGGACGTTTAGCGGAGGTCCTTGATACACATTTTAAATCCCCAGAGGGGCGTTTAGAAGCTTATAAATACATTGCTCTGCTTGAGCTTATGGATAAGATAGAAGCATATATGCACAGAGATGACACAAATCTACTATCATACGAAAAGGCACTTGAGAATTCTTCTGGATACGTTCTATCCCAACTGGCAACTAATTATAAAACATCTGATGACTTTAAGATAATTACTCAAGCATACGAAGAGGCTATTGCCTTCTTGGAAAAACACCCGTTTCCTACAACAACTCATTAAGCTCTGGCCATACTCGCAAAACATTTTGCATTAATATCGCATCTTGTTCCTGATCTAATACATATCCTTCATCAAAAAACCCATGTGGAATATTACTTAAAATGGCCAACATACTCTCGTCTAGCTCCATCTGCTCTGGAGCATGCATATACGGTCCTAGTAAATAGCGCATTTTTTGTGTAAATTCTGGTATACCCATATTAACGCTATATTATTGGACAATATATAATACAACAATATGTACGAGGTATGTATCTGAATTATCTATTTAAAAACTTGATAAAGAACTAGAATAATCAATAGTAATATTGGAAAAACAAACACCAAAGAGTTGTTTTTGGATTCTATACTATTTTTGGATATTATATGTGAGTTTAAAGTGTTTTCTGTTGCTACTTCGTTTTTGTTTTTAGATGTATATTCAAGTTCATTTTTATTTTCTTGCACAGGTTTAAATTCCATTTTCATTTACGCTTTATCTCTGATCATCCATTTTGGTAGTTTTTCCTCTACAAAATCAGGGATACCGCTTCCATCCTTATCTTCAAAATATGTTCGGATTTCTGGAGGCATTTCATCAAAAGAAGTATACGTTTTCCCGTTAAACGTATATGAATGCGAAGAAGAGAAGCTGGTTTGAATTCCCATAAACTGATTAATTCACGGTTGCTGATGGACTGGATTGATTTTGGATTGTTTGGCTAGAAAACTGGATCCCTGTTTTTTCGCTAACATACTTTTCTATATCCGGTATCCCTATAAAACACTTGTCTTCTGCATAGAGAAATGGTACTCCAACTGTATTAGGATTCATACCACAATTAGAGGCAGCTACTCCAAGCAGATTAGCGTTAGCCTTGTTGTCATAGACTTCTTTGCGCTCAAACTGGAATTTTTCTTCTACCTGATATGTAGTAAATGTCTCTTCCAGGGTTCTGCAGTGAGGGCATGTATTACCGTAAAAAAGGATGGTTTTACCACCGAGATTGGAGCTAGCACAAGATGCAAGTAAAAGAGGTAAGATTGCCAGAAGAATTAATCTCTGAAAATTCATGTTTTAAGTATATACTACTTATATAATTCTTCAACTTTAATCGCTGAGATGTCTTTTTCTATCGTACTGTAAGAGGGAGGTATACTCTATACGGCATTTCAACTACTTCTTTACTAAGATTTACTGTTTCTAGTGTTTTATTCCCCTCTTTATCCTTTTGCATAATTGTTGCTGCAATATAAGCAGGCCAGCTCATACCAACCGCTTCCAGTGTATTGCCATTTATTACAAAAGGTCCCAAATCTACTGGTTGATCAACTAATGCACCATCCTTCGAAAGGTATGCAGCAATAGCGCCATCACCCGCTTCAATCAGGTATGGTGGATAAGCGCCTCCAGTTGTTGCAAGTGTATATTGCTTACCTTCTTTTCTGCTTCCTAGTTCCATATCATATAACTTCAAGCCATTTTGGGTATCGACCGTAGTCATAGTCAATCCTTCTTCTGTTTCATACAGTGCATAAGCCATCCCCGGTACTGGACCTGGGATCATTTGCACTTCCCCTTTTATAGTTAGCCCTGTTTTTTGGAGTACAAAGGGTAGTTGCATTAATGGCTCAATTTTGCCGTCAGCATTCATTTTATAGCCCGATATCAAACTTAGTCTTTCTCCTCTAGAATCTGTATATGTAGCACCCAAAAATGTAGTATCACCGCTACCAGTCATAAAACTAGTTAACTCTGCACCTTCTGGTAATCTGGGGAAATTATTAGCAGGAAAATCACTAGATGGATAAACTGGTGGTAAATTACCTTCCGCTGCATCTAATTCTGAAGCTTCTACGATACTTGTAATACTTCCATTATGATCGACACCAACAACTCTAGGCGTGGTATTATCGTTTCTTGGTGCGTTACTAGTATCTACATGAGATCCTTGTCTTATATCCGTTCTTTCAGTACCAAAAACTCCTGTTTTAATTGCTTCGTGAATGGCTTCTAAATTAGTAGCTTGCGCTTCCCCGCTTTGAGCTTTACCTTGTGAAGCATCATCTATGTGTGGCTTTTCAATGGTTACATATACCATTTTTTCACCCCAAGACATTAGTCTTGTTGATACAAATACTGCTGATACATTGTGCCCACTTCTGAGGTGTGTAAATCCACCAATATACTGCTCTTCACCAATACCTGTTACCTCTAGATATGCCCCTCCTTTTGAATTATTTACCAATAACGTTCTTAATACTCTTGATTCAGAACTGGGAAGAAATCTTGAAGGAAAAACCACATCAAGCCCAGCGGAGGTCCTTCCATCTGCTTCTACGCAAGCATATGTATCATTTTCAACATGGGCGGTAAGCGTAAGGCTAACGCCTTCTTTCACGATCATTATGTTGCCATTAGTTTGTAATGCTGCAATTTCTTGAGTCGGATTGCTTGCAACCTGCAAGGCTTGAGCATCTTGAGGAAGTGGAAACGTTCTTGTTTCTGCTCGTCTTTCTTGATCAATAGTATTATTAGTTTCTGCATTGGGAAGTAAAGGGACATTTGAATGTAAAGGCAATGGCTCAGTAAATAATATAGGGTAACGTTTATCTAACCATTTTTCTAAAGAATCAATCACTCCCACGCTTTCAACAATTGCAGCTTTATCAGCTGTTGTCCCATTTGGATCATAATTCTTATTTGAATCTGCTTCGTGTGAAATTACCATAGATAATATTCTTTTATAAAAGTACTGTATTATAGCACATTATTATACAACTTATATTATGAGCTTAATCTACAAAACTTATAATGCTATATCTAATTCCCTCTGGATAAACTCATACATGGGTGAGCCTATCTCTAAATCAAAATCTCGCGTATCCTCCAGCAACATGAGTTTGGATGCCTCATACCCAAACAGAAATCCAGCATAATACGGCCCCTCCAAACCATCATACCCATGAATATCCCATACTAACTCAGCGTAATGCTTTATATTCCCTGGTATAGCTGAACTAGATGTCCAATCTTGCCATGCACTGGAGCTAGTTACTAGGCTATCGTCGCCATATATGCTGGTAATCATCAACTCTATTAGACCAGTAACGTCAGGTGTATGTATGGTCAAGTTTTGGTCATTAGCTATTGCTCCAGTCAAAACCAACATTGCCATAGCAGACTGTGCGTACTGCCTAAAATCCTCTGGATCCAAATGGTCCTGTGCCTGCTGTACGATTTCAAATAGCTCGTCATCTACCCAGTCCAAATGTGGAGATTTTTTAGATTTTCTTAGATTATGGAGCTCTATTGACTGCCACACCTCCAACCATTTGTTTAACGCCCAGTTGTAGGTGATTGCATCTACTTGCAGTTCATCTGAGTGTCCAAAGCTATCTTCTTTCATATATGGTATTTCAGTATTGTAAGTCAGTGTTTGTTCTTGTAGGTAATTTGATATGAGAATAGTGAGAAATTAAAGGTATATGTTTTTATGAAATAAAATATTAGACTAGATATTAGTGTTTAATTTTGTATAAAATGGTTATATGAAGGTTCACAATCCTGATAGTTTACAAAAGGGTTCAAAATTATCTAGAAGAGAATTTATTAAGTTTGGAGGTGGTGGTCTATTAGCATTAGGACTTAATACCCTCGGAGTACGGCCAGATACACCTGAATTGCCAAATGTGATCGAAAATGGATTTTACACGCATGTTGATTCATATGAAGCATCTAGTTGGGTAGCTGCTAATATGGCTATAGCAGCAGCACGTTTAAATGGGTATCAGATACCAGCAGGAGGTGAATTCTCTATGGTTAGTGCATTAGGGCTTGATACCGACAAACTAGACCCAACTAATACAAACCCTAACCATGGCTATGTTATGGGTTACGTAAATTCATAATTGGATAGAGAGGTAGGAGCGGGTGTATGTAAATCTACAACTGATATATTCCGATGCGCTTTATATTCCCCATTACGCATACCTGAAGCTCATTCACACAATGAAGTGATATCTACTTATTTTAAACATTTTCCAATGGGAACAGACGCTGCAGTTTTTGTTAATGATAAATATACTGTTGATTTAAAGCTTTATAATCCACACAAATTTCCTTTGAGAATAAATTATCATTTACGAGATGTACGAGGAAATATAATCGCACCAGAAAGATTTTTGAGACCATTATATCCAACAGACTACGCCCTAAACTTTATAGTGGTATCACAAATTCGGACAATGCATTAAGATGGTAAGTATATGTCCAT
>CAYLQQ010000008.1:0-57332 GCA_964386355.1 uncultured Pseudomonadales bacterium
TAACAGTTACTCATGAAGAATAGTAAAATTTGCCTAAACCGGCGGAGTTAGGAGAATTATTCTACCCCTGTATTTCGAAACGTTTATTAGCGTTTCTTCGAGTGATCCTTCTATATAACCCGGTAAGTTTCTGATCCGTTTAAGAGGATCCAATGATTTAACATGTCCGGCTAATTTATTTGCCATATCTAACAGTATAGGTTTATCGCTATCTGTATAGTCTCTAAAAGTGATACTCATATACTTAGTATAGCAAACAGAAGAGTGTAATCTTTGGGGTAAAAAACGATAGAATAATGTAGATATGATTAAAATATGAAGATATACTGCAAAAGCTAAGTAATATTCCCACCTCTCCCCTACGTGGAGAGTTAAAAAGGAGAAATTTTTGTGCTGGGTGACCAGGGCTCGAACCTGGATTTCGTGATTCAGAGTCACGCGTCCTGCCATTAGACGATCTCCCAATATGTGTTTAGTCAATGAACCTGTGTTGACTGCCAACTGCGGCAGTCTATTCTCGACATTTGTCGAGTGCCATTATCCTACTTTGCTCTTCGAGCTTCGCAGAACTGAATCCTCATACTTCGGATTCTTGGACGATCTCCCAATAATTGGATAGTTCTGTTTTCAATATAATACTTATAACCTTTAAGTCATTTTCCGACTTCGTCGGAATGCCATTATCCAGCATAGCTGGACTACGCTCAGATTTCATCTGAGCTAGGTAAGTACGGCTCCGATTTCATCGCCATTCGCATGATCTTACATTTTCAGTACGTATTTTATCATTTAAGCTGTGAAATTACAGATTCAAGTCGCTTGCTTATCAGCTCTTTACCGAGAAGTTCAATGGATTCAAAAAGGGGTGGGGTGACGGGAAATGCGGTTGTAGCTACACGTATAGTCATAAAGTAATCCCTCGGTTTCCAGTCACTATAGGTTCCTTTTAATTCCCTAACAGCCACTTCAATTGATGGAACTGTCCAGTCCTGCAGATTTGCTAACTTTTCTCTCAAGTCTGACAGTAGTTTTTTAATTACCTCACCATTTTGTTTTGACTGCATTTTAACCAATTCAGGATCAATACTAATCTCGGGATTCATAAACTCAACTAATTCTGGTATTTGCGAAAAAACCTCTACTCTTTCCCTAATCAAAGGGGTTAGATTTCTCCATACAACGTCATTGAATTCATGGGTACTGAATTTTTTTGCCCAGGCAATAAACTCTTCTTGTGAGAATTCTCTAATGTACTTCCCATTCATCCATTTTAGTTTTGTTTCATCAAAGACGGGACCAATCGGTGATAAATCTTTTAGCTCAAATAGTTGCTGGAACTCCTCATGAGAGAATATCTCTTTTTCCTCAGGATGCGTCCAACCAAGCTGGCTTAAAAAATTGATCAAGGCTTCAGGTAAAAAACCCTCTTGCATAAACCAATCTACATTTGTATGTCCTTTTCGTTTAGAAAGTTTTGTTTTATCGGGATTGCGAAGAGTTGGCGTGTGCACGTATACGGGTGATTCCCAGCCCAAATACTGATAAACCAGCATATGCTTTGGTGCAGATGGCAACCATTCTTCTCCCCTAACTGCGTGAGTAATTTCCATTTCATGGTCATCAACGATGGCTGCCAAATGGTACGTTGCAAAACCATCAGATTTTAAAAGAACCTGATCATCAACTGTATTACTATCAAATTCGATCTCACCTCGTAGCAAATCGTTGACGATAATTTTTTCATTCTCTGGGACTTTTAGCCGAATAACATACGGCTCGCCACTGGTAATCCGTTTTTCAACTTCTTCGCTTGATAAATGTCTGCAGTGTTTGTCGTACATCGGTGGTTTACCATCTTTCTGCATTTGCTTCCTAACTTCATCCAATCGCTCACTGGTACAGAAACAGTAGTACGCATGACCTACCTCAACTAAAGCAAGAGCATGTTTTTTGTATAAATCCAGACGCTGAGATTGTCTATATGGAGAATGTTTACCACCCTTTCTTGGGCTTTCATCTTCCGATATCCCAAACCAATCCAAAGCCTCAAATATTTTACTCTCAGCATCTTCTACCAAGCGTTTTTGATCAGTATCTTCGATCCTGACAATAAACTGGCCGTTATTTTTTTTGGCAAATGTCCAATCTAGAAGTGCCTGATATATTGTCCCGATGTGGGGATAGCCTGTAGGTGATGGAGCGATACGGGTACGTACTGTCATATAAATATATTAACAGATTAGATGGTTTTATGAAGTTGTTCAATTAAACTTTTCTGTTCTCTGCTCAGTTTCTCAGGCACCTTAACCAGCAAACGGATATACTGGTCACCAACTCCGCCTCCTCGAACATATGGGATGCCTTTGCCACGAAGCCTGACCATGGTGTGAGGTTGCGTACCAGCACGAACTTTAATAGTAATAGGACCATCTATAGTTGGAATTTCAGCGTTACCTCCCAGTGCAGCCAAAGTAAAAGAAATTTCATGGTTGATATAGATATCATAGCCTTCTCTCTTAAAAACCGGATCGGATTTGACATCAATCGTCACATCAAACTCGTTAAACCTGATCCGTGTCCCGTCATCCACACCAGCTGGTATTTTGATCACATGCTCTTTACCCTGGTGGACAATCTTGCGCTCAACCCCTTTAACCGATTCCATAAACGTGATTGATAGTGAGTATCGGGGTTTTGCTGCCTGGCGAGAAAATCCCCCACCAAAGAACTGTTCAAAGATCTCAAACGGGTCAGAAAAGCCACCAAAGTCAAACCCGCCCATATCACCAGCATTGGAAGAATATGAATAAGTAAAAGGTCCTTGTCTATATGACTGGCCTCCACCGAAACCACCAAATCCGGATGAAGGGTCAAAGGCTGCATGACCGAATTGGTCATATTTTTGTTTTTTGGAAGCGTCTGATAAGACTTCATACGCCTCAGTTACTTCCTTAAATTTAGCTGCAGCATCAGCGGCTTTGTTGCGGTCAGGGTGGAACTCAAGAGCTTTTTTGCGATAGGCTTTTTTTATCTCATCGGTAGATGCCGACTTACTCACCCCTAAGACTTCATAAAAATCGCGTTTAGTAACCATATGTATCGTATATTATGATAAGAAACATATGGGGAACGATAAACTCGCTCCCCATATTCAATATCTTATTATACTCGATTTCTTTCTATTCATTCACCACTTCACCCTCTTCAACCGGACCTTCCTTTTTGCCGTTTGTTGCTTTTCCTTCTTCCTTTTTCTCTTCCGCTGTTCCTTCTGTCTTTGACTCAGCACTCGGTTCTTGTGACTTGGCACTCTGTTCCTGCTTATACATCTCTTCCCCAATTTTTTGCATCACTTCAGTTAGTTTGTCTGACTTAGTCTTTACATCAGCTTCATCAAAATCATCCTTGGCAATGGCATCTTTAAGGGCTTTGACAGCATCTTCGACCGGTTTTTTAATGTCATCTTTGACTTTGTCACCGGCATCTTTAAGGGCTTTTTCTGCAGTAAAGATCAGTGTATCCGCCTGATTTTTAACCTCAATCCGTTCCTTTTTCTTCTTATCTTCTTCTGCATGAGATTCAGCTTCCTTACGCATCTTCTCAACCTCTTCGTCAGTTAGCTCAGTAGAGCCTTTGATAGTGATCTTCTGTTCTTTACTTGTTGCCTTATCTTTTGCAGTTACGTTTAAAATACCATTGGCATCCAACTCAAATGTGACCTCGATCTGAGGCATACCACGGGGTGCCGGAGCAATACCGTCCAAAATGAATCGACCCAGGGATTTATTATCAGCTGCCATGGGTCGTTCTCCTTGGGTGACGTGGATCTCAACCTGAGTCTGGTTATCAGCGGCTGTAGAAAACGTTTGAGACTTTGACGTCGGAACCGTTGTATTGCGCTCGATCATAGGAGTTGCGACTGCACCAAGCGTTTCGATACCAAGAGTCAACGGTGTGACGTCTAAAAGAAGAATGTCTTTGACATCTCCCATCAAAACTCCACCTTGGATAGCAGCACCAACGGCAACTACCTCATCAGGATTGACTGATTTGTTGGGTTCCTTACCAAAAAAATCTTTAACCACCTGTTGGACTTTAGGCATACGGGTTTGACCACCAACTAGGATTACTTCATTAATATCTTTTGCTTCTAAACCTGCATCTTTTAAGGCCTTTTTAACCGGTTCTATCGTTGCCTGGACAAGGTCATCAACCAGCTGTTCTAATTTTGCCCTGGTTAATTTCATGGTTAAATGCAAAGGTTGGCCTGATTTGTCCATGGTGATAAACGGCTGATTAATATCGGTTTCAGCAGATGATGACAACTCTTTCTTAGCTTTTTCAGCACTGTCTTTAATACGCTGAAGCGCTTGTTTATCTTTTTTTAGGTCAATTCCATTTTCTTTTTTAAACTCATCTACAACCCAATTAATGATTGCTTGGTCAAAATCATCTCCACCTAAGTGTGTATCACCGTTTGTTGATTTAACCTCATACACCCCATCCCCGAGTTCAAGAATGGAAATATCAAAGGTTCCACCTCCCAAGTCGTAAACCGCAATTTTTTCTGAGTTTTTCTTATCCAAACCATAGGTTAACGCGGCTGCGGTTGGTTCGTTGATGATACGCTCTACAGTAAGACCAGCAATCTCTCCCGCCTGCTTAGTTGCCTGTCTTTGAGAATCATTGAAATATGCAGGAACTGTAATGACCGCTCGTGTTACATCTTGACCCAAGTATGCCTCGGCATCTGCTTTGAGCTTACCTAAAATCTTGGCTGAAATTTCTTGTGGGGTATAGTCTTTACCATTTACTCTCACTGCAGCTGACTCGTGTTTACCTTCAACAATCTCATAGGGAACCATCTCCTTAGTCTTGGTAACCTCTTTATCCGACACTTTTCGCCCCATCAAGCGTTTTACTGAATAAATCGTATTACTGGGATTTAAAACCATCTGACGCTTTGCTACCTCACCAACCAGATTTTTTTCAGGTTCAACTATTGAAGGAACGGTGTTATTTCCCTCAGCAGAAGGGATAACCTTGGGTGAGCCACCTTCCATGATAGCTACACATGAGTTGGTTGTGCCCAGATCTATACCGATAATTTTTGATGTTTGGTTTGTCATACTTCCTCCTATTAAAATAATAGTATTGTTAAATTGATAAACTGTTACATTGCTTGCATATTATTTTCTTTATCAAACAATTTAGCAGTTTAGCTATCCAACAATTTATTCACCTACCACTACTTTTGCAGGTCTTAGGACTTTATCATGCAACATATATCCTTTTTGCTTCACTTCTAATACATAATTTTTAGTACCGCTTGATTTATCAACACATTCCATAATACTCGGATCGAATTCTTTACCCATGACCTCAAGCTCCTGTACCCCATACTCTGCCAGCAACTGAACCATCTGGGCGCGAACCATATGTAGACCTTGATCATTTATAAATACAGCTGCCCTATCGAGATTATCTGCAATATCTAAAATTCTCCCAAGTAAGCTTTCATTAGCAAACTTGATCCAATCTTGTTTTTCTTTCTCCATCCGCTTAACCATGTTTTGGTAATCAGCTAGAATTCTTAAATTTTTTTGGTTGAGCTCGCTATTGTGTTGTTCCAAATCTTTGATTTTTTTGCCAAGATCTTTACCATGCTTTCCTGTTTCCTTGGTTGAAAGTTCTGTTTTTTCCATCCCGATTCCATCAGAATTTGAAGTTTCAATTGTATCCTCTTGGTTGTTATTAGTAACTGGGTTATTCATATAATAATGTTTTTTTATATTAGTTTTTATTTATTACTATTAGGGTAATAAATCCAAAAGAATACTACACCGTTTACTTTTGTAATAGTGCACAAATACACTACCAATCATGTGTTAGATCAGCTAAAAGGGTTCCGAAGTACCGCACCATAGGGATAATATACGCATAATCAAGTCTTGAAGGTCCAAAAACTCCTAATGCGCCTTCTCCGTAAGAACCCATGGGAAATTTGGTGTACACCATACCACAGGGTCGCATAAACTCTGAACCAAAATCATCTCCTAATAAAATATTAATTGACTCCTGGCCTAGGGTCTTGCCTAAAATAGCTTGCAATTGCTGCGTGTTATCCAATAACATAAGCACAGTCTTGGTTACATCAATGTCAAAAAATTCAGGAAGATCTAGAATATTTGCGTAACCAGCATGAAATACATCACCGTGGTTTGTAGTGGCAACCGCAATAGTGCCAGTTTTGTACGCAAGAATCCGGACAGCTTCACGAAGCAAACTATCTGCTTTTTCCCGATAATCCCAAATTTTTGCCTTCACATCTACTTCTTCTGATACTGATAAGTCTTTTTCTTTCATCAGCTGTTTGACATAAAAGCGCAGAGCTAACGAAGTGGGTGTACGACCAGATGAAGTGTGAGGCTGGTCCAAAAATCCCTGTTGCCCCAATATTACCATTTCATTGCGGATGGTGGCTGGAGATACACCTAGGTTAAATTTCTTGTCTATTGTGTCCGAGCCGACCGGCTCCCCAGAGCGAATGTATTCTTCTATAATAAGTTTAAGAATCTGAATCTGGCGGTCAGTTAAGCTTGGGATATCCATAAGTAATATATCCAAAAGATAAAAATAGTCTATGCTTGATATTCAGCTTTGTTCTTTTGTGACACTTGTTATGTGCTAGCACTAATTTATCACGAGTGCTAATATGTGTCAAGGGGAATCTACTCTCTTTTCATCACTGCTAGAAATGCCTCTTGAGGAATTGATACTTTCCCAAACTGCTTCATCCGTTTCTTGCCTTTTTTTTGTTTATCCAACAATTTCATCCTGCGAGTAACATCTCCGCCGTATAACTTAGCAGTCACATCTTTTCTAAAAGCCTTTACAACTTCACTGGCAATAATTGTACCGCCAATGGCAGCCTGAATACGAACCTCAAACATTTGCCTGGGAATAGCCTCTTTTAGTTTTTTGGTAACGAGCTGTCCGACTTTTTGAGCATCTTTTTTAACTACGATTTGTGAGAGAGCATCGACCCTTTCGTGATGGATGAGAATATCTAAGCGCACAGCATCAACTTGCTTCATTTCCGTAAATTCATAATCAAGACTAGCGTACCCTGAAGAAACTGATTTAATCCTGTCAAAAAAGTCAGTTATTAGCTCTGCCATGGGCAACTCATAGCTGAGAACAACGCCATCAGAAAGATACTTCATGTTCAAAAAGATACCTCGCCTATTGTCAAAGAGCTCCATAATACCTCCCAGGTACTCTTTGGGTGTAAACACTTCAACAGATAACCATGGCTCAAAAATGGCATCAACTTGATCCGGCAGGTCACGGGCAGTTTCCACCTCATGAATCTGATCATGTAGCGAATACTGATACGCAACATTCGGAACTGATGCAATAAGATCAAGATTAAACTCCCGCTCTAAACGCTCTTGCACAATTTCCGCGTGTAACAGTCCTGCAAATCCCATCCTGAAACCCTTACCTAAGGATGCGGAAAAGTCGGGGCTATATACAAATGAAGCGTCGTTAAGGTGAAGTTTGTCCAATGCTTTTACCAATTCGGGGTAGGCATCATTTTCAGTTGGATAAATACCTAAAAAAACCATCGGTTTAGGCTCTTTGTACCCAGGTAGTGGAGTCTGTGCATAGTTTTGTACTGTCGTAATTGTATCTCCGACCTTAACCTCGCTTAAAGATTTCAAAGCTGTACATATAAACCCAGCTTCGCCAGCATGCATCTGAAGCTGTGGATTTTCCTTTGGAGTGTAAAAACCAAGATCTAATGGTAAAAATTCTTTACCGTTTGCCATTAGGACCATTTTTTCACCCATTCTTGCAATACCAGAAAAAATACGTACATCAGCCACAACACCTCTATGCTGGTCAAATCTGGAATCGAAAACGAGAGCGCGTAAGGGTTGTTGGTTAGAAATTGTTTGGAAATTAGTAGAAGGTTGCATGGGTGCTGGAATATGCTCAATAATTTGACTAATAAGATTATCAATTCCAAATCCGCTTTTTGCACTGATATGTAATATTTCTGATTCTTCAAATCCAAATGTCTCAGCCATATCAAGGGTAACATCGTCAACTCTTGCACCCGGTAAATCAATTTTATTTAATACGGGTATAATGACCAAGCCTTGTGCTTTTGCTTGCCTGAATACGGTCAAAGTTTGAGCCTGAATGCCAGATACTGAATCGACAAGCAGCACAGCGCCTTCACATGCAGCTAAAGCCCGGGAAACTTCATAGCTAAAATCAACATGGCCTGGAGTATCGATAAGATTAAGAATGTATTCCTCACCATTATAATTCCATTTCATACGCACCGGCGCTAGTTTGATGGTAATCCCTCTTTCGCGGGAAATTGGGTTTGAGTCCAAAAACTGCTCTTGCATATCCCTTTGCTCTACTGTTTTGGTTACCTCCAACAACCTGTCAGCCAGAGTTGATTTGCCGTGATCAATGTGGGCGATAATGGAAAAATTACGTATCTTTTGCATAAGTTTGTATTATAATGCATATCTATGGGAAATGCTGAACGTCCAACAGCTACGCGTATTATGCAAACACTTTGTGCATTAGCTGATGCTCAATTCGGAGAGTTGTCAGATTATATTGATGAACATGTTCCAGTTTTAACAGAGGCCATAGAACAATGAGGGGGGAGTTGGCGAGGTAGAAGAATGGCTAAAAACGCATGATCCATACCATTCTTTACCATCAACAATAGTAGGGATGAATTGGTCATGGCTCCCCAATGATTTGCGCTTACCTCAACACAGAAGTTCTAATCCTGAGAAGAAATAGAGGGTTCTGGAGCTGCCGACTCTGCCAACATTTCATCAGATTGTGAAAAAACTTTTTTCCAATTTCCAAAGCGCTTAAATATTCCCAGAAAGTGATCCAATTCTTCTATCTTAAACAGTTTTGAAAGAATTAAATAGACACTAAAACCAGTTGTTGTTGCAACAAGAGTTAAAATTAGCAGATCAACAACTTGAGCAGTATTCAAAACATAGCGATCCAATACTCTCATGGGCAGCCATAAAAAAACTCCGGTCAGAAATGATGCTATGCCCATTTTCACCAAAGGGATGAGAACTTGTGATGAACTAAACATTCCAATTCTTTTCTCGAGAATAAAAAATAGTAAGAGTGCCTGAAGAATACTGGAAAGTGTAATAGCTAACGCTAGACTGGGAATTTGCCAGCCAAATCCTTTTGTAAACAGCAGGCTTAAGGCAACGTTGGCAAGTACAGATATGACACCAATCTTGAGGGGAGTAACAGTATCTTGCAACGCGTAAAATGCTCGTACCAATAGCTGAATAACGGCCTGAGCTGCTATTGATAGGGAAAAAACTGCCAATACTTTGCCTGTGAGAAGCGTAGCCTCCCATGGAAATTCACGTGCTCCAAAAGCAATACGTACCAGCGGAATCCGTAATACTAAAAGCAAAACACTAGCCGGAAGCGCAAAATATATGATATGTCGAAATGCAGAGATAAACAGGTCCCGGAATTTTCCGTTACTACCAGTATCTTCAACTTCTTGAGACAGCATTGGTAATGCAGCCTGACCAATAGTGAGACCAAACAGACCTATTGGTACTGCATTAAGGTGTTCAGCAAAATTAAAAATGGAAAGTGAACCGGCACTCATGGCAGAGGCTAAAATAACTGCAACATTGAGTTCAATCTGATTGACAGCTAATGCCCCCGTCCTGGGAATCATCAGTTTACCAATTTTTCTAATACCTTTATTCCGGAAGTCGAGATTAATTCTAGGTATATACCCTAAGGTACGTATCAGCGGATACTGAATCAGGAGGTGTAAAATGGATCCCAACACAACACCTATAGTCGGACCATAAATCCCCATCGTTGGTGATAGCCATAGTATCCCCGCAATAATACCTAAATTGTAAAGTACGGGAGCTATTGCCGGTACTAAAAAACGCTGATTAGACTGTAGTACACCAGTAAAAAAGTTTGAAATCATAAAGAAAAACTGTGCCATTAGCATCAATCTGGTGAGAGATACCATAAGAGTAATCTGATCAGGTGAGAAATTTGGAGCTAAAATTTGGCACAATTGATATGCAAACAGGTATATAAAGAAGGTTAATATAAAAAATCCCATAACTGAGAAGCTTATAATCCCATTGACCAAGTCCCATGATTGCTTTGTGTCTTTTTTTAGATAGGAAGAATAAACGGGAATAAAAGCTGCAGATAATGCACCCATGACAAGTAGTTGAAACACCATGTCTGGCAATCTAAAAGCCGCAAAATATACATCAAGCTGCCACTGCTTACCTTCTGCAAAAAATGTTCCAGCCAGTAACCTGTCTCTGACAAGTCCAAGTAGTCGGGAGGATAGCACCATTACCATAAGGATAGATGCTGCTGAGAGTATCGATTTTTGTTTGCTAGCCAATAATGCGGAGCCGTTTTTTATCAGTTTTGGAACCATGAAGCTATCTTATCAAATATCGCTTGTATTGTAAGCTCTAAATTGGTAGAATGCTTCGTTACTAAAAAGAGTTAATTAGTCTATGCCTATCATCAAATCAGCCAAAAAGGCTTTGAGACAAAGCACCAAACACTACGAAAGAAACAAGACAGTAAGATCTGCTACCCGTACAGCCGTCAAAAAAGCTCGTGTCAGTACTTCACCTGAAACTGTAAGTTCAGCATTTTCAGCACTTGATAAAGCAGTAAAGAAACACATCGTTAAGAAAAATACTGCCAACCGCCTTAAGAGCCGTATTTCCAAATTACTTAAATAATCATTCGTAAACGTTATAATGTAGCAATAAACCCTCAAATGATAAGGTGATTATTGATCTCGTCTCTTTAATAGTTTTTTTTCTTCAGTAAATTACTATTTTTACTAGTTGCCAAGACGTTATTTTTCTTCCTATAATGGAATAGCTATTAAATACTGCCCATATGGCTACTCAGAAGAATACTGAAAAACGCTATCCAATTACAATCAATATTTTGCAGCAGCTTCGTTTTGACGCCAGTCCGGCAGGAAAAACAGCTCGCTGGATTCTTACTGTCGGTAAAGCTGGAGTTCTGTTTACATTCTCGATTATCACATTAATTCTTTTATATCGTTTTTCCTTAGATAGAAGAGTTGAAACTATTAGAGAGTCAATCAATGAAAATATTTCTACTATCCAAAGTTACAGTGAGAGCGAAGCAAAAATCAGAAGTTTTCAAAAAAAACTGCAATTTATTGATGACCTATCCCCAGACAGTCAAAATAGCGTCCTATTCTTTCAGAAAATTGAGTCTAATTTACCTAAAGAAGTATTTTTAGATACATTAAGTATCGATTACCTTAACGGTTCCATACAATTAAGAGGAAAGACAGCAAACGAAGTAATCTTTAGCCAAATGCTTAATGCTATGCGAAAACAGGAGGAATTCAGTGAAATAACAATAGACCAGATCCAATCAGGTGGAGCTCAAAATCCAGAAATTACCTTTACTATGAATATCTTGCTTTCATTAAAAGAGGTTTCAAATTAATATGGCAGAACAATCTGATCCAAATATTCACATTCAAAGAGATCGTTTTTATAAATCTCTTAGTAAGGATCCAATCGCAAAGGTATCAACCGAGTTTTTAGCTACGGTAGCATTTATAATTCTCCTCTTTTTATTTGCAATTCGTCCAACTATTGTGACCGTAAAAAAATTGCAAGTAAGTATTGATACTTTAGAAACATTTAATTCGAGCTTGTTAACAAAGATTGATTCTCTAAAGAAATTGACAGCTTTATATCAGAATAATAAACAACAGTTTGATCTGCTGGATATTGCTATTCCAAAAGATACTCAATTCTCACTTTTTGAAAAGCAGTTACGATATTTAGTATTCAAAAATCAATTTGATGTGTTATCACTTACTTTTTCAGAGGTGCCTTTATTAAAAGGTTCACAAATAGAATTAAATAAGAATCTGGATGACACTGATAAAGAAACCCATACAATTACCTTTAATTTTGCTGCTTCAGGTAGCTATGAACAAATTAAAAATTTTATTTCACAGTTAGAAACACTTAACCGTTTAATTACGATCAATTCATTTACAATTAATCAGTCATCAATAAATGATGAGCAGCTAAATTTCGCGATAACTGCTACAGTGTACTTTGGAGTATAAAATATGAGTTACCGACGTAAACATCCTAATTCGTGGTTATATATAGTAATTGGAACAATATGTGTAAGTTTGCTGTGGTTTTTTAGTGATTTAAAAAATACAGAATCTATGCAGGTAATTTCAGATGTTGAGCGAGAGGTGGCTACGCCAATAGAAAACAATATCACAATTGACTCATTGAGCAAGCTCGCTAATCGTTTGGTAATTAGTGAGATTGAACTGTCATCTATTCCGTCATATGGTAGTAAGACCCTTGAAAAACCCAATAATCAAAATACAACTACACCGCGTACTGCAAATACTACAAATAGCTCTCAAGTGCGGGTTCAATAATTATGAAAACAAAGCAAATTTTTGGTATATTCGGTATTTTTATTCTTATTATAAGCTTGGGTATCGGAGCATATTTTGCATATTCAAAGGGCTTCCTTTTCTCAAAACCTGATCCTACAATTCAGCCGATAAAAATTAAAATTACGAATGTAAACCACGATCGATTTTCAGTTTCATGGATTACAGAAGAGCTTACAAACGGATCTGTTATATTTGGAAGTTCTGGCAAGCTTGATCAGTTGCAAATTGATGATACAGATCAATTAAGTGGACAACAGGTCGCCCGTAGAATTCACCATGTAACACTTACTAACCTTGATCCTCAAACTACATACCAATTTAAAATTCGTTCAGGAGAAAAAAATATCATATTTGATGATAATGGTAAACCATTTAGTGTTAAAACAGCAGAAGTACTTACTTCCCAACCGCCAGCTGATTTGATAAACGGAACGGTGACAATCGATTCCAAGCCAGCAACTGATTCAATTGTATACATTACGCTTCCCGGTGCTTCACCTCTGTCAACCCAAGTTAAAAAAGATGGCACGTGGTTAATCAACTTAAGTATCGCCCGCAACACCTCATTAAGCGATTACTCAAAGTATGATGTGGAGAATACAAATTATGATCTGTTTATTCAAGGGGATATAAAAACATCCAAGGTGTTACTTACAACAGCTTCTGATTCTCCGGTCCCAGACGTTGTACTAGGTGAATCATATGACTTTACTAAAGATCTTGCTCAAGCTAGCCCAACTCCCAGCCCTGTTCCCGAAAGTTCCTCAAGCGCAAACCTTGCGGGTCAATTTCCTTTAGAACCATCAAAAGAAAGCACAGAGAGTGCAAAAACACCCGAACAGAATGTAGTAGGAGCTGATGACATTGACATCACAAATCCTTTTGAAGAATATGAAGAGCTCAACGTGTCTAAACCAGAATTTCAAGGCTTTGGTCCTGCAAATAGAGTTTTATCGCTTACGATAAGCAGCCCTATGACGACAACTTCGATACGAACATCGGTCACAATAGATTCTTCTGGACGATGGGCGTATACACCCACAACAAATCTTGAAGATGCTAACGATTATGTTCTTGGTTTAAGCTACACAGATAGTAATAACGAGTTACAAACCAGAGAAAGAAGGTTTTCAATAGCAGCTGGAGGAGCAGGAGGTACTACACCAGCATATACAGCAACTGGTTCAGGAACTTTGGCTACAACTCCAACGCCGAGAGCAACACTTGCTCCTCGTCGATCAATGCCTTCTACGGAAAGTGGAACTCCTCAATCTGGCATGGAATTGCCTACAATAATGATCTTACTTTTAGGTTTAGGTTTATCAATAACGGGTTTAGGATGGAAACGCTCAACAAGCGTTTCCTAAATTGGATATGGATTACGATGCCACTAGTCAAAATAATACCTATACCCACAATAACGCTTCTGTTGATGAGCTAAAAATATCTCCTCAAACAGACATATCAAACACTAATCAAACAAATCCCTCTGCCCCAAAATCTTGGGTAAATAAATCAAAAATACTGTTACTAGGCTTTGTGGTAATGCTTGTGTTAAGCAGTACTGCATTTGCCACATTTTCTCAAGGATTTAAACTACCAATTGCTGATATTCTATTTGGAGATATTCCAGGATCAGGAAGTGAATGTTTTGATAACCCAACACACTATATGCCTTCACCATATAAATATACTGAAGGGGATACAAAATCACCAAATGATAATGACGATTGGATATTATGGCCGATTAAAGATGGTTGTGCAAACCCACAAAGGTTATCAGAAATATTTGGCCCCTTACTAAAGATAATTGATAACAATGACGGTAATGATTCAAATGACGTATATATTACAAAACCTCTTAGTGAAGGAGGTTTCTATGGATTTACATTTAACCATATTACTGCAATCCAAGGATATGACACCGCTAGACTTATGCAGGGAGACTATGATGATCTGACTGAACAAAAGCTAAACGATTTGCACTATCAAGGAAAAGATTCCCAAAGTATTGAAGACTGTAATAGAAATGCTGTCCAAATGGTCTTCGATTTGACTGGCAGAGATGAAACAGGGAGAAAAGTTGCCAAACCGAATGCAGCAGGATGGAGTGCAAAAACCGGATATTGGCAGCTAGATATCACCCCAAAATACAAGTGTGATGGAGCTTACTTACACCAGCAATCACTAGGAGCTGCCTTTATCAGGGTAGTGCCAAAGACAATACCCGTAGCCTGCGGTCAAACATGTGATGCAAGTCACATATGCCAAAATGATAGTAGTTGTGTCAATGGTACCTGCACCTTACTAACCTGCCAAACAAATGGACAGCTGGATCAAACTAAATGCGCTGGCCCCTGTTCTCTTATAAATAATGTTACCTGTAGTTCAAGTTGCGACGCAACTAACCGCTGCCCTGCTGATAATTCCTGCATATCAGGTAAATGCACCCTGAATTCCTGTCTGACAAATAATGCATACGATGCAACAAAGTGTTCCTCACTTTGTACACCAATTATCAATTCAGCTTGCGGAGGAGTTTGTGATGCAAGCCGTCGCTGTCCAAACAATAATACGTGTATAAACGGAATATGTACGCTTAATGCTTGTCTTGAGGCTGGTGTGTGTGATGGTCCCTGCAAACCAATTCTTGCCTGTGGTAATAGCTGTGATATCAATCAAGCATTAAATATTTGCGAGTCTGGCAATACGTGTAAAACAGTACAAGGCCAGACAGTTTGCACTGCTAATATCTGTTTATCTGGTGGAAACTTTGACACATCAAAGTGCGTTTCAGCCTGTATACCAGTCACTCCATTAAGTTGCGTAAATCTATCATCATCAAAGCTTACTCCTCAAAGGGGTGATACAGTTGTATATACCTGCAATGGTCAGGGGACAAATGCATCGTACGCAAATTTCAGGATATTAAAAAATAATGAAGTAATATCTCCATCAGATTCCTATGTGGTACTAGATGGAAATAAACGTGCTAATTGGTCAGTTAATCTCCCACAAAATATGGCTGAAGGTTCATATAAAGTTCAGTGTCAAATATGTTCAGATAATTCAAGCTCTAACCAATGTACAAACTGGAGTTTAGCTCAATAAATATGAATAAGGTATTAATCCCAATCTTATCACTATCCACATCTCTGATTCTCACGATTGTTGTCACTAGCTTTCTTTGGAAAGCTAAAAACGATACCCTCATACCTAATACAATACCAATTGAAAGCTCAATACCTACTGATACAAAAGAGGTCGAAATTTACCAGCAAAATCCACTTGTATGTGAAGTAAGCTTTGTTCTACCACCCACACCATCACCTTCTCCAACACCCACAGCAAGTCCAACTATAACTCCTACTCCTACTGTTACTCCTACCCCAACGGTATCTCCAACACCCACAGCAAGTCCTACCCCCAGCCCTACACCAACTCCCTCTCCATCCCCAAGTCCTACTCTTTCTCCAACACCAAAACCAACTCCGACTCCAACGATTCAAGTTGGATGCAACGTACCCTGTTCGATTGATAGTGAAGGCATCTCCAATTGTCCAACCTCACTCTCATGTCAAGCTGTCAACGGAGTATACAAGTGTGTAAAGAGTTCATGTCCCCAAAGTCAAACTTGTGTATGTCCCACCCCAACCCCCAGTCCCACACCTACAATCACTCCAACACCAACACCAAAACCTGGCTGTTGGGGTACATGTCAAAGTAATGTTGACTGTCCCTCTGATTTAACATGTAAGGCTGTAAACGGTACTAACCGATGTGTAAATGTAAACTGCAGTAGTGAAGAAGACTGTGTTTGTAATGTGACGTCCCCAGAACCTCCCAAATCTGGAGGAATTCCACCAACCATTATTTTTGCGATAGGCGGAATTGTTATTGTACTTCTCGGTTTAATATTCTAAACTTGCTCCTATGGTAACCGGAATAACTATTAGAGAACGGGTGTTTTCATCAAAGAAGAACATACTATTTTTGATTATTATTCTCATAATCTCATTTATAAGCAAAGTTTGGAATATCTCCGCGCCAGACTCTCATTATTTTGACGAAATATATTACGGTTTTACTGCCGAACAGTATGCCCAGGGTAATATCAAAGCTTGGGTATGGGATTATTCACCTCCTGAAGGTTATGCATATACTTGGGATCATCCTCCCACTGGTAAGCTTATCATGGCAGGTTTTGTAAAATTGTTTGGTGTCAGCAGTACCAGCCGTAGACTAGCTCCGTTACTCGCAGGTACCTTTTTACCTTTAGTTGTCTATCTTTTAGCAAAAACAGTGTTTCCAGACAGAACGCATCTACCACTAATTGCAGCATTTTTAACAGCATGCGAAGGCTTAGTCCTTAGTTTATCACGCATTGCTCTAACTGATAGTATTCTTACCCTATTTATTTGCTTAACCATCTTATTTTTATGGAAAAAAAACTATCTTATTTCTGCAATTTTTTTTGGACTTGCTGTAAGTACAAAATGGACTGGGGTATATTTGTTACCCGTAATATGGCTTAGTATATTATTTTCGCACAGCGCATTACAGAAAAAATGGGTATATGCTTTTAAAAATTCAGTGGTTATTTCTCTACTGTACCTTGTTATTGGTGCAGTCATATATATAGTTAGCTATACCCCTCTATTTGTAAATTATGGAGGCCAAAAATTTATTGACCTCCATAAGCAGATGTGGTGGTACCATACAAATTTAAAAGCCACTCACCCATCTCAATCAGCAGCTTACTTGTGGCCTATCAACTATAGACCGGTATGGTTTTGGGTTGATTACCAAACAGATACCACAGGAAATATATATGCCATGCTCAATCCAATTATTGCATGGGGAGGTATCTTAGCTGTTATTATGACAGCATATGTTGCGTATGTACGAAAATCTAAATCCTTATTGTTATTAGTAAGTGCTTATCTAATATTTTGGGTACCATGGATTTTTTCACCCCGAATCATGTTTCTCTACCACTACCTTCCATCAGTGCCATTTCTCATTATATGTACTGCATTTATTCTTGATCTATTGATAGCAAGCGATAATCCAGCAAAAATGTATTTTGCTTATTTATATATGAGCTTTGTATTGCTATCGTTTATTTTCTTTTATCCATATTGGACAGGCATACAAGTAGAAAATGATCTTATTGATAGATTTAGGTGGTTTAAAACGTGGGGTCCTTAGTTACCAGCCGGTAGTATGGAGTACCCGAATAAAATATATTCCCCAGAAATTAATCAGTATTGAAAGGATTAACAAAACGCTAAATGCTAATTTTAGCAATTTTCTCTTAAATACAGTTCCTAGGGCAATTAACATAAGTATACTTCCCTCCAATCCAAACCTATATCCAAACTGGCTGAAACCAACTGTGCCATGCAGTAATCCAGGCACCATCATAAGAATTCCTGTAAAAAGTAGAACTAAAGTCCATTTTTTCCGATGATTATTACAAAGTAAAAGGAGAAAAAAGGGTGAGGTTAACCAGAGAGCCATACCTTCCAGAGAAGGTTTAACATAGGGAAAACTGGTATGAAGTAAAGGAAATTTTGCAAAAAAGAACTGAAGATTGCCTGGCAAATAAGACAAATCAAAGATTCCTTTTGTATACCATGCTTCTTCGAGAACACCCGGAATTTGGTAGTACGCATGGTCTAAAATAGTATCGAATCTGACAAAGTTATAGTAAAAGTTTAATACAACAAATATTGAACAGCCAATAAGGAAAACCAGTAGCCGTTTTGCTGTGGCTTTCCAGTTTAGTTGCATTTGTAATGATAAATAGAAAAATAACGGTATTATTAATATATTGGGTAATCTAGACCAGTAGGCAGCTCCAATAAAGAGACCAGTAACCAACCATCGGCTCATCTTATTAGTTACTTCCAACCTATTATTCTTTTGTTTAATTTCTAAAGCAAATAATGAAAGGAGTATACAGAATACTGCGCATATATGACTAAAATACCAGGATGAACCTTCGGTTGCTAAATACCAGTGATTAGTTCCCAGAGCAAAAGCACACATTAGAAGTAGTGCATTTTTGTTGCCATACAGTTTCAATGTAACTAGAAATAAAAGGATAATATTACAAATCCCAATAAATATGCTGATTTCCGTTTGAGATGTATTGCCAAGCAAGATGAAGGGTAAACTAATAATAGCTGGCATAGGGGGATATACGACAAAAAATCTACCATCCTGAGATGGAACTAGCTCGTTTAGCCACGGATATGACTCCTCAAGATAATATTTACCTTTATGTAGTTGTTGTGCTAATAAGATAAAATAATTGTATGGTGTAGATGGTTTTATGGCACTAAAAAGATAAACACATGCTATGAATGCAAGAAGTATTACTGATATAGCATATTTTCTATGAGTATGTTGAATCATATACATCAGTTGTCAAAATCAATTATACCTCATATAAGCCAGGCAAAATTCATCATCTTAATATTACTAGTTACTTTATTAGGGGGAATGCTTAGATTTTATCGACTGTCTGAAATTCCTATTGAGCTGTTTTCAGATGAGTTAATCAATTATGTATCTGCAAAACAACTTATCCACACTGGTGCCGATTTGTTTGGAAATAGGCATATCTATTTTACAGACAGACTTGAGCTACGGCCTCCTTTATATGGTTATCTAGCTTATTTTTCCAGTCTAATATTTGGAGAAAACGCGTATGCAATTCGTTTTCCTGCAGCCTTGTTGGGTACCTTGCAAATACCGCTTGTTGTTATATTGAGTTACCTTATTTATAAAAATAGACTGTTTAGTTTTATTTCAGGCTTATTATATGCTTCACTTCCCTGGGCCGTCCATTATTCACATATTGGATGGGAACCGGCATCATTTCTTTTCTTCTTTCTAACTGCCATAATTTTTTTTATTTTCGGAATATCAAGAAAGAGTTTTCTAATATCATTATTGGGATCTCTAGCTTTTGGTATCTGTTTTTATACGTACAACTCGACAATATTCTGGGTTTTTGTTTTTATTCCAACAATAATGGTAATTTCCTATATCAGTGGTCAGTATAAACTAAACATTGCTCAGACTTGCCTTACCATTTTAAGCGTACTGATACTTGCTCTTCCATATATATTTTTAGTTTTTACCCAACCACTTGCTTTAGATAGGGCAAGATCAATAAGTACCTTTAAAAATGGATTTACAATCGAAAACTTAGTCACATTTTTTCATAATTATGTTTCCCATTATTCGTATAATTTCCTTTTTATTTCTGGAGATTCAAATTTACGTCACAGTGTCCAGACTGGGCAACTATACATTTGGTGGATTCCATTTCTCATGCTAGGTGTGATTTACATCATATCCACAGCTCGAAAACATCCGTATATGATTTTAGTGATAATGGGCTTGGTAACCTATCCTCTGGGAGGTAGTTTGACAAATGACGGTGCGCCTCATGCCACGCGATCGCTATTGGGATCAGTTTGGTTACCGATAGCAAGTGCGTATGGAATTGAGTTCCTATACTCTCTAGCTAAGAAGATAAGGTTATTTCGGAAGTTTAAAATAGCCAACATATTTCTTTCACTACTTATAGTCGTCACCATAATCTCAAGCATAAAACTCATACATGCGTATGATAAGTACAGGTATACATCGGCTCCTTGGTGGGAACATGGTAACGAAGCAGTATTTACAAAATTAAAGCAGTACGCAGAATCAGCACCGGCTCTTTGTCTTGGTAATGTTAATTATTGGAATAGCCAAGTACTCATACAGTACTATATTCCTACCTACCGACATAAGACGTATGAATCTATTGATGAGCCAAACTGTGCTACCAAAAATGCGATTCTTGTGGTTCCAAAAAACTATATTGTCAATGATGGACAAATGATTATTGATACAACACATACCTGGGATAATAACTTGCAGTACCTATTTGTTAGGGTTAGATGATATGAAACCTTTACTGAGACATATATTAGTAATCGGATCAATTATAGTAGTTTACTGTATGCTGCGTTTTTCATACGTGAATACAATTGAGTTTGGTTATGATCAACCACTCCTGGCAAATCAGGTTATCGAATTTTTAAAAAATCCATCTTTTCTCGATGCTTATCGTTATGTGACAAAAAATCCCTGGGGATTCCCCTCGTGGGGCTCTGCTCAGATATTTATTTATGCACCGTTTCTATTGATTTCTAGACACCCACTAGCACTCTCACTTTTTTCTGCAGGATTAAACGCACTCAGCATTATCATTATGTATTGGATCGGAGTGAAATATTATTCAAATTTGGTAGGTTTGATTAGTGCACTTCTGCTTGCTACCCATCCATGGTGGGTGATTTTTTCAAGAATGATATATCAACCCAGTCCTATCATCACGTTTGTCTGTATATCTATGTTTCTGTTGTTTTATTCACTAAAACATAATCGCAAATTTATTAGCATACTAATTATTAGTTGGACAGTACTGTTTCAGTTATACATCCATAGTATTTCATTTATACTTCCCTCATTATTATTGTTGCTTTTCCACTTGAAGCAAACAGATTTCAGATACCTAATTGTCGGAATATTTGCTTCTTGTATATTAGTTTTACCGGAATTTACTTTTTATACACAAAATCCTCAAGAAATAACAGGATTACGTGCCGTATCAATAAGGTTAAAGGAAATTTCTCAAACAGAAAAACTTCCTCTATTAGTAAGTGCCAATCAATATGTACATTATCTTGCTGGCGGACACTGGGATTGGCAGCTGGGGAACGCAACTGAGGATTTTTTCACTTTTAATGCAAATACACAGTCGGGATTTCCAATTATTGCCTTTGTAATTTTAATACTATTGGCTTTCTTAGTTGGCTATTCGTATTATTTCAAAACCCGCAGAAAAGAAGTGATGTTTTTATTTGCATGCCTGCTTGGACCTGTATGGTTTTTATGGCTAATTAAAAGCCCTGCAGCACTACCTCGGTATTTACTGATCGGTTTACCTCCTTTTGTATTATTGATTGGTATTTCAATATCCAATGTATATCAATCAGTAAAGAGAAAAAGTATATTATTCCCGTATATAATCGTGGGGATTCCAGTGGGCTTTGCACTGTTCTGGATATACCTTACCAATACATACTTTAGTTTTATTACTAGCTATACTTATCCAAAAGGGATGATAAGTCTAAATTCAGATATTCCAATATCTTTTGTAATCAAATCGCTTAGCTGGATCAATGCTGATGCGCAGTCACATAAGTATCAGCAGTATATAATCAGTAATAATCCTGATAAACCCTTTGAATACGATCTAAATGTTGCAACCCGCTATATGCTAGATAACGTATATAACTTTACATATAAAAATCCAAACCAAGCCGAAGCAGCCTATGTTATGACACTAAAACCTATACCAGAACGGTATACAAAGTACCAATATGCAGAATTTGGGCCATATACTATTATTAAAATATAACACAGTAATTATGCATAAGCTAAAACCTAAACTGCCTTTTATCGTCATCGGTATCTGGTTCATATTCTTAACGTTGATTTATTCAAGGATGTTGCAACTTAGATCTGATGGTTTGTATGCTGGTCATCCATATGTCTGGAGTGATTGGGCCTTGCATGTAAGTATGGCCCAAATATTTGCAACCAAAGACCCTTCATTGTGGTTTGCTTATCATCCAATTTATGCTGGAGGAAAATTTACATATGGATTCTTAACAAACCTTATTTCTGGCTTACTCATGCGCGTGGGTATTCCAATTGATTTGGCATTTAATATCCCTTCAGTTCTGTTTAGTGCAGTATTGCTTTTATCACTCTTTTTCTTAGGGGAAAAATTAACCAAATCCTATATGAGCTCAGCATTGGGCATTTCCATATTCTTTTTATCTTCCGGTTGGGGATTTATTACATTTATTACTGACTTTCTTGCAAACCCTTCTTTGCGTATACTTACGTATCCTCCACAAGAATATTCAAAATATGATCTCTATGCCTGGGGCTCGGGCAATTTCTTAACCGGTATGCTCGTTCCCCAGCGAGCATTTTTACTAGGTATGGTTCTAGCAATTTGTTCACTTTTATTACTAATAAACGGGCTTGAACTAAAAAACATACAAAATAAGAAAAGGCTTCTTGTCTTATCGGGTATCTGTGCTGGCCTGCTTCCTATTACTCATATGCATAGTTACATTGCCCTTGGCATTGTTTCAGCCGTGTTGCTTTTACCAAAAATAAAACAATGGAAAACGATGCTTTGGTTTGGTATTCCAGCCGTAGGTATCGGTGTAATACTCTACTTACATTTTATTTCTGGTGGGATAGAAAATCCAAACTTTATGCAATGGTTACCAGGATGGACCTCTGCAGATGGATTTTTAGGTTGGCTGCACATGTGGTGGAGGCTTTGGGGTATTATGCTCCCACTTGTTATTGGATTTATTATCTTTTTTAGAAAACAATTACCAGCTAATCTTTTACTGTTTAGTTTAGCATCTTTGATTGTATTTATTATTCCTAATCTCATTCTTCTCCAGCCAGTGCATTGGGATAATTCAAAGCTTTTTCTATGGGCATACCTGGGTTTTTCATTTCTTGTTTCCTACTGTTTAATTTTAATATGGAAAAGAAAACTTATCAGTAAATTGATAGTTCTGGTTTTGCTTTTCATACTTACAGGCACAGGTTTAACTGAAGTAATACGGCTTGGTAGAATCGACAAAAATACGTATCAAATGATATCCAGAAAAGATATGGATCTGATGGATACAATTAGATCGAATACTGATCCTTTGACTATCTTTCTGACCGCTCCATCACACAATCACCCAATAACTATGTGGGCAGCTCGGCCAATCGTACTGGGATATACCTCATGGGTATGGAATTTCGGTTTTTTATACCAACAGCGAGAAATTGATGTCAAAAACATATATGAAGCAACTACAGATATTCAAGATTTAATACATAAATACAACATCGGTTATATTTATATCGGTCCTGAAGAAGAAAGAAGGTATGATATTAATCTACAATACTTTTTAGATCATTTCCCGATCGCCTTTTCAAATTCAGATACGTTTGTTTTTGATACCGGGACTGTAATGACTGGCAAATAACCCAAACTTTAAATAAAAATATAGCGTTACCGTCTCTTTGATTCCTTTAATCATCACTTTAATGCTATTTCCGGTAGGATTGCCATATTTACGTTTGTAATGGTCTACGGGTAATTCCTTAAATTTGTGGCCTTTTTTCTTTAGACGGTACAGTAATTCTGTACTGGTAAAAGCTCCCGTAGATACTAAATATATATCTTTTAACACATCTTTTTTTATTATTTTAAAAGCGCAGTCAATGTCTTTTACATGTAAACGGTACAAAATATCCATAGTAACTTTTAAAGTTTTGGCGATCAGTGCCCGTTTCAGTCCTTCTGCCCTTTTTTTTCGATAACCAATGACGACAGAGTATGTCTTGGTGTAGGGTAACAGTTCCTCTAGTTGCTTGAGATCAAACTGTAAGTCTCCATCAGTGAAAAAAACCCATTCATACCGAGAGGCTGTAAACCCGGATTTGAGTGCAGCCCCGTACCCAAGGTTTGTTTCATGGTTGACTACTCTCACATGTTTGTTTGATGCTGCTATCTTCTCTGCTACTGCTTTGGTCATATCTTTGCTACCGTCATTTACAATAATGATTTCATAGGTATCAGTAATCTCTGGCAGAATAACCTCAGCTTGTTGTATAAACAAAGGGATGTTCTGTTCTTCATTTAAACAGGGGAAAAACACAGATAAAGAGTTCAGTAGTTTTTTTTGTTCTGGCATATGAAAATATTATCGTAAAGGAATGTGTTTGCCTACCCTCCTTTTACTAAACCTTAATAAATAACATTCAATTCATTGCTCAAGTTTTTGGACAAGGTATCTTTGAAACTCTTTCCAGTCACCCCATCTGCTCTCGAGTACCCATTGATTATACTTATCTAAAGGGGGATTTATTAAAAAACCAAGATTCTCTTCATCACCCATATCTAAACTGAGTGTTTGTACCTCCTTATTCTGCCTCCAAAAAGAGTACCCAAATCCTGCCAAAGCTGAAAACTGCGCATCGCTAAGTTTAGGAATGACAGTAATGTATTGTGAGATGACATCTCTTGTATTCACTATCCTCTTTGGATTGAGTAAGACGGATGGACTAAGTGTTTTAGATTTTATTGCAGCTATAACTTTCTGTTGCCTGGCAGCTCGTGCAAAATCAGTTCCTTCTTCCAGATCGGTACTGTGTCTAGATCTTGAGAATTTTAAAGCAGTTTTTCCATCCATATGATTTGTGCCTTTATTGAACACGATCGTTTCATACCGACATTTAAATTCTGGATCACCTCCACAGAGATCATTCTCTTTTCCACGTATCGGATACATTTCATCAGTAAATGATTTATCAATCACAATATCGATACCCCCCAAGGAATCGATTAATTGCTCGAAACCTTTGAAATCCATGAGCACTGTATAGTGAATTGGTTCGCCAACAATCTCATAAACCGCATCAGACGACATGAGAATACCACTGCCAGTGGCTTTTTTTTCTCCAATTTCATATGCTGCATTGATTTTTGCATTCAGCGTTGGAACCCATATATCTCTGGGTATTGAAATCATCGTTACTGAGTCAGTCTTGAGATTGAGTGATGAAAATATTATTGTGTCCGTAAGCATACCACCATCATGCCCAAGACCACCCATACCTAAAAAGAGAATGTTAGTCCTACCGTTATAGTTTGGAAGTGTATACAAGGGGTCAGAGAAGAACGTAGTCATCATACGTGGTCCTCGCAGTATCCTTTCCATAAAACCACGTACCGGTTTTAAAAACAGCATTGCAAATATGATCAACACCAACAATACTATCAGCGCTATGACTACCCGAGCAAAAAGGACATTTCTTAAAAATCGCCGTTTAATTCTTGTAAAGAAAATATGTTTTGTTTGAGTTGGGTCAATTGGAACCATACACTTTATTGTAACACCTGATGCTTTTTATCTCTTCATACTTTATACCTGCTACGCAATACTTTATACTATAGCTATGCTGATAAGAGAAGTAAGACCAGAAGAAAAAGATCAATTCAACGCATTTGCAACCCATCCCCTACAAACTTGGGAGTGGGGTGAATTTCGGGAGAAGACCGGATTGGAAGTTGTCCGTATGGGCGTGTATGAAGGCAACATGCTTAAGGCTGCCTACCAGTTTACATTGCACCCTATTCCAAAGCTTCCATATACTGTGGGGTACATGCCAAAAAGTCCCGCTCCCACGCCTGAGATTTTACAAGCTATTGCAGAATTTGGTATAAAAAAACAAACAATACATATGAAGTTTGAACCAAATGTATATGCAAAGGTTGATAACTATGCGAATACCCAAAACATTTTGTCTCTTGAAAAAATGTATCTTGACCATGGGTGTGTAAGAGGTCGCCCATTATTTACCAAATACTCTTTTATACTTGACCTAACCAAATCTGAAACGGATCTTTTGAACCTCATGAAACCTAAAACTCGTTATAACGTGAATATTGCACAAAAAAAAGGTGTTGTTATAGAAGAAGATAATAGCGAAGAGGCTTTTGAGGAATATTTAAAATTGACATTTGAAACCACGAGGCGCCAAGGGTTTTATGCTCATGATAGGGGCTATCACGAAACTATGTGGCAGTCGTTAAAGCCAAGCGGGATGGCACATCTGTTAAAGGCGGTCTATGATGGTAAAACGTTAGTTACTTGGATCGTATTTATCTGCAACGGGGTCATGTATTATCCATATGGCGCTTCTTCATCCCAGCATCGCAATGTCATGGCTAGCAACCTCATGATGTGGGAAGCAATTAAGTTTGGAAAACGTATCGGTTGCAGTAAGTTTGATATGTGGGGAAGCCTTGGCTCAAATCCAAATCCGCAGGATTCATGGATTGGGTTCCACCGTTTTAAGGAAGGCTATGGTCCCGATTTAATGGAATTTATCGGCAGTTTTGATCTGATTATAAACCGCCCTCTATATCAGCTCTATACAATCGCCGATAAACTGAGATGGAAGTATTTAAAACTGAAAGCCAAGTTACCATTTTAAACGCTTCAAAATGAAAAGCTTCTTTTTGAAAAAATACATTGAAACTTGATAGATTAGTCGATATCCGCCAAACTTCCCAGTATGCAAAATTCATGATCACCTTGGGATGGCAGGTAATTATTTATAAGAAAACACAGATTTCCATAAAAAAACTTCCTTTAGTTCCATGGTGTGTCGGAAAAATCCTTCGTTCACATACACATTTTACATCCAATGATTTAGACTTGCTAAGAAAAAGATATCATCTCATTGTTCTTTCCTATGAGCCATTTTCAGTTACTGGTAATACAAAGGGGAGGATGTATTTTGAAGTTTTACCACGATCACTTCAGCTAACTCCAACCAAAACTCTACACATTGATCTTACAAGTACTGAAACGGTATTACACGCCCAACTTAAGGCAAAGACGAGATATAACCTTAAGCGAGCTAAAGTCAGGTTGGGCTCACAAATAATTCCAGGGAATATAATTAATCCAGATTGTTTTACTGAAATTGTCAGTGTATGGAAAAAAAATCACCCGTATTCGTTGTTATTTCCTGCTCCAATCCACGAATTTTCAAACTTAATACACTGTTTTAAAGAAAACTGCTTTATTGTTAGGGCTTATGAAACCTATAACCCTCATGCAACGCTAGCTTTCTGCCTTATTCTCTTCTCTGACAATATGGCTTTCTATTGGCATAACGGCTCAACTCCACTCGGAAGACAACTCTTTGGGCCTACCTTGTGCGTATGGGAAGCTTTGATTGAAAGTAAACGCAGAAAACGTACTGTGTTCGATTTTGAAGGTCTATATGATGAACGATTTTCTAACAAAAATGTGAGCTGGAAAGGATTTTCGCATTTTAAAGAAGGGTTTTTAAAAATTTGACATCATACTAAAAATATCGCATAGTATTATTATGCCACGAAAAATTAAAACTCCAAAAAAGGTATCTCAAAAAATCAATCCAAAATATAAAATTCAATTTTATATCTACATTCCAATAATGATTGGCCTTGCTGTACTTATTTTAACTTTTATATATATTGCTCTTGTTCCTTTTTAAGTCTAGTTTTTCTTCGCTACGGGGCAAATCTGCTTATATGGACAAAAATTGCAGGGCATGGGGTAATTAGGTGAGGGTTTAAATACGCCTTTTCGGATTTCATCAATTGTTATCTCAATCTCTGATTTTTTCTTGTCAAGTTGATCAACAGTCCGTGTTGTATTAACTTTTAGATTGTCTTCAATAAAGTAAAGCGCGAGGCTTTTAGGTAGTTTTCCGAATAAATTCTGGGAGGCCATGGCATACATTGTCAGTTGGGCATCTTTATCCACTGTTTTCTGGTCTTTTGCAGTGCCGGTTTTATAATCGATCAACTCCAAGTCATCACCCACCTCATCAACCCGGTCGATCCGCCCAATCAATGGAATATCTGAGATCATGATCTTGAATTTTACCTCCAGATTCTTTGGTTTACCCTCAAACTGCTTGGTATACAGTTCGTAGTACCTGGTAAGGGCTTTTTTACCTGACTCAAACCGTAGGTCCCGCTGCTGCCTAGACTCATAGCCAAAATCGACAAAAAGCTGCTCATACATGTGTAGCAGTGTTTCCAGACTAGGTATTATACCTTTGATCTGGAACTGGTGGAAGCGCTGCAGAACTGAATGAATAGTCGTTCCGAAAGAAAAGGCATGATGGGGACGACTGGGAACTTGCAAAATATACTGATACTTATATTTGAGTGGGCAGGTTTTGTAGACATCAATTTGGGAGTATGAAACATAGGTCAGCTCAACTTTACCATCCAGGATCCGTTGTGGTTTAGGAGCTGAAATACTGCCAAGCTGATTAAGCCATGAGAGTTGAGCTTTAGGTTGATACACTATAGAGTCTGCCTGGAATTCTCTTAAGAAACTTGATATGCGCTTTGGCCTTCCCCCTCCATAATCTTTACCCCAGACTAAAAAGAGGAAATCACGAGCGCGGGTAATAGCTACATAAAACAGTCGCCGTTCTTCCTGGATAAACGCATCCCCACTAGGTAATTTTTGCTTTACAAACTCATCAGGCAAGGGAATGACTTCTTTTCGGTTGCGACTGGGGAAACGGTCAGAGACCATATTAACTAGAAAAACGATCGCCCACTCCGAGCCTTTTGCCCCGTGGATGGTCAGAAGAGAAACCGTATCCACATCCTCGATTTCAGCCTGAGCCGGATTCTCTCCTGCTTCCATGAGCAAATCAAAATGACGAACTACATCTAAGATGCTCGCTCCCGGATGCTCCTGATCGAACCGTTTAATGATATCGAAAAAAAGGTTGATGTTTTTTACAATCAGCTGATTTTCAATTGTCTCAGTCTGTAAGTATTTTTTAATATACCCGCTCTTATGGATAAATCGGTATAAAAGCTCTGTGATCGACAGTTTGGTGTCTTGGTCCTGGGTTTTGGCAATCATATCTATAATCTTTTTATACCGCTCATCTGATGCCGATTTTTCAACCAGAATATCCCACAAATGTTTTGTCCTTTGTCTTGACTCACTCATGAGTTGCAACAGTTCCCCTTTGCCGATCATCAGTTCTTCAATATGCAACAGGTAAAAAAGTGAGGCAGTGTCATAGGGGTCAGCACAAACACGAAGGAAAAATTGCAGATCCCTCACCTCATCCCGGTCAAATAAACCCCGGTTACCAACCAACTGGTACGGAATACCTGCTCGTTGCATGGCCGATACAAAGACATTGAGGTGAGCATGAGCCCTTGCTAAGATAGCAATGTCTTTATACGTATAATCTTTTCCAACCAACTCAATTATCTTTTCAACTACAAAATCAGCCTCCTCTTCATCAGAAAGAGTTTCGACTATTGTTGGTTTGGAGAATTTTTTACCTCTAGCCGCTACCAATCGTTTATCAATCTTTAAGATCTCTTCCAGCCTGTCAGGATTGTTGAGCGTTATAGTTTCATATGCTGAGTTTAAGATTGGTTGACCAGAGCGATAATTGGTTGTCAGCAAGATCTCGCCTGCATTTGGGAATTCATTTTTAAATTCCAAAATATTGTGTACAGATGAACCCCTAAAGGCATATATTGCCTGGTCGTCATCCCCCACAACGGTGAGGTGCGGGTTTTCTTCAGGTGGAGCCAGCAGTTTTATAAGCTGAAGCTGAGCAAAGTTAGTATCCTGGAACTCATCCACCAGGATCTCTTTAAACTGCTCACGATACTTATCCAAAACTGATTTTCGTTCCCGAAATAATCTCAATGTCCACGTAATCAAGTCACCAAAGTCAAGATAATTTTCCTTTAGTTTCAATTCCTGGTACTTTTTATATGCGCTAAAAAGTTCTTCATATTTCTTATATCGTTCCTTATCCTCTTCATTTTGACTTTTGAGTTTTGAGTTTTGAGTTTCCTCAATCTCTGATTGATTCACATCTTCATCTTGTATGCGGGAGAAAAATCGTATCATCTCATGGATAAATTTACTGGGATTGCCTAAAGGAGCGTAGTAGCTAAGCCCCAAATCCCACAAATGCTCATGTAGTAAAAGCCAAGCTTGTGTTTGGGTCAGGATCTTGTAGTCTGTTGAAAGTCCGATTTCCATACCCTCAGCCTTTAGTATCCGGTCACAAAAGCCATGGAATGTCGAGATCCATGGTTCAACATAACCCATTGGCATTTCCTCATCAAGCCTTGCGATCATTTCATTGGCTGCCTTTTCGGTAAATGTAAGGGCTAGGATATTTTCAGGAGTTAATCCTTTATTGCGGATAAGATGAAGGATCAGATGGGTGATGACAGTCGTCTTTCCAGTTCCCGCTCCTGCGACAATAAGTAAAGGCCCCTTGTCATACTCTACAGCCTGTTGCTGGTTTTGATTTAATTCTGTTGCCATTATAAAACCTACTATAACATAAGCTTGATGCATGTGAAGCCTATCAAAACTACTGTTAGTTTTACTAAGCTCTCACTCATATTGAGTGGATCCTATTATATTTTATGCTTCTTCCATATTGCTAAGTACATGGAAAATTACTATACGTAGCTTAAATTATTGGAGTAAGTTTTGCTGATTCAGTTTTTGCCCCAATACATGCATCTGGGAAAACGTATTAGTATACTGGCTTGAGGCGTTTTGAAGGTGTTTTCCAAGCAGTGTTACATTCTCATCCATTTTTTCGTAATCTTTTTGCAAAGACTTGAGCAACCTGAGAACTGCTTTGGCATTTTCTTCAATTTTCTGGCCCTCAAATGCCAGAAGCACTGTCTGAAGGTGTGCATACAGAGTGTTTGGAGAAACCGGATAAATGCGACTAGTTCTGGCAAGTTCCATTAACTCAATTTCATTGCATATTTCTGCAAAAACAGCTTCTGAAGGAATATACATAAATGCAAAATCTACTGTACCATCATTGGGTTGTATGTATTTACCTGCAATATCCTTAATGTGTTTTCGCACATCACTACTAAACAATTTTCGGTACTGATTACGTTCTGTTACGGTTTCAGCTTTAATAGCTTTTTGAAAATTCTCAACCGGAAACTTGGCATCGATCGGTAACTTTCCGGCTGCAGTTTTGACTATAGCGTCTACCTTGAATCCGTTCCCGAAGCTATATTGCAGGCTGTAGTTCTGTTTGGGTAAAACCTGAGAAAGCATATCTGCCAATACCTGCTCACCCAAATTGCCTCGAAGCTTGGGTGACTGCAATAGCATTTGTAAGTCTTTCATTGTTGATCCAAGCTCATTCATGCGAGTGAGTTCTTTAGTCGTATCATTAATAATTTTTACTGCATTATCAAGACGTTGATCAATCTTTTGACTAGAATGTATAAGTGTATCGGTGATATTTTTATTTGTCTGGTTTAAAACAGAGGACAAGGTTTGATTATTGCGCTCAAGAGTCTGCTGCATACTGGAAAGCCACTGTAAAAGCGTTTGATCCTGAGGTTTTGCCTGAAACTGAGTCAGTTTTTTGTTAACTAGTAAAAGTATTGCCCCCATTCCTATAGTTATTACGAAAATAATTATGATAAATTCTATACTCATAGTTTCTCTACTAGCTACTAATTACCAGCTACTTTATACTTCATTGTAACACTACAGATAATACTATTTTTCAAAAGATTACCCATTTCGTTCAGCTCAAGCTTCGCTATGGGGTAATAACAAGCTCAATATGGTTCGCAAACTGATTCGTAAAAATAGGTCCATGATCCGAATTCTGCATATTTTTCTTAGCCTTGCTGCCTGGCTGTGGTGCAGTTATATTCTCTTCTTTATCCATCCTGTCCAGTGGAAAGAAGTGTATTATTTACCTCTAATAATATCTCTTTTTCTTACAATCTTAACAACCACTCGACTGTTTACGAAAAAATGGATCATATGTGTACTGATACCATTGGGAGTGGTGAGTATCATAATAATAAGGATTTTTTTGATGAAGGATTATATAAATCCAATCCTAATAACTAGCTTGGTGGCAACGTTGATTTATTTCTTTACAAGTGGGAATTCAAATGCTATCCTACCGCCAAAGACAAGTTCAATTAATAAAAGTAATTCTAATTATATAAATACATATGCAGGTCTCCCGCAAACAAATAGACCAAAGCCTGGAACAGGAAATTAGGGAAGCCTTTGCACAGGTAGTAGCTGACCTAAAAACCCGCGAACAAGCCCTCCAGTTTTTACATGATTTCTTATCAGAAACAGAGTTTATTGCTCTCACCAAACGTTTAGCGATCGCACTTTCTTTAGAAAAAAAGATGTCGTACGAACAGATCAAGAACCAGCTTCAAGTATCTTCGGCTACTATCGCCTCAGTCCAGTCAGCTATGGCAAAACAACCCAAAGGTTTTGAAATCGCCCTGCGTCTGGCCAAAGCCGAAGAATTTGCTCTCAAATGGAGCCAGAGAATCGGTAATCTCTTTGGAAAGAAGTAAGTCTTGAATCTCTTCACATTTTCCTTCATCATTAATACATGTCAAAATATATCTTTGTGTTTCTCTTGGTATTTCTCCTACCAGGCTTTGCCTTTGCTTCGAGTCTACAGCTCACCCGTATCGGATCCATGGATACAACTGGTGGTTCGTATAACCAATGGTGGTACACAGGCACAAATCCAAGCTTACAGGGTATGTCTTTACCAAACAGCAGTATTACTGTCACGATAGATGGCGTTGGTAATGTTGTGACAAGTGATGAGTCAGGCTACTGGATTTATTCTGGTTCGAGTTTGGATATGGGTGACCATGAGATTATTATTTCCGATGGAACAGACACAATATCATTTACTCTTCATACAGGCCAGAATATGGACAATACCGAAACGGTTACAGCCTATACAGAGGAATATGAAGAAGTGGAAATGCCTGTATCCGGAAATGGAACAATTACAATTCTTACTGCGCTTTTTGGTCTTCTACTGATGTGGCTGGGTCTAAGAAAACGTTTCAGATTATCTCTTCAAGTTTCTTAGCGCTCTATTATCTCAATTGGAGCTGCCGAGCTTGGCTTAGCAAAATGCTTCCAGGCATTACCACCGCGCAGAAAAAGCTCAACAAATGGATCATTGTATCCGGAACTTCCAAAAGAAAATGCCAGCTCTCCTTCAGCTACAGAAAATGATCCTCCTGATACCAGAGCAGTTCTAACCACGCCGTCAATAATTACCTGAACTTTGCTGCCTTGCTTGTAGTTAACCTGTGACTTTCTGATTGTTGTCTTGATATTTCCATAACCGTCAACCCAGGCAATCATATTTTTGGGTTCATCAGGGATATGTGAAATATCAATAGTATGTCCATATATGCTCATGTCTTCTTTTGCAACAGCAGCTGCTCCTTGGGGGTAAAAATCACGGGAACGAAATTGAGAACCTTCATTTTTTACATTAAGTGATTTAAGTTCTTTAATATGAGGTCTAATGAAAGAAAAACAGTAGCCTGCATTTACTGCCAGAACCTCTACTCCATTATCCAACTTTGCATAAATGAAATGCTCGCCCGCATTTTCCTTTCTACCGTTTGTATCATCCTTGCGAGGTGCAGTATTACTGTAGATCATCATCCCTTGTGGATGCTCGCCCATGGCAAACTGGTAGATCCAAAATCCGGTAGCGACAGTATTGAAGGGAGGTACTGATGTTTCTATGATTTTAAAATCTGGATACAAGCTAAGTAAGCGCTGTTCAACCTCATGAAATGCGGGATCTTGCTTGCCATAATCTGCTACAACATGAAGAAGTTTTGACATAGTGTATGTATAAAATAAGTAACAAACGTTAGTATAAATGGTAAAGGTATCTGATACAATAAGCGTATTCTATGGATAATAATTTTTATATCACTACCACACTTCCATACGTTAACGCGGATCCGCATATCGGCTTTGCCCTAGAAATTGTACAAGCAGATGTATTGGCCAGGTACCATCAGCTAAAAGCTGAGACAATCTTTTTTAACACCGGAACTGATGAGCATGGACAAAAAATATACCAAAAAGCATTGGACGAGAATAAAGATCCTCAAGCATACTGTGATGAATACGCTGCAAAGTTTGATAAACTTAAGTCTGCTTTAAATCTTAGTTACAACGCCTTTATCCGCACCACGGATCCCCATCACATAAAAGCAGCCCAACATTTTTGGCAATTGTGCGAAGCAAGTGGTGATATATACAAAAAACTATATAAGGTTAAGTACTGTGTAGGTTGTGAACTGGAAAAAACAGACTCAGAGCTTGTGGATGGTAGATGTCCGCTTCACCCGACCAAAGAGCTTGAGCTACGTGAGGAAGAAAATTACTTCTTTAGGTTTTCAAAATACCAGCAACCCTTACTTGATCTATATAAAAAACATCCTGATTTTGTGGTTCCCAGCTGGAGGTTGACTGAGATCGAAAGCTTTGTCTGCCGAGGTTTGCAGGATTTTTCCATATCGAGACTCAAATCTAAAATGCCCTGGGGAATACCTGTACTTAACGATCCGGATCATGTTATGTACGTCTGGTTTGATGCCCTTATTAACTACATTTCAACATTGGGTTGGCCAGATAATGGGGAAATGTTCGAGAAGTTCTGGGGAACAAAAGATCAGCCAAATGCGTTACAGGTTGCAGGTAAAGACAACCTACGCCAACAATCAGCCATGTGGCAGGCTATGCTACTCTCGGCTCAACTCCCTACCAGCAGACAGATTCTCATCCATGGCTTTATCACTTCAGGCGGGCAAAAGATGAGCAAAAGCTTGGGAAATGTTGTTGATCCGTTTGCATTAGTTGAGAAATACGGAACAGATGCTCTTAGATACTATCTTCTCAAGGAAATAAATCCTTTTGAAGACGGAGATTTTACTGAAAAACGCTTTATCGAGGTCTATAACTCAGACCTAGCAAACGGATTAGGTAACCTTGTTCAACGGACTCTAACTCTTGTTTCAAAGTTCTGTAATAGTCAGGTTCCTGAGATTAGCTTAGATATTCAATCAAGAGTTACGGAGCAGGATGTTGAGTTCTGGAAAAATTATGATGAGAATATGTATAACTTCCAGTTCCACGAAGTATTAATGACAGTTCAGGAATTTATCTCCAAAGTTGATAAATTTATTAATGACCAGAAACCCTGGGAACTGGCAAAACAAAACGACCAAAAAAAGATAGATGAGGTGATCTATGAGGCCTTAGAACACATACACCAGATCGCATGGATGATCTACCCGTTCTTACCGGGAACGGCAGCTGAAATTGCCAAGAGACTACAGTTGGATTCGCTTGTGGTAGAACACCCTATATTTGAAGATTCATGGAAACCGCTTCCGTTCGGGAATAAGATCAGTGTTGAACAGCCCCTTTTCCCAAGAATTAAAACAGATCAATAGCCATAACTGAAATCAGTTTAGTTTTGACTTTTGACTTTGACATTTTGAATTTATTTGATACTCATTGCCACCTCGATCTACTAGAAAAACCAATTGAAAAATATGAAAATGCCTTTAAAACTGGCATTAATAATTTTATTAATCCCTCTGTTAATTATCATACTTTATCTAAACTAGAAGAATTAACTAAACTTGCTGGTGTTTATTACGCAGCCGGTATTTATCCTACGGAAACCCAAGATATTGATTACCAAATTTTAGAGATAGAAAAAGTAATAGTTCAAAAAACAAACAAATTAGTGGCGATTGGTGAATGTGGTTTGGATTTTGTATATGCCAAAGATGAAGAGAAAAAACAAATCCAAATTGCATTGTTTCAAAAACACATCGAATGGGCTTTGAAATACAAACTACCTCTAATTATCCACAATCGTAAAGCCAATCAGGAGCTTCTAGATATGGTTGCTGCTCAACCTAAGCTATCCGGAGTCTTCCATTGTTTCTGTCAACGAAAATCATTTGCCAAACAAGTTTTAGAGCAAACGAATTTCTATTTTGGGATCGGTGGATTGATAACCACTGATTTAGGGTTAGCTGAAACGGTCAAAACCATACCACTTGAACGTATTGTACTTGAGACTGACTCACCATATCTGGTACCAAAGGAAGCAAAAGAGCAAAGCCTCACCAACGAACCTGCCTTTATGGTGTATACTGCCCGCAAACTGGCAGAGATTAAAGAGATGAGTTTTGATCAGATAAGTCAAATTACTACCAAAAATGCAAGAAGGCTGTTTTTAATCCAATAGTATCATCATGAAAAGGCAACGTAGTATGCCTGATTAAGGATCTTCTCTTGGTAATCTCATAAGACACTGAACTTCTCATCTTTCAGTGAATGAGAGTTCTACATGACATAATTAAAACTAGTAACTAAAATATTGATATGCCATCAAAACCGACCAAACTTCAGCGTTACCTCGAAATATTGCCTGGATTTTTTTCCTGGTCATTGATTCTATTCCCCATCTGGGGTTCTTTTATTATTCCTACGGTTGTTGCCTACTATATTATCGCCTTTGATGTGTATTGGCTCTATCGCTCGATGAGTCTGGGAATACTAGCTGTGGTGTCTTTTTTTAAGATTAAGGCTAATTCAAACTACGATTGGCTCGGTGATGTGGCTGGGTTTGGTGATTGGAAAAAGGTCCAACACATAATCCTTATACCAAATTATAAAGAGCCATTGCATATACTTGAGCGAACTTTGGATGCTTTGGCAGCTCAGACATTCCCGCTTGAAAACCTTCACATAGTTTTAGGCTGTGAACAGCGAGAAGGCCCGAGTGCCTACGAAAAGGTAGAGGTTCTAACTAAAAAGTATGGGGATTTGTTTGGTAGCTTTGTTGCTTCGTACCATCCGGTTATTACGGGTGAAGTGGTAGGCAAGTCATCCAATATGGCCTGGGCAGCAAAGACTGCCAAGCGGGAGATTATGGACAAAAAAAAGCTGGATATGGATATGTGTACCATTACATCTGAGGATGTTGATGCCCGTTTTCATCACCAACATTTTGCCGCTTTGACTTTTAAGTTTTTGGATGACCCAAAACGCTACGAACGTATCTGGCAACCTGCTATTCTCTACTACAATAATATCTGGAAAATCCCCGCTCCGGTGAGAGTTTTTTCCACTATCGCCAGCATCACCCAGATTGCTATGCTAAACCGCCGTGACAGACTGATCAATTTCTCAACCTATTCGACTTCGTTTAAACTGATCCATGAGATCGGCTACTGGGATACAGATGTGATACCCGAAGACTACCGAATCTTTTTCAAGGCTTATTTTAAAACTGATGGGAAAGTCTCAGTGGAACCCATCTTTTTGCCTGTCTATGCAGATGCCGCCCAATCACCTACATTTGGTAAGACCATGATCAACCAGTACGAGCAGGTCAAGCGTTGGGCTTGGGGTACCTCAGATGATCCCTGGATCATCCAAGAGTGGCTCAAAGCAAAAAACATTCCATTCTGGGATAAAACCATGCGCGTACTCAAGGTTCTTGAAGACCATTTCTTGTGGCCTGTAAACTGGTTTGCAACCACTATCGGCGCAACTCTTCCACCCCTACTAAATCCCGTCTTTGCCCGTACCGTACTGGGCAAATCATTACCACAAACCTCATCAGCTATCCTGACTATTACTCTCCTATCTTTAATTGTAGCGATTATTATTGACTGGCAATCTAGACCAGATAAAGAAACCGTATCGACGCGAAGAAAAATTCTCATGCCTTTTGAATTTTTACTTTTACCCCTTGTAGGCTTATTTTTCTCAGCCCTACCAGGACTTGATGCTCATACCAGATTGATGCTAGGAAAGTATATCGAGTATAAAGTTACGGAGAAAGTGTAATACCTTCAACTTTATTACCTTGCCAACTACCGATAAATTAGTTGAGGAGAATAAATTCTTTGAACAATCAATTCTAATTTACATTGCTCAAAACTAGTCTAAAATTGGCTCGCCAATAGAAAGAGAATTAAGAATTCTTGCCCATTCATTAATATCTTCTTGAGTTAAGTAACTTTGTGGAATATCTTTTTCGATAGTAAATCCTTGTCCACTAATAAAACTGTATCCCTCAGCATTTTTTTCAGCTGTAAATTTTAGACCGTTACGTGCTGAAATTTCTACAATGGATTTTTCTGTTTTCTGTAAAGATCCCATCCAACCACCCGGGAATGGTACGCTATTATAATCAACCAGGAATGTTCCCTGATCTAGCTTTATCACATATTTTCCGTTTTTAAACGAAACTTTAGTATCAATTGGTAAAGTTATAAAAACACTAACCATCTTCCCATCGGTACAATTATCAATAAACTTAACGTTACATTCATTGATTTCTTTTTGTACATATAAACGATTGTCTTTATAAAATGATGAGGTGTCAGTTATTTCATTTTTCAGCAATAATGTAAATCTACTAAGTATCTGTCTAAATATCTCATTAGATTCTTCCTCTGATATTGCTCCAGGCACACTTAAAACCTCTTGCCGTTTCTCTTCAGCGATAACTGAAGACATTGCTTGAACCATATCCTTTGTTACTTTCAAACATCTACCATCAGGTAATGCAAATATATACTCCTCAATTCCGCACCCTTCAGCACCAATATATCTCCATTCCCCTTTAAGAATTCCAGCTTCATATATTCCATCAATATATGAGTACGGAGAATATTGATATTCATCAAATATTTCTATAGTGACACTAAAATCATCCAATCTATCATATTCCGTTTCATCACCTATCATTTCACACTTGCCATGGTTTTTATAAGAAATTGTGTGTTTTAGAATAACTTTGTTGCCTTCTCTCAATAAATCAAGCTTTTCAGGATATCTAAACTCGAATCCAAGTGTTTCGTCTTTAAAAGATTTCCAGGTATATGTGGACGGAATTTTATCTGAAATTACTTGAGAGCTTGAATGGGTTTGTGAAGTAGGTGTAGCCTGTAATTTGATACCTGAATTTTGTTTCTGTTTAATAAAGATGAATAAACTACTGATAATGATCAATACTGTAGATAAAAATAAGAACAGAATAGGCTTTTTATATTGCATAATACTGAACCGTGGTGTTTGAAATGCACCGACTTTATTCCCCTTACTATCTCCATGGGAATCTGAAGATGCCTCAACTTGATTATTTGTAGGTAATGTATCTGTGGTAATCATATAAACAGTATATCTTCAATTATTACAAAATCCAATTCTACCTCTCTATAACTGCAAAATATGCATCTTCCCCTATCCACTCATTGCTTACTACCTGGTAGCCGGAACTATGTAAAGAACTTATAGCTTCCTCACTTCGATCTTGCCGGTGTACAAGTCCGATTCTATTACCCTGTACCTGTTCCCACAATTCTAAGATTGGCTGTTTTTGAAGTTGTAATACGCCTGTGTAACTTTTTATGCTATCCTTACTACCAACATAATAGCAGCTTGATTGATACACCATGCAGGGCATAATATCCAAATCACTAGTAACATAAACAGTGTCTACACGTTCGTTTTTTATCTTGTGATAATCTACTCTAGCAACTCCTAGCTTATAGTCTTTCCATAGATTCAGAGTAGCAAACCCGTATACCCCCAAGATCCAACCTAATACTGTTAATGCGCCTGCTTTATAAACAGAATTTTTGTGCATATATGTTACTAAGCTATAAACTGCATACGCACACAGACTTGAAACAAGGGGTGACAAGAACACAAAGTACCTACCATAAAACAGGGGTGTACGGTATGAAACATACCAGAGCACAGATAGAAATGTAGCAATTAAAATTGCCAATAACCTACTTATATTATTTTTCAAGAAACTGATTACAAACACAACAATAGCTAGTCTGTATAGTGCAAGATAGATGCGCTCATATAATTCTATTGGTAAATGAAGCGGACCTTCGTTATAGGCAAAAAGTGCAGAAAGGTTTTGCAGTTTTTCTTCTGGAATAAACTCCAGCCAAAACGAGCTGGAGAAATTCTGAACCTGTGATAGTACAACATATATCCATGGAATATACCCAGTTAGGCTTATTACCATGACAGTAATATATTTTCCAAGAATTAGCCATTTTTTTTCTATCACTAGTACGAATGAAACTCCAAAAGCAACTAATCCGAGCCATACTACTCCTAAAGTTTGGGTATAAAGTAAAGCGACTGAACACAATACAAGGCTTATGGCGTATTTTTTTGTACTGTTTCGTTTAAACTGTATACTAAGGAAAAACACAAGATACCCTAACAACATCATCATTGAATAGGGTCGCAGTTCGTATGAATAGTAAAGTAGAGAACCGTTTGTGACTAGAAATGTTAGCGTTAGAATTTGAAGTAGTTTAGGTTTATTTTTTGAATATAGTATTGATGAACTAAGGTATACTACTACTATGGTAAGAATAGAAAATAGTAATGGCAGCATCCGTTGACATACTGCTGACGGTCCAATGAGTTTTTGAAAGTAGTGGAGTACTATATAAAATAGGGGGGGATTATAATCCAGTGCAGTGCTTTTTATAATGCTCACCAATGGTTGTTGTGACAGCAAATAAGAGAACGCCTCATCTCTCCAGATAGGTTTTTCAAATGAATAGTATACAGAAATAAAAATAAAGCAGACAATAAAGAACAATCCAAAAATTGTGTAAAGCGGGCTTTTTAATTTGCTATAATTGATCATATGGCTAAGTCACAAACGTTTACATTAAACCAGTCATTGCAATCAGCTACAACCGAATTTAATACTCTTTTTAAACATCCAAAGACAGTAATTCTTCTTAAAATTAGTTTGATAATTGTTGGTTTCTCCTGGATTCTATATGGTATATTTTACCAGTTCATGCCTCCACAAGTACCACTATTTTTTAGCCGGCCTTGGGGTCAAAACCAACTCATATCAAAAAACACGTTTATCGTTATGCCCGCATCTTTAACACTGTTATTTCTTATCAACACTAGATTTGCTAGTTTTTTATTGAAACGTGACACCTTAATGGCAGTTTTACTGTTGTCTGCATATGTCATGTGTGCCTCAATTGGTTTTATCACTATAGTACGTTTAATGATACTGCTAACCTAATAATGGATTTAGTACCTATAATTGCTTTACTATCTAGTTTAATTTTAAGTTTAACCATAACTCCCCTTATTATATGGTGGTATACACGAAATAGATGGCTTGATGACCCTAAAACAAAATCACATCCCAAGCATATACATAAAAAACCGGTTCCAAGGGGAGGAGGCATAGTCATTTTTCTATCCATTTTTATTTCTGCATTGTTGTTCCTTCCTTTTGATAAACATGCTATTGGGATTTTTTTAGGAGCTTTTTTGCTTACTGTGGTTGGTTTCTTAGATGACAGGTTTGATTTAAACCCATATACCAGACTAGGAATAGGGTTTTTAGCAGCAGCATTTGTAATCGGAGTCGGTATCGGTATACCGTTCCTGACCAATCCTTTCGTCAGTGGAAAATTATTACTTCTTAATAATCCGCAACTTGTGTTTGATCTGTTTGGTAAGAGTCATACTATTTGGATTCTGGCTGATCTATTTGCTTTGGTGTGGATTGTGGCAATAACAAATTTTGTTAATTGGTCAAAAGGTCTCGATGGCCAATTGCCTGGTACTGCCGGTATAGCTGCTATAGTCATAGCTCTTTTATCGCAACGATTTTCTGCAGACATAACTCAGTGGAATAGTACGATTTTAGCTCTTATTGTAGCTGGAGCATTTTTGGGCTTTTTACCATGGAATTTTTACCCTCAAAAAATTATGCCGGGATATGGAGGAGGATCGTTAGCTGGTTTTTTTCTTGCAATTCTTGCAATACTAACCACAACAAAAGTTGGTACTCTGCTCATTGTTTTGGGAATTCCTCTCATAGATGCTCTGTTTGTCATGATTAAACGCATCATGTCAGGGAAATCACCTGTATGGGGCGATACAAACCACTTACACCATACCCTTCTTAAGCTTGGTTGGAGCAAGCGACGTATAGCAATATTTTACTGGATTGTAACTGCACTATTAGGTATGGTGGCACTTCAATTGAACAGTCAACAAAAATTCTATACAATCATCCTGTTGGTAATAGTTTTTGCATTATTCGGATTATGGATAAAATACTTTTGGCAATCATCAAATCAGCCCGACCAAGACAATGGTTAAAAAATCTTAGTCTTTTTACGGGCATTATATTTTCAGGGTGGTTATTTATACCCGATAAATTTTGGCAGACTGTTTGGGCAACACTCATATTTTCCCTTACCACATCAGCAGTTTACCTCTTTAATGATATTATCGATGCCCCCATGGATCGTCTGCATCCACTAAAAAAGAACCGGCCAATAGCCAGTGGAAAGCTTCCGATTCCTATCGCGTTATTTAGTGCGATCTTTGTAATACTTATCGCGTTGGGATTGGCAATAAATATTTCATTTTTCTTCTTTTTTTTAAATCTGCTCTACATTTTATTACACTTTGCTTACACACTAAAACTTAAACATGTATCTATTCTCGATGTAATGACTATAGCAAGCGGTTTTATTGTTCGAGTATATGCGGGAGCAGTAGCGGTAAACGGACACATCAATGCATGGCTACTTTTATGCATCATTTCTTTTTCTATGTTTCTAGCTATTGGCAAACGCAGAAGTGAAAAGACCTTGCTTTCAAGCCATACTCCTGGGGCTCAACGCCAAGTTTTGAGCCATTATCCAGAAAATATGCTTAATATCTATACAGCGATGTTTGCAACTGCAACGTGGATTACGTACGCGTTATTTACATTTCAACAGCCAGTCTTCATTACACATGGGAAATTCTTATCATTTATGGCAGAACTACCAAAAACATTTGTAAACCAAAAGCTTCTTATGCTTACAGTGCCGTTTGTTATCTACGGTGTTTTGCGATACCTCCAGCTTATCTATGACCAAGATAAAGGCGAATCTCCTGAAGAGGTTGTTTTGACTGATAAACCGCTTTTGACAGCAATATGTATATGGGGTCTCATTCTTATCGCTATAATATATGGCGTATCTTAAGCTATTATTTTTATTTTTCAGTTACCTTGACATATTTACTGGATACCCAACCTTCTTCTCCCGGAGATAGTTCTATCTTAATCCAACCTGCAGCATTTTTATCCAAATAAGGATAACTTTCTCCTGGTTTTATGCGTGCCAAGACGTTATCCGCTGCACGTACCGGTTCTTCACGCACATTAAGATACCCCTCATCAGAATCTAAAACTGTAATATAGGGAGGTTCTGGGTTATTTTGAGGTTTTGGTTTACTAGTTGGCTTGGATGTAGCGCTGACTTTTGGTGTGATGGTTGGTTTTGACCTAGCTATCGGTGATGGTGATGCATCAGAATCTGCATCTAACACTTCGTCTTCTGATACCTCAACTTCCTCTGAGTTTGATTCAGAATTTATTGCTAACTCGGAACGGGCTAGCTGAATACTTGCTTTAAGGATGTGCCCAGTACGTAAATTTGCATTAATACTACGCTCTATATATCCTGGTGCAGTAATAAGGACAACATGCTCTCCTGCCGTCATATTATCTATAGATATTGGCGAGAACCCTTTTGATTCTCCATCAACCGTCACCACAGCCTTATCGGGAACTGTAACCACTTCAACGGAAGCGTTATCTGAAGCGCCTCCTGGCTCGAGAGTTAAAAAATAGCCGCTGCTTTGATCCTCAGTTTGACCTAATTGTCTTGAAATTACTGTCATAATGCCAGGCAATAGCGTTATTTTAGATTCCCACGGTAAACCAATACCACTCTCGGGAACTATTTTAAGCACATGCTCCCCGGGTTTCATTTTTTCATTATAGTATGGTGTGGAACCTATATGATTACCATCAATAAATATTCCAGCACTAGGTGAGGCTGTAATGGATATGCCTGCTTTTTTTTCTGGTACAAACGGTAATGTACAAGCAGAAAATAGCATACTTACCATAACGATCCCAAATGTATTTAAACCATTTTTAGTCATATCTCAAGAGTAGCAAAACGACTCTAAAATAACAATCAGCATGGTATAATATTTCGGTTGATTAGGCTATGAAGAGTTATTCAAATAGGTTTGTTCAAAACCAAATAAGGCAATCTACATATCGATATTTTGAGCAAAGTGATATTTATTACGTGAAAGGGAAGGAACAAAATCGAAAATGCTATCTTTAAAATGTAAATGATGTATAAAAAAATAAGGCCTGATGGCGGAGTGGTTACGCAGCGGTCTGCAAAACCGTTTACTCGAGTTCAATTCTCGATCAGGCCTCAATATAATAAAAGTCTTTAATCCTATAGTAATATTGACTAATTACCCTTTTTATGGTATAGTCTACACATTCAATCCACATAGTGTGGATTTTTGTTTTCAAGGACAGGTTGTAAACAAAGTCGTTAAAACCGGCGGTACACATAGAATAGTTAACTGTTATATGTATACCCATATACGATACTTCAGCTTGTCCCCTCAGTTCAGCCATTGGCTGATATATGAAACGAATTCTTAGCAGAAATTTTTACCTACCTCTAAGGTCAATAGCAAAACTTAGAAATAATGTAACCAATACTAATATTTTCCAAGCGGTAGCAACCCTTTTCAGTTTGCCTTACTTAATTTGGCAACTTGTTATACCAGTTATTCCTCTTGGTAAAATGGCCGACAGAATCTCAGATGTATCACGGTTTATTCTGGAAAAGAATAAAACAAGACATATTATTGGGTTTAATTTGGCAAGCATACTGCTTTTAAGCTCTCTGATCCCGTTTACCCAAATACAGGCAGATGTTTACCCTCATGCTCAGGAACTTGTTATTGAATCTCCCGAAATGAGGATTAACACTGAAGAGACGTTTCAGATGCCAGTACCCGGATATATATCTCAACACTATGGTTGGCTTCACCACGGCATTGATATTGCCGGAAACAACGGTGCTTCTGTATTTCCGATAACAAACGGAGTGGTTAAGGAAATATCATATACTCCTTTTGGGTATGGATTGCAGATTGTTTTGGACCATGGAAACGGAATCGTATCCCGTTACGCCCACCTACAATCAGTTAATGTAGAACTCAATCAAAAACTTTCTAAGAAAGATATTCTTGGGTTTGTGGGTTCCACAGGTTGGAGTACTGGTCCCCACCTGCATCTTGAGATTTATCAGAATAGCAGATCAGTGAATCCCTTTGCATATGTACCTAAGTTGTATAGTACAGATATCAAAGTAATTGCTGCTGCCCAAACTAAGATATCCAGAGAACATGCTATCTCTATTAACAAAATATCCTCGATCTCAGCCAACGTTGAGTTTAAGCAGATAGCTACCGGTTTTACCGACCCTAACTGGTACACAGCATCGACAAGCGGCACTATCACAAGTGAATAATTATGTATATATAAAAATTGCCATCAAAAAGCCCTCCATGTGGAGGGCTTTTTTATCAGCAATAAAGAGCTTAGGTTCCTATGCAGCCAGCTACATGTCCATGCCCATACCTCCGGGCATACCACCTGGCATAGCTGGTTTCTCTTTCTCAGGCTCCTCAGTCACCAAAACTTCAGTCGTTAGGACTATGCCTGCAATAGATCCGGCATTTTGCAGAGCAGTTCTGACTACTTTAGCAGGATCGAGGACTCCCATCTTTACCATATCGCCAAACTCCATAGAAGCAACGTTGAATCCCCAGTTATGGTTCTCGCTTTTTTCGATCTCTCCAACTACCCACTGAGCATTTGCTTTGGCATTGGTAACCAGCTTGGTTACAGGCATATTGAGCGCATTGTAAACCACACCAGCACCTGCAGTTTCAAAATCTCTCCAGGTAACTGACTCCATGGCTTTGGCACCGCTTTTACCTTTGCCCAATAAGACTGAGCGGGCGCGCAGCAAAGTTACTCCACCACCGGCTACGATACCTTCTTCAACAGCTGCTTTGGTTGCCTCAACAGCGTCCTTGACTCTCTCTTTGCGCTCATTTAACTCAATTTCAGTAGCTGCACCAACGTTGATTACTGCAACTCCACCAGCCAGTTTTGCTAATCTCTCCTGTAATTTTTCTTTATCAAACTCAGAGTCAGAAGCTGAAATTTCCCGTTTAATGGATGCAATACGACCATCAACTGACTTTTTATCACCTTTACCGCCAATGATGCGGGTATTTTCTTTATCAGACCAGACTTTGTCAGCTCGACCACAATCTTCAACTGTTACTGAGTCAAGTTTGCGTCCTGTATCCTCTGAGATAACTGAACCGCCAGTTAAGATAGCAATATCTTCAAGCATAGCCTTGCGCCTGTCTCCAAAACCAGGAGCCTTGACAGCCAGAACATTTAAGCCCCCACGAAGCTTGTTTACAACTAATGTAGCCAAGGCCTCTCCATCAAAATCATCAGCGATGATTACGATGTTCTTACTTATCTTGACCACATTCTCAAGAAAAGGCAAGAGGTCGGCAATAGCCGATATCTTTTTATCGGTTATCAAAATGAAGGGATTTTCTATCTCTGCTTCCATCTTGTCGGCATTGGTCACAAAATATGGAGAAGCATATCCTTTGTCAAACTCCATACCCGAGGTGTAAGATAGTTCAATATCCAAAGACTTGCCTTCCTCAACAGTAATCACTCCATCGTTTCCAACTTTAGCCATTGCTTCAGCAATCTTAGCCCCTATTCCAGCATTTCCAGCTGATATAGTAGCCACTTGAGAAATTTCTTCAGATGTTTTGATTGGCTTAGCATTTTTCTTAACTTGTTCAACAACCTTTTCAATAGCAGCTAAGATTTCTGTCTGCATGCTCATGGGATCAACACCTGCTGCAACTGCCTTCATTCCCTCTGAGATCATAGCTGAGGCTAATAAGGTTGCAGTAGTCGTGCCATCGCCTGAAACATCATTTGTCTTAGAAGCTGCTTCTTTGATCATCTGGGCACCCATATTCTCAAAAGGATCTTTGAGTTCAATTTCTTTCGCAACAGATACACCATCATGCAGTACTGCAGGTGCACCCCATTTTTTATCAATTGCTACATTTCTTCCTTTGGGTCCAAGAGTAGTAGTTACAGCATCTGCCATTTGGGAAATACCTTTGGCAAGCTTTGTTCGGGCATCTGACCCGTATAAAATTTGTTTTGCAGCCATACGATTAGGTGATAGTGGGATTAGGTGATAGTGATAATGTAAAAATAATTATGCTATACCTTATACCCTATACCCTATTAACTAATTACTATTTAACTATTGCTAAAACATCTTCAAATTTAACAAATACCATTTCCTTTTCTGTGATAGAAAGTTTGACTTCATCACCACCCCATTTCTTATATATGACAGTATCTCCAACCTTGGCAGGGGCTTTGCGTTTATCTGTATCTGCCCCAATAGCAATAACTTTACCTTGCTGTGACTTCTCATCATGGGAATCAGGTAGGTAAATACCGGAGGCTGTTTTTTTAGTTGCTTCCAGTGGTTCTAGAAGAATATATCCTTGAGTAGGTTGCAGTTTTGGTGTAGCCATATGCAAACCTCCTTTCATGTAAATAATATTCAAACGCACAAGCACAAAACATACATCACTTTCTCATTATTGTGCTTTAGATTGTTGCGTTTAAGATTTATAACTTATCACTCTTTTACTACGACTGCTATTTTACAAACTCTACAATGCATGTCAAGAACTATTTAGCACTCTTATTCTTTGACTGCTTCTTCAATATGGTTTTTGTTGTAGAATAGTGTTTATCCTGTTCCATGACTATTTCTAAACGTCCTCCGTATTTCTCAATAAGTGCACGTTTATTATCTTGATGTAGACTGTGGGATGAAACTGCCAGCACATCAGGTCGTAACAGAGCCATAAAATGTTCGCGCTCTATCCTATCAAAATTGGGAGGTAAAGCAAACGCAAAATCAACATATTCCAATTTACCAATATCTTTCAATCGTGCTTCAACTGGTTCCACAGGTCTATCATCGCCCTTAAGCTTTCTAACACGCTCATCACTCTCGAGACCTACTAGTAATATATCTCCATATTGTTTAGATTTTTGTAAAAATTGTGTATGACCGCAATGAAGCAAGTCAAATACGCCAGTAACTAAAACAATCTTTTTACCATACAGTAAATTAGCCTTAAAAGTATGTAATTCGTAATAATCAAGAATCTTCTCTTCCATGTACCTATCAATTAATTCTAAATAATTGGCTATTATAATGAATTACGAAAATAAAATGCGGAGTGTATTAGTGCTAGTGCTGCTTAACTTTCAGTGCTACCTGCGACCCAAATTGCCGGGCAACTGAGAAATCACAAGCCGTAATAATATTACCATCAGCGATGATCGTATCATCCATATATATTGCACCTTCTTTCTTAAGGTCTTCTATCCCATCTTTATATACAGTAGCCTTTTTACCTTTAAGAATACCAGATTTTGCTAATATTACTGGAGCAATGCAAATAGCTGCAATGGGTTTTCCTATCATGGCAAACTCCCGGATTATTTCGTGTACTTGGTTATCATTAACATATGCTAGAGCACCTTTCCCTCCAACAATCAGAATACCGTCATACGCTTCAGCTTTCAAATCTTCAAACTTAGCATCTACATGAGCCTTACCTCCCTTTATTCCAGTCACTTCATCTGGGTTACCTTTAGCTATTGTAGATACCTGTATGCCTACGGCATCTAGCATAACTTTGGGTTGAAAATATTCCTCATCACGAAAATCTGAAGGAGCAATCAGAATAGCGACCCGCTTAGGTTGAATAGTCATATGTTCATGAGCAGTATGGGAAAAAGAGTAATAGTGCTATTATATCAACAAATTGATTTTTTTGAAAGCTCAAAAGAGGCTAGTATTTCTCTGTGCATTCGTTTGGGATGAAAGAAGGCTTGCTGTAATGTAATCTGTTCGCTTGTTTTCCGTTTTTTCATATATACACTTTGAATTTTGTATAAGACTAGATTGCATATATTTACTATAGGAGTGAATATAGTTTTACTAGTATTATCGTTTTCTAAGATATGTTGCTTATCAGTATTCTTTGTTTTATGTACATACCAGTTTGCTAAATACTTTTTTGCCCAGACATTTGAATGTAGCAATGTATTATGCGTATTATTTTTATCCCAAACACATACTGCTTGCATAAGCTCGTATGCTGTATATAAGTTTTGTTTGCTTACAGGAATGGTGCAGTGCTGCGATTCCAAAAACATGTTTAAACAGACTTTATTTTGATGAACTTGTTGCTCAGGTCTTCTCCTGATTCCTTTTAATTCTAGAATTACTATTAACAGTAGCCTTACTATCCACAGTCGGTTTGGAGCTGTAATAATAAGCAAATCAATATCATCCTTAGGTTTTATGTTTCTAGCAGCTATAGATCCCGTTACTAAAATACATTCAATCCATGGAATTTTTGATACAGACATAATGATCTTATTAATAAGTTGACCCTTAGTATCTGCCATCTTAAGTTGGTTAACCCGTCTATCCCAATCCATGTAAGATCCAACTAGTCCATAATATCCTTTACGAGTTACAATGACTTTTTTATCAATTAAATTTTGTATTATAGTTTTTAGTTGAGCGTCTGTAATTTCTTTTGAAGTATGTAGTCGTAAATGAAGTTCTTCTTCTGTCAGGGGAAAGTTGAATAGCGAAGCGTATACTAAAGCTTCACATACTGATTCAGTGATTGATTTAGTATACATGCTGAAACTTAATCAAATAGTACCTTAGAAGACTCCTTAGGTTCTATTACTTGCTGATAAGGCGATTGATCTATTAAACCGTACATACCAAGCTTCTGCTGTACTCCACTTTGCAAAGTCGGAATTACTTGAACAACATCTGTGCCTTTATTAATGGCATTTACTGCATCTTCAAAATATTTTATTATTCCGTCATTTAAGCCATCGTCAAAAGTCCGTGAGCATAGGTACCAACTCTTGGCATATTTACCCTGCGTTACTACGCTTCCAACTATTGGATCAGTTTCTAATGATGTAATTAAACTCGTTCTTGGATACGGTTCACCAAAGCGTCTTTCGGGACTTGCTTGTGCAGCTGTCGTGTATAATTTTTGAAGATTTTCGCTTTCTGAAAGAAAAGCTAAAAACTTCCATGCTTCATCAGCATTCTTTGATTGGCGTGATACACCCTCTAACCAGTAACTAGCCCAGGCGACAGGATTCTCCCCAGAAAGTTGAGGTGCTGGGGCTGTTTTAAATTCTAAATTAGGATTAATCGACCTAATCTCATGAGCTCTCCAGGATGGACCAAACATCATCGCGACTTTTTCAGTAGCAAACGCATAGGTCGAACTAGGTAATGTAGAGTTCCACACATTTTTTACGCCACTAAACTGAGTATAAAATGCAAGCACTTCGCTGGGTATTTCTATGGAGGGATCTGATTCGTTCTGCATGAGCAATAAACCAATAATATCACTCCAATGATCAACATTGTTTGTTGTTCCCATAGCAACACCGCCAACCTGAATTCCTGATTTAGGATCTCTGACAACCAACTTTTCGGAATCATTCATCAGATCATTCCATGTAGACGGTGGTTGAGATAGTCCTGCGCTCTGAAATTTTTGGGTATTATAAAAAAGTACAAGGCTATCAAAACCTAGAGGCACTCCAAATGTTTCACCCCCCTTTACACCATCTTCTTTTGTTTTTGCTAAAAAGTCGTCCATATTTACCCGTTTTTTACTATCAGGTTGCATACTGCTTTGAAGCATAGGTAGCCATGTATTATGAAAACGGAAAATATCAGGCCCAGTACCATTATTAATCGCAGTTTGCAGTCTAGCACGGTAATCAGTTTTTGTTTGTTCTACATATGTGATGGTGGTGTTAGGGTTTTGAGTCTGATATTCTGATATTATCCCCCGCATTACAGCATTTGGCTCCCATAATCCCCAATAGGTCAGGTTAATTTGCTGCTTTGGAAGTACCCCACCGGAGCCGCCTTGATTTGTTCGACCATCAGCGGTTGATGGATTACCATTATTACGCAATAAGAAAAAAGCTGCTCCCCCGCCTATGAGAACAAGCAGCATTAATGCAACAACTGCCAGTATTGGGGATTTGTGCTTAGGTTTAAAGCTTGCTATCATTGGTTCTTCGTTTGTCGTACTTTCTGAAGACTGAGTAAATACAGGAGGTGGTGTAAAGGGTTGACTAGAAACTGGCTGATCACGATCGGGCTGAGGAGGTACTGATACATTTGGCGTACTGCCCACAAAACTAGGAGGAGGCGCACTATTTTGCATAGATGGCTCAACTGATGAATCAGTCCTAGGGGTAGATAAGACACTATCTGAATTTTGTGCTTGATTACTCATTGCAGCACTATTATCTTGTCCTTGTGAAGAGAGGATATTATCTGCCATAGATGTATATACGTATTTTTGATTATAATTATTATACTTGTTATTTAGAAATAGTACCACATGAGTAAAACCAAACAAAAACATACACAGGCATACCATCAAAAAAAACTTTTGATCATCCTACTCTTATTGGTGTGCGTCCCTATTGAAATATATCTGTTTTTCAACTTTATATACATATCTAAGATCTTTCCAAATATTTACCTTACCGATATTTATTTGGGTTCAATGTCCAAACAGCAAGCTTTACATAAGCTTAGAGATATGAGTGTTTTGCTTCCTGAAACAATACAACTTACGAATCAGAGTCAGATCTTTACATTGCATACTAATTCAGTCGGTATGTATATTGACCAAGAAAAATCTGTACAGAATGCATTTCATGTCGGACGTCTAGACAATCCCTTGGGAAACTTGCGTTCCCGTTTACATTTACTTACATCACCAAGCTCAATTCCGTTTGAAGTCAATTATGATGATACGCTGTTAACACAGGCAATAGCCTCGATATCCGCTTTAGTAAACCAACCGACAATACCCCATACAATAACAATCGATGAAACCATGAACATACGATCTGCAACAGTTTCTGCCGGAAGATCTGGTAAGGTATTAAACGAAACTAAGTTAAAAGAGGAGATCATTGGCTTAGTAGCCTCTAGAAAAAATACTGACATTGAAATCCCCATCGAAGACACCTTAAAACCAGTATCCAATGAAAAGATTGAACAAACACGTGTGCTTGCTAACAATCTTATCAATAAAACATTAACACTCAACTTTGAAGAAAATAATTGGGACTTAAACGACGAGTCACTCATAAATTTTCTCTCAGTATACGATGAATATGATAATGAAAAAATTGCTTCATGGTCAGGACTTTTAGCAAATACAATAGAGCGTGATCCTCAAAATGCACTTTTTAACTTTGATGGCGAACGGGTAACAGAGTTTAAACCTGCAAAACCAGGTGTGAAACTTGATAAAACAAAAGCAATCGACAGCATTAAAAATGGCATCCAATTTTTAGCCAATAGCAAAGATAAAGTGTATTCATTTTCAGTACCAGTTATCGAAACTCAACCAAAAATAACAACTGATAAGGTTAATGATTTGGGCATCAGAGAGCTTATCGGTACAGGAGAGTCATGGTTTTATCATTCAATTGCTTCCAGAATCCATAACCTGACTCTAGCCAGCTCTAAACTGCATGGTATCCTCATACCCCCGGGCGAAGAATTTTCTATGCTTAAAATTCTTGGTGAAATCAATGCTGCTCAAGGCTACAAACCTGCATATATTATTCAAAATGGACGTACAGTGCTTGGAGATGGTGGTGGAGTGTGCCAAACTTCAACAACCTTATTTCGGGCCGCTCTTGACGCTGGCTTGGATATAAAAACCCGATTTCCCCACGCCTACCGAGTATCTTACTATGAGGCAAACTATGATATTGGAGTTGATGCGTCAATTTTTTCCCCGACAGCTGACTTTACGTTTATTAATGACACTCCCGGACATATCCTTATCCAGGTTACAGTTGATCCAAAAGAAATGTATCTACGCTACGATTTCTATGGTACCTCTGACGGACGCGTTGTTGAGCGGTCAAAATCCCGCATGTGGGACCAGGCACCTCCACCGCCTGACCTATATCAGGATGACCCGACATTACCGGTTGGCGTAGTTAAGCAAGTTGACTGGTCTGCTTGGGGTGCCAAAACTGCCTTTGACTGGAAAGTCACCAGGAATGGTGAGGTGATCCACGAGAAAACTTTCTACTCAACCTATCGTCCATGGCAGGCTGTGTATCTCCGTGGTACTGCACAGTAAAAATTCCTATTGACGAGTTTACATGTTCTATTATAATCATACTATCACATATATTATAATAGTTTCCTATGAACATAACAGCTCTATTCGTTCTATTAACAAGCTCAGTATTTCTGTCAGCCTGTACTGGCCAACCACAAAATAATACGATTACCGATACTGCCCAAAACATAGAAGTTACCACTCCCTCTACATCAGTAACACCATCATCTGGAATAATGTCAGACCTGAAGAATTACACTATGGATGAAGTAGCACTACACAACAGTAAAGAAGATTGTTGGCTAGTACTCTCTGGTAAGGTCTATGATGTTACAGCCATGATAGATAAACATGGAGGAGGAGATGCTATTTTGGAAGGCTGTGGTAGGGATGCAACAGAACTTTTTGAAACCAGACCAATGGGTTCTCAAACTCCCCACTCTCAAAAGGCTAGAGATATGGCTAAAAATTTTGAAATTGGAGTACTAGCTCAATAGAACTGCTTTTCAGCTCGAACAGTTGTAGGCTCCCCGTGTCCCGATAATATTTTAGTCTGACCAGGAAGTTTAAATATCTTATTGATAGATTTTATTAAATCTTCTTGACTACAGTATGTGAAGTCTGTTCTCCCATACCCTCCCCCTGCAAACATCAAATCTCCAACAAATACCGTTTTTTCATCTGGAAAATAAATTGAGATACCTCCAGGTGTATGCCCGGGAGTATCAATAATTCGTAATTTGAAATTGGTATATTTAAGTTGGATATTATGTATTGCCTCAATTTGAGTTGGTGGTATAGCCACAACGTTTCTTCCTAAAAAATGGCTGGCTGTTTGAGATAATCTCTCGAGCAAAAACCTGTCTTTAAAGTGGATATAAAAGGGGATATTAAAAGCCTCCTGCAGCTCAAATGCAGCCATGACATGGTCAAAATGACCATGAGTGGCGATTATGGCTATGGGTTTGAGTTTATTCTCTTGTAGGGTTTGTATGATCAGGTCTGCGTCATCGCCCGGATCGATAATTATTGAAGGGACCTCTTTTGGAGTCAACCTATCAAAACTCACCAGATAGCAATTTGACTGCAGTTGTCCAACTCGTAGTGTAATTATGGTAGCCATAATTAAAGCTACCACATTTACATTCGTATTTCTTGAGTAATAAATGATAAAATACAAAAGTTAATATCTAGTTTTATATATGCTCGATAAAACATTTCAACATATCAACTACGAATCAGACCTGTATAAAAATTGGGAGGAGAAGGGAAACTTTACCCCCAAAATTGACAAATCTAAGAAACCCTACTCTATTATCCTCCCTCTTCCAAATGCAAACGACCCCATGCACATGGGGCATGCTCTTTTTACTGTCCAGGATATTCTCATCAGGTATCACAGAATGAAAGGTGAACCTACCCTCTGGCTTCCTGGAGGCGACCATGCCGGTATTGAAACCCAATTTGTGTTTGAAAAACACCTGGCTAAAAAAGGCCAGAGCAGGTTTGATTTTGACAGGGATACGCTCTATAGAATGATCGCTGATTTTGTTGAGGAGAATAAAAACGTAAACAAGCAACAAATGAAGCGGCTTGGATTTTCACTTGACTGGACACGCTATCATTACAGTCTTGAACCTGAAATAGTTGAAAAAGTCTTTGAAACATTCCGTAGTCTACATAAAGATGGATTGATATACAGAGACTTACGACTTGTAAATTACTGTACAAGATGCGGAACTGCATTTTCAGAGCTTGAGATTAATCATACCGAAAAAGAAGATCAGCTCTACTACCTTGATTACGGCACGATAAAGATCGCAACAGCCAGACCAGAAACCATATTTGCCGATGTGGCTGTGGCTATCCATCCCGATGACAAACGTTACCAGCACCTGATCGGCAAAACCGCAACCATACCGCTGATCAACAAAGAAATACCGATCATTGCTGATGAGGCTATCAAGATCGATTTTGGAACTGGAGCATTGAAAGTCACACCAGCCCACGCCCAGGAAGACTATGAGATAGGCAAACGCCACAAGCTGCCATTCGTAAGCTGTGTAGATGTATCGGGTCGTCTCATCAACGTACCGGACAAATATTCTGGCTTAAGAATAAATGCTGCCAGAACTACCGCTATTGAGGATTTGCAAGTCCAGGGTAAACTTATTAAAACTGAACCCTTAATTCACTCCGTTGCTAATTGTTACAGGTGCAAAACTACTATTGAGCCCATGCTCATCCCCCAGTGGTACCTCAAAACCAAGCCTTTAGCAAAGGAAGCTATGAAAGCAGCAAAGGATGGTAAAACCAGAATAGAACCTCTTAAACGCTTTGAAAAATTGTACTTCGATTGGTTAAAGAAAATAGAGGATTGGAATATCTCTCGCCAGATTGTCTGGGGACCGCGTATTCCAGTATGGTACTGCGGAGACTGCAATCCAAGGCTTAACATTAGTTTTTTAACCCGCGACAAACAAAAAGTGACAGGAACATACGAACAATTGATTCAAAATCACTCAATTGAAGAGATGCGTAATGGTATGCAGTCCATGGTTGCACCCGTAAATGCTAGTTACCAACTACAAAGTAAAGTGTGCGATACCTGTCATGGTAAGAATCTGATCCAGGAGACCGATACCTTTGATACCTGGTTTCTCTCAGGCCAGTGGCCGATGAACACGCTTGGATACCCAGATAAACCCGATTTTGAATATTTCTACCCAACTTCGGTTCTGGACACAATGTGGGATATCCTATTCTTTTGGGTAGCCCGGATGATGATGCTTTGCTTGTACAGGACAGGTAAAGTTCCATTTGAAGTAGTGCATATGCACAGTAGGGTGGTGGACAAACATGGTAAAAAAATGGCAAAAAGCAAAGGTAATGTTATTAATCCAATAGAGATGGTCGAAAAATACGGAGCTGATGCACTGCGTTTTTCACTCGTTTATGGAATCGCGCCGGGATCAGATATCGTTGCTTCAGATGACAAGGTTAGGGCAATGCGCAACTTTGCAAATAAAATTTGGAATATTGCACGCTTTATTGAAATGAACACAGAAGGAAAAGATGTACCTTGGTACACAGAAGATCTGAAAGACTTGACCAAACCAGACAAAGAGATAATTAGACAATTGAACGATCTTATAAAGCTGGTAACACAGTCACTGGACAAGTACCGTTTCTCAATGGCAGCTGAGGGCTTGTATGAATTTATCTGGCATGTTTTTGCTGACAAGTATATCGAAGAGTCAAAAGACAGGATCAGAAACGGGGATATGGCTGTTTTGTCGGTCCTACGGCACGTGCTTTTAAACAGTCTCAAGCTGCTTCACCCTTTCATGCCCTTTGTAACTGAAGCAATCTGGCAGCAAACACCACATAAGCATACTGATGACCTCATGATGAGCTCCTGGCCTAAATAATACTAATCCTTTATGAAGCAAGAATGTCCTAAAGAGATAACTCTCTATCCACAAATTGATAAAGTACTCTTGAATATATCACATAGGATTAAGGATGCTCTCGGTGATAATCTGGTTGGTGTATGTCTTTTTGGTTCCCTTACTTATGGTGATTTTGATTCAGATAGGAGCGATATTGACCTAGTGACACTTGTAAGAAAACCTTTAACCCCAGATGAAGTAAATAAAGTATTTAAGATTCATAAGCAAATTGAAATTGAACATCCTCAATGGCAATGCCGTATCGAAAATTCTTTCACACCTTTGACCATGTTAGGTTCAGCTCAACCACCAATACAACCGAGACCATATTATAATGATGGTGAGATTTGGGATGCTCAGTACGGAAATGAATGGATTAATGACTCTCCACGGGCGACGTTCAAAAGCTCGGCTTCGCTTTTTCACTCTGCC
>CAYLQQ010000009.1:0-54626 GCA_964386355.1 uncultured Pseudomonadales bacterium
GGTCACATTACGGATCTTCTATGACTCGTAGTTGACTTATTTCATAGATGAAAAATACAGATTATACATTTAAACACTTCTTAAAAAACAAAAAAATTGTAGCATTACTACTCATATTAGTAGTGGGAATTGGTTTTGGTATATTTAAACTTACAAACAAGAAAGAGGAGGTACCGCAGTACAAAACCGCAACTTCTGAAAAGGGTATGCTAGTTGTATCTCTATCCGGTTCTGGAACCATCTTATCAGGTAACAGTACAAAAATAACGACAAAGGCATCTGGCATTGTTAATACAGTTTATGTGAAAAATGGAGATACTGTGACAAAAGGACAAAAAATTGCAGAGTTAAAATTGGATGATTATGCACAAGCACGACAGAGCGCTGCATATGTTGCCTACCTTGATGCCCAGGAAGCAGTCAAAACTGCAATACGAGAAAAATCAGATGCCGATATCGCTATGTGGAACGCAAAGCAAAGTATTTTCAACGCAGAAGATGAACAAACAAATATGCGAAACGGGGATAATAATCCAAAAACAAAGGAAGCTTACACAGAGTCGGAGAGAGCTATTGTAGATAAGACTGTCGAGCAAACCCACTTGGCTTTTTCTGAGGTTGAGCAAAAGTATAAGAATGCTGATGCCCAAATAAACTATGCAAAGATTAAAGTAGTTGCAGCCTGGCAGGATTACCAGGAAGTCTCATCAGTGATAGTCGCTCCGGCAGACGGTATTATAAGCAGCTTTACATTAGCTCCCACAACAGTGATAGAAAGCACAACCAGTACTAATACTAACTCTACTTCAAACGCTTCATCCAACGCTACAATAACCACCCAACAGATAGGTGTAATATACAATTCCAACAGCCAGTTTAAGGCGTCACTCAACCTGACCGAAAGCGATATTGTCAGCGTTAAGACAGGCCAAAAGGCTACCATTACACTGGATGCATTCCCTGAAAAAACATTTACTGGTTCTGTTTTGGCTGTAGATGCTGTTGGCTTGGTTAGTTCCGGAGTTACCTCGTACCCGGTAACCATTCTTCTTGACCAAACAAGCGAAAACATATATCCAAACATGGCCGTTGAAGCAACTATTATTACCGATACTATTGATAATGTTATTCTGGTTCCCACATCTGCAGTGATCACGACAAACGGAGAATCATCAGTGAGAATTCTACAAAATGGTCAAATGAGTCACGTACCAGTCACAATAGCCGGCAACAACGATACTCAAACTGCAGTCAGTGCTGGCTTGGAAGAGGGACAAACTATAGTGACAAGCCTAACGACAAGCAGCAATACTGCTACGAGCAAATCATCCTCAACTTCGGTTTTTGGAACAGGATTTGGCTCAGGTGGTGGTAACCGAATGATCATGGGGGTACCTCCGGGAGGCAGGTAATATGAATACAAAAATAATCCAAGTGAAAAGTCTGACAAAGATATATAAAACATCCGTTATTGAAACAATAGCTCTTGATAATATTAGCTTTGATATAGAAAAAGGAGAGTTTGTAGCTATCATGGGTCCATCGGGATCAGGTAAGTCAACTCTGATGCATATCCTGGGTGCCCTAGACTTACCGACTAAAGGTACGTACATACTGGATGGTGAAAATGTCGAAAATCTTACCGATGATGAGCTCTCAGATATTCGCAACCGCAAGATTGGGTTTATTTTTCAGGCCTTTAATTTGCTTGCCAGAACAACGACTCTTAAAAATGTCATGCTGCCTATGGCCTATGCTAATGTCCCTAAAGACAGGCAAATAAATACTGCTAAAAAATACTTAGAAATGGTAGGTTTGGGTGACAGGTTATATCATGCTTCAAACCAAATATCTGGGGGACAGCAACAGCGGGTCGCAATAGCCAGAGCTTTGGTCAATAATCCGGCAATACTACTGGCTGATGAGCCGACTGGAAACATCGCAAGTGCTCAGGCTGAAGAGATTATGGATATTTTTCATTCCTTACATCAAAAAGGACATACGATAGTCATGATCACGCACGAACCCGATATCGCCCGGCATGCTGAAAGAACCATTCATATCAAAGACGGTAAAATTGTTGATTAATATATGGATTTACTTGACCTTATTACAGAAGCGCTTTCAATTTTGACTGTCAACAAAATGAGAACAGGCTTGGCAATTCTGGGTATAGTTATCGGGATCGGCAGCGTGATTGCCCTAGTATCCCTTGGTCAGTCTACTCAACAGGTAATTGAGTCTCAAATCCAATCATTGGGCTCGAATCTTTTGACAGTCAGACCTGGAGGGACGTCCCAGGGTGGCGTGAGGACCGCTATGGGAGGAAGCACTACTCTGACTTTGGAAGATTCGCAGGCTTTAGCTACATCAACTGATCTGACTACAATAAAAACTGTTTCTCCCGAGTACCAAGGTCGTTCTCAGGTGACTACCCGTAATGCCAATACCAATACACAGGTAATTGGAGTGACGCCTCCGTATGCACCGATCCATAATCTCAATTTAGCTTCAGGTTCATTTATTACTGATTCCCACATCCAGAGCAATGCTAAGGTAGCTGTTATCGGACCTCAGGTAGTTTTAGACCTGTTTGGCGAAGGAACTGAGGCTCTCGACCAGTCTATTCGTATCAATGGTAAAACATTTCAGATCATTGGTGTAACTATGTCAAAAGGTGGGACAGGGTTTATGAATCAAGACGATATCGTCTACATACCTCTCACTGTCGCCCAAAAACAGGTATTTGGAGTCAAACATCTCACTTCAATTGCCTTAGAGGCAAAGAGTGCAAATCTTATGGTTGCCGCCCAAGATGAGGTGGGGTATTTTTTGTTGAGCCGGCACAAGTTGTCTGACCCTTCCGAGGCTGATTTTTCCATCATGTCTCAACAGGATATTTTAAATACGGTGAACGCAACTACCGGAACTTTTACAACTTTACTCTCCGGCATTGCTGCTATCTCTTTACTAGTCGGAGGAATCGGGATTATGAATATTATGCTGGTCACTGTCACAGAAAGAACCCGTGAAATTGGCCTGCGCAAAGCACTGGGGGCAAAGAAAAAACTGATCATTGCCCAATTTCTGATCGAGTCAATATTACTCACGTTTATCGGCGGCTTAATGGGAATTATCCTGGGTGTAATTGCCTCGTTTGCCATCTCAAAAGTATCAGGCTCAGCATTTTACGTTTCACTACTATCAATACTACTTGCAACCTTAGTTTCGGCTGGAATTGGAGTTTTATTCGGTTGGTACCCAGCCAGGAAGGCTGCTAACTTACAACCTATTGAAGCATTGCGGTATGAATAGAATTTTTTCAGTTAGTATTCAGAATACAATAGTAAACTAAGCTGTTATTAAATTAATCTCATTATGATCACATCATTATTAAATAAGACAATTATACCAGTCTTAATCGCATTGGCTGTTACAGGCTCTGTAGGGTTTTTTGCAGGCACTAAATACCAACAAAAACAGCAAGCTAGTTTTCGCCAGTTTGCAGGCAACTTACAACCTGGAAACGGGATGGGAATGATGCGTGATGGTAACCGTACCGCAGACCAGCGGGTTAGTGGAACAAACAATATGGGTAACCGGATGGGATTCCGGCCTGTATCAGGTGAGATCATCTCAGCTGATGAAAAGTCTATTACAGTCAAAATGCCAGATGGAAGCAGTAAGATAGTGTTGATCTCCCAAAAAACAAATATTAATACAGCTTCTCAAGCTCACAAAACTGATCTAACTGTAGGTACTACAGTAGCAGTCTTTGGGCAAACAAACAGCGATGGTAGTGTGACGGCTACCAATATCCAGCTTAATCCAATGTTACAAGGACAGGGATTTGGTATGCTTCCACAAGGTGGTCAAAACACTAATCCCCCACTAAAAGAATAGTAATTACTAGTGAATATCTTTAGAGCTTATCTCAACTTCAAGAACTATTTGAATATTTGCTCATCTGGGTTTATCATTGGTATTGCTTATAAATTCCAATCTATTTAGGAGGGATATGAATGAAACAGTTCTCACCATTTTATTTGTAGCAGCTGTGACTGCCTTTTTCTCATACAAAGCCTATAAACAAAAACAGGCATCGTGGACAGGTGAGTTGATCGAGAAATTTAAAAAAGACGGAGATGATGATAGTGTTGACCAGTGGTTTGTGGTTTTTAAAACTGATACAGGCAAAAAGGTAAAAATGAATGTGGGTAAAGGATTTTATGATCAAGTGAATCTAGGGGAGAGGTATGAGAAGAAAACAGGGATATACACACCGATAAAAATTTAATTATGCATACAAAAAAATTTACCATTTTACATTCAAATGACATGCATGGGGATTTTCTGGCAGAAAGTAGGGGTGAGAAGGGAGAGCTGATCGGCGGCCTGGCTCTATTGTCTGGCTATTTAAATAAAGTCCGTAAAGACGAGGAGAATGTACTCTATGTCATTGCAGGCGATATGGTCCAGGGCTCTTTGATCGACAGTGAGTACAAGGGTATCTCTACTATGGAGATCATGAACTACCTTTCTCCTGATGTAGTGGCTTTGGGTAACCATGAATTTGATTACGGACTGCCGCACCTGTTGCTTTTGGAAAAAATGGCTAATTTCCCCATCGTCAATGCCAACCTCTATATCAAAAAATATCACCGCCGTCTCATGCGTCCTTTTCATATTATTAAAAAAGACGGCTTTGATATACTATTTACGGGAATTATTACTGAAAAAGTCATGGACGCACTTAAAATGGATAACTTAATTGGCAGCCTGGTTAATCTTGAAGAGGCTTCCGAGGAAGTGGGCAAAATTTGTAATGCGTATAAAAAAGACGATATAGATCTCACAATACTACTCACTCACATAGGATTTGAATCAGATATAGAATTGGCAAAATTACTTAACCCTGATTGGGGGGTGGATATGATTATAGGTGGACACTCGCACTCAATTTTAGAAAGACCTGAAAAAGTGAATAATGTCCTGATCGCACAAGCTGGCGTGGGCAGTAATCAAGTCGGTCGTTTTGATATTACTGTAGATGATGATACCAACAGTATCATCGAATCAAAGTGGCAGTTAATTGAGATCAATGATCGTTTGGCCAAACCCGACCAAGCTCTACTGGCCTATATCAGTGATTACAAAAAGAAAGTAGACGATAAATTCGGAACAGTAATTTGTAAATTTGTCAAAGAACTGACTCACCCCAAACGCGAAATTGAAACCTCTCTGGGCAATCTGTTTGCCGATATTTTTACAGCAAGTTGTGATTGTGATGTCATGTTTGTCGGCTCCGGCTCTATCAGAGTTAAGCAGATGGGGCCACAGGTAACTCTCGGTGACGCTATGGCATGTTTCCCTTACGATGATTCTTTGCACCGCTTTTCTGTCAGCGGAGAACAGCTCATGCAAATTTTTGCTCATATTATGCGGGTGGAAAATCGCGATGGAGAAGGAGAGTGCTATCAGGTTAATCAGGGAGTAGCAGCGGTTTATGATGGAAAAAAGGAAAAATTGAGCAGTTTAAACGTCGGTGGACAGCCGGTGGATGAAAACAAACTCTATCGTATCGCCATGCAAGGCTACCATTACAATAATGCCAGTGCCTATTTGGGTTTGGATCCTGAGTTTATTCAGACTCTGCCTGATCATAAAGTCGTATCAACCTCCGCCCAACAGGTATTGGTTGAGTATCTAAATAACCACACAAATATTGAGAGTAAGGTTGAGAGAAGGTTGGTGTATAAATAAATACTGTATACTAAAAACATGGGTAACATTGTAGATCATAAGGTTAAACTTGTAGCTCAACCATTTGGAAACCTCAAGTATCGGGACAAGTCAGTTCTTATCCTCTGTAAGGATAATAAGGGGAAATTTATATTAGGCGCAAAAATGGATCACTATCCTCCTAATATCGTGCGTTTAGTAGGTGGAGGAGTGAACGAAAATGAAACAGTTACCGAAGCTGCAATAAGAGAATTAAAAGAAGAAATGAATATTACTGTTGAGAATAATAGCTTAATACCTTTGATCCAAGTTAATATCACTGGAGAGTATTATGATACAACTTATAAAACTCAGATTCATATATTTTATTACAAACTTGCAAACCCAACATATGTAGCAGGAGATGACATTACTGGTATTGTGAGGTACTCAGAAGAGGAATATCAAAAGCTCATTATGCGTTATTTTGCTCTTAATGATGAGCAAATGTTTATTGAGAATGGGGATGCATTTTCTTGGGGAGATTATGGGAAAGTATATGGATATATTCACCGGATAGCCCTGGATGAGCTTAGAGCAAGAAACCTCTGATGTTTTCCATTGAGTAGATACTATTTGAAAGACTGCAAATAATTATAAGGAAGATTAAAAAAATGATACTACTCTTTCGTAGTTTTTGCCTCGGCTTTTTTTTCTAAAAATTTGAGACCACTGTCTTTTTTACGATGTATATAAATGTAGCCCAAAGCACTCCCGATTAATACCAGTAAAATGAGATAACCAAATTTCTCCAGGCTATCAATACCATCATTAAGGGATTCCAGTGCTCCAACACTGGTAAATCCAAGATAAAGATAAAACATATTGCGGATCAGGGTGCCGATAAAGGTTGAGGTCAGGTAACTGCGTATGTTGACTTTTATCAAACCGCATACGATGGATACCGGAGCTGTTGGCATGATAGGAACTGCACGAAGTAAAATAATGACTATATCATCTCTCCAACCTTTGTTGAGGTGCTTACCAATTATCTCAACTTCTTTATGCGTAACTCCCAGATATTTGCCAAATCTACCCATGATCAAATCCTCACCTTTGTCAGCTATAACATAGATAATATAACTACCAATAGTCTTACCCACAGACCCGATCAAGGCTAAAATACCAAGATATGTCCATGGTGATTGATTAGATGCAGCCAGCGAGCCAGCCAAAGTCATCACAATTGGGGAGGGAATAGGAGCAACGATCTCTTCCACCATAGCACCAATAAAGGTAAACCATGGTAAAGAAACTGTTTCTGATAGTTTGTGCAACAGGTCAATAAACGGTTGAATAATTTGAGAGAGCATATGTTATTAAAGATTCGTAACGATATACGAGTGTATCAGGAAACTGAGTCGTGCAAAAGTTGCATTTTTATCAACGTAAATAGTTTTCATTACATACAAACCATAGTAAGGCTTGTCTAATACTACTGTTCCTTTTATTTAACATTTTCGCTATAGTTTTTGTATGGATTTTCAATCTGCCCCAATGACTCCGCACAGTTTATCTGTTGAGAAACTGCTGCAACATTATCAGACAAACCTAGAAAAAGGGCTGCGTGATGAGCAAGTTCTGAGCCGATTTAAACGCTTTGGGAGGAACACGCTTCCTGATCCAGACCACCGTTCGCCTTTACACATTTTTTTACTACAGTTTAAAAGTACGATATTCCTAATACTATTTATTGCTGCCCTAATTTCATTCATAAATAAACACTATTTAGACGTATACATTATTTTAGGAATTTTAATTGCCAATGCTATTGTCGGATTTATCCAGGAGTTTCAGGCTGAGCGTTCTATTGAAGCACTAAAACACCTCATTATCCCGAAAGTATCGGTTAGACGAAATGGTAAAGAAATTATTATTAGCAGCCACGAGTTGGTACCAGGAGATGTCGTGCTTTTAAAAGAAGGCGATCATATACCTGCTGATGCCCGTATCGTAGAGTGCCATAGTCTGCAAAGCAATGAAAGTTCGATAACCGGAGAGTCGCTCCCAGTCAACAAAGATCCCAACGTGTTGGATGAAAAAACTCCCATGGCCGAAAGACTGAATATGTTATGGATGGGATCTTCCATCGTATCAGGTAAATGTATAGCCATAGTCACCGATATCGGCCAAAATACTGCCCTGGGTGCTATTGCTCTTAGCCTCAAACAAATCAAAGATAAGGATGATCATTTTAAAGTCAAAACTAACGAATTGGGAAGACAGATGGCTACAGTTGCTGTTTCTACCGTTGTTTTGGTCTTCATTGTCGGCTTTTTTATTCGCAAGTTTAGTTTGGATGAGATCCTGATGTTCTCTATCGCTTCTCTGGTATCGGCTATCCCGGAAAGCCTGCCAATTATCCTTACTCTGGTTTTAGCAATGAGCGCCAAACGTATGGTCAGCAGAAACGCTCTGGTACGCAGACTTTCGGCTACTGAAACACTGGCTGTGATCGACACTATTATTACAGACAAAACAGGAACCTTAACTGAGAATAAAATGTCAGTCTCATCCATAGCCTTACCATACCAGCCCTTAGTTGAGGTCACGTATGAAGATTCTAGGGCACTTATCGACCAAGCTGGCTCTACCCCAACTGATAAACACTACCCGCTCCAAAAAGCTCTTGATATTGCCGGCTCCTGCCACAGTGTCCAGCGCGTTTTTGACTCAGACGGGACTGAAGTGTTTGAAGGCGATCCGACCGAAGTCGCTCTGGTTAGACTGGCTGATTGCAGCACCAAATCCACATCTTACTACCAGCAAAGCATACACCAGATCGATGATATGCCTTTTAACCAACTCAATCGTTGGCGGGCTACACTAGTAGAATATCAGGAAGCCAAAGACCAGCAGATATTTGTAGTCGGATCACCAGAGACAGTGCTCGCACAAACTACACAAGTACTTTTGCCTGACCATCAAACACATCCGATAGATCACGATCGCTACCAAACTATTCAAGACCAGATTGAACAGTTGAGTCAAAAGGGAATGCGGGTTCTTGCGCTCACATATAAGAAAGTCCAGAATAGTTCAAAAGTTGAAAATGAGCAGATCACAGAATTGGTGTTTGTTGGATTAGTAGGTCTGATAGACCCGCCACGTGTAGAAAGCAAGGATGCTATCGCCACTGCCCACAAAGCCGGAATCAGAGTCGTTATGGCTACTGGAGACCATCCCGTCACAGCAAGAGCAATTGGAAAACAGCTAGAATTAATAGAAGAAAATGACCCAGATTGTGTCATGACAGAGGCTGAGTTTAGTCAGCTTTCTGATAAAGAAGTCAAAGAAAGATTGGAAAAGGTACGCATATTTGCGCGCATGACTCCGGCAGCCAAACTGAGATTAGCAACAATTTATCAGGACAGCGGCCATGTCATCGCCATGACAGGAGATGGAGTTAATGATGCACCAGCCCTAAAACAAGCTGATATTGGTATTTCCATGGGTAAAAACGGGACTGATGTAGCCAGGGAGGCTTCTGATATTGTTCTGGCTGATGATAATTTTGCTTCTATTGTGGCAGCTATAGAAGAGGGGAGAACGCAGTTTAGAAATGTCAGGCGTACCAGCTTCTTTTATGTGACGAACAACCTGGCTGAAACACTATCAATGGTGATTTTTCTCATCATTGGTTTACCGATCCCGCTTTTACCCAAGCAAATTCTATGGCTTAATCTAGTAGCTGCGGGTGTAACGGATTTTGCCCTGGCAACGGAAAAATCCCATGATGATGTCCTAACGAGCAAACCCAAATCCAAAGATGAACCGATCCTAAATAAGTACCTAATCCCATACTTGTTCATTAGTGTGGTCATGATCATGACTTTATCCGTAATCTTCTTTATTACCTACTTGCCTCAGGGGGTAGAAAAAGCCCGGACTATTGTGTTTATCATCCTTTCTTTATCTCAAGTTTATAATGTATTCAACATGCGTTCTCTTAAGCGCTCTGTTTTCTCTATGGGATTATTTACCAGTAAAAACATCAATATTGCGGTTTTAGTGTCGCTTACCCTAATGCTCTCCGCTCTCTATATTCCCTTTTTAAAATCAATATTTAACTTTGCCCACGTAACTCTGCTTGACTTGCTGATCTGTATGGCTGCACCATCTGCGATCTTCGGCTTTAGTGAAATATATAAGAAGCGACTAATTAAGATTGATCCTTAGTTTTAATCCTTCTTTTTGGCTGTAGAAATTCCGCAAAGAGAATATAATCCACAGTAACCCACAATACCTGTAGTGAGTAATACGATACCAAGAATTATAGCTACGATACTCATAATTCCTTTGCTTAGCAGCAACCCAAGACCGAGAGCTGCAGAACCGAAGAGGATGCGAAACATCCTGTCTATGCTGCTTACGTTTGGAGTCAGTTTCATAGGCATGCCTTTCATTACACTGTTTTCACTTTAGTAACGACATATAGTATAGTATGCATTAGTATTGTTCGCAAAACGTATCCTATGCGAGTTTTAAATAGAATCAATTATCAATATTATCTGTTTGGTGTTGTCGCTATACTTGGCTTTCTGGTGGCTGAGTACACAGTTCTAAGGACTAACTCCAGTCTGCTTGGCTTGTACCGCCATACCCTGACAAATCCAGAATATTTTTGGGGGTACACAATCTTGACCTTGAGTACAACAATTTTGTTTGCAGTTGTTTCCGGAATCTCTCTGTATCGGTGGCATCTCTACGGACTTAGCCTGAAGTCAATATTTTCCGGAGGCTTAGGTTCAGCGCTTGCACTAGTGACTTCATCCTGTCCAGTCTGCGGTTCGACCTTGCTTTCAACTCTGGGAATTGCGGGTAGCCTGTACAGTTTACCGTTTCAGGGTTTGGAGCTGAAAGTTGTGTCTTTATTACTGTTGCTGTTTTCGCTCTATCTTTTATTTTCAAGCAAAAACCCCTTTGGAAAAAAATCTGAAGAATCGGTTTGTCCTGTGCCAAAACAACTCCAGCTAAATCAAACTTTGGTAGCGTTTCTTATGACTGCATTAATACTGTTTTCCTTTGCCGGCTACAACCTGCTCAGGACCGACCCTATGTTTACAAAAGTCCTCTCTGCTACTGACTCCTGCCAACATAGGAAGTAAATTATGCTAACATATTTGTATAAAGTCCTCTCTTGAATGGCTGATTATTCTCACTGATATTACAAAAATCCAGGCACACTTATAAAGACATTTTAATGTTTGAACTGATGCGTGAGCTAGTTGAGGAAGAGTTTGCTCAGTTTAAGCTGAGAGATCTGTTCTTAACCATATATGGCAGAAGTCAGACGGCAAAGCTACTTGGCGAAAAACGGTTGACCATGCCAGGTACTAATATTTTTACCTTTTCCCAAACCGAAGACATTGATACACAATACGAAGAACTGAAAGCTAACGGGTGTAAAGTTTATAGCTAAACCCACCACCCAACCCTGGGGACTACGTACAGCTTATTTTACCGACCCCGACGGCTATGTATGGGAGATATAGCATTGGCTCAAGCTCTAGTCTACAAAAAACCATAATGTACTAATACAGCCTGGTTTTAAATATATTCCTATTACCTTATTTTTTAGCCAATCGTTTCTCTACCATGGCTTTACTCAGTTTCTTAGTACAGAAGAACCAGTCGTAGCACTTCATGTCATCTTTGGTTTCCATGCGAGTCTTAGCTACTCCACAAGAGCCGGCAGTAGGAACGATCACATCATCTCCCGGTTGCCAGTCAGCAGGCAAGGCCACTGAATAAGCATCGGCAGTTTGCAGTCCGATAAGAATGCGGTAGAGCTCATCAAAGTTACGACCGATGCTCAACGGATAATAAATGATTGTCCTGATAACTCCTTTGGGGTCTATAAAAAAGACTGCTCGAACTGCTTTGGTGTTGCTTTCCCCCGGCTGGATCATGCCGTATTTTTTAGCAACCTCCATAGTGATGTCTTCGATCAATGGGAAGGTCACTTCAACATCTTTCATGCCTCTGTACTCAATTTTTTCTTTGATCGTCCGCAACCAGGCAATGTGACTATAGAGACCATCCACAGATAAACCGATCAGCTGGCAATTAGCTTTTTCATAGTCTTTCATCCGGCTAGCAAAGGTCATAAACTCAGAGGTGCACACCGGCGTAAAATCTGCCGGATGGGAAAAGAGGATCACCCACTTACCCTTGAACTGTTTTGGGAAATCAATTTCTCCCTGAGTAGTTACCGCTTTAAAAGTGGGTGCTACATCCCCGATACGAGGCATCGGTATATACCCGTTGGGTTCTGTTTGTTGCATAGGTTCCATAAAGCCTCCTTTAAATATTTACCCGAACATCAACAGTTCTGGTTTTAGTAATAATAGTAAACCAATTATTAACATCAATAAGCCTCCTATCAACTGAGAGGCGTGTGTGTACTTACTCTGGATACCAGTCACTTGTAAGGTTAGCATAGCGGTAAAGAAAATGAATAGGTCATCAAACATAAAGACCAGAATATAAAACAGCAGGTAGCCGTAGTACTGCCACCCCGGGAGCTGGTACATACTCAACACTTTGGTATAGATAGCCGGCAAACCGGCAGAACAGAGCAGCTCAACCATATTTACCGCAAATGCCAGCAGTACAATACCAACCAAAGCCATGGCAAAGCTTTGCTTGGTAGTAATAGACCGCAACTTCTCAAAAACCTTTTGCCGTTTCTCATCGCCCATGATCTCGCAGCCTGTCTTATGCTGCCAGTATTTTTTCAGATATATAAATGCCGCACCCAAGGCTACCAAAGCAATGACCATGCGTACCCAACCCAACATACCGATAAACAAAAAGAGGTTTAGCCAAGCAGATAAAAAGAGGAAATAAACAAGAGCGGAGGCAGCAATAAACGCAATTCCTAAAACCCACATACGTTTCCTGTTTTTCATCCCAATAAGCAGACTGATCAAAAAGAGCAAAGTCCACATAGCGCAGGGATTAAAGCCATCAACTAAGGCGATCAGAAAGGTCAACACTGGCAGGGAAAACTGGCTAACTTTCACCGAACCTAAAAGGGGAATATCAATACTTGTGTCTTTAATGCGATCTTGTGCTTGCTTTTGGCTATTTACAATCGGTACGGGTGTTTGTGAGATAGCAACTACAGGAAGTGGCTTATTTGATGCCTCAATGGGAAGGGGAGTAGCATCACTACTACTCTCACCAACTGCCAAGATTAACTCTTCTATCTGCTTGCCTGTAGTTTCACCACTGCCAAAGCCCACTATGTACTCATCACCTATGACTGTAAACGGGACACCTGAAACATCTACGTTGAGACGCTGGCCCACGCTTTGCAGCAACAGGGCATTGCCCATATTTTGGCTGATCTCATAACTATTGATAGTTAAATTAGGATATTTATCTTTTAACTCATCTAAAAAGACTTTTTCTTTGGCACAGTGCGGACAGCCGTTTGACCAGAAAAAGTCTAGCTGTACAGACTTACTAGCATGCACAGGAGCACTTGCTAAAAAACACAAAAACACAACCACGAAAGCAGTAACTATGCGCTTAAACATATTATTTATCTTTATACTGATTAATCATGTCTATCAGCTTCTCTTTATCAATCTCTCCTGATAAACGAGTTATTTCTTCTCCATCTTTATTCTGGAATATAAAAACGGGCAAGTTTCCGCTGGATATATTAAAATCAGCTATAGCTTGTTTGTCCATATCAAAATCATAGTATTGGGTGGTTAGCCAGGGATTTTCTTTTTCGATCTCTTGCCACCTGGGGCGCATCACATTGCAACCGTTGCACCAGACGGCGCCAATTTTAATGACTTTCATATATCCTCCTTCTGGATGATCTTAATAGCATGGCCTTTGATAATTGCCAGAGCCACTTTTTTACTAGCAGAGTCCAATATTCTGGCAAAGGTTGGCTGGGATATTCCCATAGTAACGGCTGACTGGGTTTGGTCCAAACCGTCAACTTCATAAAGCTTGAGCGCCTCCAGCTCATCTACCTCCAGGACGACCTCTTCCAGTTCCCGCATTGGAATGCCGCGGGGTTTGAAATAATAGCTGTTAGGTTGAAAACGGACTGATCGGGGAATTTTTGGTCTTGGCATAACTTATTCTATTGTATAATAAACTAAATCCCTAATTATCGCTCAAGCTCGATTGGATAATTAGGGATTTTTTTACTCATCCCTGTCTGCTGTGTTCAGCTCCTTTTCTACATCTTCCAACTCTTCTTCCAGGGCTTGCTTATACTCTTGCAGAGCCTGTTTCTCATCGGTCTTGCCTACCGGCCATTTCCAGCCAAAGTAGCGACCCATGCCTCTGCCCATACCAAAGCGTCGTCTCCATCCCATACCAAACCCGCAAGGCCCAAAACCTTTACCTGTCATGGGACCTTGTCCCATAGGACCTGTCTGATCATATTGTGGCATATCTCATCACCTCCTTTACATAATTATAGTGAATACGTATTCAGTATAATACTGTTCATGTTCGATGTCAATTAATATATATGTAAGAAAAGGAGAGGGATAAAAATACTAGTGATATGGTAAGGAAGAAGATTTAATTTATTTCCTAATTTAGTTTTCCAAACTGAATAAACAGAGTAGTAAACAGCACAGTCATCACAATGGGTGCAAGCAAAGAAGCATAGTTGCGCCGACCTGGTTTGAAGAATTTTAACAACAGTGAATTGGCAACCACTGAAACCGAACTAAAAGCCATCGCCAGGCCAGCCAACTCGGGACGCAACACCAGACCTGCAAAAATAAAAACTCTAGCTGCAATCGGTATACCGATCACATTGTAAAAAAGCGCAAAAAAGAGATTCTGCCTGATCTTCCCCAGCGTTTCTTTTGACAATTCAAGAGCTTTGCTTACATCTCGTAGATCATTTGAAACCAGCACAATCCCTCCAGCCTCCATAGCTACATCCGTTCCCCCACCCATAGCAAAACCCAGATCGGCTTGGGCAAGGGAAGGAGCGTCATTTATTCCGTCTCCAACCATGGCTACCACCCGGTTATCTTCTGTTTGCAGTTTTCTAATCTGACTAGCCTTCTCAGATGGTAGTACTTCTGCTATTACGTGGGTAATTCCCAGTTGTTTTGCGATTGCTTCTGCGGTCCTTTGGTTATCACCTGTGAGCATATATACCTTAACACCACGTTTTTGTAATTTTTCTACAGCCTGTTTGGAAGTTTCCTTGATTGTGTCAGCCACCGCAACCGCTCCCATTACCTCATGCGTACTTGAGAGGATCATAACTGTTTTACCTTCCTGTTCCAAGCGCTCAATAACATCGGCATATTTGCTTATAGACAGTTTGGCCTTGTTGGAAATAAGTTTACGGTTTCCGAAAAAATAACTCTTACCATCAACCTGAGCCCTAACTCCCATTCCAGGAATAGCTCTAAAACCTTGGGTATCACTAGGTATCACCTGTTTCTTTCCTGCAAAGTCCACAATTGCCTCTGCCAATGGATGTTCTGATGAGTGTTCCAGTGACGCAGCCAGCTGCAGAATTTTTTCTTTGCTGTGTTTTCCAAACTCTATAACATCAGTTATTTCTGGCTTGCCTTTGGTGAGCGTGCCGGTTTTGTCAAAAACAATAGTATTGACCTTGTTAGCAATCTCTAAAGGTTCCCCTCCCTTGATCAGGATGCCGTTCTCCGCTCCCTTACCCAGGCCAACCATCAGGGCTGCCGGTGTAGCTAGCCCCAAAGCACAGGGACAGGCAATTACGAGGACTGCTGTAAAAGCCATCAGAGCAAACGTGAGGGTTGAGCCGAGGAGAAAATACCAGATCACAAAAGTAAGCAGCGCAATACCAATAACTACAGGCACAAAAACAGAAGCTACACGATCCGCAAATGCCTGGATCGGCGCTTTGCTGCCCTGGGCTTCTTCTACCAGACGAATAATACCTGAGAGCACTGTTTCCTCACCAGTGCGCTTAACCACAAACTCAAAGCTGCCGGTTTTGTTTATAGTTGCACCGATGACAGTATCACCCTCATTCTTTTCAACTGGCATACTCTCACCAGTTATCATAGATTCGTCTATGGCAGAGCTACCTTTGCTGATCTTGCCATCTAAAGGCACCTTTTCTCCAGGACGTACCAGCACAATATCTCCTTTGATTACCTGCTCAATAGATATGTCCTCAAGTTTGCCCTTGCGTATCACTCTGGCGGTTTTGGCTTGCATTCCCATGAGCTTTTGGATCGACTGGGATGTTTTACCTTTGACCCGAGCCTCCAGCCATTTACCAAGCAGAACAAAGGTGATCAGAAAAGCTGAAGTTTCAAAATACAGCTCGGGGATCTTTTCTCCACCCAGACCAACTACCGAACCGGTCCTAAAAACGTACTCGATAAGATTGACAAAACTGTACAAAAACGCAGTTGTAGTGCCGATAGCGATCAGGCTATCCATGTTAAACGTCTTCATTCTAAGAGCTGACCACATGCCTTTATAGAATCCATACCCGATCAGAAACTGGATAGGGGTTGTCAGGACAAGGGATATAATTCCCATGTAGGGCATAAGGAGATCTTTGGCTGGTACCGCAAAAAAATCCATCAGCATGAAATAGGCGAGGGGAAGAGAGAGAATGATACTGACAGTAAATTTTTTAAACAGTTCCTGTATCGATTGCTCACGTTTGAGAGCCTGTCTTGCCGTATCTTTCTTATCTACAACCGCAGCACCATAACCCGTTTTTTCAATTGTCTTTATCAGCTCATCCTGAGTTGTCTTTTCAGGGTTTATTACAACAGAGGCCTTTTCAGCCGCAAAATTGACATTAGCCTCCTCAACGCCGGGTACTTTATTAAGAGACCGCTCAATGAGATTTGCACACGACGCACAGTGCATGCCTTCGAGATTAAGATTGATCCGTTTGTTCATACAACTAAATGAGTTATCAATAAATCACCTTCCCATTTTCTTTAACCTAAACCCACTCTTTAATTGACCGTGATATCACCCCAGGGCACACCCATAGCACAGGCAATCTTATAAACACCTTTTTTGGTCGGGGTAAAGGCAAACTCCAGTTTCTTTCCGGCTTCGAGAAGACTGGGTTTATTCACCAAACCAGGTATCATCATGGCACTCATGCAGCCTGTACCGTCTACTTTGGCATCGACCACAAAGCGTACAGGTTGATTAGCCTGAACACTAAACTTATTAGGCTTTAGATCCAAGTCCCCGTTAAAGACAGCTGAAATGACTTGCTCTGATCCGGTATTGGAAGGATTGATATTATTCCCAACCATACTTTGCTGTTTAAGTAAGACTTGTTTGTTCGATTGATCGATTACTCCGTTATTAAACATAATAGATGTTTGCCAGCCTGACAGGGTCAAGCCTCTGGAAATATTAGTCAAGGCAAAAAAGATAACAATAACACTGGCAAACTTATAAAACATACGTGCGCCGGTACCCTTTAGCACTGCCGAAAGCCCACCTACACCTAACAGCCCAGGCATAGTCCCCAGAGCAAAAACACCCATCACTAGAGCCCCTTGAGTAAAGCTTCCTGTACTCATGGCAAACAGCTGCATGCTTTGGGTAAAACCGCAGGGCAGGAAAAATGTGGTGGCACCTGCAAACGCTGCACCCCCATCACTGTACTGACCGCTTTGACTTGAACCCAAACCAAGAGTTTTCCCTATACGGCTGGGTAAGGTCAGGCTCAGCTCAGTCAAGCGTGGGAACAAACCCGTTAGCTGGAGACCAAACACAATCATGATAAGACAAATTGACAAGGTTAGTATCCCCAGTAAGCTAGACGAAAACCGGAACAGAGATCCCAGCATACCGACAAGGCCTCCCAAGACAAGGTATGAGACAATTCTACCGGCGTTAAATGCCAAATGTGGACGGAACTTTTCACTCACACTAGCTTGCGGATTTAGTTTGGCATGCAAAGCAGAGACTGACAAAACAAGTCCTCCAACCAAAGCCATACAGGTAGATAAGCCTGCGGTCAACCCAATAAGAAATATAAGGGGAATACTTGTTGGTGCCAGGGTACTGCCCAGAGACTGAGCACTTAGACCCATCTGTGAGGCAATTAGCAATACTAAAGCCACAATAGTTACAGTGACCAGCAGCTCTTTATATTCTTCAACGTTTTTAGAAAAAAAAGGTTTTGGATCCTCTGTACCCAACTCGTAACCGGCTTTTTTTACAGCTTTGACTATTTCGCTTTGTTTTAGGGGAGAGTCATGATGAATAGTGGCTTTACGTGTGCGGTGACTGACCTCGACATTAGTAACTCCCGGAATTTCTTTCAACTCTTCTTCGATCATTATTTCACAGCTTTTGCAGTGCATACCTTTGATGGGGACAGTTGTTTGCTTCATACGATTAATTCATAGTATATAGATGTGTGACTATGAAAAGGGGATAGCATTTTTAATATTGCAAATAGTATACTAACATATATATAGTAATAGTTACAATGGATTATTTTTCGTACTATAATTAAACGTATCGCTTTCATCCTGGATATATACTAAAATCACTGTATGCCAACTATTCAAAACTGCAGAGCCGATTTTCCACTACTTTGTAAATCTGATGCTCCAATCTATTTTGATAATGCCTGTCAGAGTTTGCGTCCGCAAAATGTAATAGATGCTATGGTTGATTATTATCAGTACTTTCCGGCCTGTGCTGGTCGGAGCAATCACAGTCTGGCTAGAAAAGTAACCCAAGCATGCAACCAGTCACGGGAAGATATCGCTCGGTTTATCGGCGCCAAGCGTAAAGAAGAGATTATTTTTACCCGTAATACAACAGAAGGTCTAAACCTGGTGGCTCACTCACTAGATCTAAAAATGGGAGATGTAGTGCTTGCATCTGACAAAGAACACAACTCAAACCTGGTACCATGGCAGATTTTAGCTGAAAAAGTAGGGATCAAGCATACTATTATTCCTTCCCAAAATGACAATACATTTGATTTAGTAGAGTATGAGAAACTCTTAACCCCGCAGGTAAAACTAGTCTCGATAGTATATACGTCCAACATGGATGGGGTGAGCGTACCTGTAATCGACATCATTAAGCTTGCCCATAAAAACGGAAGTTTGGTTATGCTTGACGCAGCCCAGGCTGCTCCTCACCAGAAGATTGATGTACATAAGCTAGATGTGGATTTTCTATCTTTCTCAGGTCATAAAATGCTGGGTCCATCAGGTACGGGAGTGTTGTACGGCAAGTATGAGTTGCTGGAAAAACTAGAACCGTTTATGGTGGGGGGTGACACAGTTGCATCTACAACATACACGTTACACGAGTTCTTAGCACCACCTGAAAAATATGAAGCAGGTTTACAGGATTACGCGGGAATTATTGGGCTGGGCAAAGCTGTAGAATACTTACAATCAATAGGACTGGAAAATATTCACAAACATGAAATTGCTCTTAATCAAAGAGCTACACAGCAGCTTATTGATATCCCAAAACTCAAGATCATAGGTCCCAAGGAGGCTCATCTAAGGGGAGGAATCTTAAGTTTTTATATAGAAGATATAGATTCTCATCAAATCGCCCTGTTGCTAGATAATTCAGCACATATTATGATCCGCTCAGGCCAACACTGCGTCCACTCGTGGTTTGCAGCACACAATATATATGGCTCTGCTCGGGCATCATTCTACTTTTATAATACATTGGAAGAAGTGGACACATTTGTCGCGGAACTTAAAAAAATAGTTAGCGTTTTTAGTTAGTATTGTTGATATTTCTGATAATTTTTAAATACCACTATTCACCTTTATATGATTTGTATCATCGCCCTCATTGTTTTTTCCATAACTGGTTTATTTAGCGCATCCCACCGCAACCTTGCAAAAGAGGCGTTTGACTGTGTATTCAGTCGAATTACGCTTCGTCCCTGTAATACGGGATTTGATCAGAAAATGAAAGGGTTAATTCTTGGTAAACTCATGAATCGATCTTTATTTTTGACAAAAATTGTCAACCGCTACTTTGAAGTCTTTTCCTGGTCTCTAGTAATTATTACGCTGGTCAGCTTTGTGCTTGTTGTACAAAGTTTGTATTTTTTCTATATGTACGGAAGCTGCAACGGCCTTAACCAGACTGGCTTTTGCGTCTTTGATCCTAAAGGTCAAAACAACAAAAACACCCAAATTGGCCCCCAAGGTGTGTGTCCGGTCGTAGAGCCAAGCAGTAAGACAATACAAATAGAAACCCTCAACCTGACTCAGTTTCCCTCCATTAACGAGAATGCTAAAGAATCTGTGATCTTTTTTGGATGCTTTGGCTGCGAATATAGCCGCAAAGCATACCCCTTGATAAAAAAACTTCAGGAAAGAAATGAAGTAAATGTGACATATGTGCACTTTCCGTCAAAAGACAAAACTGATTACATACCAAAGGTAATGCACTGTGCTTGGAAAGAAGATTCGACCAAATACTGGTCATTGAATGATGCGCTATATACTGCACCTATAGAACATCTAGAAAATAAGGAAGAGATAGACAAACTGATCATAGCCAGTGACTTTAATATGACTGAGATAGAGACTTGTACAGGCAGCTCTCAAACACAGGCGTATATCAATGACCTGTTGAAAACGTATAGTGAAACAGGTATATATGGCACACCCACTGTTTTTATCAAAGATACGGTTCTGGTTGGACCAAAACCCTATGCAGTGTATGAACGCATTTTAAGAAGATGGTGGTAAACTAAAGATTAACTATTACGGTTACGTATATATCAATCTAAGACAAATAATAAATACTAATAAACAAATTTTGCTTCACAAACAGTTAATTTAATCTTGCTGCCATGCAGAATCTTCACTTCCCCTGGGCTTACCCCCCTTTTCATGTAAAAAACTTAATGCCTCCATAATAACTCTTATTATTTCATTTGGGATCTCCTCATTTCTATTACTTGTAGAATTGGGTAAATATTCAGTTTGTACCATATAAATTATAATGTTTTAAGAATAACTCAAGCTTAATTATAGCATAACAGATCTGTTTGTTATTTATAGGTAGCGCGGAGTTAAGTAGCTGTGATAATGTAACAGAATTAATTATGCCATTTTGACCCAATTGTGTGTCTTTTAGTATGTTCTGCATTAATGGCATGCTTTTATCAAATAAATAGTTGAACAATCTAGCAAATGTGAACTTATTTTCTTTCAGTAATAAACCAGAGGGTAAGTTTCTTGTTTGACAAAAATATCTAAGCATCGACTTTTCATATTTAAATTGGCGAGGCATTTGTAAGCTGAGATTTATGAGTCGCAAGCTCGTCAACGGGTTTGTAACCCATATTCCCTGAGTATGCCAAAGGTGATTATGGTACAGGTTAGCTAACCTCACGCTTTTAATAAGTAACGACTTCGGCTCTTCCTCAGATGCAACCCCAATATCTTTAACAGGTATATTAAAAACTAGTTTTTTAAAGTCAGACTCATCTTTTTTATGATGGGTAGTTCTCGGAAAGTTAAAGTATTCATCACCGCCAATACCACTGAGCACTATATCAGTACCTTGAGCTCGTAAGTTATGTGCCAATGTGTTAAATGAATACGCATAGATATCTGTATATGGATTTATTCCAAAAGGAAATTTAAACAGAGAATCAGGATATGCATATGGATCAACCGTATGCAAAGCGCCTCCAAAATGGGCTACATATTCTTCTGCCATAGCTACTTGTACCATCCTCTTTGTATCATCAGAAATGAGCATTCCTAAAGGAATATTGTTACGGCCTGATGATAATAACTTGTAAGCTACAATACTGCTATCCAAACCCATACTCAGCATTGAGCCAATCATGCTCTCATAACAATTGTTTAAAAGAGCACTGATCTCATGTTCAAGTAGCTGCTCAAATAGATCAGCTGTTTCGTTTAAATCCTTATCATCAAAACTCATAGGTACTAACATATCCTCAACATTGTATTTCTGGATTATAGTAAGCGTGCCATTGGAAATAGTTAAAGCTTCGTGATCGGCTAGAGCACGTACTCCCTCTAAGATAGTTTCTTTAAATGGGTCATCGGACAACGATAGGTATTGTAAAATACCGTTAATATGTAATTTAGGACGTTTATGTTTCGGAATAAGTTTTAAAAGATCGACAAAATCAGAGGACAAATACAAAACGCCTTCATGCATATAATAGTAGACCGGAAGCGTGCCATACTGATCTGTAAAACATGAAATCTGCCCCTCAGTAATTCGCAGTGAAAATACAATATTCGTGGACATTTGCACCTCAAGATATAAACTATCTTGCGCTGTATAAAATACATACTGTAAAGTTTTAATATGTATTAATTTTACAAAGCTGTTTCCATATATATACTTATAATAGTCTGTATAACGTGTTTCTTTCCATACCAAAGGGAATGGACTAAAAACTTCAATGATAGCTGAAATAAAAGGCTGTGTACTCATAATTATTCAATATTATATCCTAAAATGTATTGGAATCTGAAGCATATGATTTTATAAAATGCCTTTGAATATATGGGTTAATTCATATTAATATATATTATAGGTCTATGGTACAATTCACAACAATTATGTTACCAGACCTTAAAACATCTCGAATAGGGCATCAGCCAGAAATTCAGGCCCTCCCTGAAACTCGCAGAGATATATTATCAAGACGTCCCGATTTAATGCTAGGAGGTTTTTCAAATACTCCATATGTATCCCTGTGTTCTCTGAACCGGTTACTTTTTTCTCTAAACAGCGTTGATGAGCATGTCATAAGGTCACAAAATAGATCTGGTGGTAATCCGATTTTTGGATTACCACAGATAGGGGGGGCTGAACTTATTGGACTTGTACACCAGCTTTCAATTGCAAAGCCCGGGTACCCACTTGCGTTTTTAGGTAAAGCGAGAGCGAGAGATGAAGCTGGGCTAAATACTGAAAATACGATAGTTGCAAACGTCTGTGATGGTGTTACTGAAATTACCATTGCAAAAAATAGAGGAATACCTCATCAAATAGTCCAAGCAGAACTTGACGAGCTTATACAAGTGATTGATGCACGCATTCCAACTCTTAAAGAGAATTACGTTGGCATACGCGTTGGACCAAACAGAGCAGTGCCCGCAGACAAGCTTGCAATTGCCTTAGAAGCAGCACAAAACCAATGGAAATACGCAGGATCCTTGATACAAAACCTTGATTTTGCTTGTTTTGCATCACCGCTAGTAACCGAGCTACCTTCAGAGCGTTTTCAGCAAAACTATGCTTCATTACTAAAAGATATTCAAGACATACAAACAAGTGCATATGCCATTGACCTATTTCAAGCAATTTGCTGTGATCCAAAAATAGGTGTGTACTTACTTCAATTTCTTGCCTCGCCAACTCTTAGGCAAAGCCTAGGGATAGAATCCAGCGATCCATTACCAAATCAGAAATGGTTTAAAAATATGCAACCTTTTTTCCGTAGGGTTGCTAAAATTTCAGGAGGAAACCCAGACAAGGTATCAGATACGAAAGGAACCGTATCTGAAGGCGGAAGAAATGCTGAAACCCTTGCATGTATTTGCACTATCATTGAAGCATCAACCAATCGTATCGGACATACTTGGGTTGCAGATTCCACTGACTTACATAATAGCGGTGTTGTAGTGGGCATTAGACTTTCAGGAAGGGAGATACATGAGCTTGCAGCCAATATTCCCCAACTACTTACTATTCCCATGGAAGGCTCTCAAAAGTATCCAGCTCAACCAATATGTGCTTGTGACGCCTTACCTAATGCTTCATATTTGATTACTGTGGGTGCCTCTACAGATCTTACGACCTGTGCTCCAGTATTTGTAAATGAAATCTTACGCTCATATACTAACCTTGTTTGGGGGAAGTCAGACACTAGCCCTCTCGTAACATACGCACCCGATTTTGATTTAGTAGGTTTAAAACCTAAAATCCGAAAAGGTAGAAGAAATAATCGAGCAGGAACTCTACAGGGGGTTAACAAGGAAGTTAAAGATAAGATTATTTATGGGAGCACCAATCCTAAACCCATAGAAAGAGCAAAACCGGTTGTAGTAAAAACCGAAGCTGCACCAACTGAACCGCCTACATATTATTTGGATCATTGTTTCCGTCCCCAATTAACAGCTAATGAAAAATTGGTTGAGCTTGTAGCTGTTTTCCGCCGCGCTGAACAAAGCTGTTTGATCAGAGTTAAACCAGACGGTCAAACACTTGCTTTGATTAATTATGAAGAAGTACCCAACCCCGTAATATCATTGGGTTGTTGGGTGGATCAAGTTGGAGTTGTTAGACATAACTCATTCCAATATGTATGGAAGGATAATTTTGCAATTGTGCCTGGTATCAAAGCCAGTGACTGCATAGCGTGCATCAAGCTGGGAAATGGTAGTCTGCTTACTGTCCATATCGATAAAGATAGTTCAGATACATTGTTACCAACAATTAATAGTGCGCTGCAAACAATTCCCCATACTGCTAACGGAGATGCAGAAATACCTCCATCTAAAATTGTTAGTATAACATTAGTTTCATCTGATCCAAGACTACTAGGAAAAAATGCGAAAGCAGCTATTCAACAAGGTTGTGTATCTCAAGAAGAATTAACATCCTTTACCGCTCCTCAAAGTGCTTCAGATTTACGCTTATGGATATATAACGCTGACAAATCCGAGGGTAGTAGGGCGCACGTCCTCATGACACAAGATAGGAGAAGATCACTAACAGATGAAGAGCGTGAAACCTTTATCAAAACCGGAATGTCACCAGATGAAGAACCTTTACCATTGATCATAAAAAGTATTTATTAATGAATATAATTTTTAACTGCACCGATTATTTTTAAGAAAGTCCTACATATTTTAATCACTACCTAGCATTAATTACAATATTAACTGTTATGGGTTTGTTTTGATATAATTTTATAGATCACTATTACACTGTTAAATTGGTAATATATATGAAAACACTTATTATCTATGATTCACTTTACAGCAACACAGAGAAACTTGCCCAAACAATAGGTAAAGAGATTACAGATGCACGGGTTGTTCACGTTTCAAAAACAAACTCAAATTCGATTAACGATATTGATTTACTCATTGTTGGCTCACCTACTCATGGCGGAAGACCATCTCCAGCAATTAAACAACTATTAACCGACATTATAAATAGACAATTAACAAAAACAAGGATAGCAACTTTTGACACAGGAATTCCTGCACAAGGCCAAAGTAAGTTTTTACAGTTCATCATTAAAATTTTCGGTTACGCATCACCGCACATCAATAAAGCGCTTATCAGCAAAGGAGCTACTCAGGCAGTCAAACCAATGACGTTTTGGGTACGAGGCAAGGAAGGACCGTTAGTTGATGGTGAACTGGAACGAGCAAGAGAATGGATCAGGGCAATACTTTAGATAAATTTTCTTTATATGGACTTAAATATATTCTCCTCTTGCACATTTTCTAAATTATTTAATAATAATCAATCATGAACTCTGATCCTTTTGAAAAAAGTGATGATAAGCCTCCGGATACAGCAAGCACAAATGGTAACAATAACGGACATAAGTGGCGGCCTTGGCATGAGAGGGAAGTGCCAGTCACAATAAAGGGCTTTAATACAAAAAAGGGGATTAGCATTTCAGTAAAATCAAAACAACTCGCACATGATCTTCACTTAGATTACCCCTCACCTATATGGAAATCCTACCCCAAAGATAACAAAGTCAAGCTCATAGATAATACAACTTATATTTTTACCGCTCATCTGCCATTACTACTCAAGGGCAATATTAGACTTGAGTACAACACCGGCTATCCTCAGTCCTATTCGTGGGCAAACCATTCATTTATGCGAAACCTACCAGCATACTGGTATTTATTTAATCAACGAAAAGGAACGGGTGTAACTCCAATTTTAAAAACTCTACTTAACTCAAACGCCATCTTTTCGCAAACTAAAGATGTCCCGCCACTATTTCCCGCTTCGATTGATGAGAACGTGATCATTCCCTTTACATTCGGAAAAGACAGCTTTTTAACCTATCACCTTTCAAAATCGCTAGGACTGCATCCGGTGTTGATATTTTTCGAAGATCCTGTCGATGAGGGCTATGAAGGCTACCATAAAAAGTTACTTTTTAAACAGTTCAATCAGAAATTTAAAGAAAAAACGTATTTCCTCCAAAACCCCCTTGGATCTTTAAGAGAAAAGGGTGATGGCTGGTATGGATGGGAGCTGGCAATAACTTCGTGGACGCTACTCTGTCTGCCATTTGCATACTATTTTAAATCTGGTTACATCATTTTTAGCAATGAAAAAAGTGTCAATACCTTTTTTTATGATAAAAATGGGTACAAGATCGCCACAGAGTTCGAACAGTCAGATAAAGCAGTCGAAGAGCTTTCTTTGCTAACCCAAGCACTAACTGAAGGTGAGGTCTATACTACAACGTTTTTACAGGGATTAAATGATTTGGCAATACTGGGAATTTTAAAACAAAACTACTTTGAAAAAACTTTTCCCTACCTTATGTCTTGCTGGTCTGAAACAGAGGCTGGTAAAGACAAGCGCTGGTGCGGCGCTTGCTCAAAGTGCGCCCGTATCTTTTTATACCTGGTTGCCAATGGGATAGATCCGATTTCCAATTGTGGATATCAGGATAACATGCTTGAATTACCATATAAACCTTTTTACCACATATTTGGAGAAAGTTTAAAAACTAGTGGTTGGGACTTGTTCGCAGTAAATACTGATGAAATGGCTCTTTCTTTTTACTTAGCATACCTGCGCGGATACAACTATCCTTTGATAAAAAAATTTATGAGAACGGAATATGCCCACTACGTCCATAAAAACTTCATCAGGTTAGTTGAGGAATATTATTCGCTGCACCCGGAAATTATCACCCCACCCCAGTGGAAAAAACGGATCGATAAGATAATGACCAAAGCATTAGGCAAAATAAAACAAGATATATATTCTTTGGTTCACTATGACTCTGCTACCGTATAATGGTATCTACCATAACATTACCATCGGCATCTCTCCAACCCTGCACATACGGGGTATTCTGGCAAAAAGATATATAACCCACGGCTCACTCATTGAGATTTGTCCTGTAATTCTCTATCCCAACACTCAAGAAGGGAACATAAATAAGACCAAGTTAGGAAATTATGTATTCAGGTGGGATGATACTTATGATTGTGTAGTACTGGGGTATGGAGAGCTGTACAACCACTCCTACACTCCAAACGCATTTTACCGGAGAAATTACAAGGACCTGGTGATGGAATTTATTGCTTACACAGATATTAAGCCGAAAGAAGAGATTTGCATCAATTATAACGGAGATCCTGCTTCCAAAGATCCCATAGATCCTGATTATTTCAAAGATATATTATGAAACGTTCATGTTCATCTAGAATCTATCATCCTCATTCTTTAACTTAAGATTCGTTTCAGGTATAATTTCATAGTTTATACGCCAATATTCAATTTGGAATCGTCCAAGCACGTAGCAGAATCCAATAGTACTGGATAATGGCACTCGACGAATGTCGATAATAGTCAGAGAATAAGCTGAGATTTATAAGCACAACTCGCTTCTTTATGTATTGGGGAATCGTCCCGAAGCAGAGCAGAGGTTCTTAATCCCGTTATGGGTTAAGCATAATGATTTTGCACGAAAGTGCAACACACTTATATAGCAAATAAGCGATAATTAACAATAAAATATACGTTATCATTGGGGAATCGTCTAATGGCAGGACAGTGGCCTTTGAAGCCATTAATCCAGGTTCGAGCCCTGGTTCCCCAGCTTTTTTCTCCCTCAAGAGCTTCTATATCAAAATATATCTAGGGGAACTAGGGTTCGAATTGATTAATTTTCGTATATATTGATATATATCGATATTACTGTATAATACACAGATATCTATGCTTACAGATGAAATGCCACCAAATGAAGGCCTAATGTATGCAGTTGCCGAAAGATTAAAGGCAATAACGGGAGAATATCCAGATTTATTTAGCCCTGTCATTATCTCTAATTTATTGTCTGATCAAGTCATGAGCGCAATTGTTAGGGGAGAGTTACCAGGCTCAGTAAAAGAAAATCCTGATACTGGTCAGTATGAATTTTATCCTCTTATGAATCAGGAGCAGTACAGAATGGTACGTGAGGCTATTGGACCATTTATGGCAAGGGAGTGTAAATTAATAGAGAAGTATCCAGAAATGAATCTCCCCGCCGCCAAGCGGTCGGGGTATCTCAAGGATTTAATTCTTTTATAACAAGGTAACGACGCAAGCGTCGAGGAATTAAACCTTAAGAGAGATTAATTAAATTGCCTAACTTGGGAAAACCAATACGTACTGAAGTACTTTATGACAATGGACACGTGCGTTTAGAGGCAAATACCTACTCGTTCAGTAATGTTAATCCAGATGGAGCTGTCGAATAATAGCGTTGATTACTAAACACATATCCAATATCCAAGCATTAATAATTCAGATGTGATTCACGCTAACCTAAATATCTGAACATTATTACAATAAAAGTTCTCCAGATAGTCAACTAGTGCCAGCCGAGTAGTTCGCCTCAAGAACTAATATATCTAACCACATCAACCCCAACGTGGATTCGAACTAGTTATTTATTTTTAAATAGAAGCTAATTTTTATGTAAGTTAACCTCTCAATTTACCGATTTTGTTTCCTTTCAGTTTTCGCAGTAAAATAGCCATTGCCCACCCGGCTCCATTCGCTAAGCGGGAGTATTACAGGATAGATGTAATTTGACCAAATAACAGATAGACTAGAACCTGAGTTTGGCTTGATGGAAGACTTTCCCATTAGCTTCCATCAGCAGTGGTTTTATACGTTTATTCTACGGTATGTGAAGTACATGCTGTTTTATTCTTGCACATGTATAATTAGATTATGAACTGGCTATTACTCACGATTTCAGCAATTACTGCAAGAGCAACATACAGTATTGCTACAAAAATCCTCAGCAAAGATGTAAAAGTATCAGCCTTAACACATTCATTACTGCTTACAACATTTGCAGGTATCATATCCCTTCTTATTAGTCCCTTTGTTGGAGGAATATCGTTTCTAGGAATAAGTAATCATATATTTACTTTAAGTGTAATGATAACTTCGCAGGCTTTTGGTAATGTCCTCTTCTTTAAGGGAATAAAAAGTTTAGATGCAAGTACATCTCAAGTCGCTTTTTCATCGATACTGTTGTGGGGTGCAATTCTATCAGTACTATTTTTAAACAGTACTTTCTCGATTAAACAAATACTTGGGATAATAATCTTACTGTTAGCAATCTTACTAGTTCAATATAAGAAGGGGAAAATAGATATTAATCCTGGCTTTTTATTGTTAGTTGCTTCCGCTATCCTGTTTGCTGTTTTTCAAGTAACCAGTGCTGATATCTCTAAAACGTTTAGTACTGGTACGTATCTTATCCTGGCTTATCTTGGTCCTAGTATAATCATTGCGACCTTGTATTTTAATACCATTCTGGCAGATTTTAAGTTGCTTCAAAGTCAACTTCGAACAACATCATTAAAAACATTATTTGCAAGTGGAACAAGCATGCTTTATTTTATCTTTTCCTATTTAGCGTATCGTTATGCTCCAGATAGGGGAGTTGTGGTAGTACTCTTAACCTCTCAAGTTGTGCTATCTGTGATATTTGGAATAATATTTTTGAAAGAAAAAGATAGAGTTGTCATAAAAGTAATTGCAGGTGGTTTGGCTTTTCTAGCTGGGATTCTAATTAAATCTTAATAACTCAAATCTTAAATCCCTCCAGTGCTTCAGCACAGGGATGAAGAGTGTCCGAGTTCTTGCTGGTGATGGAGTCTAACCCGCTATAATAGCGGTATGAAGATTAAAGTTCAGGCACACGTCGCCTATCAGACACAATACCATGTAGTCTGGATACCAAAACGCCGAAGAAACCTACTTAAGGATGGAATTAAAGAATACTTACAAAAAACCATCTACACTGTGGTGGAAGATAAGTATCCAGACGTGTATGTCAGTAGCCTTAACATACAGATAGACCATGTGCATGCGCTGATTGAGATACCACCTAAGTACAGTGTCAGTTCAGTGGTGGGATATATCAAAGGCACTACATCCAGACTCATGCGCAGGCACATAGAGTTATTGCGACGTTTACCTAATTTATGGGGAGAAGGTTTCTTTGTCAGTGCTGTAGGAGTTAATGAAGAAACCATTAAACAATACATCCTACACCAAGATCAGCAAGAACGAGGTCAAGCTTGCTTGCCAATGTAATTTTAGATACCACGGGCAAAGTGTAGCGAGCAAAGCGAGTGAAACGGCGCCCGTGGAGAATCATTTTAAATTCTATTTTAAGATAAAAATTATATTTCTAACTTATAAGTAAGTTATGCAACTAGTTCGAACGTAGTCCGCGATGGTCAGCAGAAATTTTACCTCAGATTAGTTTCTCACTCTTGTGCCTGATAGGGTAGTGGGGGTGGAACCAATTAAATTTTAAGTAGCCATTCATACAAAGGAATTGCCTGTATCTTAACTCCATTATATTCAATTAATTCCTTGCTGTTTTCTGTAATAATCGATAAGTGTGAATTTGGTTGTTCTAATGATGCTTCAAATAGTGCTTTAATTTCTCTTTCTCTTGTGGGCACTTCCAGTTGTTTACATACCTGAATGAAAATTCTTTCTTTGGGATTGAAAAAGTCTACTTCACTGTTTTGACTCGTTTTATAATAATATAATTGTTTCTGTCTTCTTTTTAGCTCTACATATACTATGTTTTCCATTAGCTTCCCGACGTTTGGCGAGAAAGAAAATCCAATTGAAGTAACCAATCCATTATCAATTGAATATACTTTTTTTGAAGCAATCTGCTGCTCTTTAACTGAATAAGCATATTTGTTGAGTATAAAAAACAGCCAACTATTTTCAAGATAATCGATATAACTTTTAACTGTATTTACACTGCCCAGTTTTAACAATTCTTTCAATTTATTGAAGGAAATAAGACTGGTAGTATTACTTAGTAAATACAGCGCTAATTCTTTAAGGCTTTTTATATTTTCCAGTTTATACCTGGTTGCAATATCACGATACAACACGTCGTCATATAATGTTTTGTGTATCTCAAGTTGAGGATATTTCAATGCATCAGGTATTCCCCCAGAAATAAGATATTCATTTTGAAGTTTGCGAAGTTTGCCTTTTTGTGCGGTAGTCAGCACGTGTAAATCTGGTATTTCTATCTTTTTATAGTTTAAATATTCGCTAAATGAAAAGGGGTAAAGTTCAATCCTTACAGATCTCCCTGTAAGCCGTGTCCCCAATTCCTGAGAAAGAAGTGATGCGTTTGATCCTGTTAATACAAATTTAAATCCCTGATCATGTAATCTTCTGATAAATCGTTCCCATTGGGGAACGTTTTGAATTTCATCAAATAGAAATACCTTTTTGATGCCAAATAGACTGATCAAGGTTTCATACAATAAATCAAAGTCACTTACTTGGAAATTCAACAACCTTTCATCTTCAAAGTTCACAATATAGTAATTATTCTTAAAGAATTTTTCTGCAATCTGCGCAAGTAGAGTTGATTTCCCAACCCTTCGTAGACCAGTAATTACTATTACTTGGGGTGCTTTCATTAGGGGTTTTAACTCATTAAGTATTGACCTCGCTACCCCCAAATCCTTTTGAGTAAAATTTTCGAATTGCTCTTTCAATACGGAAGATAGCACGCCTGATGAAATACTAGTAGAATTATGATCTGTCATACTGATATAATATAACAGATTGTTATCACTGTCAATGAAATCTTTATTATATTTGTTTTCAATGAATGAGAGTAATATGGTCTACTGGACTGAGATATAGTTTGCAGATTATTTCTTACATTATTCTATAACAGAGTGCTTTTTATATACTACACCATTACTGTATATAAAACCTAAGTCTTGAATTTTTTGAACAGTTTTTAATAAATTTTCATAGATCTGGTTCCACCTACGGGAGACTTCGCCAGCTATACTAAATAGACTGCTACAGCGCTGTCTTTTTTGTATAAATGAGACTAGTGTTACTCGAACCGTAGGTGAGAGCCTCATGGGTGAGTTCTGATTCTGCATGGCAGAATTTGAACGATCCCTAGATCCCTTTTAAAGGGACTGGTTCCCCAGCTATTTTTTAAGATAAGATTTTATAACGATACAGCTTATTTAATTTATTGTCACCTTGACAATTACATATTTTTTGTTACTATATAGGGTAGTATTACTACCTTATGGAACACTATATTACTAATATTGAAAAGCTGGCTCTTTCAGGTAAAAAAGTCTTTACCACTGAAGATTTGGCAGTTATTTGGAAGGTTCATAATAGAAGACAATTAATTGAACGTATTAAATATTATCTTCAAAAAAAGCGCTTAATTCATATTCATAAAGGGGTGTATGCATACGGTGAAGACTACACACCTTTAGATATCGCACAAAAATTAGTTCCGTTTTCATATATATCACTTTATACGAGCAGTCAAATGCATGGGCTGACGTTTCAATATTATAATACTGTCTTTTGTATTTCTCTAAAAACAAAGAAATATTTACTAGGTGATCAAGTTTACGAATACCATAAAGTAAAGGAGACAATTTTTTATAATCAGGAAGGCCTTATCCACAATGGTCGATATACATATGCAGATAAAGAGCGAACGATTTGTGACTGTTTATACGTTTTCCCTAGATTTGCTTTTGATAATTTAAATAATGTAGATAAAGATAAATTACGTTCCTTATCAAAGAAGTATCAAAATAAACGTTTGGAACAAGAAGTTGAAAAACTTATTAAATCATTATATTAAACACATATTATGTTAGACCGTCAGAATCATGAGCGATTACTAAAGTCAATCTTAAGAGATATTTATACCTCTAATGAGCTGGAGGCAAACCTAGCATTTAAAGGAGGAACTTGCCTTTATATGTTCTATGGATTAGACCGTTTTTCGGTTGATTTGGATTTTAATTTGATTTCCCCAGTCTTTAACTCTCAAAAGGTAACAGATATATTATCAAAATATTTAGTTATTGATGATTATAAAAATAAGTATGCAACCTGGGTATGGGTAGGGAGTTACGAAAAAGGAAGGCAAAAGATTAAAGTTGAGATTAGTAAGCGAGAATATCCTGACACCTACATTCTGACAGATTATTACGGTCTAACTATCCAAACGTTGTCTCCTTCGGATATGTTTGCTCATAAATTATGCGCAATCACTGACAGGACTAAATTGCAGGCTAGAGATATTTATGATGCACACTTTATGTTCAATAAGCAATGGGATATTAACGAAGTCATTATCAAGGCTAGAACTGGGAAATCTATTAAAGAATATTTCCCTTATTTAATTACGTATATTCAAAATAATGTTACACAAAATTCAATATTAGATGGCCTAGGAGAGCTATTGAGTGACTCACAAAAAGATCATGTTAAGAGTACTTTATTAAGAGATATTATATTTGATCTCAAATCTTATACTAAATAAGTATTTTTAATTCGCATAACGCTAGAATAGGATACTTGATCAGCTTAAATTATTAGATATCATTTCCTTTTCAAAATTTCATATAATTGTGTATTTAAATATTGCATCATCAATGAGTTTAGTCTGGACAAAACTTGTTGACTGCCAGGAAATGGCCACAAATTAGCTAGGCTAATCATAGTCAACCTCCTTTTCTGGTTTAATAATGGAAATAGTACCGTCGTGGTAAACGAAACCTAAGTTTTGAAGTTTTTGAACTGTGTTTACAAGATTTTCATAGATCTGGTTCCACCTGCGGGAGACTTCGCCAGCCTCCCAAACTAAACGGTTACCTTTCCGAATACAATCGTTGTAAAGATAAAAATAGTCCGTAGTTTATGGTATTACAAAGAATATGTCTTCAATATCAATTTTAATCTTTACATATATATTACATAGGTATCATGATAATCTAATCATCTGGAGCCTAATATAGTAGCTACTGTAATATATAAAAAGTAATAAGGAGGTGAAAAATATGAATAAAATAGTAGCCTTAGTTTCTTCTTTGTTAGCTGTTGTCCTTTTTGTTGTACCTGCATTTGCCAAAGTAGAACGAGTTCCAGGAGATTGGACATTTTCTGATCCTTTGCTTGTAACGTACAACATCGGAGCAGGCACCTATCCTCATAGCTATAATATTGCATCCTATGACCCAGCAACTGGTGATTTCTCAGGTACCGGAACGTATTTAAACGCTCCAGGCTATAGTGAAACGATTACGGGTGATATCAACGGAGATATAATTACCTTCACGATTTTGTATACAGGAGCAAATCCCGGATATACCCTTAGTATGACCGGAACGATAGCGGATAATGGATCACTTTCGGGAACAATTGATGGTTCATCAAATACCTGGTCAGCTCCAGAGCAATCTTTGACAAGATTCATAGGTAATCATGGTCAATATGTAAAAGCTCAAGAGGATAAACAGGAAGCGGCTCATTCTTTAGTCGGTATGCCAGTTCAGAGTAATAAGGATCATGTTGAATAGATTATTACCTCTAAAGCAGAAAACAACCCGCTAAGTAATTGGTGGGTTGTGTTTTTTTGGTAAACCTTTTTTTAACAATATACAACCTGACCATTCGTAAACACATTTGGTATTATTACCTCTTTAGCTTATAAAGGAATAATGGTGAATATACTCAAAAAAGAGATCTACAAAGGAAGAGCTTCAACGCGTTTTCTGGGTACGTATAATTTTTTTTGTTGAGATGAGTGTTCAAATTCCAGTTTTTTAGTTTGTATATCTTCCAAACGAACTTTATTTGCCGCAAAGGACGCCTCAACTTTTGCTTGACAATCGGGATCAGGACAAACCATCATAGTCCGGGTGATTGTTGATTCTCCTGAATATGTTTTGACTGTTTCAGTCCAAGTCTTAGCAATAATGCGTTCGGCTCCACACCGTATACAGGGGTTTTTTTTCGAACTTTTAGACATAAAGTATCTCCTTGATTGTATTGTTACTAAACGCTGTGGTTTTTAGATCTGAATTACTTTGTTATCGATATGAATACTGAAGTTTTCGTTAACCCAGTATACCAGTAAATCAGACTAATGATAGTTGTTAATCTTGTATACCTCATAAAAGTCTTTTTTTTAGCATTTCAATACTATCCCAATCGTATATAGATACCGTAAGCAGCTCGCATCCATATTTGCGTAATGCTTTAATTTTCTTTTTAAGCTCAATGGGAGAAACCGTATCGCATTTGGTAAGTAAAATAATCTTTTCCTTGTCCAGCAGTGCTGGACTAAATTTTCTTAGTTCTACTTGTACCGTTTCATAGTCAGTCATAATATCAACAGAATCGGCAGCCAGGCAGTGCAGGATCAGACCAACTTTTTCAATATGTTTTAAAAAATCAATTCCTAAGCCTTTACCCATAGAAGCACCCTCTATCAATCCGGGAATATCAGCTATTTGTTTGGAGCCTACTCTGCCAATATTTGGCTCAAGCGTAGTAAACGGGTAAGGAGCAACCTTGACTTTTTGATGAGTCAGCTCATGTAAGAGACTGCTTTTGCCGGCATTGGGTAGTCCGATCAGACCCAGGTCTGCTATCAGCTTTAGTTCAACTTCAAACTGACGAATATCTCCTTTGGTTCCTCTTGTGGCAGCTGATCCTTTTGACTTGTTTTGCGATTGGTTCTGATTACCAACGCCTCCTTTACCGCCTTTGGCAATTTTATATTTAGTGGTGCAATCTTTTACCAGATATTTGTAACTGGAATTTTCATAGCTGAGAATACTGCCGACAGGTATCATTAAAATCATATCTGCACCATTACCACCCTGGTGATTTTGAGGACCGCCATCTTTACCGTCTGCGGCTTTGATGTGGTGTTCCGTTTTAAACTGGGCGAGAGAATATATATCATTGGTTCCAGTAACATATACAGAGCCTCCGTTTCCTCCATTACCTCCGTTTGAACCATCACTGGTCGTATGTTCATAGGAATTATAGCCATCACCGCCTTTTCCACCTTCAACAATAATACTAATCTTGGTTATAAACATAGGTACATTATACAGGGTATTGTTAAAAATATTTGAATAGATATATTTCTCAATTCATGAGTTTATATATATCATAATTAGGTATTTTTTATTATTCTGTTATAATCATGTGGTGATCTGCAAAATTAATTCTCTCTTCAGTTAATTGAATTTTTTCTGTAAACCACTTCAAATCTATGACTCAACAGCCATATGTGTTTGATGTGCTCGTGGTCTATTCTCATGAGATTGCCATTTCTGCCTCATCAAAACTTCCCAATACCGATACTCCTTTTGCCAGTGGATCCGGGCGCAGTCACTATAACCAGGCTTACGCATACCTGCTCCAAACGTGCGCCAGATTGGGTCTTAAAGCAGCTTTTGCATCATCTGCTGATATCGTGGGACCGGGACAGTGTAGTGCCTTCTGGGTATATCTCCACGATCGTTGGGTAAAAGTACCATCTTACTGCTTTGCAAACGTAATATTTGATAAATTCTCACCGACCAATAAAGCATTGGCAAAACTACGCCGAAGCCTATTCTCATCTAATGATATTGATGCCTTTAATAATCCATACCTTTTAAAGCTATTCTTTGACAAGCTCAAATCTTTTAAGAAGTTTCCGTTTATATCTATACCCACTGAAGCGATAGTGTCTAAAGACAGGGCAGGCATTACTGCATCTTTGAAGCGTTTACGAAGATCAGTGTTGGATCACCCTCAAAAGCAAGATTTTGGAAAGGGAATTATCCTTAAAGACAGGTACGGATCCGGCGGGTTTGATATATATAAATTCAATGCAAATATTCAGAAAAATATTGAGCATATTTTACATCGAAGTCCCAAAACAGAATTTATCATCCAGCCTTTTGCTTTATTTGACCAGGGGTATGAATATAAGAACAAGCGCTTTTCAACCGATATTAGAATCATATTTATGGGCAGTAAAATTGTCCAGGTTTATATCCGTAATGCCAAATCTGGTGATTTTAGGTGCAATGAGCATCAGGGAGGTATGCTTACATACGTAGACAAAAACGATATTCCCAAAAAGGTAATTAGCGCTGCCCAGAATATTGCTGATAACCTAGACCAAGCTCATTCACTATATGCACTGGACTTTATTATCAGCAACAGCGGACAAGTATATTTCCTGGAAGGAAACAGCGGGCCTGGTATTGACTGGAACTTGAAACTACCCAAAAACGAGCACATGTCCAAAAAACTGATCCGTATTATCGTCCAGGAGTTACACAACAGAGTAACCAGTAGTGCGTTATGCTTAAAAAATAAATATAAACCCACCTCATTCTTACCATCCATACACTATCTAAGCTAAAGGGATGAAATACCACAAACAACCTAATTTTATTATCTGTCTTCGCCAATAACACGTTTTCTATACATCTCAATTTCCAGTGGTAATGTGATGTAGTCTTCTTACGTAAACAATTTCATAATGCTAAACTATCTCATGGATAAAAACATAGCCATTGCATATTTTTTAGCGTTTTGCAAAAACTCATGGTTTTGGCTGGGCATTGGGGTGTTTTACTACCTTTGGATTGATAGAGACCTCTAATTACTCAAGTGCTTCTTATAGAATTTCACCGTTCTTTGCATAGCTATGGAGAAACTGGACCCTTCGATATCATGACCCCCACTGGTATGGGTAATAAGCTCGTGTGATACCTGGGTTTGCTCCAATAGTTTGACCAGGTTAGTACTGTAGCGGATATCCACTACAGTATCATTGTTTGCATGGTGAATTTGGAGAGCTCCTTGCAAATCGTTTAGGTAATTGGTCGGGGCGACCTGCTGCCAAAACGGATTTCCCTCAGCAGGCCGGCCATACAGCGAAAACATCTCCTGCTGACGCCTGCGCTTGGGACTGTCAGTTGACGGAGGTCGATAGCTGTTGTCGTTGAGCCCATAGATCTGCATATCAATATAGGTATAGACAGCACCTGCCCAGATAACCCCGGCAGGTATTTCAGGTTTTGCAGCCATTGCACGCAGGACCGTATTGCCTGCCATACTGTGTCCCCACAAACCAATAGCTTTGGGATCGACAAATTCAGATGATGCAAGAGCTGTATAAGCACTCAGCGTATCCACCACATAATCTGAACCATAGTACCCACCGCCAGCTTCTCCCTCAGATCTGCCATGCCCACGCAGGTCGATCTTAAATACTACAAAACCATTTCTGGCTAGATAGTCAACATACGACACATACTTTTCTAGCGTCCGGTACTGCTGAGGAGGGATATAACCATGCACAAAGATAACTGCAGGCCAACCATTAGGCGGTTTGTCACCTTTAGGTATGGTGAGCAAACCATAAATTTTAAAATCGTCTGAGTTATATGAAGTAATGTAGCCGGTATAATCGAGGTTCTCCTGAACCTTTTCCAGCTGTCCCAAGGAACTGGGATAATTCCGGCTGCGCAGGTAAGGGATGGTGATCTCGGCAAACGGTATTGGTGTGGGAGAAGGTGATACACTAGGTTTAATAATCTTTGCTGCAGTAGAAGTGTTTCTAGGTATGTTTTCTAGAACTTGTGTACTGTTTGAGAGTATAAGTATCCCCAAAATACCAACAAAAAATCCTAATAGAAGTAATGATATAAGTGGTTGTCGTAGAAATGTATTAGCCATCATATGATTTAAGAATCTTTAATATAGTAACGTATCTCTTCTGTCTCAGGGTTAAGCAATTGGTATAGATAGGTAATATCTTCGTCACTATGGCGGATACATCCAGAGCTACCTGGATCAGACTGAGAAATTTTTTTCAAATTACCATTAACCCCGTGCAATCCAAAAGGCCCAGGCAGTTGCCAATCGCACTGACCGTTGCATTCAAGGTAAGGCACGGGACCATAGGGCTCAGTGTCTGAATAAGGTATGTCTAAAGCTAAAAAGTACGGAGCGGTTTCGGGATTTTGACTGCTATCCTGTTTTGAAATAATAAGCCAATAATCTCTGTTAAAAAGTTGAGGCAGGGGTGTGGGGCGCTGACCGGGGATGCCACTTTTAACCTGAAATGTTTTTAGTAAGTCACTTTCGTTTATATTTCCTGGCACACCATAATACAGTTTTTCTTGTTGAGATTGTATTTGCAGCAAAAACCAGTATTGCCGGGTACCTATTGATTCTGAACTCTTAATTACCTCTTTTTTTGTAATTGTCGGTTTACCACTTGTATTGAGTACAACTATACCCCAAGTGAAAAGTACAAATATAACTAGGACTACCATGTTAGAATAGCCTTGTATGAAACCAGTCATTTTAGTAGGGATAGTCTTTATCATTGTTTCTATCTTTCTCAAAATCTTAAAACTTAATGTTACAGGTCTTGAGTATTTTACAATATCTCAAACTTCTGTTTTACAAGAAAATAAAGCACCCACCCATCCTAAAGAATCCAGTCAAAACACTGCAAATATATACATACCGGTATCTTTTACCATACCCAACTCCTACCATATTTTTCAAACGTTTAACAACTGCGGTCCGGCGGCTTTATCAATGGCACTCTCATACTGGGAAATACAAAAAAGCCAGGAGGAAATTGGAGAGAAACTTAGGCCCTACCAAAACAGAGAGGGTAACAATGATGATAAGTCAGTTACCTTTGAGGAATTGGGCAACTACGCTCAAGATTTAGGGCTGCTGACATACCACAGGCCTAATGGGGATTTAAACTTGCTCAAACGCTTTATAGCTTCTGGTGTTCCAATCATGGCCAAAACCACACTTACCAAAGAGGATGACATAGGCCATTTCCGTATTATCAAAGGCTACGATGATTCGAATAACATAATCCTACAGGACGATTCATACCAGGGTCATAATCTTGAGTATACCTACTCAGAGTTTGAACTAATGTGGCAAGTATATGGGTATGAGTACCTGGTAATCGTGCCGCACAGTTTACAAAAAATAGCTGAAGCTGTGTTGGGAGAGAATTTGAACAGCTCAACAGCCTGGCAGAGATCAATCGAAACGCAAACTAAACTACTTAAAGATAACCCCAATAATGTATTTGCTAGGTTTAACCTTTCAATTGCCTACTACCATACAGGCGATTATCAAAAAGCTGTAGAGGAATTTGAACGGGTTGAAACTAAACTCCCAAAACGCACGCTCTGGTACCAGCTAGAACCCATTTTAGCCTATTATGAGTTGAAAAAGTATGACCGAGTCTTTGAATTAAGTGAAAGTGTTTTTGCCAGCCAAAACCGGGCGTACTCAGAGCTCTATATTATCCGAGGCAACATATATCAAGAACGGGGAGAGCTTGAAAAGGCCAGACATGAATATGAAACTGCGCTTGTGTACAATCGCAACCTTACAGCAGCACACAAAGCCCTGTTCAGATTAAATAATATCCCCCTTTAAATATACGCCCCACTATCCCAGCAGGCCTGAAGCTACTTATCATGTATAAAGTGTGCTATATTTGAAGATATAATCAGATACAGGGGAGGTTTTATGAAACAGTTGATCTTTTTTATACTCATCTTTTTATGTGCCTTTACAACCGGCAGTATCAACGCTGCCCGAAACACCAGTGCGGACTCTCAAGCACAAACGGGCATGGAAACGGCACCTTCCAGCGCTGATCTTGCAACTACAACCGATATGGTTCAGAACCAAAACAGAATCCAAACCCAAAACCAGGGTCAAGGTCAGCAGCTGCAAAGCCAGCAACAGCAAAATGTAGACAGTGCCAACGGCTTTCAAGCCAAAAACGACAATAATAATATGAGCCAAGTGGCCCGAGAGGTCCAGCAGCTACAACAGATCAGGACCACAGGTGGCATCGGAGAACAAGTCAGAGAGATAGCTAGACAATAAAGCCAGTCCCAGACCCAGATCCAGCAGCAGCTCTCCAAGCTGGAATCAAAAGGCAAAGTGGCCAGATTTTTTGGCGGTACCGATAAGGAGGCAGTCCAAGGTCTTCAGCAGCAGATAGAGCAAAATCAGATCCAGATCCAGCAGCTGACCGAGCTGCAAAATCAACTCAGTAATCAGGAGGATATAACAGCCGTAGCAGCAACTATTCAGGCACTAACCCAGCAAAATACCACCCTGCAGGAACGTATCAACACAGAAGAAAGATCAAGAGGCATTTTCGGCTGGCTATTTGGCATTTTTGGAAATTAAAGTTAATACAGATATATAAGTACCCATAAAAACAGCACCCTCAAACTGGTGCTGTTTTTCTCTAAGACATGGACTATCTATCGTGCAATGGTAACCGCTTTGTAGGCATTGACCCGTCCCCATTTCCAGTATTTGCCGGTACCAGTAATAGGATCAGCATTTTTTTTCTATCTGTGCTCGAACCTTTACATTGCTTCCGCCACTTAACTCATAAGATGTTTAAGTCTGTCAATTTATTTAAATCTCACTTATTCTTAGATCATTCCTCATAATATTACATAAGAATCTCTTGCTAAACTAGCAATATTTATTATAGGTGTTATAATTCTAATCCAATTTAATAGTCCTATATTAATATGATGAATATAGAACATAGGCGTACTTCCGAACAAGTTGAGGAGCTGAAAGCCCAAGCTCAAAACATATATACAACTCATTCTATATCAAAGAGGGGGGTTCATAGAAGATTGCTAGAAGAAGGCGTTAATGTCAGCTGGTGGAGAATACAAGAATATTTGCAAAAATGCCCAAATCGCCTTATTTCAAGCTCAGCAAGAAGCATTGAAGGATCTACAGAACCAACATCTGCGCTTATCGATAGAATTCATAGACTAGAAGATGGGGATGATGAAATTTTCTTTGGTCATGACATTCAGGCATCTATCGGGTGGACAGGAATAGGGGATGCTGATAACTTATTACCAACCGAACAGCAATACTTAACTACCTTCATAGAAACCTTTGAAAGAAATACTGACTGGAGAGCAGGAGTAGGGATTATGCAACCACCTCAATCAATCAAAGCGGAAATGTCTAGAGAAGAAAGATTGCGACATGTTGCCCAAGGATTAGAGGGTCGGGAAAAACTAATTAGCCTCCTTCCAGATAGAGTAATAGTTCGAGTGGGTAATCGAAAGCTGGCATTTGATGTTGATAAGGTAGGGATCCCTTCCACTGCACCAGTAAGGTGTGATGTTCTAATTGCTGATTCTGGTACAGATGGAACAACATATCTTCCTATTGGACATATTGATTTTGATTTGCCATCGCAAGATATTTTATATATTGGAGAGATACAGACTGATGAACTGACATTGGCAGATACAATAAGATTACGTTTACCTAAAGGCCCAGGACATGATCGAGCTTTGAAACAAGTTGAGCAGAGAATATCCAATCTTAAAAGTGCTCTGCGAAATAAGACAAGGATGGGAAGATCTATCTCAAACGAAAACACAGATATTCATCCTGGTTCTGAAGTTCATGAGCTTATGGTTTTAGGAATCATGGAATTATTACGAGAGTATGGAATAACGTCTCCCGCTCATGAAGTATTTATTCCTCGCTCAACTGAAACAGTCTATGGAAACGATGATTACACGCTAAGAACCATATTCATTCATTCAATTTCAAGGGCAATGAACAATCACAAGAACGATTGGAAAGCAAGTGAACTATTTAGAAGTATCCCAGAAAGAAGTTTTGATGTGTCGCTTGCTGAAATTCTCGAAAATAAGAATCAACACCCCGAAGCGCATACGATATTAACGTACCTGCTCATGAGAATACCTCAAAAAAGAGAACAGAAAGCTTTTGCTATGGCTCAAATGACCTTGCGAGAAGCTTTGTACCCGCTCACTACACTAACTATTGATTTTGAGTCAGCTTTTTATCCATATGATCAGGCATTTGCAGATATAGAACCGCACCAAGAAACTAAAATAGGTAGGTTTCTACGTAGCGATGATCTAAATAAATTAGAAATTAGTAAATTAATTAGGATTGAAAAATAAGTCTTCAATGATCTATTTCACAGCAATAAACAATACAGAACACATTCACCTGCTTATTGCATTCCACAAGCCTTAGATTGATATAATAGCTTTTAAAAACTCACACTTTACTGTTACAATACCGAAAACACAAATTGATCGTGAAACAAAAGCTAAATTATTTTCTATTCTCTCTGTTTGGAGTCCTAATGGCGATAGCTGTATACCTAGGCATGGGCATGAGAGATAGTACACCTCCTGATTCTATTGTTACCAGATCAACTCCTGAAACTCCAACCCCATCCTTTACAACTGCCTTTTCCCTGGAACAAGCCCCTAGAGATTCTGTACGCGGTCAAATCATGAAACTAGAGGGTCTGGTTCTCTGGCAGTCACGTATGGCTACAGAACCGGCTCAGCTCAGAGAAGGCACACGCATCCAGCAGGGAGAAAAGATAGTAACTACTGAAAACTCCAGCCTCAAAGTACATTTTGCTTCCCAAAGCGCAATTCTGTTAAACCCGGAAAGTGAGGTGGAAATTATCCAGACCTTGCCAATTGAGCATGTCTTTAAACACAACCAGGGTGAAGCTTTGTACCAGTCATTTTCCGGCAGCTCAATTTCAGTAAGAAGTTTAAATATGATCCTAAACCTGCAAGCAACAGCCAGCGCAATGCTGACAACTTATCCCGAAATCGAGGAGGTCGTTATAGATATAAAAACTGGGCAGGGGACTGTTGCCTATAACAGCCCTGAGTTTGAAAGCAAGCTGTGGAGCTTAAAAAGGGGAGATATCTTTGTGTATGACAGCAGCAAGCGCAAAGGCTACTTTGAACCCGACCGGTAGGATGTATAATAATAGCTCAGTTTAATAATTAAAAATAATTGATACATGACCATACCTAGACTGCTTACCATACTACTGCTTGTAAGTATGAGCACAACTTTATCCGGCTGCGGTGATAAAGAATATGATGATTATGGAGTTAAACATATTGTTGATGATCCAAATTACCGGCCAAATGAGGGCGTGGCAGAGCCCCAATTAGCACAAGGCCAGATCCTTGTCGTCCGGCTTGTCTACGAGGTAGATGAAAAAGCGGATAGCGCTGATGAGTGGTATAAAGTTAGCTTAAAAAGAGATAATTCTAAATGGGGTGATGAGGTCATGATCCAGGGACTTCGCAGAAAAGAAAAAGGCTATAACTATGACGATTATGTATTTAACTCAAAAAATTTTAACGTGCAGCTTGATGAAGCTTTTGGGTATGGCACTGATACCCTTGACGGAACCTATTCATTAATTATTACCGGCAGCAATGGCTATAACGAAACCTATACTTTACATTGGGCTGAAGGTGGTTGGACTAATATGACGGCAGCAAGAAGTTTTTATGTGCCCTAAATGTTATATACTTTAATAAATTATGAAAAAAATACTAGTCGCTATTATTATAGGTATTGTCTTAATTACCGGAGCCGGATTTTTATTTAGCAAAGATATGATCGGAAGCTCAAATAGTGAGAGCAAGGTTTTACAGCAAACCTATGATGTCTCCAAAGAATATCTATTGTTGCGTTACCGTACTGATAACATTTTGGTCAATGCGAAGCAGTACTCTGACTATTTAACATGGGACGGCGACATGACCGTATTACTTAAGGACTGGGAGAGTTTGGAAAAGAAATCACAAGAACTAGAAGAGTCTGCCGGCAAAACCTCACAAGCAGCAGCAGCCAATTTTAGTATAGTCAAAACTGCTCATGCATACTCTGCTAAAGAGATATCGAATATCTACGATAAAGCTCCAAAATTCAAAGGTATCTCAAGACTGGCCAATCATTTGGGTGTGGATGCCAAAAGAGCTCAGGCTATTTTAAATCAAGCCCAAGCTGAAATAACTGCCGGTGTATTCATAGAAGAAGGTGATGCTTTTGAAAATTTGGAAAATACAGCAATTGTAGTTAAAGATGGCTGTAAGGTGGCTGGTTTTGTCGGTACAGTAGTACTAACGGGCGGAGCTGCTGGAGGATTTGCGGCTGGCACTTTAACCCAGGTAGGTACAGTGATTGTCGGTACTGATTTAGCTTTAGAAGTAACTGAAGATAGTGCTCAAATAGCCTTTGGAGATAGAAACAAAGTATCTTCCCTAGTCAAAGATGTTAGAACTGTTACTGAACCGATTGCTAGTATTATTACGATAACTAGTATTCCAGGTAATCTAGGAAGCGCATATGGGAAATTTGATAGTGTCATGGTTGGACTGGAGCAATTTAGAGACACAGTTCAAGAAGGAAAAGTTGTTGGAGTAGATCTTACCAATTTTGAATATAAAAAACCTTTCCAACGCATCCGCCAAGCCAAATATCCCGGAACAGTAACCGTTGCTGAGATGGAAAAAGCTGAAGTAGAAGAATGGTTAAAAAGCCTTAATAAAGAATACAAACCAATGACTCAAGAAGAGGTAGAAGATTTCTTGAAAAGCCCACCCAAGCAGACTGAAAAAGAGGAAATAGTAGAAGAAAATTCAGAAGCAGAAACCTCAGAGGGTTTGAGTAAGGTTGAGGAAACAGATGATTCTATAGTTACTAATAATACTGAAATTACTAATACTTCTAATGGCAAGGATGCAATAGTTGGAGAATGGCAGGGAACGATGAGATTTACTCCGAGTGCTTCATCCCAAGAACAACAAAAAGATTATAATTTTACATTAAATAATGATGGAAGTATTAGTGGGACCGCAAGTGGAGCTTTTGATTCTTGGAAAAAAGAAGGTAATTCAATAAAATTGTTTATTAAATCGGAAGTGGGAGAAGGTTATGATGAATATGTTTTATCAGGAGATACTTTAACTTTTGTTAAACGAGCTGGACTTAATTCTGAAGGAGAATGGCAAGAAGATTATGCAGGTAGCGATTTTTTCGGTGGAAAGTTTATGCAAGTATCATTAAAAAGGAAATTGTTCTAACTTTTTTTGATTATCTAGCAAAAGCAATCATTGATAAATTAGTTGAGAAAAATAGAATAAATAATTGGAAATACCTTGAATATAATTATAGTTGATTGATTAACAATAGGCTTTAATTATATTTATGTTTCGCAGTCAAAATTATAAATAATAAGCATAAATTTCTATGAAAAAAATATTCATTGTCGTTATAGTTATTGTTCTATTAGCCGTTGGAGGCTTGTTTTTAACAAACTTAATGAAAGTCAATACTGATAACAATGAAACGATGGTATTAGAAACAACCTTTGATCTGTCAAAAGAGTACCTGGCACTGCGTCTCCGCACAGATAATATTTTAATCAACGCCAAGGAATACACTGACTATGCAACTTGGGATCAGGACATGACAGTGCTGATCAATGACTGGGAGAGCTTGGCTAATCAGTCTCAAGAATTGGAAAATACTGCAACTAAAAATGTAGAGCTAGCCTCTATTAATTTCAAGCTGGTAAAAACAGCTCATGCCTACACGACTAAAGAAATAAATGATATTTATGATAAGGCTCCCAAATTTAAAGGAATTGCAACTCTTGCCAAACACTTGGGCGTAGATGCCCAAAGAGCCCAGTTAATTTTAAATCAAGCTCAAAATGAAACAACAGCAGAAGGCTGGACTGAAGCTGGAGATACGCTTCAAAAATTGGAAACTTCGGCAGTGGTTATAAAAGATGGTTGTAAAGTAGCGGGTTATGTGGGGGGAGTAGTAATAACAGGTGGGGCAGCAGGGGGATTTGCAGCAGCGGGAACATTGGCACAAGTAACTACAGTGGTTGTTGGAGTGGATTTGGCACTGGAAGTAACTGAAGACGGAGCACAAATAGCTTTAGGGGATAAAAATAAAGTATCCTCTTTTGTTAAAGATATCAGAACCGTTACTGAACCTGTTGCTAGTGTTTTAACTATAACCAATATTCCCAATAATCTTGGGACTGCGTATGGCAAGTTTGAATCGGTTATGGTCGGGCTGGAACAATTTAGAGAATCAGCCCAGGAAGGAAAAGTCATCGGAGTGGATCTGACCAATTTTGAATACCACCCCCCGTTTCAGGTCATTCGCCAAACAAAATATCCCGGAGAACTGACTGTTGCTGAAATGGAAAAGGCTGAAGTAGAAGAATGGCTGAAAAGCCTGAATAAAAAACAGGAGTCAATGACTCAGGAAGAAGTTAAAGAGTTTCTGGCAAGTGAAATAAAACAAACAGCTTCTCAAAAAACTGAATCTACACAAGGAGAGGGTAGTAAAGACAAGGATCAGACAACTGAAAACAATACAAAAGAAGATAGCTCTAACCTGGCGGGCACTGGCTGGAAAGGATCTCTAAGCAGTATGTCAGGAGGAGATAATCAAAAGCGAACTATAGATTTTGATTTTATTTTAAATTCGGATGGTAGTGTTAGCGGAAGTTCATTTACAAAATGGAAACAGGATGGAGATAAAATTAAGTTACACGGTGAAGATGAGTCTTTGGGCTATTATGAGTTTAAAACTTTTAAACAAGAACTACAGTTAATCAAAATTGTCATCGGAGATGAGGTAATACAACCAGGAGAAAGTTATATGGGAGGAATTGCTCCAGGAGGTTTTTTATCCAGAAAATCAAGTTCAGATGAGGGCAGTTCTCAAGCTAATAAAGGGGGGATGCCTTTTAGTGAGTACAACGAAATGGATGAAGAAGGTTTATTTAAAAATATTGCAATGGTTACCGAAAAACTAGGTGAGCCTGATTTGAGAACAACAGACGAAAAAGGCAGGATTATTTTTGTCTATTATGATTTAGTCAAGTATGATAGCGGCAATCTAGGCAGTGTAAAAATGGCTTTTTATAATGAAGAAGATTATAAATCCTATATTGAAAATATGGGGGGAAGCTGGGAATCAAATAAAGAGAATTGGGATGAATCAGGTGGTGGAATTAGAGCTACAAGCCAGATAAAGCCTGCGGAAACTTTCAAAAAAATATACGGAGAATGATAGCATAATGCTTATTTTGATCCCGATTTATAATTAATTAACGGTTCCAGGATCGTATTTCCCTCATAACCCAATGCCCAAAGTGCCATACCACCGATGTCATAGTAAGTAGCTAGTAAAACCTTAGCTTGAGTGGCATCGCTATCGGGATAAAAAAGCTGATAATAAGTCCCGGTTTCCTGATCGGGATAAATCAGGTACTTTTCTTTAGCCAGGTTTTCGGTTTGCGCGCTACAAGATGCACACTGATCTAAAAACTCTTCCGCTTTACGATTGCTTATTACTACACCTGATCCAGGTAGAGTGGCAGCCCGGGCATTAGTAGTGATTGATTCCCATCGGTAACCATACAAAGGCACTCCAAGGATGATTTTTTCCGGCGGTAATATTTCTAAAGCTTTAATAATGCCTGTTTCGACATCAAACTCACTCTCCAACCCAGCTCCTCCTGATGGGGCAACAGGACCAGTCACCAATGATCCCGAGTAGTGGTAGTCATAAGTCATTAGTACTACCCGATCAACATATGGCTCAACTGCTTTTAGATCGATCAGGCGCTGTCTGATAAGGTCGGTCGGACTGGCATCGATAGTGATGGGCATATTCAGTCTTTGCCTGACCTCACGCACGAACTGGGTAAACTGAACTTGGGCAGACTTGGACGCATCCACAAAGCTCTCAAGGTCTAAATTTAAACTTGCAAATCCATACTCCTGCATAAGAGGCTGTATTTCTGCAACCAGTGTGGCAGCGTGCGAGACAGGATCAGCGATCAATCCATATATTTCATCCTGATTACCATTAAAAACCAGTAGTGAAGTAGGGATATCTTTTGGAGGAACGAACTTACCACTAGTAAGTGCATACCAGCCCGGCTCAGCTTCACCCGGATTTGTGTATTTCTGGATAGAACCATCAGGATTTACGGTCAGACCAAAATAGGTCAGCTCAGTTATGTACGGGGAGTAATTTTTATCAGCTTTGTCTATCAGCCAGTAGGGTAAAAAGCCGATCACCTGGGGGCCTTTTAATCCCAAATCCGTTTCTACAGTTCTTATGAGTTTTGCAGGACTGTTTTTCCCGACCACGATAAAAAGAACAGCAAAAGAAATAATAAAACTGATTGCTATTAAAAATAGGGGTACAATAATCTGCTTTAGATTCATGCCTGCATTATAATATCTTTGTAAACCGCTATGCCTCACATCTCTGCCAGTAAGCTAACCCGCTCCCATACTACCATAATTGACGCTGCTATAGCGGTAGTTAAGCTAGCGCAAAAAATGCCGGAAGTAACCAAAATTGCCCTGGGAGTGATCAAGCCCAATTTACCCTCCGGCCAAAAAAGGGTCAAATGCAAACCGATTCAGGGAGGCGTACAGGTGACGGTGCGGGGCACAAACAGCAAACAGGATCTGTATGTGTATACTGATCAGCCTCAACTATTTGAAGATCAAATTGTTCAATTACTAAAATAATAAACTGCTGTTGCTTCAAATATGCGAGCTAATGTATTGGTGGGTCGCCTTCCACTGGTCTTCACCATCTTTTGGCAAGAGAATAAAAGCACCCGCTTTTGCCTTTCCCGTATCCAACACATTAGTCGTATCCAATCCAATCTCAACCACTTCAAGATCAGGAATCATTTTTAAAATAGGTATTATCAGTTTTGTTTGCTCAAGTGACAGGTCGGTTTTAACTGCTTTGGTAAGACTGGAATAAAAGCTGGGAACACTATCTAAGGCTTTGAGTGAGAAGAGTTTATCAATTGTTGCCTGAATTATAGTAATCTGACGTCTACCCCTGGCATAATCGCTGCTGGTATGCCGTGAACGCCCGTACTTGAGTGCTGTTTCCCCGTCCATATGGACAGTACCAGCCTCAAAATGCAACTGTTCATACCGGCAGGGGAACTGCTTTTCCAGGCTAAAACCTGACATGGTAGCTGACATGGCAGTCACAGCTTCAGGTGAGTGTCCGCACAGTTCCAGTTCGTATCCTTTTTTCGGATACCACGGATCATTAAAAGTAGTCGGGACTTGCACCTCAATACCTTTGAGCGAGTTTATTGCCTGAGAAAAGCCATTGAAATCCACACCAACCACAAAATCGACAGGTAACCCCGTAATAGTAGTCACACCCTGTTTGGTCAGGGTAGCCGCCCTCAAAACTGAGTCTTTGGAAACAGTCGTGGTCGGATAGTTTTTGGTTTTAGTACCCATAGCCATAGCGCTATTTATCTTCATGGGCATTGGTAAGTCACCAACCTGAATAGTAACCCAAATATCCCTGGGAATATGGATAAATGCCAGCTTCTTTTTTGTCAGATCCAGGCGTGCTAGGATAATCGCATCCGATAGGTAGCCCCCATCATGCCCGGCACCACCATAACCCAAAAACAGCATACCGATCTGCTTGCTGTCGGCGGTGACCTCAGTAGGTTTATAGCTTAAGTTTTGGTCAATATCTTCTGGAGCTTCCGGTATTATTTTGGCACTTTCATCAACTGAAGTTTGGATGATTTGAGTTTGATCTTGGGAATTTGCCAGCTGTGCACTATTGCTGATCTTTTTTTGATCTCTTTTTAAAAAGCCCAAACTTAAACCAATCCCTAAACAGATGGTTAGGTATAAAATGATAAGTAATTTTTTATTCGGTTTGGTCAGTTGTATATTCATAAAATGTTTATTAGGCTAACTCAAACTCCTCAGTATGGATTTGTGAGCTTGGAAATCCTACTTGCCCAAACTGAGATTTAAAGCTTTTCAGCATTGCTGGAGGAGTACAGAGCAGTATGTCCCTATCTAGCATATCAGGATTTTCAGTCATCATCTGTTCAACCGTGATTCTGCCCTTTTCTTTACTCAACCAAAGTACATACGTAATATTCTTTTTCTCTGAAACAATATTTTTAACTTCATCTATAAACGTCGCTTCTTGTGTATCTCGTCCTAGATAATACAAGACAATAGAATAAGAAGTGTCTTTAGGCAGACTTTTGATCATGCTGATAAATGGGGTAATGCCTATTCCGCCGCCTATCCAGACCTGCTTAGAATTTTTATGGTAGATATAGCTAAACCTCCCGTAAGGCCCTTCGACTAGCACCTCTGTACCTTTATTAACCTGAGGTAGTCTTTTTGTATAGTCTCCAAGTGATTTTGCTGCAAATGATATTTCTTTTTCTGATGGTGAGCTGGTCATAGAAAAAGGGTGCGACTGCCTCAAAATTCCAAGTTGATTTATCTGGATAAATGCAAACTGGCCCGGAATAAATTTCATCGCTTCTGATGTGGGTTTTAGGTAAAGGTTAGTAATTCCTGACTTTATCACAACGTTCTCCACTATGTAGCGGTACTTGTTACCCCTGCGGATCTTCTCTATGAAACGGTAAACAAAAGCTAGCATTGCCAAAATAAAAAAACCATAGATATAAATGCGAAGTACTATGCTTTGGGATAGAGTACTACCTATTTGGAACCCATGCAAAGATGCCAGCAATAGCGAGAGCCCAAGCAATTGGTGGGTTTTTTTCCATCTGTCATACTCTGGGCGGATAAATAGTGTCAAAACCAGCAAAACACTCATTGTAATCAAAGCCAGAGAGCCTGCAAGAATTGCGGTGTTCTCAGCAGATGGAGTGATAAAAGTGAGAGCAGCTTTTGGCGATATCAACAGGTAACTTAAAAATAGGCTCAGGGGATGAATAATCAGTAACACAAATCCAATCGCGCCGACTAGGTGGTGAGCAATGTACACGCGGTTGAGCCCAAAAAAGATGTGTTCAAGAAAGCGCCACCTGGTGGCTAAAATAAAATTGAGACAAAAGAGGACAGCGCCTAGCAGAGCTGTCACCTGTCCGATGCTTTTTAATGCTCCGATCAGATTACTGAAATTGGCATAGGGTAGCCAAAATGCTACGGGTACAAAAGAAAGAAAGAATACTATACATAACCCCAGCTTGCTGTTGTTAGCAAATTTCATACATGTATAGTACTAAAAAGGTTTGTCTAAAAATACATCAATAATTATAGCAATGGTTATGTACAATTTATTTGCCTAGATGGTGAAACGCCCCTTATATCCTAGTGCCTGCTATAGCCAATACAAACCTCAGCGGTTTGTTGACTTTGTGCGGCCTTTGGAAGGGGCGCTTGGATGGGGTCGATATGCACGATGGATTGTCGAACTACTTGTTTGTCGCAAAAAACAATGCAAACCACTCGGGCGATCCCGGTGGCGGGTCAGCATAGACTAACTTACCGCAGTTGGAACCTGCACGCTCAGGATATCCCTGGAACGTGACATCCAGTTGAGCTCCCGGGAATGGTTTAGGTTCCGCTTCTGACCCAAAGATCAGACTGGTTGAGCATTCAACTACAGTGCATACAACATCTTCGTGCAGGATGTTGCGAACTGATCCGTCTAACCGCTTCTCAGTTACCGACCAAGTGACAATATCGAATTGTCCGTCGTTCTCTATCCAAAACCGTAACGCGTTCTGGACTCCTACTCCAGGACTAATTCCACCATCTACAGGTCGGAATCCGGACTGATGTTTGATCGGCGGACACTGAAGCGTCGGCTTCGGAGTGCTCGTCGGAGTCGGTGTTGGGTTTGTTCTCCAAGTAACTGGGAGAAATGTGAAGTGACCACGAGCAGTGCTCGTAGGTGTACTAGTCGCAGTCGGCGTAGCAGTGACGGTTGGTGTGCTGGTCGGGGTCGCTGTGGCGTCTGGAGTAACTGCTTCATTGCACACCAGAGCAACAGGTCCCATCTCCATGCGCCCCATCGGCGTGTCTTCTAAGCTCGTCATCTGCGCCCAACCGTCAACTAGGAACGTACCCGGCTCAAGCGTTTCCTCGCGGATACGCTGACCTGGGCCACCCCAATCTCCGGGTTTGATCAGCCGATAGGGCTCAGGGACATACGAGATCTGTTTCCGCACACCGCTTGGCGTGAACATGAAGATCTGTCCGTCTACGAAAACATTCACAGGATTAAGGTTCTGAAGCTTCAGGTCAACTTCGTCCGGCTGTTCGTCACATGCCGCCACGTAATGGTAACCCAGTTCAACAGGCTTCATTCCTGCACCCGTGCAATCAAGTCGCGTCGGCTTAATCTCCAGCATACCGATATACGAATCGGACGTCGCAGCTACATCCGTGTAAACGTCCATGCGCGCCCATACGAGTCCCTTGAAGTCGTCAAAGCGGTTTTCAAGCCGCTCTCCGACTGTCGCCCATTGGCCGGGTTTGACCTCTCGCACTCCCTCAGGAAATGCGGTAATCTGCTCCGGCACTCCACCATCGGGCTGAGCCCAGATTCCTGCAACGGCAAATAGACTTCTACTATCCTTCATGAGATTGACCATCCCAAGGTCAACCTCATTAGGTTGCACCCCGCAGGATGCAACCCCATGGCCGTCAAAGAACAACGGCCCGGTCGGTGCTGCTTGGGCAATCTGCCCAGGCAGAAACGGCAGCAATAGGGCTACCAGTACTACAACCCAAAACAACTTTCTCACCTTTCACCTCTTCTTGAAATATCAACGTGCAATCGTACCCATCAAAAAAGATGCTATTCTCAGTCCGTGATGTATACAGGAGAGTAGGGTAACAAGGAGGTAATAAAACCAAAACGTTATGGTTAAATATTTAAATCATTAAAAAAACTGAGTTACCTCTATAATAGGTAACAATTTCTTACCCTTAACTTACAGACATTTTCGTATTATGGTTCAACAACAATGAAATTTACTGTTCCCCCTAATAACCGCATTACTGTTCCTATTATTGCAGGAGTTTTTCTGACACTCGGTCTTCTTTTTTTTACCTTGCAGCAAGGATATCTCTTTTTTCATATCACTGTCGAAACGGTCCGGCACATGCATACTATGCTTAGTAATAACGGGGTTGCGATCATAAACTTGATCGGAGCTATTGAAGGCCCAAAGAGTGAGTTTATCCGGGCCTCATTGCGTACCTACCAGTCAGTCTTTTCCCAGGTGTTTCTGTACAAGGTTCAAGCTGACAGAACCAAGCAGGATGCCCAGAACCTGGTCCTTGTAGCCAGCAAAAGAAAAGACACTGCATTACCCTCATCAGATAACCCCGATATTCAGGCTATGCTTGATATGCGCTTTACGGGTTCACTTGATCAAAATATTCCTGTTTTAACTGACGATTTCGCTCCAGTTGAGGCTTATACCTGGGACTTACTCAACTAAACCTCTTTTGATGATGTAACTCATTTTTTATATCCCTTTTAAGCAGGGCACGTACCATAGCCGTATTATCAATTTCAAAGGAGGTATGCATATGCATCATTTTATATATCTGCAAAACATGGACGATAATGATACCGACAGAACAGATGTAGGTCGTGATGAAGAAACACCTGAGGTCGGTGATTTGGGTGGCCAGACTGGAGATGTACCAGTGGGTTCCAATAACCCGGGCAGAGGCGATATGTACGAGGGAGGCGTGGATGATGATGCAGTTGAGATGGACGAGGAGGATTTTGGGCTTGGTTCATGACGTATTGTTACTTTATAAAAAAGCCCTGTATATACAGGGCTTTTTTATTGTGTTTCGATTAGATTGTCAATTGATTATCTAAACATCAAATTCAAACATACTGTCGAAGAGAAGACCTGCTCTATAGACTCAAAAAATTAACTACCACCACCTAAGGTGGTGGTATACTGCTCGCCTGAAAGGCGTGAA
>CAYLQQ010000010.1:0-50862 GCA_964386355.1 uncultured Pseudomonadales bacterium
CATGTATTATACGAAGCTCCTAGAAACGCAACTTATTTCATAGCATCATATTAAATCCAACGGGTTAATTTGGTCGTTTGAGAAACACTATGGTCCCCTTTGCTATCCTGCCATGTCACTTCACATTTGATTTCTACTGAGGTATTTTCATCATTTATTATAAAGCTGACAGTTCTAAAAAACCCAGGCTCGGGAGTTCTAAAAGACATAGAATTAAGGTATTCATCAAGTTTTTCATTTAAAAAAACGCTCCAAGCTGTTGTTTCACGGTCATTTCGGATCATCTCAATACCCTGACGGGAATACATAATGGCTTTTTGGCGCATTTGAGCCATTTGAGTCATCTGAAGTGACTTCGTACTCAACAGTGCAATTGACAATAATATGATGGAGATAATCCCCACAGATACTACAACTTCGAGAATACTAAAACCCTGGTTTTTAATATTATTCACTAACATTGATACCTCCTGATGGGTTAACGGTAACCGTTTTGGTATTCCCACTAGATATAAGTTCGAGCTTATAGGTAATAATAGAGCTGGGCGGAATGGGTACAAGATTACCAGTCAAACTATCTTCTACGAAAACGCCTCCAGTAACGCTTTTAAATATAATTGGTTGTGTTACTCCTTCCTGAGTAACCCTAATATCCGTATCAAATGTAAGTGATGTTACTGTTTCCAGACCTGAACAAACGGCTGATAGTGTGTAGTTTGATGGAATGGTGGGGGGAGTATTCGTTTTGATTTCAAACATATTGCCCAAATATGGACTTGTAGCACAGCTCGTGCTAGTATTGTTGGGTTTTTTACCATAAAATGCATCATTCTTAGCCTGTTCTAGACCTATTTTAAGTTGCTGTTGGGCTTTTTTGAGTGCTTGGTTTTTGCGCGTTTCTGTGAGAGCTAGAGACCCTGAAACCATCAAAAACATAGCTATTGCGATCGTAATAACTAGCTCTATCAGGGTAAATCCATGTTTGCGGGCAGAACACTTCATACAATTCATTTTTCAATTTATGGATTTGTTACACAATAATTACAGCTAACGCCTGTTTCTGCACAATCTATCCCATCTAAAGCAGTTCCTGCACAACTAATGGGTGTTTCTCGTTCTAAACGTGCTCCTATAACATACATTTTTGTGATGGGATCATATCTATATTCATAAGTGTATCCACTGCCTTGACTAGGATCACAAGGGATTTTGTTAATGTACGTAATAGGAGTTGAACTTGGCGGCGTATATGTTAAGGTATTTCCACAAGTAATCGAAGAGGAAGCGGGATAAGTTTTTGCATCAGCAAAGTATTGCTCCAGTGCCCCCCGGATAGTTTCCAGGTCTGCTTTACGCCTGCCATCCCGGGCAGACATCTTGACCCCATCGTAGGATGCAAAACCAGCAACCGCCAAAATGGAGATAATTGCCATGACCACAAGTAACTCAATGAGTGTAAAACCTTTTGATTTCATGGTGGCAGATGGCAGGTAACAGGTAACAGGCCATCCGGCTTGTCACTCGTACATGTCACTCGTAAATTTTATAACATTCCCCGGTACCATATCCAGATACTCTCTCCAAATAGCTTTGCAAAAAGCATTCCTCCCAATAGAAAAGGTCCAAACGGAATAGCCGATTTCATCGTCTTTTTGCCTACTACCATCAGTATGACACCCGTCAGCGCACCAGTCAAGAATGCTGTAAATATCGCTACAATTACCCATTGCCACCAACCTAAAACCACCCCAATAAAAAATGCCAATTTGACATCGCCAAAGCCGATTCCTTTTCCGCTTGTTATCAAATATAGCATCAAAAAAAACAGCAGTAGACCCAAGCCGCTCAGTAAAAATACAAACCGCCCTGTAATGAGAAGACGCGCAACCCCAACAATACTGCCTACGATGATAAGCGAGTCTGGCAAAATACCAATTTTTATATCGATGATTGAAAGCACAATACTGAGCGAGAAGACAAAAATCCAAAATCCCAAGGCAAGCATGCTGTATGAGCCCTCCATCTGTTGAAAAAAACTAAACCGCTGTATAAGCCAGTAGATCCAGACAAATTCAAGAGCTGTAAACAGCTCAAATAAGGGATATGAAAAAGGTATTTTTTTGCCGCACTTACGGCATTTGCCTCCTTGGACCATGTACGAAAGCAGGGGAATATTCTCGTACCATAATAGCTGCTTGCTGCAGTAGTCACACCTTGACCTACCCACAACCCAACTAGGCAGCCACGATAAGATTTTTTCTTTACCTGTTTTTGGCAAATCAGTTGTCTCCCTGTAAATAATTACAGATAGAAAGCTACCAATAACTAAGCCGAGAATAAACAGGAGTAGATAATCGAACATACTACCAGTGTAGCAAAATTTTGTTTTGTCTGTAGCAACAAACAAGGTTGTTGTGCTTATAACAAAAAACCCCGCCGAAGCGGGGTTTTTATATATTTCCTAAGCTATTACAATCCCATACAAAGTACACAGAATGGGTTTGCACCATCAACCCATACAGTACAATCTGATGCAGCTGTTGGATCAGCTCCCCAAGCATAAGAACTATTTGGATCAATACCTGTGGGTGCATTAAGCTTTTTGTACGTAAATCCTTGGAATTTAGTTTGCCCTGCAGCTAACCCACCCCTTGCAGCCGAAGATATCGGAGCATAACATACTACTGGGGCTGTACCTCCATTACCGCCAACCCATATGTTAGCATTAGCATTTACCTCAGTATATGTGCTAGCCTTAAGCTCTCCTGAGGAAATTAATTTATCTGTTGGACTATTAATACCAGATGTTAGTGCAGGTGTTCCGTCATCAGTAAATGTGTATTTCCTCATTACTGTCCCTACTCCTGATGTACTCCATGGATACACATTTGCAGCACTATTAGTACTATAGTTTGTTGTCCATCGCTGAATTGCTTCAAAAAGTTCACCAGATATTTGAGCTGATTTGGTATCTTTTGCTTTATTAATCTGTTCTACTGGATTTAATCCTACCAGTACCCCCACAGCTAAGATGGCAATAATTGCCATGACAATTAAGAGTTCAACTAATGTAAACCCACTTTGCATTCTTTTATTCATAGGTATTATTTCTTTTTTGCTATCACCGCAAAAAAGGGGCAGGAAATTTTTATTACTATAACTATAGCATTATTTAAAAGTTCTGTGTCAATGAGTAAATCGGCAAGATGATTGATATAACCATAAATCCGACACCTACACCTAATACTACTATCAATGTGGGTTCAATTGCGCTTGTTAGGGTCTTAAGCGCTAATAATGCTTCTTTTTCAAACTGTTTGGCAGCTTTATCAAGCATTTCAGCTAACTTACCTGTTTCCTCTCCTACTGTCATCATCTGGATTATCATCTCAGGAAACAAATCCTCTGTGCCAAAACTTGCTCCCAGTGATAGACCTTTTTCGACTTTTTTTGATGCGCTCTCAATGCAACTCTGGTACACACGATTTCCCGAAGCCTTAGCAACGATCTCCAGTGACTCTACGATAGATACACCGGAGTTATTGAGTAGCGCAAGAGTACGAACCACATTTGTAGAGATTACTTTATGCTGCAAAGGTCCAATAATAGGTACTTTTAAAATGTTTTTATCAAAATATTCTTTGCCTTGTGCAGATTTTGCAAAATAGATAAGGGAACCGATCAACGCAATAACCATTATTCCAAATATGTACCAGTAATTCCTGATAAACGCAGATCCTTCAATCATCATCTTTGTAGTTATTGGTATTTTTGCCTCAAACTCGGAAAAAAGACTCCCCATCTGGGGCATGACAAAAAAGACCATAATCAGCCCAACCACAAACATAGCGGCAACCACAATTGCAGGATACATCATGGCCGATTTTACTTTTGCTTTAAAATCCTCTGAACGCTGCATATTGACTGCCAGTTGATCGAGCACCGTTCCAAGCACACCTGCAAGCTCACCAGCTCTAACAAGCGATAGATACAGTGGACTGAACTTGTCATCATGAATAGACAGCGCATCAAATAGACTTTGGCCTCCTTCAACGGATGACTGAATAGAGTCAATAACTTTTTCCATTGCAGGCTTGACCTGTTTTTTGATAAGCTCTAGAGCTTTGGTGATCGGAAGGCCAGCGTTGAGCATTGCTGCCAGCTGCCGTGTAAAGGCAATAATGTCGCCCGTTTTCACCTGAGATAGTGTTGACGTAATAGCATATACAACCCCCTGATGGGGATCTTCTAGGTGGGTAATGATCAGGTTTCTGTCCTTTAATACCTTGGCGGCATATTCAGGATCCTTAGCTTCTACAATTCCCTGCGACCTCTGTCCATTAGCGTCAATAGCTTTGTATGCAAACTGTTTCATGTAAACTATTTCAATACTTTTTCAAATGTAATGCCGAAAAAGTATTGAAATTGTTATGTCATACACGCTAGTGTATGACAAATTCTATTGATTATCTCAAAATAAGTGCCGAAAATTGCTTAGAAATCGTTACCCCTCAACATTTGACCCGCTTGTTTTTACTTTTCTCATTAATTCATTTGGATACATACACCACTGTTTGGCTATCTCTAACGTAATTTTATTCTGCTGGACAAGTTGGGCCAAATACGCATCCATTGTTATCATTCCCTCATCTTTTGATGTTTGGATAATATTGTCTATCAAATGAGTTTTTCCCTCCCGGATATTCGTTTTTACAGCGGGGGTACCTCTGAGTATTTCAACAGCTGGAACCCGCCCTCCATCTGATGCTGGCAGCAGACGTTGCGATAAAACCGCTTCAAGCGTATTAGACAGCTGCATTCGGATCTGGTTTTGCTGATGAGCGGGGAATACATCGACCACACGATCAATAGACTGGGCAGCCGAATTTGTATGTAGGGTAGCAAACACGAGGTGCCCTGTTTCGGCAATGGTCAAGGCGGCAGCGATGGTTTCATAATCACGCATTTCACCGATTAACACCACATCAGGATCTTCCCGTAAAACTGATCTTAGTGCGATTTTCCACGCATAGGTATCGTGGTTAACTTCACGCTGGGAAATTATCGACTTGTCATTTTTATATACGTACTCAATCGGATCTTCGATCGTCACGATATGACATGCTCTCGTTTTATTTATTTCATTGATAATTGAGGCAATGGTCGTAGTTTTACCATGTCCGGTTGGGCCTGTAACCAAGATAAAGCCTGATCGTAGTTCAATAAAATTATGTAAAACCTGAGGTAATCCTAAATCTTCTATGGTTTTGATGTTTGTTGGGATCAATCTAAATGCTGCTGCTGTAGTATTACGTTGGGTATATACGTTGACACGGAAACGACCCCGGTCTCCATAATTGATTGAGTAATCAATTTCCTTATTCTGCAAAAAATAGTCCCTTTGAACCATGGTCATGGTCTGAAACACAATTTCTTTTACTGTCTCTTTATCAAGTACTGGCAAACCGGGAATAGGTCCTAATTCACCGTCCACCCGTACGTGGGGCTGCACATCCGAAAGCAAATGAAGGTCTGAGGCATTTTTATCAATGGTATGCTGAAGTAGGGTTTTTATGTCTAGTTTCATATGGGCAGAATTAGTTTATAGGTAACAGGTTAAAGTTTTGGGTTATCCAAATAACTCCAGAACTTAAACCATATAGCTTCACTATACATTAATATAAACATACTATTCAATAAAGAGAAATGTACTTAAACTATCAACTATAACCTAATGCCTCAAGATTAGCTTTTAGCTACTCTCATTACTTCTTCTATAGTAGTAATTCCTTCCATTGCTTTTAGATATCCATCAAGCTCCATAGTCAGCATACCGTCAGAAATAGCAGTTTTCTCAATCTCAGAACTAGGTACTTTTGATATGGCTTGCATACTTATTTTTTCAGATACAGGCATTACCTCATATATTCCAACTCTTCCCTTATAACCAGTATTATTGCAGGCTTCACAGTGCTTTCCTCGATACAATAGGAGATTATTTGCATCATACTGCTGGAATATAGGACCAAGGGCACGCTGCAGGCTATTAATAATCTCGGGTGTAGGATGATACGATTCTTTGCATGACGTACAAATCTTTCGTACCACCCGTTGGGCAATCACTAAGTTTACTGCAGAAGCTAGCAGAAAAGGCTCTACACCCATATCAATAAGACGGGGTAAAGCCCCGGCAGAGGAATTTGTATGGAGGGTGCTAAACACGAGGTGTCCCGTAAGGGCAGCATTAATAGTCAGCTCTGCTGTTTCGGTATCGCGCACCTCGCCTACCATAATAATATTTGGATCCTGGCGTAAAATTGACCTAAGGCCTGAGGCAAAGGTAAGACCAGCTTGCGGATTAGTTTGAACCTGGTTTACACCTGTCATTTCATACTCGATAGGATCTTCAAGAGTGATGATGTTGACCTTACTGGTATTTATTTTATGTAGCAATGAATAGAGCGTAGTGGTTTTACCTGAACCAGTAGGCCCGGTAACTAAAACAACGCCATGTGTTGCCTTGATTGCATCTTCGACATTTTTAAGCGCTCTACCGCGAAAACCCAACTCTGATAATTCGGGAACATTCTGTCCTTTTTGCAACAAACGCATAACAATTTTTTCCCCATGAGCTGAAGGCAAAGTAGATACACGAAGATCAACTTCTTTTTCATCACTCCTAAACGAAAACCGGCCATCCTGAGGTACGCGTTTCTCATCGATTTTCATGCCTGCAAGAATTTTTATGCGAGATACCACTGCATCATGTACATTTTTGGGAAGAATGAGCTTTTCGTGCAAAATTCCATCAATCCTGTACCGAACTCGTGTTTTATCTTCCAGTGGCTCAATATGGATATCTGAGGCAAGCGACTTCATGGCAAAAGAGAGAAGTGTTGTTACAATTTTGGCAATTGGTGCCTCACGAATAACTTCATTGATTGATTTTTCATCAACAATCCGTCTGTTGGAAATATCAACTTCTTTGACTGCTGCATCTACATCAGTTGATAAGCCTTGGGAGTATTTTTCAGATATTGCAGTTTTTATGTCTGTTAATACACCAAACGCTGGCACAATGCGGCACTGTGATTTTTTTTCTAAAAAATCTAGTGCAGCAACATCCAGAGGATCATCCATAACCACGCTAAGACTTTTATCTATATCTTCATACTGATACGGAAATGCATTAAAACGCTCAGCAACCGCCTGGGGAAGCTTACTCATTGCTTGAGGATTCACCGCTATGGCAGTAATGTCCACAAACGGCATTTGATAGAGTTGTGCCTTTGCCTTGCTCAAGACCTTTAGAGGTACTAGATTTCTTTCCGTAATAACCAACTCCTGCTTTTTACCCGTATTAAGTGACTCAGTTTTTATGAGATTACATATATCCTGGTTTATTGCCTGGCTTGCTAGCAGAATATCAGCTATCGTCTGATTTGGAGCATTTTGCGATAAATCATCCAATATATATACTACTTGTTACACACGCAACAAGTAGGGGCAGAACTAATTGGTGTAACCATTATCGTATGATATGCTAAGCAAAGTCAACAGAAACAGTTTCAAGTGACAAGTTACGAGAGACAAGTAGTATTTTTGTCATCCGCTACCCGTCACCATTCACCGCTTTGCATTCTTTTATTCTTTCCAATTTTTCCAAAAAAGCTGCTATTGATAAGATGTGTGAGATTGCGCGTATCACTATCTCTTTTGATAACTTTTTTCAGCATCCTGATATTGTTAACCTTGAACCTTTGGTAAATGAAAAAACATTACTTAAAAAACCTTCACTTAAAATTGAACAGGTGAGATTATTGAAAGAGGAATTTAATAAAATACCTCTAATATTGCCAGTTCAAATTGCAGTCCTTTGGCAATCTCAGTACCTTACGATATCCGCATCCAATGCATTACTTAAACTATTAGAAGAACCTAGCTCTAATAGCATGATTTTCCTAGTTAGCGACAGTTACCATCACCAGTTACAGACGATCCAGTCACGGTGTCAAATCGTTATCGCTGCGGGTAGCGGGCAACCAGCGACTGACAACTTGCCAGAGATAGACTTGAAGAACTTATATGTAAGTAGTGCATCTGAGCGGATGGAACTAATAACTCAAGCATGCACAAGCCAAAAAGAGGCTTTAGAATGGCTAAAGGCAGTAGTTTTTACTGCCAGAGAAAAATTGCCAAAATCAACACCAAGGGGAATAAAAAGTTTAGGCCAGCTGATTGAAAACAGTCAGACAATATACAATGATATTTCTATATATAACATCAATTACAAACTGGCTTTGGATATGCTAGCAATGGACTGGGATAAACCAATTAGTAATAATGTTCTGGATTAAAAATAATCATATGTTCCATTTCTAACTTACAACTGTTTTGTGCTATACTAACAGAGGAAAAAACATTTCCCGCTCTTGACGAAACACACTGTTGGATAGTATCCTTCATTGGCACCGAATTAGAGATAATTGGTGATTTTTGTTTTCTGTTTGATCTAAAACCTATCAACTACAACCTATAAGCTATAAATCTATGAACGCTCAAGATGCCTCAACCCAATACACAGCGGCTAATATTCAGATCCTTGAGGGTCTGGAGCCTGTGCGCAAACGTCCGGGAATGTATATTGGTTCAACTGATGAACGGGGACTTCATCATCTGCTTGCAGAAATTGTCGATAACTCTCTTGATGAGGCAATCGCCGGATATGCAAAAAATGTTTATATTCAGATTTTAGCTGATGGGGGGGTGGTGATTTCAGATGACGGCCGTGGTATTCCGGTCGATATCCATCCCAAAACTGGAGTTTCGGCATTGGAAGTCGCAGTCACCAAACTGCATGCCGGAGGTAAGTTTGACGCTAAAGCCTACAAAGCCTCGGGAGGTCTACATGGAATAGGGGCTGCAGCAGTCAACGCCTTATCCTCATACATGCGGATCGAAGTCAGGCGTAATAATCAGGTTTTTATGCAGGAATATACAATTGGCAAACCAAAGGCTAAGGTTGCACCTCTACCTGAAGATAAACTAAAAAATTCTCTCTCTCAAACCTATGTGCCTTTTTTTGCTACAGGCACAACAACCATGTTCGTGCCCGATAAAACGATTTTCTCGACTACAGAATTTTTGTATGAGCGGATCAAAAACACGCTCAGGGAGAGAGCATACCTCATGGCCGGAGTCAGAATTCACCTCTATGACCTGCGCACTAATGAGGAGTGCCACTTTTACTTCGAAGGTGGTATTAAATCGCTGGTCAGGTTTTTAAACCGCAATAAAAAACTGGTTACCAATCCCATGTTCTGCAAAGGAGAGGTCGATGGAAATATTCCTATTGGAGTCGAAGTAGCCTTACAATATACCGATAGCTTTAATGAGAACATCCAATCGTTTACCAACGTTATTAATACACCTGATGGAGGCACGCACGTGGTTGGGTTTCGCATGGCTTTAACCAGAGCTATCAAAGATTACTTAAAAAAAACCAGTAACGGTAAAACGGATGTTATGGACAACATGACCGGAGATGATATTAAGGAGGGTTTAACTGCAGTTGTTTTTGTCAAAATGCCGGCCTCCGATATCCAGTTTGAGTCCCAGACCAAAACCAAACTAAACAACATTGAAGCCCAACAGGCTGTGTATAGCGTAGTCAAATCGTATCTTGACGGCTACTTTGAAGAAAATCCTGATGAGGCGCGTAAAGTGGTTGGAAAAATTGAACTGGCAGCACGTGCCCGTATGGCCGCCCGGGCTGCACGGGATGCTGTAGTCCGCAAGGGTGCCCTTGAAGGTATGACACTTCCCGGTAAGCTAGCCGATTGTCAGGCAAAAGACCCATCTGTTTCTGAGCTGTTTATCGTTGAGGGAGACTCGGCTGGTGGCTCAGCCAAGCAGGGTAGAGACCGTTACAACCAGGCAATTCTGCCTTTGGGAGGAAAGATCTTAAACACTGAGCGTGCTCGGCTTGATAAGATTGTCGAGTTTGAAGAACTTAAAGCGCTAATTATTGCTATGGGTATGGGAATAGGGGATACCATTGATGTTGCCAAAGCCCGGTATCACCGCATTGTCATTATGTGTGATGCAGACGTAGACGGAGAACATATCGCAACTTTACTTTTGACATTTTTCTACCGCCACATGCCGCAGATCATTGAAAAAGGCTACATGTATATAGCCATGCCTCCTCTGTATAAAGTGGCATATGGCAAAGATGTGAGTTATGTCTACTCAGATGAAGATAAGGATAATAAAGTTAACAGTATTAAATCTACAAATCCAAATGCCAATATCAATATCCAGCGCTACAAGGGTTTGGGAGAAATGAATCCAGAGCAGCTCTGGGATACAACCATGAACCCCAAAACCCGCATGCTTAAACAGGTTTCTGTACATGACGCCGAGGAAGCCGACCGCGTTTTTACGACACTTATGGGGAACATTGTTCTACCTCGCAAGAAATTCATCCAAACGCATGCGCAGCTTGCAACTCTAGATATTTAGAGTTACAACGGCCATCCCGCGAGTGAAGCGAGTAGTGGCGCACAGTTAGTCACAATAGATATTTAAAAAAGTGCGGCCAGGCAGCCCTTCAAATATATTTATTCTGATACTAATATTCCCAACATTCTCTTCTTTCTGTTATTATTATAGTCATGAATCCAAATAAGTACCGTAAGGATATCGAACGTAAGATACTAGAGATCATTGAAATAAAACTGAAGTCTGGCGAAATGACACCTTCTCGTGCTAAAGAAATTGCACAATATATACTGCATTTGCTTCATCCTTCATTATCGTTAGATGAGATATATATAAAAGTACAGGATTTTGATATTCATTTTCCTGAATTAATACCTGCTAAACTAGCTTTTATAAATGACTATGATGAAAAAATTAAACAATTAGTAGCTAATCAGGTGCAAAAATTAATGCAAGAAAAAAGGGTGAATGAGGCTGATACTTTACTTAGAAAAGCAATCGACAAGCAAATCAAATTAGGAATGTGATTATGTCAATTGATTCTTCACCATTACCTACAAACCAAGCATCTGAAGGAAATATATCCTTACCAGAAAAACCCGCAGGTTTAAATGTAGACATAGCATCAACCATGGAAACATCTGCTGATCCCATAATACATGTACTATCAGAAATGGCTGAGAATGGTAAATTAGCAGATGAACCAGAACAAGCCCTAGAACAAATTGCTAATGCTGATTTATCACAACAAACACAGGATATTCAATTACTAGAAGATGAGAGCAAAAAATCACAGGATGAAAAAAAACTCACTCCTGAGCAAAGAACTAAGCTACTCTCAGAGGCAATGGGAGAATTCAAGGTTGTACTGGATGGTTTTAGGCAGCTAAAAACTGCAGATTCTACATATGTGGAGGGTATAGGTAAAGCAGCACTTAGAATTGCAAAATTGGCTAATAGCGGAGAATATAAACGCGATGCCTTAGCACAACCAATAGATCAAATTGCTACTCAATTTGGTTCGGAGATGGTAAACAAGGTCAAACAAATTGGCCAACAAGCTGAACAAATGGGGATAAGTCGAACTCAGATCGAAGGTGACATGAACAGCTTGCTTAAACAAATTGCCGCAACGGAAGATCCGGCTCAAAAAGCAGAATTAATTAAAAAATCGCTTTCATTATTCCAGCAAACTACTACATTAGTCGAACAAGTAAGAACTGAACAACGAACAAAACGAGTAGGAATTCAAGCGACATCTGAACAGAATGCTAGTATTGCTAAAAGAAATACTAATGAGACTAGTCAATACACTAAAGTAGATGAACGAAGTGCGCCAGTAGTATACCAAAGACATAGTAGCGCCATGGCTCAATTAATTACAGAAGGAAATCAATCAGTAACTACAATTGAAAATATCGTAACCTCTAATAACAGAAGACACCAAGAACGCTTTATTAGTATAATGGGAGTACTAAACAGATAAAAAGCTGATTAAAACAATATCCACTTAATCCTAATACATATTTTATAATCTAATACTATGAATCCTAGTCCCTTCAAAATTGATTTTGGTTTCAATGATATAAATAGCTTAAATCTACATGATCATGTAATAATGTTTGTGGGAGAGTGTGATAATGAAGCTAATGTAGAATATAAAAATGAGATAGTTTCGACAATGAATTATCTCAACCCAATAAATGGGAAAACAATTTTAGTCGGCGATAATATCCCACTATGTTTACAAAAATGCCAAATAAGTTTTAACGATTTATTAAGTTACCAAGATGATAATGATTTGAAAAATTATCAAGGTAACTTATTTATAAATACCTCACATTTTAATCCGGTAAATCTAAGCGATTTTTTTCAGTTTATTGACAAATACCAACACTCATTATCAACAGAAAACAGACCATATTTGTTATTTGTTTTCAATAATATTTCTCCAGATTATATTAATGCAGCTAGAAGTATACCTAGTTTCTTAAGTCAACTTAGACCCCTAAAATCAGTAGCTCTTATTATTAATAATTCTATTGAAACAATAAATGGATATAATAGTGCTATAAAATTTACATTGCTTGGTAATTTAACTCAAGTTATTGGGCAATCAAATGTTGAGAGTGTTAGAGATTGTTTAAGTCAATATTAGAACTAATTGTTTAAGCCTATATTTTCAATTTTGCATTTTTCCCACATTCTCATATAATACTCATCTGTAACTCATAAATAATTATAATATAAAAAGTATTGTGTCATCCTAAAACTGACGCGCAGTAGTCAATATTCAGGATCTTTTGGAGTTTCCAAGAGATTCGGAATAAGGCCACCTTTTGCGCTCTCACGCAACAGGAATGACATTGAAAAAATATGGATATCCAACTTATCGCGCTGTTTGGCGCACCCTTAACTTCGCTAATTGCACTAGCATACGGAGCATATTTAACCAAGAAAGTCCTAGCAATTGATGAGGGCTCAAAAAAACTCAAAGAAATTGCTACCGCAGTTCGGGAAGGTTCTGATGCATACCTTAGCCGTCAGTTTAAAGTCATTTTGCCTTTTATGGCTGTTTTAGCTGTCGTAATTGCAATTGGTCTTGGTGTAGGTATTGCTGTTACATTTGTCATGGGGGCAGTATTTTCTGCTATTATTGGATATTTTGGAATGTGGATTGCAGTCAGGGCAAATGTCCGGACTGCCAATGCTGCCATCAAAGGGTTGAATCCTGCTTTGCAGGCAGCTTTTGGTGCCGGTACAGTCAATGGAATGTTGGTCGTGGGTCTGGGCTTACTCGGTGTTTCTTTGATTTATATGTGGGCGTACTTTTCATTTATTGGCCAAGGTGATGCTGAGGTTGCCAGACAGGCAACCCACGTTTTGACAGGATATGGATTTGGAGCAGCCCTTTTGGCATTATTTATGAGAGTCGGTGGAGGTATTTTTACCAAAGCTGCAGACGTTGGAGCTGATCTGGTGGGTAAAGTTGAGAAAAATATCCCCGAAGATGATCCCCGAAACCCTGCTACTATTGCTGATAACGTCGGTGATAACGTCGGTGATTGTGCTGGTATGGCAGCAGACGTGTTCGAGTCGTACGCCCTGACAATTGTCGCAGCTATGATTTTGGGCGGATCGCTATTTGGATTAAAAGGTGTGGTTTTTCCACTCCTTGCTAGATCTGGCGCAATATTAACCTCAATTTTAGGAAGCTTATTTGTTAAAGCCAGAGAGGGAGAAACAGATGCTCTCAAGCCTCTGATCCGCGGTTTTATCATTTCCGCAGTAGCTGCTGTAGTTATTTTCATGGCCTTGTCAATTTTCTTATTACAGGAACCCCGAGCCGGGTACGCAGCTGTGGTCGGTATCGCCTCTATGATGGCGCTTCTATATATCACCAAGTATTACACCGGACCAGGTGAAAAACCAGTGGTAGGTATAGCTCAGGCTTCCAAAACCGGGGCCGGAACCAATCTGATCGCCGGTCTGTCTTACGGTATGGAATCAACTTTTGTTTCTGCAATCGTTATAGCTATTACCATTATGGGAGGTTATGCCTTGTTAGGATTTTATGGAATTTCTCTAGCTGGTATGGGTATGCTCGCAACTACTGGTATCATTTTATCTCTAGATACTTTTGGGCCTATTTCTGACAATGCTCAGGGTATGGTCGAGATGGCAGGTCTGGAAGGTCAGGCTGCCAAGGTCACCGGAGACCTGGATGCGGTAGGCAATACCACCAAAGCCCTGACCAAGGGTTTTGCTGTGGGATCTGCTGCTGTTGCAGCCAGCTCGCTGTTTGCTACCTATTTTGAAGAAACTGGTTTGACTTCGATAGATATTGCTCAACCAAAAGTCTTTGTTGGTCTGCTTCTTGGAGCTGCTTTGCCATTCCTGTTCTCATCCAGATTGATTGGTTCAGTTGGAAAAGCTGCATTTGAAGTAGTAGAAGAGGTACGCAGACAGTTTAGAGAGATCAAGGGCATCATGGAAGGTAAAGCCAAGCCAGACTATGCCAGAGCAATAGATATTGTGACATTGGCTGCACAGCGCGAATTAGTCATACCTGCTGCTATGGTCGTCTTGGCCCCTGTTGCTGTAGGTCTTTTGGGCGCACAAGCACTGGGAGGTTTCCTGGGTGGAGTTGTGGTTTCCGGACTGATGCTGGCTCTGTTTATGTGTAATACTGGTGGAGCCTGGGATAATGCCAAAAAGTACGTTGAGGACGGAAATTTTGGAGGCAAAGGCTCAGATACACACAAAGCTGCAGTCGTAGGGGATACGGTTGGCGATCCTCTCAAAGATACTGCCGGTCCGGCTTTAAACCCTATGATGAAGATTGTCCAAATTGTGGCTCTTCTCATCGCACCCTTTGTGATTGCAATGGTGGGGATATAGAAATAGTTGTAGTTTTTAAGTAGGGGCGGCCATTTTGGCTGCCCCTTTTTCTTACTGCAATCTCATCCAATAGAGCTTAAAATTCCCTAATAATTCAGGTATAATATATTGTTAGGTTTTTTTACTAACAACTATATACTTTCCTATGACCTACCTTGCCTGCATTGAAATCCCAGCCGGGACAAATATCAAATATGAAATGGAACCGGAAACCGGACGTTTGTTTGTCGACCGTTTTCAGCCCACGCCCATGGATTATCCTGAGAATTATGGCTTTTTGGAGGGTATAAAAAGTGAAGACGGAGATGAGGCCGATGTATACGTATTTGCTTCTCAACCTATTCATCCGGGAGCTTGGATCAAGATAAAAATAATTGGCATGATTGATACAGAAGACGAAAAAGGGCATGATCCCAAACTCCTGTGTGTACCCGAAAGTGAAAAAATAGATAAAACCTGCGGACATTGGAATGATATTGCAGATATTCCCCAAGATAAAATAAATAGGTTGACCCACTTTCTTGAACACCACAAGGATCTTGAAGAGGGTAAGTGGGTTAAGGTTTTGGGGATAAAAAACAGGAACGAAACTGCAGATTATTTGAGTGGCTTGAAACAATAAACTCATTTTTTTACATAATTACCGATTGAAATAGGACAGTTTAAATCTGTTGATAATCATACTCTTTTATTGATTACTGTACCGTTAAATAAAGCCTAATATCAGCCCCTTCACCTCTGTATTTTTCAAACTTTACGTGCTAAACTAATACGTTTACGATACTATGAAATGAATTATTTATGGCAGAAGAAACAAACATACTTTCAGATCAACCCAATGGTGAAGCAGAGTTTGATGTAACTCCACGCAAAACAAACTACGGCACAATTATTCCCACTTCAATAACTACCGAAATGGAAAAGTCATATTTGGACTACGCCATGAGCGTGATTGTGTCCAGAGCTTTGCCTGATATTAGAGATGGACTTAAACCGGCTCACCGTCGCGTTCTCTTTGCAATGCGAGATATGGGTTTAACTTCAAGGTCGGGTTACAAGAAATCAGCCAGAATTGTCGGAGAGGTCCTAGGAAAGTATCACCCCCATGGCGACCAGTCCGTATACCAAACACTTGTTCGCATGGCTCAAGATTTTGCGATGCGCTACCCACTAGTTGATGGTCAGGGTAACTTTGGTTCAGTCGACGGAGACAGTGCAGCAGCCATGCGGTATACAGAAGCCAGACTTGCCAAGATCTCCGATGAGCTACTTGAGGATTTGGATAAAGATACGGTTGATTTTACGGACAACTTTGATGGTTCAGTTCAGGAACCTATGGTCTTGCCTGCCAAGCTTCCCAATCTGTTGCTGATGGGATCAGAAGGTATTGCTGTAGGTATGGCAACCAAAATTCCGCCCCACAACTTAGGCGAAGTAGTGGATGCCATTCAAACGCTTGCCTCCAAATCAACACCCAATGAACCTGCAGCCAATATTGACCTTAAGACTATAGAAACAATTGAGCCTTCGCTTCTTGCAGGCGAATTTGAATCCCAGGCAACTGTTGAAGACCTGCTCAAACACATAAAAGGACCAGACTTTCCCACAGGCGCAAATATTTACAACCCCAAAGAGATCAAAGAAATGTACACGACAGGAAAGGGGAGAGTACTTATCCGGGCAACAACAAACATTGAAGAGGATTCCAAGGGTAAGCCAATTATCACGATTTCTGAAATTCCCTACCAGGTTAACAAATCAAAATTGATTGTCGATATTGCCAATTTAGTCAAAGATAAAAAAGTAGTAGGAATAAGCGACATACGAGACGAGTCTGACCGTAAAGGCATGCATGTGGTCATAGAACTAAAACGTGATGCCAAACCCAAATCGCTACTTAATAATCTCTATAAACATACTGACCTGCAGATCTCATTCCCGGCCAATATGGTAGCTTTGGTGGGTGGCACCCCTCAGTTATGTAACCTCAAACTGATTCTCACTGAGTACATCAAACACCGTCAGCTGGTTGTAGTTCGCAGAAGTCAATATGAGTTAAAAGCCGCCAAACTACGTGCGCATATCCTTGAAGGCTTAAAAATTGCACTAGATAACCTCGATGAAGTTATTAAAACGATCAGGCAATCCAAAGATACGGAAACTGCCAGAGCAGCATTGATGAGCAAATTTGGTCTATCTCAAATCCAGTCAGATGCGATCCTTGATATGCAGCTACGTCGGCTGTCAGCTCTTGAGAGACAAAAAATCGAAGATGAGTACAAAGCAATCATGCTCCGGATCGATGAACTCACAGACCTACTTCTCCATCCCAGTAAAATTTTAAGTGTTGTCGTTAGTGAGGCAGTAGCACTCAAGGAAGCCTACAAAAGTCCCAGGCGAACCAAGATCCACGGAGATCTGGATAACCTATCCGAAGAAGACCTTATTCCAAACCTTCCTATTATTATCTCAATGACCAAAACCGGCTACATCAAACGGGTTGCTAAAGATACCTTCCGTTCTCAAAAGAGGGGAGGGAAGGGGGTCAATAGCATGACTACTAAAGCTGAAGATGAAATTGCCTACCTTACAACAGCCAATAACCATGACAATATTCTCTTTTTTACCAATGCCGGAAAAGCTTATCAGGTTAAAGCATACGAAATAGCTGAAGGTTCGAGACTATCTAAAGGCCAGGCTGTGGTAAACCTGATTAATATTGGGCCCAACGAAACAGTCAAGGCAATCATTGCGATTCCCACTGATCAAACAGAGGGATACCTGACCATGGCAACTAAGAGAGGGTTGATTAAAAAAACTGAACTTGAGCAGTTTGCCAAAATAAAAGCCAATGGACTAACAAGCATAAAGCTTGATGAAAATGACGAACTGCTTGGTGCGAAGGTAACTTCAGGTGACGATGAAGTTTTCATGGTTACCTCTCATGGTAAAGCAATCCGTTTCCATGAAGGTGATGCCCGGCCGATGGGCAGAGCTACTCAGGGTGTGAGGGGAATTATGATCAAACCCGATGATTACGTAGTAACGATGGAAACTTTCCCTAGCAAGGAAAACAGGCCAGATGATGGCCGCAAGCGCTATTTCCGCGACCTACTAGTAGTAACCACACATGGCATCGGTAAACGCACGCCTGTACACCTATTCCCCCTACACAAACGAGGTGGTATGGGAGTTAAAGTTGCTAAGATAACTCCAAAGACCGGAACAATTATCGCTGCTGAGCTAGTAACGCCCGAAGTAGAAGAGATTATGCTGACGACCCGCAAAGCCCAAATGATCAAACTACCTCTAAAAAATATCAAGCAGCTCGGACGGAATACCCAGGGAGTAATCCTGATGAGACTTGGAAATTCTGATGACGCCGTTGCCGCCATGGCTTGCGGAGAAAAGGATGAGGAGGAAGGGGAGGAGACAAGTGACGTAACTCAAGCTCCTGTTGTGACTGGATAAACTTCTGATTCTTAATTTTAAATTATTAGGGAACCTTTGGCCTTCCCAGCTCTACATGGTTGTACTCGCCCTTATAATGTATATAATCAAGTCTAAGATGCAAAAAATCATTTCGGTAAGTGCTAAAGTCTGCCGTAAAGATCTATACAAATTGCTCCATTTAGTGGAAAAAGGGTATCTAATCAAAATCGCGCACCGTAACTTAGGGGATTTTAAAATTAATATTACCAAAACCGAAAACGGCAAGAGAGTGTTTCAGCTAGGCTTCTGGGAAAAATAAACATACGAACATTTTGTAAGTTAGATGAATTTTTTATCCCCATGTGTTAATATATTCTTTCTGTTTTCTCGTCGTGACCAGTTTATTAATTGATAGTATTGACTAATGAAAAACATTATCACCATATTTAAGCTCGCAAAACCGCTATATAAATTTTTTATCATACTAACTGGTTTAATTATTGTTAATGCCGGATTTGACCTCGTAACGCCAATCTTTTCAAAACTAATTACTGATGAAATTGTAAACTACATCAACGGTACGGGAGGATCGCTTAACAGACTGTACCAATTAGTAGCCATGAGTTTTGTATTAAGCTTTCTTGGTATTGCCTTTTCTTCAATTAGCGATAGGCTAGGGGACTACACCGCCGGCAGAGTTAGACAGTTTCTGACTGAAAAATATTATGATAAAGTCCTAAAGCTCTCCCAAGTTTACTTTGATTCTCAACTTTCAGGCAAGATCGTCCATCAACTCAATAGGGGAATTGTTGCCATTCAGGGTTTTGCCAATGTAGCAACCAACTTCTTTTTACCAACCGTCCTACAAAGCCTGTTCACCATAATTCTTTTGGCATATTACAATGTACCAATTGCTCTATTGGTAACAGCTCTCTTCCCGATCTACATATTTTTAAGTTACCTGTCTACAAAAAAGTGGGGACAGTATGAAGTCGAAAAAAACCAGCTCGAAGATACAACCCGTGGCCGCATTCAGGAAGTTATAAACAATATTAAAGTTGTAAAAAGTTTCAACCAAGAGACGGATGAGTACGGTTTTATCAAAGATAAACTGACAAATATTAATAAAATTTATGATGTACAAAGCAACTACTATCACATCTTTGATTTCCTACGAAATTTAAGCCTAATTGTCGTGGTTGTCGCAATAAACCTCATTGCCTTTACTCAGGCATTTAATGGAAATATCTCCATAGGTACGCTTGTACTTATTCTTCAGCTAGTTCTACAAGCTAGACGTCCTCTCTTTGCCATGTCTTTTATTTTAGCCCGTATCCAAGAAGCTGAGAGCGGTTCCAAAGAGTTTTTGGAAGTTTTACAGCTAACTACAACTGAAACTGCTAAAGATGTCCAATCTTCTACACTCATTCATAACCCATCCCTAAAATTCGAGAAAGTAACTTTTGCCTATGATAAGGAAAGCGAGGTAATCAAAAACATGTCTTTTACTCTCAGTCCTAAAGAAACGGTAGCGTTAGTGGGTCATTCAGGAGCCGGTAAATCAACCATAATCAGTTTGCTACTTAAATTCTATACACCAACCAGCGGAGAAATTTTTCTTTCTGATAAAAAATATTCCAAACTTGATGCGAGTGATATTCGCCACCACATAGGGCTGGTTTTTCAGGAGAATGAGCTTTTTTCATCAACGATTGCTGAGAATATCGCCTATGGTAACAAAGCAAGCGAAAAGGAAATTATCAGTGCGCTTAAAAAGGCAAATGCATACGACTTCGTCATGAAACTTCCCAAAGGTATCCAGAGTGAAATAGGGGAGAGGGGAGTGAAACTTTCAGGAGGCCAAAAGCAGCGTATTCAGATCGCTCGGGCTATCCTGGCCAACCGTCCAATCTTAATTTTAGACGAAGCTACCTCAAGTCTTGATTCATACTCAGAACACCTGGTCCAGGAAGCGCTTAAGGTACTTATGAAAGATAAACTGGTCATCATTATTGCCCACCGTCTTTCAACAATCCAAAATGTTGACCGCATTTTAGTATTAGATAAGGGAACTATTGTTGATGCCGGTACACCTGGTGAGCTTGCCAAGCGCCCGGGTATCTACAATGACCTGCTCAAGTACCAAATCGAAGGCGACAAGAAACTTTTGAAGGATTTTGAGATATACTAATGTTTTTGTTGTTCATTAACCACTTTTTGCATACACCACTTTACATATTCCCCAATATCCACTATACGAACAGTAATGTCGTCTGTATCTCCAGCAATAAATCTAGCAGCTTCTACAATCATCATTGACGCATTATTTAGCTGTTCTTCTTTTGTTGCTCCAGATATTTTACCAGCTTTTAGATCAGCTAATATCTTACTGACTCTAGTGCTGTATGTATCATTATCAACAAGTATATTACTTCCAGGCCTTCCTCCGTCAGAAAATATTAATACAAATTCAGGATTTTCATTTACTAAATCTTCAGGACTTATGCGAACACTGTCAACCTGAACTTGACCTTCTCCAATTTGTCTGTAAATATTATTTGCCCCAGGATCCTCGTCCAGCAGCTTTGTAGGTATAAGTTGAGGCGACGCTTCTTTCATGGCCTGGGCCAGATTGTGCATCATATTTTGTAGTTGGAATCTACTAGGTCCAGACTGGTTTTTAAAAACTTTTTGATTGCGTTTGTCTGCAAATGGCTTGTCTTTCCATAATAGACAAGCCACATCACCAGCATTAGCAATACTTATTCCATCAGATGTAAAATCGCAAACTAATCCCGTACCGTATGCTGGGTTCTCTACTGCTGTACCATTAACAACTGCTGTTGCATTTTTTGCATCAATACTTGCTTTTTGTAAAGCACTTGAGGGATGTTCTCCTCGATATTTTCTTATTCCACGAAGAATAACATTCATTTTTTCACCAATTAACCTATCTTGAGTGGCTTGATCATAATTCTTACCATACAAAGAGCCGCCTGATCCATCAACTACCACTTCTCTTTTTGCAATAGGAGTGCCGGCTTGATCGTGAAGAATAAAATTATCATGCATATCCTGCAGACCATGATCAGGAGATGCCAATGAAGCCCCACCACTTACAATAACGCCTGGATCAAAAGAAGTTTCTTTACCTGCATCAACATCGACTTTTTTTGAAACTCTGAACCCAGATTCAATTTTTATAATTTGACCATAATCAAAACGAATTAAAAACAAGTTACCATCTTGATTTCTAAGAGGTAGCAATACATATCCATCAACATCATACTGTGGCAACATTTCTTGATGTCCATCCAAAGTAGCTAAAATCACATTTCTTGAAAATGCCTGCCCATCAATAACTATTGAGCCGGAAATTGCGCTAGATTCAGGAAATTTTAAATCATTTCCACTAATATTTCGATATTCTACTGTTTCGCCTTGAGGCAGATTAACACTTTTCCTTACTCCAATTGAAGTTATGGTCCCGTCTTTTTCTCTTACATTAGCTGCATATTGTAGATCTATTTCATCTATTGTCTCCCAAACAATATCATTTCTTTTTTCAGGATCTCTACTTATATTTCTCAGGTGGTCAGTAATTCTTTCCCCTCGAGTTCCCCAACTGGCTACTGCCAATTTCTGTCTTGTTCTAGCCATTACTTCCGGGGCAATACCTTGTCTACCTAACCATCTTACCGATTCTTTCACAACGCTCCTAAATTTTTCAGGAACAGGTTGAGCTTCTTTGTTTAATTGATTCATTCTTTCACGACCATCATAACGAGAATCATATTGGTTTCTCATCCCATGACCAACAGAAATTTGTATTTGTTTTGCTGTAAATTCTTTTGCTATGGTTTGATAATCAGCTCCTGATTCACTCATAATTTGAAGAATTAATAATCTTTGATTGAAGTTCAATCAGGTTATAAATTTGTTTTAATTTTAAGGTAAATAATAAAGAATATTTATCTATACATTGATTATAATGCACGCAGTCTAACATTGGTTTTATGTGTTCAAATATGTTTTTTTCAGCTTTTTGGGCTATAATGATATCACTTAAAATTTCTTCCAATTTTTGCTTATTTTCATCGCTAAAAAAACTCTGTTGATAAAGCCATAAGATAAACTCCTCATCTAATTCTTCATTAAACATGATCCAATATTGGGTAGCATTGTCATTATTTATTTTTGCTTTCTGGAATATATCTAAGAAAGTTTGTGGAGGATTGTTCATAATACCATTAAACCATAATACTTAGTAATTTTATACATTAATAAGAGATAGCACGACTTATTAGAACAGTGGGGGATATTCTGAAGGATTTTGAAATATACTAATGTTTCGTAGGGAATCTCGTGGGTAAATACGCTGGCTGGAATAGAAAATTTATAACTTTACGCCCGACTGATCTTATTCTTCCACCTAAACCATCAGTATCGTTTGTTTTAAATATTGATCTCATATATGTATCGAATTCAATCATTACTTCCTGTGGATCTATGTCACTCATTGTTAGGCTTTGAGATAAAATATCTCTTTGTCTTGCTAATCTAACTCTGTCCCTTATAAGCGGATTTGCCATTGGTGAATTATCATACATATATTGCGAACAACTATACTTATAAACATCCATAAATTTATCTTGTCCATATTTATGAATAAGAAATTCAACTAAATATCCCCCAAATTGATATGAAAATTCCCGGATCAATTCACTTTGATAGTTCATTTCTCTCACATTCTCTAATATTCCTGTATGACTAAGAGAAATTGACTTAGTCCCACTATTTGCAATATCACTCATCTCTTTATATCCCCAAAGGTGTTTTGCATAATAATCATTTTCAAGATCCTCTGGAAATCTTTTCTTACCAAAATACATAGCTGCACCTTCAGTTAAGGCATCTACATGTGAATACCCATACTCACTTATTAAGTGAGCATGGGTATATTCATGAGCAAATACTGCCCGGTAATGTGAATTCTGGATATCCATAATTATCTTTGCGCTATTGTTTTCCATATCTATTGTAGCTCTGGGACAAAATTTAGGACTTGGAACCAGCAGCATCTCCACATCACTGGATGGATCTAGCTTGCTTCCAATAATGATATTCATTTCTAAAGCAATTCTAGCTAGTTCCTCAAGACTTGGTTCGTCAACAATACCATCGGGATACCAGATCTTAAGTTGTTCAGCATCATATCTTTTATACGAGTAATTTCTATTTAGTTCATTCGAATGTTGTAATATAGGTCTTCCATTAAAATTTCTTCTATATTGCCAGAAATACACCATATTCTCCAAGTCCTTAGCTTTATCAACTTGCTCTTGAGTAAATATAGTGCCTAAATTTGCCGCACGGAGTATTTTCTGATATTCGCTTGCATCCCGAATACGTTGAGCTTCACGCCTATCACGTATTGGCTTTATATTTAGAAAGTCTTGTTTAGCTCGGAACAAACGTCGCCGTATATTTGACATGCTCTCTTGAAATCTATCGCGATAACTGCAAACCTCTTGATGCAAATATACATCTCTGGGAACAAGCTCGACTGTAGTATAAGACTTAATCGAAGCATCGTGATTAACGGCAACTTCTGCCATATCACTCCTTCTCCCCATGCCCATGGAACTTGTCATGAATTTCCTTGAGGTGTGCATCTGTTACGTGGGTATAGATTTGTGTCGTGGCAATGTTCTTGTGTCCTAGAAGTTCCTGCACCGATCTTATATCCGCCCCATTTTGAAGTAAATCGGTAGCAAAACTATGGCGTAAGGTATGCGTTGTTGCATCAACAGGCAGCTTAGCCCGCTTGACATACTTTTTTACAATCCGCTGCACAGACCGCTGCGTTAATCTCATGAGCTCACCATCCTGTTCCTCTTGTTTACCGCGAGAGTATCGAATAAAGACTGGCTTCCAGTTATCCTCACGCTGGTCTAGATATCGTTGCAACCATGAAGCAGCCCGTTCAGACAGGAACACAACTCTCGGACGCCGGCCTTTACCAATAATGCCAAACTCTCTTGTCTCAAAATTGATCTGGTCGCGATTGAGAGAGATCAACTCAGACACGCGCAAACCGGTTGAGAACAATACTTCAAGGATAGCTTTGTCACGCAATCCCTTTTCCTCGCCAATTGCCGGTCTATTCAATAAATCCTCTACCTGGTCTGCTGATAAAAATTTCAAAGTATGACCTTCTTTTTTAGGTAGCTCGATCTTTTCAGGAGCCATGACAGGGTAGTCATTGCGGATTAAATATTTTAGAAACGAACGTAAGGCAATAATGTAGTAGGCTTGAGTAGAACGCTTGAGAGGGATACCTTTTACATCAACATACCGTGATAAGTAGAGACGGTAAGCCCGCACCAACTGCATATCTATTTTTTCGACTGATATATCAGAGCTATATTGAGCCTCCATCCAATTAGCAAAACGGCTGAGGTAAATGCCATAGTTACGGATAGTGAGAGGGGAGGAGTTCTTTTCAAGCTCTAAATACTCAAGAAATTGTTGTATTAAGTGTGTAAGTGGTGACACAGGCATAAACTGGCAGTCATACTTTTTGATTGATAATATGCGAAACGCTCTTTTTTACTTGCTATATCTTTACTATTACGTAACTCACTTAACAGAGGTGTCTCTCTGTTAGTTTTTTTACGTAAATAGAGTAGGGCACCAGTAAGATAAGGCGTGACTGCTTCTCACATTGTACGACACTAAGTTAAAAGAAAGCAAATGTCAGTTTTAGGCACACGTACACAACGTACCTGCAACTTGTAACACGTTAATTAATCTCAATTTATCATTATTTTATTACATAGACTTTATCCATAAAACCTCACGCTGCCAAGATAGTTGCTGTTAGTATCTAATACTAGCATAGTAACACCTGGTATTAATTACAACGTATATACACCGTTTCCATTACATAAGAATATGATCCTACCTAGAAAAATTAATATCCAACCATTATCGTATAAGTCATGTTTATTACTGTCATATCAGCCTTATTTAGCTGTTTATAACAGAGGTAGACGTCACTAGAGCCTTCTTGGACTCATCATTTTCTATTGTTGATTAACATATCATCAATACAGTCATTCAACTGACTAGACAGCCCCTGTTTCCAATTTTTTAACTACTTTACACATACTGTCATTTCTATGCCCACAAAATACATGCAGGCTTCCAACAGTAGACCAAGAACAAGTGGCGTTACTGACATTATATGCATGATTGAAATATCGTATTAATCAGCATCTGGGACGTTCGGCTTTTCGTACGAATTTTACAAATTACTAATTTGAAGAGTTAACAGGGGAACTTGTAAGATACATGAGATTTAAATCTAACTTCCATGCTTAGAGAGTTGATAAAAATTGTATTAAAATTGATTACTGCATGTAAAACCAACCACCCTGCCGCTTGCTCGCTTCTTGTCGTTTAAGTTATATTGTGCGACTCGTTTTGATCGACAACCTCACTCATATTTACATAAACCAAATTCCGGGGTAGAACTAGTACGTTACCACACCTCTAAGTGAATGTAGTATTATTTCTCACCATACTGCTGTATCATATTTTTTATTCTTCTTACTGCTGCTTATCATTGGTTATAGCTACCAGCTAGAAACAGGGAGCTATAGTTATCCACAACAGTTCTTGTCTGTCACTGTAAGGGTGCTAGTGTTACTAACTATATCATTTTCTCTGTTAATAACTGCCGAAGGATTTCCCAAAGTGATCTATAATTAGCATTAGTACCTGCGTCGTGCTAGTTTTGTAAGAAATGTGTAATGTGAAAAGCCCTATAATATTACGTGAAATAATCACCGCATCGCATTATATAGGACTATTAGTGGTGACAACAGTCCCCTCTCCTCTCTGTTAATATGGCTTTATATTTTCACTCTACTGCCCTACTATTTCATATAAAATAATTATTGTTGGGTATGTATAGAGGTGTCCTTAGGCTATACCGACATAACTCACACAGATATATGTTTACATATACTATGTCGTTTAATGTAAGTAATTACTTGAAAGAAATTTTCACCATCATTTGTATTAAGGGTAGATAACAAAAAGCAAGTGATGATCTTTTTAAGATTACCATTTGATATAAATAATTTTATAAGGAGGTGAATACATATGTCTATCAAAACTATTATACTTTCAGTTTCTATGTTGACTGCAGGCGCTCTCTTGGCTGGTATAGTTTCAGGTAACGCTCTGGCTTACAAAGGTGATCCTACAGTAAAAGGTCCCAACTATACGCCAGAACGCCATGAGGCTATGGAACAGGCTTTTGAGTCCAACGATTACAATGCCTGGAAACAACTCATGGAGCAAAATACCCGCCGAGGTAGAGTTATGGATGTTATCAATGAATCGAACTTTGCTAAGTTTGCCCAAATCCATCAACTAATGGAAGAAGGTAGAACAGCCGAAGCTCAGGCTCTTCGCCAGGAACTAGGTTTAGGTATGAGAAACGGTTCTGGTCAAGGCAGAGGTCAAGGTATTGGGTGTGGTATGAACGCCGCACAATAACCACTGTGAAACAGCTAATTCCCCACCCCTCTTCACTGAGGGGTTTTGGGGTTATAAGATTGCTGAGTATAATAGAATTATGATACAGCTTGAAGCACTCACCAACGAACAGCTGGCTGAATATGTCCGTACCAAGGATCAGGAAAGCTATAGAGAGCTTGTCAGGCGCTTTCAAACTAAACTGCTGCGCTATGCCAGCTACCTTACTGGTGATGAGCACAAAGCCGCAGATGTGGTCCAGGAGAGCTTTATCAAAGCCTTTATCAATTTAAATAGCTTTGACGAGAGTAAGTCATTTTCGACCTGGATCTACCGGATAACTCACAATGAAGCAATCAATGCAGTAAAAAAGCATCATAAGGAAACGGCTATGGACGAATCATTTGATATGGCTGACACTAAAGACATCGAACTGGATTTTGATAAAAAAGAAGTGCGTGAAAATATCACTAAATGCCTGTCAGAGCTTCCTATTGCTTACAGGGAACCTTTGTCTCTCATGTATCTGGAAGAAAAAAGTTACCAGGAGATCAGTGATATCTTGCGCTTGCCTATCGGAACGGTTGGAACCCGTATCAACCGAGCCAAGGCTGCCATGAAAAAACTATGCCAAAATCTACACAGCTAAAAACTACCAAACCAGCAACCGTTCCAAAAATTGATATGGACCTGTCTAGTTCAATAATGGCTCGGATTAAAACAGATAAGATTACTATGAAGCCGAAGTGGTACTTTTTGGTTGGTTCTGTTCTGGCATTTCTAGGACTTGTATCAGCTACAGTTATGACATCATTTTTTATAAGCTTGATCAGTTTTTCCCTCCGCCCTCACTATGGTCCGGGGGCGGCATTTCGCTTGCAGCTGATGTGGGCAAGTTTTCCCTGGTGGGCAGTTATTTTCGCATTCTTGGGAACAGGTACAGGTTTGTGGCTGCTGAAAAAGTATGATTTTAGTTACAAACAAAATTTCTGGTTGCTTATCCTGGGATTTATTGTGTCAACCATTGCTGCCGGATATCTCATGGATATTACTGGATTAACTGAAGTATTGACTAAACACGGACCTGGTAGAGGTATGCGAAGTATGTTCGGGCAGTATATGCTGCAAGAAGAACGGAAGTTTCAAAGACCGGGATGGAAACGAATGCTAAATCAGTAATTTTAAACTATTGTTTCACTTAATACTCTTATAAGTTGTGATTTCTCCCATTTGCTCCTGTTGAATAAAATTGAGTTACTTCCAGAAAATACGTGCTTGAAATAATATTTGATAGGCGGAAAGATATTTTCAATACTTTCTATATCCTTAATCTTAACCCACTCAGGATTACCTTCTTCACTGTCACTGTGCAACATGGGTTTTTCATCAAGATAAACAGAAAAAGCAAACACCTGGTACTCCTCTTCCCTATCGATATGCCTGTGCATAACAACGTAACGCAATGTAAGAGTTTCATTTTCAACGCAAATTCCAGTTTCTTCTCTCAACTCCCGTACAGCTGCCGCAACCGGATCTTCGTTAGCTTCGATATGTCCCCCTGGTAAAGAATAAAATCCCGGAAACTTTTTCTTGTCTAAACTCCGTTTAAACAAAAGTAGTTCATCTTCGTAAAACACATAGACTTCAGATGTGAGGATCATAGAGTATTGGTTGTTCATACAGTTTCTAGCTTTGCTGGCAATTCTTCGAGTGAAGAAATAATAGGTATATGTTCTGAATTAAACTGATACTGCTCCTTTTCTAATCGCGGAATACCAATAAAATACAGACCCGCTCTTGATGAGGCTAAATAATCAGTATATGCATCTCCCACATACAGCATTTCCTGCGGCATTACTCCCATTGATTGGAATTGTTCTATGGTTGGTTCAAAAACCTCCGGTTCCGGTTTGTGGTGAGTTGTATCTTCCTCAGACTGAATAAAGCCAAATCTTTCAACGCCAACTCCGCTGCACTCCAAATCATTAATAGCCAGATCATGGGCTGTAGTGCTCAAAATACCAAGCGAAAACGTTTTTTCAAGTTCGTCCAATACTGGTATTGTGTCAGGATATGGTTTATTGGGAAATTGATGGATTATACTTTTATAAGTTTTACATAAATTCTCAACGCTATCACAGCCACGAAAAAGTTCAAACATGAAGGCTTGAAATGGTTTCCCCCACTGCTTATCTATCTCATCATCAGTAATGGTCAGACGATAAAAATGTTTAGCTGCAAACTTGAGCGCCTCATACTTTGTTTGCCGGGTCATTAAAAGCGTATCATCAAGATCGAATATAATAGCTTTGATCATATTTGGAAAATTTTAATATTTGATTTTTGGATATTAAATTTTTCGAAATTGATAAGATTGCCACGCTCGGCATTTCATATAGTTTATGCCAAGCTGCCGACGACAAATCTTTTGTTCTCTAACTAACAACCAACAACTTACAACTAGCTCCCCCCACCCCATCTCGCTGCAAAAAAGACTATGATCAAAACTACTACCCCAACTTGTGTATACTCACGTACCGTTTGGGGGAACAGGCGATCCAATAGTGCCTGCTGGATGATACCTAAGCCCACGTAAAGAATGGTAACCAGGAACAGCGAGGCAATGACGATAGATACCGGCCACATGCTGATAAAGAACGCTCCCTGAGTCAGAGCCCATGATAAAATCAATGAATACCATAGAACTGGCTTTTCAAGTTTTTCATCCATGGTTGAACTCCATATACCTTGTAATATCAATGGGAAAGAAATAGGAAAAACTAGAAGCGCATTTATCCAGGGACTAAGTCGAAATGAAAACACCGTATCAAATAGCAAAAAAGCTATGAAAAGTGTGAAAACAAATCCTGAGGCTTGCGCTGCCCTCAATAATTGAATAGTACGTAGAGCTCCAACAGTAAAAATGTTTTCTGTTAAAAGTAATGAGTACATACCAATAGTAAAGAGTATGATCACTCCGATCTTAACAAAGATATTTTCTGGTAAAAGGAAGTAAAATAAATTGAGGGATGTAATGAAATATGTGGGCAAAATCGGAGCCATCACCCAAGATATTTTATGCATATCTTCCCTCAAACTCCACATTGTCAACCCAACTGAGGCTAGTGCTAATAATCCGATAACAATATAGCGTACAAGATCATCAGTAATTGCTTGCACCAGCATGATCCCAAATGAAAGCACAAGAGAGATTAGCACAAACTTGCGCCGTTTAGAGAGTCTGAACAACCAGGAAGATTTAGATCTTTTGGGCATTGTGATAAATTTCTTGGACGTCGTCGTGATCATCGATCACGTCATAAAAAGATTCAAACCGTTCGTACGCTTTTTCATCCAGATCTACCATGGTCTTAGGAACCATGCCAATCGTAGATTCTTCTACAGTTACGCCTAATTTGGTGACAGATTCAGCGATAGTATGAGTCGAACTGGAATCAACAATTACCTGCCACACATTATCTCCAAAATCTTTGATATCTTCAGCTCCTACATCAATCAGCTGCAGCTGAAGGTCGTCACTATTGAAGCCATCTGGTATCGTAACAGTGATAATGCCCTTACGTTCAAAATTATATGAAACTGAACCCGCAGAACCAAGTGTTCCACCATTTTTATCCATCACCGAGCGAATCTCGGAGTTTGTCCTGTTTTTGTTATCAGTGACACAGAGAATCATCATAGCTACCTGGTGAGGTCCAAAACCTTCGTACATAACTTCTTCATACATTTGCCCCGCTACACGACCAGCGCCTTTATCAATGGCTCTGGCGATATTTTCTTTAGGCATATTTTCAGACCTGGCCCGTTCCATAGCAATCCGTAATCTGGGATTAAAATCTGGATTATCTGAACCACCCTCCCGTACCGCAATACTGATCTCTTTGGAGTACCGGGAAAAGATTTTACCGCGCTTGGCATCAGCTATTGCTTTGCCGTGTTTAATAGTTGCCCATTTTGAATGTCCTGACATAAAAAGGAATGTAAGAATTTACGAATATATGGAAAAATTCAGCAAGCTTCCTTAAATTCGTATATTCTTATATTCGTAAATTCTTGACTTCCTATTTTATCACTCTTGACATAAAAACCCAACTCAGGTAAATTTATGCACGATGAATATTGCTCATCTCGCAATTTCGAAAGCTCTTGCCAGTCAGTGGCAAGAGGCAATCAATTTAAACCTTCAAATCCTTGCAGAGGATGAACAGAATGTGGATGCTCTCAACCGTCTTGCTCAGGCATACATCCAAGTTGGAGACCACTGCCAAGCTCAGAAGATTTTAGAAACCGTTTTAAAACTTGATAAGTATAATCCCATTGCAACTCGTAATCTGGATAAAGTTAAATGTATTGCCAATAATCATGCTTTTGCAAGTCACCCGGCTCCAAAAACGTTTAGTTTTATTGAAGAACCAGGAAAAACGAAGGTAGTTACCCTTATCCGTATCGGTGAAAGAGCTGTCCTTGCCAACCTTCAATCCTGTATTGAGCTGGATATGCAAATACGGCAAAAAACAATTTCTTTTTACTACCAAAAAAAGTACATAGGCAGGCTCCCCGACGATGTTGCCCACCGTATCATCTGGCTGTACGGCAGAGATAACAAGTATCAGGCATATATAAAATCGGTCGAAAAGAACAAGGTGAAAGTCTTCCTACGTGAGATAAAATGTAGTGCCCGCAACAAAGATGTCGTATCTTTTATCCACTCTCCTGTTGTACACATGGAGGATGGAGAAGAAGGTTAAATCTTCCTGTTTGTCGCTGACATCCCAAAGAACTTCTGAAAAGAATTCTTTACATATAACTTAAGGATTAGTACTCCTCCATTTCTTTCTCCACCATATAATAATAGACTCGGATGATGACGGAAAGAAATTCATTTATTGGTAAAAAACTTCATCCAATAATCCTCTCCCAAATAGAGGGCAATATCAGTCCGTTGTGTAAATGCAGCATCTACAACAATTGGAAAGTTAAAAAAGTTTGCGAACATGAGAATATTTTCGTTGATATGCTCATGATCCGAAACATAGAGCGTGCTTGATTCTCTAGTATCAAGTGCCTGGCGAATTCCTGAAACATCAAAACCTGAATTGGCAACGATTCTCCGCATGCTATTTGCCAACCCATCTCTATCCGTTGCATTGAATAGTTCCCAGGTAAACCGTTCTTGTAAAAAAGCTGGATTAGATAGCTCTTGCAGAACAAATGTGTTTAACACATTTTCATTAATAACCAGCACTTCTGAGCCGTCAGCTAGCGTATTTTTCTGTAAGAATTCTTCCTCTGCTTTATACTGCTTTATCTCATTTACTTTTAATCTTGATACAAAAACGAATAGTCTCAACTTATCCCACGCAGTCAGGTTACTGCGTTCGGGGTGCAACACAGATTGCCATAAGAGAGACCGTAAATTAAACTGTTCACCATTAGCTCCTATAATATAGCCATCAGTCAATACTCCAATTGAGGTTGTGATGCTCTTGGTAAGTAGATTTCCAAAGGAAATGTTCTCTTGCACTGCCAGCGCCTTGATCTTATCCACGCGGTAACTCTGATACCCCATCGCCAGAGGGAGATACATCTGTTGTGGAAAATTGACCACATCAGCTTCCTGCAATAGAGGGTCAAATTTAACTACCCCAAGATTCCCGCCATACTCATATGCAACTAAGATCTGGCTTTTACCATCCCACAGGGATTGTTTGATGCTTAGGTATATGTTTTTTATACATATGAGAAGTAGTATGCATGCTAAAAATATGATACCTAAACGTAAAAAATGAAGTGTTTCTTTTGTTATATGTACCGTGTGGATTGTGTGCCCTGTAGTAAATACCCGCCTTCTCTTAGATATCAGACTTCCTTTTGCATTAGTTTTTTTTACACTCGGCTTTCGTGAATATAAACGCACAGGCGGTCGTTTTGAGGCAGATTTAGTGACCATGGAATAATGGTAACACAACAGATAGCTGCTTAGCTGCTTAGCTTTTTTAGGTAAACCAAGTAATGTGTATAATTAGATTATGAAACTTGCTCTTCTCCTCCCAGGCTACCTTGACTCGCCTGATTACCTTCATATGAAGGTAATTAAGACCCGATTGAAAGCGATGAACTATACAGTTGAAGCGCTCGACCCGTGTAATCTTTGGAAAACTGGTTTAGTTGAAAACTACACAATTACAAATTATCTTAGCCACATCAAACAAACAATTGAAAAATATGCTTCTAAAAATCCTAAAGAAATTATACTGATTGGTCATAGCTTGGGTGGTTTTGTTGCAATTATTGCTGGCATTATGTTCCCGCAAGTATCAAAAACTGTTGCTTTATGTCCTCCATCACGAGCAGCTTCTACAATACAATGGCAACTAGGAAAACCAAGACATTCAAAACGTGATCTGCCTGAGGATCCAACCAGATTTAAAGAGTTTGATATCCCTTATACGTTCTTTGAAGATGCATTACAGTATTCAGCACTTAATGCAGTTTCTATACTTGAGAAACCTCTAATGATTTTTATCGCTATGCAAGACACTGTCGTCCCGCCGGAGCAAACGGAAACACTAGTCCAACATACACTCAAACCACATGTTGTTAGATTTCCAAACATTGGTCATGATTTCAGGCACTCAATTACAGAAACAGAGCAAGTAATGGATGAAATAGAGAAGTTTCTTATCAGAGCTAGAAACTAAAAGCTCTAAGCTTGAAGCTTCCCTCGTATCTCTTCACAAAGCCTGATCATAAACCTCACGTTATGGATCGAGGCCAGACGATAATACAACAGTTCTTGAGCTTTAAATAGATGCCGAAGATAAGCGCGAGTATACCCAGCCTTACAAGTCGCACAGTCACAACCTTCCATAATTATCCGGTTATCTTTTTTAAACTCAGCATTCACAATTAGCAATCTGCCTTTGGCATTAAATTCCGAGACAAAACGAATTCGGTTTGGACTACCCGGATCAAAGCTGTCCCCTTCCAAATGTCCGTGATACAAAGTTCCGTTGCGGGCTAGCCTGGTGGGCGCCACACAGTCAAAAATATCTACACCAGATAGCGCCATATCCACCACATCCTGCGGATCCCTGCCTACTCCCATAGCATAAAACGGTTTTTCATTTGGGATCACCTGCTTAACCCAACCGATATGCTCAACGGTTTGGTCCATGTGGTAACCGACTGAAACTCCACCGATAGCAATACCCGGCAAATCCTGTTCTGATACAAACTTGGCACTTTCTATTCTCAAATCTTTGTGATTACCACCCTGAATTATTCCAAATAATGCTTGGTTATTAGTATCTTTCTTCCACTCGTTTTTGCAGCGCTTCAGCCAGTCGTGAGTACGCACCATAGCAGCAATCACATATTTTTTATCTTCTAAAGGGGTACATTCATCAAAAGCCATCATAATATCAGATCCCAATGCTCTTTGAATTTGGATGGATAATTCTGGAGTCAAGCGCTGCACTGAACCGTCCAGATGAGAATAAAAAGTAACACCATCTTCATCAATCCGCGCTGGCCGTTGGACACTTCGCGACTGATAAAGATTCTTCTGATAACTATTCATGTCTTTAAAGGGAATGTGGGATGATATCGCCTTAGTGCTCCCCTTGCCTAGAGAGAAAACCTGAAAACCACCGCTATCAGTAAGAATCGGTTTATCCCAATTCATAAAATTATGTAATCCGCCAAAATCGTGGATTAGTTGTTCTCCGGGACGTAAGTGCAGATGGTACGTATTGCCCAAAATAATCTGGGCGCCACTTTGCTTGACATCATCAGATGATAAAGCTTTTACCGAGCCAGCCGTACCCACCATCATGATCATAGGTGTTTTGATAGTGCCGTGAGGTGTATGTATCTCCCCTGCTCTGGCAGCATATGGAGTTTGTTTGATAATAGAAAATGAAAATGTCATACGATATGGATCAATTTTTGGGAAGTTCAAGTATTGCAACTAGAGGCATGTGATCAGAAATATCTACATCAGGACAGTAGTGTTTTTCTACTTTGATTTCTGGTGTCACAAACATCATGTCTACAACCGCAGTTGCAAATCCAGGATTAGATTTGTGTTTCATATTAAATGTTGTTATCAATTCATCTTTAAAGACGTTCTTAAGTTTTGTTTCTATCCGTTGCACTACCTGAGTTGTAGGTTGCAAATTAAAATCACCAGCCATTAATACAAATTGTTTTTCATGTAAAACCTCCATGATTTTATCACCCATTCTATCTCTTTGTTCATTATCTTTTCCGTCAAATCCCCATATCCCATGGACATTTATACCCACATAGATTGTTTTACCTATTTCAATATCACATATTTGCATACTTGAAGGATAAGACCGATAATCTCCGCCATATTCTTCACGCTTCCAATCAGCCACATACCCATTATCGAAAAAGATTTGCTTAGTATTTTTAATGGGGTATTTTGAAACTAGTAAATTTCCTGAAGGATATATCCCGGATATTTGGTGATCCCCTATCTCAGGTTCATAGTTTATACAGTAATCCGGAAATATGCGTTTTATTTCCTCTAATGACCTAAATTGTTTTGCTTCATTTGGTTTACCCATATCTCGTGCTTCCTGAAAAAAAGCTATATCGGGTTGTTCTTTGACAAGAAACTGTACTATTGAGTCAAACAATACTCCACCTTCAAATAAATTTAGGGAAAGGATTTTCATATGTTAGGCAGTAATACGGAAACTGTTTTTTCCAAATCATCGGGTATTGTACGTTCAAATTCTAATTTTCTACCAGTTTCAGGATGAAAAAAAGATAATTTTGCAGCATGTAAAAACACTCTCGGACACCATGCCAGATCATACCTGAGCCGTTTACCCAAATACAAAGGGTCGGAAACCAGCGGATACCCTAGATGGGACAAATGAACGCGGATTTGGTGCGTACGACCAGTAAATATCTGCACTTTCACAAGGGTATAGTCGTTACCCATCTCATCTGTTAGATAGCGCTCAACTTCATAAGCTGACCTGGCCATTTTACCGTCTATATCCACACAAAATTTATGCCGATTTAAAATATTCCGCTTGAGCGGTAAATTGATCGTTCCTTGATTGAGGGCCACTTTCCCATGGACTAAGGCAACATACTCCTTGCTTGTTTTACGTTCTTTAAACTGGTTTTTCAGGTTATGAAAAGTTTCCGGGGTTTTTGCCAGTACCATTAGCCCGCTCGTTTCCTTATCCAACCTATGTACTAAACCCGATCTATTAATAAACTCTTCCTCTTCTTCTGTTTTGAAATTTATATTTTGAATTTTGAATTTATTATCCATCCAGTCTTGTATCGTTTCTCCTTCCACAGAATCCGCTCGGTTAACTACCAAGCCCGCCGGTTTTTCTATGACAAGAAAAGATTCGTCTTCGTGAATAATTGGTATATGAATCATCAGTTTAAGAAAGTTTATTTTTACTTAATAACTCTTGAATTAATAAAACCCCCACTCCTCCCGTTATCACTATATCAGCCATATTAAACACAGGAAACCAACTAAAGCTATGAATCCAATCAATCACGCCATTATACAAAAGCCGATCAAGTAGGTTGCTTAGACCTGCTGCCAGTATTCCCCAGATCATTAGGGATACCTGTTTTTGTTTTTGTATCCAAACAGTCAAAGCCACTAACCCAATCAAACTAAACCAAGCTGGCATAATACCCCACACACCTCTCTGGTTTACTATAACCAGAGATGGATACTGCATCCGTATCATAAACTTGCTAACTTGATCAATAACTAGTATGGTGGCTACCAGTATAATTGGATATATCCAGCTTTTTACTAGTAACTTTTTACCTGTTACTTGTTGCATATTATTTTTTTGACCTGAAAAACCGTCTTCCTGAAGTTTTTATTTGATTGGAAGCCGGTTGAATTACATCAGACGACAGGGACACATTTTCAATGGTATGCTGCTGACTAACTGTTCCGATTAGTAATTCAGATGATGCATTATTAATTTTAGATTGATCATTAGCCTCCAACCTTACTTGTCGGGCTGCTAGTTTTGTATTCGAAAGACTGGAATCATTTTTTCCAAACCACTTTTCCCTTAGTTTCCAAATGTCAAAACTATCCCCAGCTTGCCACCAAAACCAAAACAATGATAAAAAGAGCATCCCCATGAGCCATAGCTGACGTGAGCTGACAAAAAAGAGTACTGTTTGGCGCTGGAATACAAAATCTAATCCAATATGGAATATTATTAACCAAAGCAAATAAGATAACCAGAGAAATCCGGGTTTAGCCTCTCCCCTACTACCCCGGTACCAATTGTATAATCGGTAGTGCTTATCAAAATACCGCACGAGCCACAAAAGAAATATTAGGAATGGAATTTCATATAGGCTTAGAGGGTGTTGCCTTCCTTCAAATCCTGGAAAGGGCAATGCCCAAGGCAGCTGGGAGTTTGCACCTACAAATGAACTGTCGAAAAATTGGCCAATACGCAATAGTATTTGACTAACAATAATACCGACTACAGACATATCTGCAATTTCAAAAAATGTCCACTTTTTTCTGTCGCTAACTATCTTTATTCCAAGCATAAACCCTAACAAGAACCCAAACCATGCAAAACCATGAGATCCTATTGGGTTTATCCAACTGTATAATGAAAACCCAAAATTACCCATATTACTGATCACATACCCTACTCTCCCGCCAATTAGACCAACAATGAGGGATATAAAGATAAGGTCAAAAATATCCGAATCTTCAATATGTTCCTGTTTGGCTTTGCGCCAAATAAAAAAGCTGCCAAAAAAAAAGCTTAGAAAAGCAAATAAGCCTAATGTAGTAATGCTAAGTGGACCGATCGAAAAAAGTACTGGGAACACGTTTTTGTGTGTTGTAGGTTGTGTGCATGGGCTTTATTTGACATGGTTCCCATAACTCACAACTCATAACTTGCCTCTATTTTACCCTATTTATCTATATTCACCAATGACCTTAAGGTTACAACTTGCATAATCATGCTATACTTATCACTTATGTCTGTCTTAAGATAATATTCACTATTTTTTCACCTACCAACCATGATACTGGTTGTGTAGTACATACCGTTTTCTATGCTTTTAACTCCACATATATTATTTGCTCTGTATCTGACAAAAATATTCCCATATTGGATATCATTACCTCTTGCGTTGGTAAGTCATCTATTGTTTGATTTCTTTTTTCCTCACTGGAATCCGCATATTTTTACTGAGCTGAAAAAGTTTGGCAAAATCCAAAAGTCATCGCTGGCTATCATTATTACTGACTGCCTGACAAGTATAGGTTTTGTGCTGTTTTTTGCTAACAAAGCATACCCAAATTTTGTTGAGGTTTTTATTTTAGGAGCAGCGGCTTTTCTTTCAATATTACCAGACGTAATCGAAATTCCCTACTACTTTTTTAACTACCGTGGCAAAGTGATGAAGAAAGTAATGGATTTTCAACATCTTCATCAAGCTCAAGGAGATATTTTTTGGGGAAATATTAGCCAATGGGGATTGGCAACAATGTGCTTGTACTTTTTATTGAGATAGGAACAACATCACCAACTCAATCACATGAGACCTATTATCGTTTTTCTTATCATGCTCATCTTCTTTATGGGCATGGCTGTTATGTTCGGGTATTACGATTTTGTGACCAGTCCCAACAAACAAAACACGATATATTCCAAACTAAAAGACACATATCACGAAATGACACAAGAGTGTGACGACAAAGAACGCTTTGTGGTGAGCTTTAACGGACAACGTATCTGTTGCCCAAAACGTTCATGGTGTGACTAAAACTATTTATTTTGCACGTTCAACGTATTTCCGATCAGTTGTATCTATCCTTATTTTTTCTCCTTTTTCAATAAATAGTGGAATCCGGACGGGAATATTTCCGGTTACCATACCTGATTTATACATATTTGCAGCACTGTTGCCTTTTATCCCTGGATCACACTCAATAACCTCAACGACAACTTTGGGTGGAACAGAAACACTAATGGGACGTTCATCCCAGTATGCAACATCATATGATTCTCCATCCTGTAAAAAATCGACTTCATCCCCTAACTCATTTCTATTTAGCTCTATCTGCTCATACGATACGGGATCCATAAAGTAGAGAATATCTCCATCTTTATATAAGTACTGCATTTTTTTCTTCGTTAAATTTGCCTCTTCAAAACGCTCACCTGGGGCAAATACTACCTGTACCACGCTACCGTTTAAAATACCTTTAATTTTGAGACGTACGTCCGCACTCCCCCTACCCATGTGGGTATGCTTAAATTCCAATACTTTGTATGGTTCATCACGATAAATAAAAACCGAACCAATGCGAAGGTCTACTGCTGAGAACATAGCAAATGGTCAAAAGTCAAGAAGTCGTCATCCCAAACAGCCTGTTTCAGGATCTCCTGATCTTCTAAAGAAGATGCTGAAACAAGTTCAGTATGACAGTATTCTTATGTTCTGAATTGAAAGTTAATAACCCTGATATTCTATCACAAGAGCTTGTTTTTCTGTTAAAATACGTAACTGCAGTATGCCAAGGTGGCAAAATGGTAGAATGAGTACAAAGCAAGAAATCCCGATTAGCCGCTAGGCAATCAGGACGTGTAAAATACGCATGATCTTTTACATGTGCTAGTTAGTAATGCCGAGGTCGCTAAATGGTATGATTGAGTCCCATAAGGGACGAAATTCCCGAGCCGAAGGCGAAAGGAACGTGTAAACTACGGTTGTTCTTTACAATTTGGGTTAGCACACAATGCCGAGGTGGCGAAATGGTAGACGCGTAAGTCTCAAAAACTTATGAACTAACAAGTTCATGCGGGTCCGAGTCCCGCCCTCGGCACAAATTATATGATAAGTTGGAAAGTATCTGCCAAGAAAAAAGTTATGGTTGAAAGAGAAAATCAAATAGAAGTAGAAACGTTATTAGGAAAATCTCCACCAGCTTTAGTAAGGCTCATACCATATCTCACGAATGATGCCTTATTGGCTTTATATGGCAAAGGTGTAGATGGTGAGTTTGGAAGTGCATTTAATTTTTTGCAATTACGTATTGTGCATCAGTTGGTATTAAATACTTCAGAAATCACCCCCACATCTGTTGTAAGCTCGGAAACCGTTTAATACCAAGAGCATCCATAATAGCAATATTCCAACCAGTATGAAGGATTTCATGGTTCTGAAGTCCCCAAAGCATATCCAAGACTTTGATCGGTTTCTCAGACCATTTAACTTTAACAATACGCTCACCAATATCAGATAGTCTTAAAGCATTCTCTAGTTCTAAACTGCTAGTTTTTATTAGGCGTATAAGATCATTTTTACGAAAATGACCTGTCTTCATTCTTATTAGGTCATCATATTGTCTATTAAAAACAAGGATAGCATCCATAATTGCTTCATAATAGTCTCTTGTAGTATCTACAAGGTGAATTAAGCTTTCAGCAACAGAATCTGATATCGGAGTTAACTTAAAATTAAATGAATCTTCAGGGACCAGATCATAAAAATCAACATTAATGTTCCGATGCCTCATAAAAGTAGTATGAAATGCAAGCGCTTGGGGATTGGTGATTGTGTTTTTCATGGTTATTTTCCTATACCAACAGTTAACAACCATTTTATTCTCTCTTCTTCTCCATTCCAAAAAATTTCACCCTATCTCCGCGGAAGAATAAATTGACGTTGCGGAGAGCTCCATTGCGGTGCTTGGCGATTTTAAGAGCCACCTGCTCAAGGTTTTCATCATCTGGACGGTATAAGAACATGACCACATCGGCATCCTGCTCAATCGCTCCCGATTCTCTCAGATCCGCTAGTTGAGGCTCTTTAACACCACGGGATTCAACTGCCCTGGAAAGCTGTGATAATGCCAATACCGGTATCTTGAGTTCCCTTGCTAAGTTTTTAAGAGATTGTGATACTTCCGAAACTTCCTGAACACGATTTTCATGTTGGCGGGAAGCGATGACTAGTTGAAGATAATCTACAACCAAAAGCTTAACCCCGTGTTCTGACTGTAACCTACGCGCCTTGGTCCGCATTTCCATAATCCCAATTCCTGGCGTATCATCAATAAAGATCGGAGCATCTCCCAGTCTTCCCATAGCATCTGATATTTTGGCAAAGTCTGTTTCCTTTAGATTTCCCGTTTTGAGACGCCATGCATCAATATCAGCTTCAGAGACAATCAGACGGTCGACCAGCTCTTCTTTGCTCATTTCCAAAGAGAAAATTCCTACTGGAAGTTTTGTGTGTGCTGCAGCGTATTGAGCAATGTTGAGTGCAAATGCTGTCTTTCCCATACCGGGACGAGCAGCCAGTATAAGCAGGTTACTATCCTGCATACCAGCTAATGTGTCATCCAAATCCTTAAATCCAGTTGGAACACCACGAAGACCACCGGCATGCTTATGCAACTCATCAAGACGATCAAAACTGTCGGCTAAAGCGTCACGGATGGGTATGAAATTCTGAGATAGGTTTTTTTGGGAAAGTGCAAATATATCCCGCTCAGTATTTTCCAATAATCCAGTAGCTGTAGAAGAGTCATCAAATGCTTTCTCAACGATTTGTGAACCGATCCTTATCAGTTCCCGTTTGTGTGCTAAATCTCGGATGATCTCGCCGTATTTCACTGCATTAGCTGCAGTGGGAACTTTTTCTGCTAATAAAGCCAAATAGTCACTCCCTCCAATTTTATTCAGTTGTTTGTTTTTTTTCAGAATATCACCAAGCGTAAGAATATCGATCGGATCACGGTTTTCGTACAATACGAGCATGGCATCATAAATTGCCTGGTGAGCAGGCGCGTAAAAATGTTCAGGCGTAAGCTTGGCACTTACATCCACAACAGCCTCTTTATCAATCAGGATAGCTCCCAAAAGTGATTGTTCTACATCGAGATCATGAGGTGGAATTCTAGGATCCAGAAAACAATTGTTGGTTGTCTTTGTATGTTGTTATTAAAAACAATTACAGATAAACCAGTTCCTGTAATCAAAAACAAACAATACCTAATAACAAACAACTACCCTTTTATTTCTAACTGGTAGACTACCATTTCTTCCGGCAAACTAACATCTTTAATATTCAGTTTTTCTTCTTGGGAAATGCTTAAATTCAGCTTATTAATGAATTCATCAAGACTGGCATTATCATTATATGTAGGACTATGTTGAGCAGTTTTATAATGCATCGGCAGAACAATAGATGGTTCAATTTTGTGGATGATTTTTTTGGCGATATCAAAGCTCGGATACTTACCAGATGCCGATATCATGAGCACGTTTGCAGATTCCAGTTCTTTAAATAGCTTTTCGGAAGGTTCATGAGCGAGATCTCCTAGATGACAAATAGTAAGCCCTTCTGCTTGGATAAGGTAGACGGTATTAGCCCCTTTTAAAACACCTTGTTCTCCGTCATGATAGGTCCTAAAACCCCGAATCATCACTTCTTTTACCTCATACTCACCGGGGTTCTCTATAAAAAAACAATTTTCATTTTTTACTCCAGCTTTATGATTATGGCCGGGATGCGAATGTGAAATTGTTACAATATCCGCTTCCTGTTTGGGGAAACGTAAGCCGGTACTGCTTTCAAATGGGTCAGTAATAATTGTTGCATTATTAGTTTTTATTCTAAAACTGGAATGGCCGAGATATTGTATGATCATGGATATCTTTACCCGTACCATCTCTCCTTTATCAAAGAAGACTGCGGAAAGGGTAATTCTTTTAATATATTACTCAACTAATTAGCACGTGTTTTGTTCATAACTTACCATGTTTCACTCAACTTGACAACAGAGATTAGGGGTGTTAAAGTCGCCCTTGCTATACCATGCTTTGATTGCACGGCATAACACGGTTATGCTTTTTTTAAGAAAGAAACGTTTGTATCTATATAAAATTATTTAATTCAACGCCTCTGGTATTTTTATTAAACAAAACTTGTGTATGCGAAAAGAGCTCTTTATTGCCGTTGTGCTTGGACTTACAGTCGGTCTCATAGTTACCTATGGTGTTTATACTGCAAACCAAGCTCTCTCCAAAAAAGATACTGTTAAAGTGACAAATGTAAATTCATTATCTCCTTCTCCAATTAATGATGAAGACCCTGTTTTAACCTTATCAGTATCATCACCACAGGATGGTATTGTGGTTGGAGAACCGGATATTAAGATTGAGGGTACCACCTTGCCTAATGCCATTGTGACAATCGTTACAGATGAGGCAGAACTAATCGTAGAAGCTGATGAAAACGGAGTTTTTGTCCAACAGATAACCCTAGTAAAAGGTGCAAATACTATTGAAGTCAGCGCAACAGACTTTAATACAATGAGCCCTAAGAAAATTATTCAGCTAGTTTACAGCACAGAAGTTGATACTATCAAACAGAACTAATATGAAACATATATTACTTTTTATTATTTTGTTTCTTACAGTAACTAAACCAGTATTTACTCAAGCCGGCACTCCCAAAGCCAACCCTTCTACTAGTCCTTCTAGCAGTCCCTCAGGTCAAATTGATGCTGATCTAGTCAAAGAGAAACTGAAGGAGCGCCTGGAAAAAACCTTGGCTGAAAACCCAATTCCCAAACGGGTTAGGTGGTATGGAATGTTTGGAATTATTACTGCTAAAACAGGCGAAGATACCCTGTCTCTTACAAAAATTGATAATAGTACAGCCACTATTGTAGTAACTCCCGAAACTTCACTCAACTTTTATAAAAGCGGTGCACCCACAAGAAAGATTAAAATGGCAGATATTCAGCAGGATTGGTTTGCTATAGCAATGGGCACAGAAATGGCAGAAAACCAAACACTGACTGCTGCACGTGTTACGTTTTCAGCCAAACCAGCACCCATGCCAAAACGCACAATAGTGTTCGGAAAGGTGACCGAAATTGATGATTCCAATATAACGCTGACCAACGGAAAGACTTCGACAATTACTATTCCTAAAAAATACTCTATTACGATCAGTGGTGTTTCTAAGGCTGAAATTAATGATGTAAATATCAATGATAAAGCAGTTGCAATTGTGGAGGAATTGGCTGACGGTAACAATATAACCAATAGCCTTAAATCTCTCTATGTCATCCCCAGCAGTAACAATCCAAAAGCTGCAGGTAATCAAATAAAAGAAGCCACTAGTGCAGGTCAGGCAACACCTTCTGCTTCAGTCAAAGCATCTCCTAAAACTACCCCAAAGAACTAACTGACATTAAACCCCTGTTCAGCTATTTAAAGTTCCCATGACCTAACGGTTGGGGAATCTTTAATAGCACTTCGTCGGAGCTTCACCCTCTAAGGGGAATTTACTCTTGCATCCCTAGATCTTAAGATCGGGCTTTTGTCCTCATACCGTTAGGTATGAGGTGAATTTCGCGGAGGAGGGTTAAATAAAGTATTCATTTAGCTCACTAATGGTCATCGTCTGCTGTTCACCTGTCTTTAAATTTTTCACGGTGACTTTTTGTTCTCTTTGCTCATTTTCCCCGGCAATAATAACATAAGGAATCCCTTTTTTATCAGCATACTTAATTTGTTTTGACAATTTATCTTCTGTTGCAGGATATGTTTCTACGCGCAATCCGTTCTCTCTAAGCATTTTGCTTATTTTAAGGGAATAATCGAGTAATTCTTTGTTAAAGACCGTGACTAAAATTTGGGTTCTGGTATCAAAATCTGGCACTAATCCCAAAAATAATGCAGCTTCCAACGTCCTGTCAAAACCCAAACCAAAACCAGTTGCCGGTATTGTTTGTCCTGAAACCCGCTCAGTTAGTTTATCATAACGTTCCCCACCCAATACAGAACCACCCGGAACATCAGGAATTATCACCTCCCATATGGGACCTGTTGAATATGAAAATGAACGGGCAATTGTTGGATCAAAGGCATACCAATCTGAAGGAAAACCTAATTTAGTCAAATAGTTTATGATAGTTTTAATCGTGTTATTTGGTTTTAAATTGATGATAAATGTAAGATATTGTTTCGCTTTGTCGGCATCAATTCCTTTCTTTAACATTTCGGCAATTACTCCTACTTCTCCGATTTTTTTTAATTTATCAATGGCAACTATTGCCTCGTAGGGAATTTCTTTCATCATTTCCCTATCATTAATTAATACTTTAGCTTTTGGAAATCCTAATTGACGGTAAATATCTAAAGACAAAGCTATCGTTTCTGCATCTGCTGTCGCATCAGATACTCCAAAAATATCCCCGTCACATTGAGTGAATTCCCGATATCTACCTTTTTGGGGTTTTTCTGCTCGGAATGATGATTGTATTTGATAACGACGAAAAGGCATTGGTAACTGCTGCCCATATTGTCCTACCACCCGACATGTTGGTACTGTCTGATCATATCGCAATGCCACTTGTCTACCACCATTGTCAGTAAACTGATAAAATAATTGCTCATCTTCACCTATCTGGCCTTTGAATAATTCTAAAGGCTCTAGAGTCGGGGTTTCTATAGGATCATATCCCCACTGTTCGAAAACACTAATGATTTTATTTTTCAGCCATTGACGCTGTAAAGCTTCTTTTGGTAAAAAGTCACGGAAGCCTTTGAGGGTTTGTATGTTTTTTGTCATATATTTGTAGTAATTGTCATTGCAAGAAAATTGTCATTCTGGCATAGACCAGAATCAAACAATTTTCGTGGCAATCTGTTCAATCTTTCCTAATTTATCTTATCATTTATTATTTCTATTCGTTAGCTTAATTTCAGGGATTTCACCTGCTGCAGACAGGTAAAACCCCAGAAACTTAGTGCCCGCCCCTCAAACTATAATCTTCTGGCGCCTGTATCCAATTCACTCTAGCATTAACTTTTTCTTGCAATACTAATAATGCTTCATATTTCATTCTATCAGCCCAAAATAACGGACCCTTATTACCAATTCGCAATGTTTTCAATAGCTCCCTAGTCATTTCAAATGATTCTTCACCCTCTGGTGTTATAGGTTTAGTTAAACCAAGTTCTTGATCTGTCATAGTACATAACTGATTTGTCGCATCTCTAATCATATCCAACCCCAATTGAATTGATGCTTTTAAATCCTCCGCCGTTATCGGTTCAGATTCTCCACCATATGGCTGCCCTGTCAATTTATCCCAAGCTTTAGGTCTTTCACTCATATTATCTCACCCCCTCCCCCATAGCCTCTGATTACATCGCTATTTGTCAAATTAGTTCTTATTACCCACACTGCACCATCAAAGCGAATCAGTTCCGGTTCAATCACATCTATACCGTTAACCCTGGCTGTCTTGCCGCTACCCACAATATCAGCGATAGCAACCACATTCGGATCTATGTATGGTGCTATTTCCACCGATCCTTCCATAACCTTAAAATTATCCTGAGCCAATTTCAGTCCCAATCTGGCTTCAATGAAGACAGCGGGCAAGATTGGGATAGCTGGTAGCGATCCTCCCACTGCCAACTAACTTCGCCCGCAATGTATCAGTTTCTAAAGATTCTCCTGCTTTCACACCCAAACCAAACTTGCATTCTCCAAAACTTAGAACTTCACTTATTCTTTGTACAGGCAAACCTTTCAAAATAGCCTCAGCATATTCGTCCAAACCCAAAATACCTATGTCCAGTTGACTAACAGCCAATGTATTGGTTATGTCCCTTTGGCGCAAACGATAGACTTGTCCCTGACTGCCAAAACCAAACAGTAATCTCCGGTCATCCTTTTCCAACTCCGGCAACTCGGGAATATACTCCCCTTTCACCAGCTCCCAAGCCTCTGCAATTTTCTTTGGAACACCTAACCTTATACAAGGTCTTAACAATATTTCTTTTACCTGGTCAGATGTAAAGGTTAATCTTTCTTTGTAATTCATAGATAATTCCTTTCTCTTATTTACTATGTCGTTTAATATGCTAAATATACTTTACCTTCGCTGAGTACTTCCACCTCTGCTCCAATTTCAATATTCTCTTTAATTATTACTTCAATCTTTTTTCCGCTCGGCTGTCTCCAGATTCCTACCTTTTTTTGTGTATAAACTAAAGCTGCAATAGATCCTGTTGTACATCCTTGTTCTGTAACTAAAGAATTTACTACCTTAACCCATATTGTCGGCTTAATTTCACTTTCATTCAAAATTTGCACCACACCAATCGCAGGCAACGTGGCAGTTCCCATTTTCTGATCTAATGACATGAGCTTGGCTGCATCCAAATCAGGCAATTCTGCTTCTGATATAAAGTATGCGATCCCATCCATGATAACCCGCATACCACTAACGCCGTCCCACTCCATTTTTGTTTTGCTTTTCAGTATATTTTTTGGTAGTTCTGCCTTATTGACCCAGCTTTTACCTGTCATAAATTCCATTCCTCCCGATAACTTGTAACCTACTGTATTAATCTTAAGGTTCCCTTTTCTATCGCCTAGCAGGGTTGGACTGGCTAGTATTGCACCGCCACATAACTCACCCCCTGCCATTTCCATACATACCCCTGCTCCATCTTTCCAAAGGAACGCATACTGTTCTGCTTCAAGGTTTTTATCCCTCAGCAGTACTTTCATCACATTCTTTTTCTTAATAAATGCTTTTTTACCCAATATAAAACCTGTTCTATTTCCCGCTGTACTGGTTTTAATAAAGTTGTATGTTTCCATATGTTCCTTTTTCTTGCTCTCCCCTTATCAGAGAGAAGCTATATAAACTAAAAAACCTCCCGTTCTTTACACACCAAAAAATTGGTATATAAGGAACGAGAGGTGGTTACATTCAGCTCTGCTGAACAATAAAAAAGGACCTCCCGCGGTCCCATCCTTAATTCCTGAAAGCATTTTTCTTTCAGACTCTTGGGCCGACGTAATCTTTTATTCAAAGCAATATCGACTGTTGGATTTGTACGGTTCAACTTCCGGCTTCTATTTTGAGAAGCAGCGCTCCTTTTTCAAGAATTGCGAATCGTGACTCCGCTGTGGCGCTTTTATATTCAATTGTTCATACAGTGTATCAGCATTTTAGCTGTTGTCAACACTTACTATAGGTCTATTTCAGTTTATCCCATACTTTTATCTAGTATTTCTGTTATAATTCCACTGTTTACAACAGATAATTCACTTTGTGTCAGGCTAGTGTATTAATGATTACACTCACCTGCTCAAAACTAACATACCATGAAAGCTAACATCCACCCCAAATACAATCAGAATATCCAGGTAACCTGTGCATGTGGAAACAGCTTCACTACAGGCTCAACCCAAGAATCAATCCAAGTTGATATCTGCTCAGCATGCCACCCTTTTTATACCGGTGAGCTGCGCTTTGTCGATACTCAAGGTAGAGTTGAGAAGTTCCAGCAGAAAATGAATACCATGAATACCTTTGTTTCTAAGAAAAAAGCAAAGAAGCAGGCTGAAGGGAAACAAACTGAAGAGGCTAAATCCCTGCGCGAAATGATCCAGGAACAGAGAAAAGCAACCAAAGCCAACTAATTACCAGTTTCCATGATTGAAACCAGATCATACATATTTAAATCAGGGTCATTTGACATGAGTATATGGTTCCCATTTTGAAGTAAGGTATATTGCTTTGCTGTTCCCTGATTATTTAAGAATGTATAACCCTTTCCGTTACGATTGATCACAGCATCTGCATACTGAGTAAAATAGGTCTGGTATTGTACATACCCGTCAGGTTCGTACAATACACTGAGCTGTATTGAACGATTCTTGGTTGAAATAGCAGTAAACACATATTCTTCTCTCCCTTTTGAAATATCTTTTCTCAAAAACATGAGCGGTCCGTAGTACGGAGGCAAAGTAATTAAGGGAATGATCGTCTTTTGAGACAGTTCCGGCTCTTTGATGATGCGCTTGCTGTTTGCTGCCACTCGTACCTCAGAATCCTCCTTAAGACTCTCAAGACATTTTGCATATGCATTTTCAACGGTACTATTCGTTTCATTACTGATCTTCCTACCGTCATTAGTCAGAATTTCTTCAGTCTCGGTAAAATATAGCTGCCTAAACACTTCTGCAAAATCTTCCACTGGTGCGCTTTTCCACTCTACTAGATTAGAATGGCTATATGAGATATCAAATGATCCAAACCAGTCTTCTGTTGGATTCTGTATCTCATATCCTCTGGTCTTAGCTATCTCTACCCTATCCTTGTCAAGTAAACAAAAGTAGTCAAACAAGTGACCAAGCTCATGACCAATAACCCGTGATAGTTTATTCGTATCTTGCAGGTTTAACAAAGACTGCTGTATCCATATAACACCAGATCCGCTGGAAACAGCTTGTATGGCTGCATCATCTGTTTTTTCAAACTGAATATATGAAAATACCGAAACGTCTTGCAAGCTACTTTTTTCTATTGCCTCTACTATAAGCGCTTGCTCAGCAAGGCTGAAATCTTGACTAAAATGTATGATATTTTCATATTTTTTCTGTAATGAGCTCCCGTTTTTGGAAAACACTACCGTGTAAGTAAATACAACAGTACATAAGAATGATATGCTGGCAATAATAATCAAAGATAGTATTGTTTTAATAAAATTCATAGGCAGTGAAAGGTTTGCCCTCTATCATAGCACTCATAGATGAGATTTTCCTGTAATTACCAGTTGTTTGGTATAATACACATATGGATATACCGGATTACATAAAACCCCAGATCGAAGAAATTGATACTAAAATTGCTGAAACTCAAATACTTATGACTGACAGCGAGATGACAGACATTGCCCGAGAGGAAATTGCCAGTCTTGAAGCACAAAAACAGGCAATTATTGATGCAGTGACAGGAAAAGATGATACCGATACCCAAAGCACAGAGCTTAATGCCAACATCGCCATTATCGAGTTGCGGCCTGCTGCAGGAGGTGACGAGTCCAAAATTTTTTCTACTGACTTACTGCGCATGTATATGCGTTTTGCTGAGCTAAAAGCTTGGAAGTTTGAACAGCTTGACGAACTGATTGCCAGGATTAAAGGTAAGAATTGTTATGAGTATCTCAAATATGAGTCAGGTGTTCACCGCGTCCAACGGGTACCGGTAACCGAGAAAAACGGCCGCATACATACATCAACAGCAACTGTCGCAATTCTACCGATTATTCCCAAAACTCAGATTGAAATCAACCCAAATGACCTGGAAATGACTGCTTCAAGAGCTGGAGGTCATGGAGGTCAAAATGTAAATAAGGTTTCTACGGCTGTAAGGTTACTTCATAAACCTACCGGTATCGTTGTTTCCTGCCGCGAGGAGCGTACCCAGTACCAGAATAGGGAAATCGCCGAACAAGTCCTGAGGGCTAAGCTCTGGCAGATTGAAGAAGAGAAACGAATAAACCAGATAGAGTCTGAACGAAACTCTGCTGTAGGCCGTGGTATGCGTGCAGAAAAAATCAGAACCTATAACTATCCCCAAAATCGTGTCACTGACCACCGCATCAACCAGTCCTGGTACTCACTCGAAACAATTATCAATGGCGATCTGGATAAAGTCATTGAGGCACTACAGGAGTTTGACAGAAATCCCAACAGCGTGAGCGAAAGCAGCGATGAGTCAGCAACTGAAGCCTAATTTAACTACCTCCTCTCATCGAGATCGCCGTACTTGATGTTTGAGGCATTTTACCTTTTATACACTCCTGGACCATTTCATCAATCTCAGAAGCTTCAGGTAAGGCTGATACACTTGCCTGAGCGCTTAAAGAAAGCATATTAGTCCCTTCAACATTTCGATATTTAACCTCTTTATAAGTCCCTTTTCTATAATCAACGGTAGGTGAATACATAAGATACTGCGCTGTCCATGTTGCTTCCCCCACACCTTTATCCAAAGACACCTGACTCCGCCAAATTAGTAACCATATCAATTTCCTACTAGTTTTTCCACAA
>CAYLQQ010000011.1:0-44778 GCA_964386355.1 uncultured Pseudomonadales bacterium
TAATAATCTTGCAACAATAAAATACTACGTGGCGTTAGCCCGTAGAATTTTATTTTAATTTATGAAGAATTTTAATAGCCATAAAATTCTATATATGATTAATTTTTAAAACATGTCATTGATTAATTTTGACGGAGTTACTTTTAAATATAATACAGGTGTAGAAGCTCTTAAAGGAGTATCTTTTTCCATAGATGATGGTGAATTTGTATTTTTAGTCGGCCCTTCTGGTGCGGGAAAAACGACAATTATGCGCCTCATGCTTCGCGAACTATTACCTACAGAGGGAAAAATAATTGTTGATAATGAAGAAATCAGTAGAAAACGGGGCATCTCACTTCCTAAGTTGCGTCAAAAAATAGGGACATCTTTCCAAGATGTAAAATTGCTGATGGATAGAACAGTAGAAGAAAATATTGCACTTGCTCTAGAAATTGCCGGTAAAAAGGGAAATGAGATTAAAGAAGCGGTGCAAGCCGTTTTAGACTTGGTTGGGTTATCTCAAAAGCCAAATGTATTTCCAATCCAATTATCAGGGGGAGAACGGCAGAGAGTTGGAATTGCCAGAGCTGTAGTTGGCGACCCAATCGTCATATTTGCAGACGAACCAACAGCCAATTTAGATGAGGAATCTGCATGGAAAATTGCAGCCCTGCTTAAAGAAATTAATCGAACAGGAAAAACAGTTATCGTTGCAACTCATAACGCTGATTTAGTTGATTCAATGGGAGCACGCGTAATTTACATGGATGGTGGACAAATTATTGAAGACAAGAAAAAGGGAACCTACCATAGAAAAAAGTAAATTCTATATATGAGCCTGCTAAATACCGCACTCAAACAAATTCGTCGAACTCCCTATCAAGCGACTATTGCAGTCCTTATACTTTCATTGACATTCTTTGCTACTTCGACGTTTATTCTGATATTATTAGGCTTTGTTAAAACTTTGCAATATTTTGAAAAGGCACCTCAAATTATTGCTTTTTTTGAAAAAGGAAAAGATATTCCTACACAAGATGTTGAGCGGATAAAACAGAGAATGGAAGCAACTGGTAAACTGGCAGCATTTAAGTATGTTTCGACAAAAGAAGCTGAACAAATTTATAGGGAAAAAAGTAAGAATGAAGATCCACTCTTAAATGAATTGGTAGACTATAAAATATTGCCTCCCTCTATCGAAGTTTCTGCTATCGAAATTACAGCATTGCCGCAACTTAGGGAAATTTTAGCTTCCGAACCATCGGTGTTGGATATCGATTACTATGAAGATATAGTTAACCAGCTCACTTTGTGGGTGCGTAATATCCGTTATCTGGGCGTGGGCGTTGTTGGGTTTCTTTCATTTTTATCAGTCCTCATTCTTATGGTTATATTGGGCTTGAAAGTTAAAAATAAACGCCCAGAAATTGAGATCATGCGTCTTTTGGGAGCATCAAGCTGGCAGGTTCATAGCCCATTTTTGCTCGAAGGTATGATATATGGGCTCACAGGCGCAATTATCGGATGGCTTGGAAGCTTTACACTTTTACAGTATATGACACCATCGCTTATCGAATGGCTTGAAGAGATTATCGTTTTACCGGTGCCTGTCCAACAGCTAGGGATGTTACTTGGCATCATGACGTTATTAGGAATGTTTCTGGGTGTATTTGGTAGCCTCATGGCAGTAAGACGTTTTTCAAGAACGTAATGTTGTATTTACCTACATAAAAAACACGTTAAGAATGTGGTACTATCCCGTTGGCACATGGTTGATTAGATACTATAAAACCATGTAAATTGTACTATGCAACAATCTAGTTATTGGCTTAAAACAATCGGATTTTGTTTAATCTTCATATGTACCTTACATATAGCTGTATCCCCAATTTATTCTCAAACCGATGATGATAAGCTCAAAGAACTGAATGATAGAATTGCAGAGTATACCCAAAAAATTGATGAAGCACGAGGTAAGCAGAAAACACTTGCATCGGCAATAGCCCTCATTACCAATCAAATGAACCTAACTATAGCTCAAATTGCCAAAGCTGAGGAACAGGTAAAGATTTTGGAATTTGAAATTGAAGAACTGTCAAAAAAAATTATTGTCTTAGATAGAGATTTGGATGAAACAGTTCAGATTATGAATGTGCGGGTTGAGGAGACATATAAACGGATGCACATGCCTTCCTTGTATCTTCTGTTAGTTTCAAATAAATTTTCACAGTTTTTTACTCACTTTAATTATATAAAGAGTGTCCAGGCTCATGATAAAGAAGTGTTGTATGCAATGGAGCAAGCGAGGTTGAATTATGATGCCCAAAAACAGCTTAAAGAAAAAAAACAGGAAGAAGCTGAAAAACTACGGAACTATCTGCAGGGTCAAAAAAAGATGCTTGACCAGCAAAAATATGCCAAACAGGATCTTTTAAATGTAACTCGTAATGATGAAAAAAAATACCAGGAGTTATTGGCACAAACGAGGGCAGAGTTTGAATCTATTCAGGCTATTATGGCTGGTCGAGGTGATGAAGAGAAAGCTAAAGATGTAAAAGCTGGTGATGTCATTGCTTCTGTAATATCAGGCTCCTCATGTAACTCAAGTGGAACACACCTTCATTTTACAGTGTCACAAAAAGGTACAGCCTTAAATCCATTTAGCTACCTAAAACCAGCTGATCATGACAACTGCACCGGACCGGGAGAATGTTCTGAAGGTGACCCTTTTAATCCTTCAGGTTCTTGGGAGTGGCCGGTTCCTCCCAAAATACGCATGAATCAAGGATTTGGCTCTACCTGGGCGGTCCGTAATACCTGGGTTGGTCAAATATATAGTATGCATAACGGTATTGATATTATTGGCTCTTCGACTACGGTACGAGCAGTTGCTGATGGGACAATGTATAGAGGTAGTTACGGTGGAGGTGGAGGTTGTAGATTGCGTTATGTACGAGTTGAGCATAAAGACAGCGATTTGGAAACCTACTATCTGCATGTAAACTACTGATTATGAGATTTCAATTCCGATTCTTATTCCGAGGATGGCTAATACTATTTATCATTGGTAGTAAAGTCCTTTTTCCAGCGAACGTTTCAGCAGCTGATAATCTTGTCATTAATGAATTTAGTGCAAATACTTCACCCGATTGGATAGAGCTCTATAATGCAGGTGAAGAACCAGTCGAATTATCTAAGTATCAGTTACAGGATAGCACTAGTTCAATTTTTGATTTTAGTGTTTCGACATCACTCAATGCAAAATCATTTTTTGTAGCAGAAGTTAGCAAAAGATTAGATCAATCAGAAGATACAATTAAACTTATAGTCAAGGATACTAATGCAGTATCGGAAGAGGTGACATATGGTCCAAAAGGCATAGCTATTGCACCTGACGAAACGCAGTCAATTGCCAAAGATAAAGATGGGAATGGTAACTTTATATTGGTATCAAACCCCACTAAAGGCTCATCAAATTGTTCACCTTCATGTCCAACACCATCACCAACAGCAAGCCCCACAATTTCTCCCACAACAACACCTCAAGCAACCAATACACCCAGCCCATCACCGACAAATAGTCCAAGTAGTTACTATGACTATAGTAATATTATACTCACTGAGATTTATCCTTCTCCAGAAAGTGGAGGCAATGAGTGGGTAGAGATTTATAACGGCAATGACAGTGAAGCAAATCTAAACGGCTGGTATATTCAGGATAACGCAGGGGCATATAAAGAAATTAAGGATTTTAAAATTGGTGGTAAATCATATGCATATTTTGCCTTTGGATCAGGGTATTTAAATAACGTAGGTGATACAGTTACTCTGCTAAATCACGAAAAACAAGAGAAATCAGGTCTTCCTGCGGCATATCCCGTTTTGACCAGTTCCCAATCATGGTCAAAAGTTGGTGATGACTGGTGTATGGCAGCGCCAACAAAAGGCGAAGCTAATCCGTCCTGTTTAAGTGAAGCCGATACACAAAACCTGAAGCAAAGCCCTACAGCATCTGCAAAAAATACAGCTACACCAAAATCAAGCACAAAAGTATCACCAAGACCTGAAGCATCAGGTTCGGCTCAGGACTTAGAAAAGTTACCTGTTCTGGGAGCAGAAGATTCTCGTATTGATGTAACTGATGAAATTGAAGAACTAGAAAAAAAGCCTTTACCAAAACTGTTGCTTCCATTAGGTATAGCCAGTTCTGGAATTATGCTTTTGGGGGGATCACTTACTGCACTTAACAAACCAGAACTGATTACCGCTATAATAAAATATATCACTAGAAGATAAACAGCTGGCATGTAACCTAAGCTAATAGAAATACAATTTGAGGTAATTTGTATGCAAAAGATAAAAAAAATTAACACATTATTACGGATTTGGATGCCATTGATTCTTTGGATGATGTGTATTTTTGCGTTTTCAAACCGTCCAACTATACAGGCGTCAATTTTTGATCCGATTGATTTTATTATTAAAAAGACTGCTCATCTTACTGAGTATGCAATATTATTAGTCCTTTTGTTTAGAGCCATATATTTTCATTTCAAAAAGAAGCTCTCTCTAGATATTCTAGAAAATATTGCAGTTGTATTTTCCATGATTTATGCAGTTACTGATGAGTATCATCAGAGTTTTATATCAGGAAGAACAGCGACTGTTCGGGACGTATTTATAGATTTCATTGGAATACTGATAGGAATATCTATCATTAAAGCTGTAAAAAACGGCAAACGGTTACAAAAGATTAAACTATTGGTATATGGCAGATAAAAAATACGAAGCAATACTGTTTGATTGGGATGGGACACTCGCCCGTTCAATTCCTGTATGGGAACATGCTTTTACATCAGTCTTTGAAACGCTCCATATGCCCATAAATATAAATGAAGCAACAGAAAAACTATGGCTCGACTCACAAATTTTAATTGAGCTTGGCATTGATCACGAAGGCTTTTTTGATCTGGTTTATGAACAGTTAAGCCGATCGTATTACCAAACACCTCTCTATGATGAAGTGGAACGTACGCTACTGCAACTGCAAAAATCTGGAATAAAAATGGCTTTAGTGACCAGCACACGTAGAAAACTAGTTATCCTAGCATTGGAATACCATCACCTTTTAGCGTATTTTACTTGCGTAGTTGCGAGTGAAGATGTGATAAATCATAAACCCTCGCCAGAACCATACGAACTGGCACTTGCTCACCTGTCATCACCAAAGGAAAACACTATAATAGTTGGAGATTCAAAATTTGACCTTTTAGGTTCTGTAAATGTAGGCATTGATTGCGCCCTGTTTTTTCCAAAAGAAAACAAAACGTATTACAATGAGGCAGAACTAAAAGCGCTCAATCCAAAATATGTATGGGAGAGTCATTCGCAGGTACTACATGTTATTAAAACGTAATGTAAAAAAATATGAATTTACTTGTTACCGGAGGTCTAGGTTATATTGGATCAATAGTTGCAAATCAGTTACGGCTTAAAGGACATGAGGTTGTAATTTATGATCATGCTATCAGGCATGACCCAAAAAAAGCAGCGGGTTTTTCCTTTGTTAAAGGGGATACAACCGATTTTGAGTTGTTACTGACTACTCTGCAAACGCACAACATAGAAGCAGTGCTTCATTTTGCTGCCTTTATTGAAGCAGGTGAGTCAATGCAAAATCCGGGTAAATATTTTCAAAACAATGTTTATGCGACTTTGAGCCTATTAAGGTCAATGGTTGAAACGGGAGTTAAAAAACTCATTTTTTCTTCAACGGCTGCCGTATATGGGGAGCCTGAAGTTGTCCCAATACCAGAAACAGCGAAACTACTGCCAGTCAATGCTTATGGAGAATCAAAACTGATGGTAGAGAAAATGCTAACCTGGTTTGATAAAATTCACGGAATTAGATCAATTGCCATCCGCTATTTCAATGCAGCAGGTGCCATGTTAGACGGATCGATCGGGGAAGATCATAAACCAGAAACGCATCTTATCCCCAATATTTTATTAGCTATTAAAGAAAACAGGCCATTTAAGCTTTTTGGCAATGACTATCCAACTTCTGATGGGACCTGTATCAGAGACTATATCCACATTTTAGATCTAGCTAGTGCTCACATTGTGGCTTTAGATGCTCTAATAAATGGCCATAAAAGCGATGTTTATAATGCCGGGACTGGTAAGGGATATTCCAATAAAGAGATAGTTGATATGGCGGAAAAAGTGACAGGGCAAAAAATTATGCTGGAATGGGCGGAACGTAGACCTGGGGATAGTGCCAGATTGGTTGCTGATAGCATTAAATTACAGTCAGAATTTAACTGGAAACCGCAATATTCTGATTTGGAAACCATTATCTCCTCAGCTTGGAAATGGCATCATAAATAATATCTTGACAAATAAAGAATTAGTATTATAATTTCCCCAATTATCAAAACTTATTAAAATTCTTCTGCTTAAGAGTTAAATTAATATGAATAATAAAGGATTTTTAAGTAATAAAATACTTGTTTTAATATTAGTTTTTATTTCGTTATTTATAGCTTTCAGTCAATTTGTTAGCTTGGTGAATGCAAAAGATGATGAAGGTGATTGGGACAAATCATCCCTGTCTTTTAAAGGGACTTGTTCAGGAAGCTGTAGTAACGTTGAAGCTGAAGTATGTAATAAAGGCGATAAAGACATGAAAGGAACAACAAGTTATCAGGTTTGGTACATAAGCTCTGGAAATCCAAAAGATGGAAGTAGTGTAGGCAGTGGTACTATTTCAGCTTTAAAAGCAAACAAATGTACTAAGCTTTCATTTACTCCACAGGTAAATGGTAATTATATGTTTCGGGCTTTTCAAAGACCGGGACATCCTGGAGCTGGTGAGCTATGGTCAGATAGTTGTGAAGTAGAAAAATGTAGTTTTCCAACTCCTACCCCCTCCCCATCACCAACAAGTAGTCCGACATCAAGTCCAGAGCCAACTCGCACTCCTAGACCAACTTGTTCTCATACCCCAAAACCAACAATAACTCCTACACCTACACCTACACCAACCGCTACTCCTGTTACATGCCCGGAAACGTATACTTGTCAGCAATGTCAGGAATATCCTTCATATGAGGGGGTATGCCGAAAGGACATGTACAGTTATTGCAGTGAAGTATACAGTTGCCAGTGGAACAATAGAGAAGATTGGGAATGTAATTGTCCAGTTATTACTCCGACCCCCACCCCCACTCCTACTCCCACTCCTACAGTCACATCCACGCCAACAGCTGGCCCTACTTCCACACCAGACCCCAACAGTGGTAAAAAATCAGCTATGGGTAAAAGTGGTCCGACCTGTGAGAATCTGACTTTTGAAGTTACCTATGATGTCAAGGAAGACGGCCAAGCTAGGAAAGATGTGGAAGTAACCTTTGAGTACAATGGTAACAAGCAGACCGTAAAAACTAATGATGGCGGCAGGGCACAGGTATACTTTACCTATAACGGTGAAGGTACTGTAAAAGCTGATGACAACGGCGACTATCCCGGACAATCACTGCATATTGATCCATTGGATTGTCCATCCACTGGCACTGGCGGAGCTGTGCTAGGCACATCGACTGCAACTGGTGGTAAGGTGCTGGGCACATCTACAGACACGTTAGGCGCTACCGGAACATACACAGAAGACATGATCAGGTTACTGACTGGATTTATTGTTGGTATGCTTGGGTATATGGGAGCTAAGTTGACTGTTATAAAAAGATTTATTTAACAGGAGTAAATATGCCAGGAATTGAACATAGAAATGGATTTTGTAAATTTATCGTAGATGAACATGCTCAAAAAATTGTAGGTAGAACTGATGAATGGGATGATATTTTTAATACCGTTCGTCAAGCTAATTCAGCTCATTCTGCTAAAGTTCTGACAGAAACTCCATATGGTGAAGAGGGTATTGGAGGAACTGTACGAGTAACAGATGTAGGGAAAAGAAAAGGTATTACAATCGAAGAAGTAGCTTCTGCTCTAAAGGTGGTTGGTGGATTACAGCGCGAATAATATTTTTATTAGTTAGGTTTTAATAAAGCCCCGGAAACGGGGCTTTTTTGTGGGTTGAAGTAATAAATATCAAAGCGTACAGTATCAAAGTTATAATTAATTTAATGATATGGCTAGAGTTGAAGTACGAATAGAAGTAGGAACAATACAAAAGATGGCATGGGTAATTACCCATAATGAAGGATTAACCGGTTTAATTGACCCGAAAGATGGGAAAGTATGGATAGTATGGCATAAGCCCTATATACGTGAAGAGGTTCAAACTCTCCTAGATCAAAGACCCCCAGAGATTGAGCTATAATACAGAAAATATTTCGTAGTTCTAGTATAATAGATACGATGAAAAAAACGACAATCATTCCTAAAAAAAAGTCTAAAAGAATCAAGAATAAAAAACTAAACAAGGTGATAAAACATGATTTGAAAACGAGAGTAAAGAATATAATCTCGATTTTTATTAAATGGTTGCAAGGTTCCTTTGTTATTCCCCGAATGGCTGTTTTGGCTGGCCTAATTGGGGCTGTAGTATTTTTAATTGTTCCGAAGATTTTTGAAAAATCTCCTCAACCACAACCTGTTGTTCCAATAATTGATCCCAGCATTCCATTAAATATAGAAATACCAAGATTGGGAATTAATTTACCTATCAAAGAGGCAACGGTATCTGCTAATGACTGGCAGGTCTATGATGATGCAGTATCCTGGCTAAAAGACTCTGGTTCAATGTCTGGTGGAAATGTAGTTTTGTATGGCCACAATAAAAAAACCCTTTTTGGCAGTATTATCCAGCTAGGTAAAGGCGACCAAATAATGATAAAAGGTTCTACCGGAAACAAGTCATATGTAGTTGAAAAGAGTTATCAGACTCATAGGTGGGATCTAACTGCAATAACAGCAGCTTCAGACCAGTTGACCATGTATACCTGTAGCGGATGGTTTGATGCAAATCGCTGGTTTGTGATAGCTAAGCCGCTATCAAATAGATAGAAAACATAAATATAAAAGAATTAATTAGTAGTTGACCAGGGTGTTCTTGCAAACTATAATTCGCGAATTCATAGTCACTGAAAGGCTTATATGAAATATTTTGCCAGAACAGCAACAATACTATTACCATTTGTTTTCCTGTATCTTATTTTGATAACTGTATTTTGGACCAGACCAAATGCTATAAATAAACAGTCATCCTCAAACCAATCAAATATAAGCGTTGAGTTGGCAATCTCCAACTAGTCTCCAAGTATCCATTGACTTATCTTCTACTGCTTCCCATAATAAGTACAGTATTTTGTTTTTTTTATTGCTATGCGCAGACACCTGCACAATCTGTTTGTACCTCATCACAGCAACAATCATAAAGCCAAGATCCTGCATCACAGCAGTCTAAGTAAGCTAGTTTTGCTGCTTCTTTTTATTCAGGTATTTATTACTGTTATTGCGCGAGTCAATCCGGGAGTTTTAGGCTATGCCTCCAATATTAGCGTTGATGCAGTTTTGTCGCTGACAAACACCAATCGCCAGGCAAGTGGTTTATCTAATCTCAGCTTTAATTCTGTTCTTGCAGAATCAGCCAGACAGAAAGCCCAGGATATGTTTACAGACAATTATTGGGCTCACAACGCGCCTGACGGCACTACTCCCTGGTACTTTTTCAAGAATGCTGGATATAATTATCTGTATGCAGGCGAAAATCTGGCAAGGGATTTCGGTGATAGTGATAGTGTTGTTCAGGCATGGATGAATTCACCAACACACCGGGATAATATTATGTCCGGTAGATATACTGAGATTGGTATTGCAGTAGTCAATGGTACACTCAACGGACAGGAAACAACATTAGTTGTACAGCATTTTGGAAAACCATCTGTAGTAGCTGCGGCCGTACCGGCACAAGCTGTCCAAGCTCAATCCGAAAATATTCCCAAACCTACACAAACACCGCAACTTGCAATGTCTACTGCTGAGCCTTTGATTGCAGTAGTTGAAACTGAAGAAAGGGTTCTTAACGAAAGTCCTCTTCCTGTGGCTACAATAATTGCAGTTAGTAATACACTGGTGGATACATCAATTACATCTAGTGATGGATTGAAAGCCAGCCCTGTTCTGTCAGCATTTGATCTAACCAAAAGTATAAATGTTGGCTTATCTGTTCTAGTGATTGGAGTTTTGGCTATAGATGGATGGATGATATATACAAAAAAAACGTTGCGCCGCAGTGGCAAGAACTTTATTCATTTATCGTTGTTTGCGCTAGTGGTGATTATTATAGTTTTAACCAAGAGTGGTAAAATAATATAAATAACTTGCAACTATCAGTTGAGACAATGATCTTATCTAAGAAAAAAACTTCTATACTCAAAATTGATTATCTAGTGCTACTTTCGGGGTTGATTGCTACATTTATCCTCTACTTTGCCTTTACTGGTCAGCAGGTCATGCAAGCTGGTCTGGTACTATGTGCTGGACTTTTTTATACACTGTGGGGATCTTTGCACCATGCCAGAGAAGGGGACTTTCATCCCAAGATTGCTCTGGAATACTTTTTGATGGCTAGCCTTGCTGTGGTACTATTGTTGAGTATAATTTTTAGAATATAAATACGACTGCCACGTACATGCTTATGAAGGGTATTATTTTAGCAGGTGGTAAAGCAACGAGACTGCGGCCTTTGACCAAGATCACATCAAAACAGTTATTACCGGTATATAACAAGCCGATGATTTACTATCCCCTAGAAACTCTCTTAAAGGCTGGAATAAAAGACATTCTCATCATCATCGCTCCTGATTATGCAGGACATTTCCTGCATTTATTGGGTTCCGGTAAGGAGTTTGGCTGCAGGTTTAGCTACGAGATTCAGGAAGAACCAAGAGGTCTGGCAGATGCGTTTATCGTCGGGGAGCGGTTTATTGGTGATGATAGTGTGACGATGATATTAGGCGACAACATCTTCGACTATGATTTTTCAAAAGAGATCCAAACATTTCAGAAGGGAGGAATGGTATTTGCCAAACAAGTCGCAGATCCTCAGAGGTTTGGAGTTGCTGAGTTTGATCAGGACATGAACGTTATCTCAATAGAAGAAAAACCTCGTGAACCCAAAAGTAATTATGCCGTGGTAGGTTTGTATACCTATGATAACCGTGTGATTGAGTTTGCCAAGAACCTGAAGCCTTCTGACAGGGGTGAAATAGAAATAACGGATCTTAATAATATCTATCTGAAAAATGGTGAAATGAAAGTAAATCTATTTGATGGTTTATGGGAGGATGCAGGCACCTTTGACTCGCTTTTACGGGCAAATAACTATTGGGCGGAGAAGGAGAGACAAGTAACAAAGTAAATGACAAGTATGAATAAAAACAATATTATATCAATACTATTAAGCCTAATTATATTTTCAATTCCCGTCTATGCCCAGCGGCAGGTGCAGGACTATACGTTTCAGTACGAAAAATACAGAACCAGCTATGATGAGTATACAGTTGCCAAAAATGAATTCTTGAAACAAAAAACCCTCACTTCTCAAAATGACGCATTAGCAAAAACTAAACAAATTCTGTCTCAAAGAGGCGTGACATTGCGTACCTATCTAATGGCATTAAAATATACTCTCAATACTACATCTGCAATTCCAAATGAAGATAAGTCGCGCTTAAGTGCAGAGCTTGATAAAGAAATTGGTTGGTTACAAAACCATATAGATGATTTGAGCGGGATGACTAATCCAACACTAACGGGGCTATTTGAAATTGCCAGCCGTTTAGAGCGGAAGCAAACCGATTATATTGCGCTGTCACATGAAACTGTAGCTCATATTTTAGTGGGTAGAGTACGGCAGACAAACCAGGAATTTTCGGCCACCAATGCAATACTGCAACCATTAGTGGATACATACAAAAATACCTTTATACGCAATTGGTACGATCAGGCTGTAGATATGTCGTTTCGAACTGACCAGTCTATCACCAATGCCTTAGCTGTAGCAAAGGAATTGTCACAAGAAGGAGATGAAAATCAGGCTGTTGAAAAACTAGCAACAGTAAAAACTGAACTAGGGGTAGGTAAACAAAATTTGAAAAATGGTGTTAATTTCCAGAATGAGATTTTAAAAGAGCTAAATAAAATGCTCCCATCACCAACAATACCAAATTCAAGTCCGAGCGGTTCACCAAAAACGTACTAATATGGAAGATACTAATTTAAATCCTATCAGCGGAGAACAGGTCCCCATTCAAGAACTTTCTACAGAGCCTACAATGGCTCAGGTTGTTCCCGCTCAGGCAGCACCAAATCCTCCGCTACAGCAGCCAGCCAGTGCTAAAGAGATTATTATTGAGAAAAAAATGAATACACTCAAGCGATCGATTCTTATCCTTGGTGCTATTCTGGTAATGCTACTTATAGCTTTGGTTTCAGTTTTGGCGTTGTTGGCAAATAAACCTGTTAATCAACCTTTTGTACCTTCAACTCCAATACCTACTGTTGAGGCTTCAATAGAAAATGAAAATATACCTAAAGAAATAGTTAGCGGGGTTAAACGAATGGAAGAGAGAGTCAATACCCTAGATATAGAAGAAAACGAGCTTTCTTTTCCTAAGCTAGATTGGAAAATAAACTATTAGCTCATTGCTTGTAAAAAGAACATCTGAGTGTTATCCTTCATTCATGTCTTCATATCAACCTTTAGCTGATTTGCTCCGGCCAAACTCACTGGCGGATTTTGTAGGCCAATCTCATCTGGTTGGACCAGGTAAACCAATCCGCCTGATGATTGAAAGTACAAAACCTTACTCCGTTATTTTTTGGGGACCTCCCGGGTGTGGAAAGACGACACTAGCCCGGATCATTGCCAACTCAGTCAATACACAATTTTTTCAGCTTTCTGCTGTTTCAGCCGGTAAGAAAGATGTTAAACAAATTATAGAATCAATCCAAAGCAGTTCTCATGGAGTAGATTTGTACTCTGATGAAAAAGTCTCAGACAATGCCTTTGCGATTCTCTTTTTAGACGAAATCCATCGATTCAATAAAGCCCAACAGGATTTTTTGTTACCGTATGTAGAAAACGGAACCATAACTCTCATTGGAGCTACTACCGAAAATCCTTCATTTGAAGTCATTTCTGCACTTTTGTCCCGATGTCGGGTGTTTGTACTGCAACCATTAACTGTCGAAGATTTACTAGTGTTAATCAAAAAAGGCTTAGCTAGGTATCGTTTTAAAATGGCTACTGACGCTATGGAATTTCTGGCAGGATTTGCCAATGGTGACGGACGGACGGCTCTTAATGTTGTTGAGATAGCTAATCAAACTTTGCCGGAGGGTAAAAAAACGGTTAGTTTACCATTTCTAAAAGAGGTCCTCCAAAAAAAATCACTATTATACGATAAAGGAGCTGAGGAGCATTTTAACACCATCAGCGCTTTTATTAAAAGTATGCGTGCTTCTGATGCTGATGCTGCTTTATATTATTTAGCACGGATGGTGGATGGGGGTGAGGATCCGCTGTTTATCGCCAGACGCATGGTGGTTTTTGCCAGTGAGGATGTCGGTTTGGCAGTTCCAACTGCACTGGTGGTTGCAAACGCTGTATTTCGGGCATGTGAAACAGTCGGATATCCTGAATGTCAGGAGAATTTAGCGGCTGGGGTAGCGTATTTGTGTCAATGTAAAAAAGACCGGTCTGCCTATGACGCATATATGGCAGCCTTATCTGATGTTAAAGCGTATGGTAACTTACCTATTCCTATGTCGATTCGCAATGCACCTACTAAGCTCATGAAAGAGCTGGGATATGGGAAAGAATACGAGAAGTACCCCACAGAGAGTTTGCTTCCTGATAAACTAAGAGGGAAAAAGTATTTGAAAAAATAACAATATGAAACCAACACTTGGTCAAATTGAGACACAAATAGATAAAATCTTAGAACGCAACAAACGAGTTGAACTGGATAAAGCCTGGGAAACCAGTTGGACCAGAAGACTAAGTATTGCAGTATTAACTTATGGCACTATAGGAATATTTATGCATTCGATGGGGGTAGAAAATCCCTGGATTAACGCTATTGTACCAAGTATAGGATTTATTTTGTCTACACTCAGCCTTCCCTATATAAAAAGTTTTTGGATTAAAAAGCATTCGTAATTATGATCAGGACTTTTATCGAGAATCATAGAATGCCTCTACATTGTTGATTGTATCTAAAGGATTTAGTTGTATAACAAATATCTCCAGGATAAGTTTTCACTACATGCTCTGCTTTAAGATCATTCTTGCTCAACTACTATCGTAAACAGAAATGCTTTTTAAAAATAAGCGGCAAGATTAGGTAACAAGCGGCAACAAAAGGCAACATTATGCAACATGTGGCAATAAACAGCAAAATATGCTATTGTTGAGATATGGACATACCACCCACCTACCAACTGACTAAAAAAATTATTCTCAAGTTAAATAAAATTGAGAAATGTAAGACCGAACTGTATATGCTTCCGGGTGATCAGCTACTTGAAAAATACAGTAGACAAAAAAGCGTTCTTAAAAGCTCTCTCTATTCAGCACGAATAGAAGGAAATCCCCATACCATTGAAGAGCTAGAAAAAAGCGGTTGGACTGATCAGAAGGAAAAACACAAGCTGGAAATTGCTAACCTCTATCGTACGCTCGAATATGTTTTGGCAAAAGATTGGAAGGTTGACCTCACGATTGATGACTTGAAGAAATTGCATGCAATGCTTATGCAAGGCTTGCACGGTGAATCAGGTCAGTTACGATCTGAACCATCAGCGATTTATAATAGCGCAGGTATTGCGGTATATGTTTGTCCATTACCTCATGAGATCAGAGACCTACTTGGGCAGTTGCTTATTTACTGTAACCAGGATTTTGAAAGCCTAATACCGATTAAAGCAGCACTTTCTCATATTATGTTTGAAAAGATTCATCCCTTTTTAGATGGGAATGGGCGTCTAGGTAGGCTTTTGATTCATCTGCTATTTAAAAAATGGGAGTATGACCTCAAGGGTATGGTAGCCATCGAAGAGTATCTGGAACAGCATAGGCAAACATATTATGATCTTCTGTGTGAAAATAAAAGTGACAGGACTGAATTTGTTGAGTTTTTTTTAGATGGCTTGATTGAGTCTTTGGAAAAGGCTTTAGATTCAAAAAAACAAACAGTACAACAAATTCCCCATGACTTGCTGAGCCTACCGCCACGACGCTTTGAGATTCTCAATATTATAAAAGATCATAAATCTACCAGCTACAATTTTATTAAGCGCCGCTTTCTAAATATACCTGACAGAACCCTAAGATACGACTTGCATGAACTGGTAAAGGATGGGTATATTATTAGACGAGGAGTTACACGTGGCTCCGTTTATGAAAGTAAACAGTAACCTATGTCATCACCAAAATTCCGTAAATTTTTTAATGACATGTTTGAGCAACATAAAGAGCTCTTTTTACGTTTCAAGCTTCTTAATGACGATTTTGCCACAGATCGTAAAAAGTATCAGGCAGAGTTTAATGAAGTTGGTAAGCAGGTAGTTGATATCATTCATGACTGGGAGGGGCGTCTATGCGGTCATATGGAAAAAGGGGATAAGGCTGTTTACTCAAAAAATGTAGCCGACAAATTTTGGACAGAAATCAGAGCATATTTCCCGTATGTGGACTGGGTTGGGGTGAAGAATTCCTAATACGTTCCAGTTTGGTTAAGAATTGTGCCATTTCATTGAGGTATGTAATTCCTTTTGTTGTCAATCGACCTCTCTGATCACGAAGCATTTGATTAGTGAATACAAGCAGCATTCGTTCTTCACCTTGACTCGCATGATATCGTTCGCATCTAACCATATATGGTATTGATATAGCTGTTTCAATTGTTATGGATGATGTTGATTGGGTGACCGTACTGAAGGTTGTGGTAACGCAGCCAGTATCATCTTCACAGTGAATTTCTACAAATCTAGATCCTGGAATTTTATCAACAATTGGGGTGATTGAAAGAGCTTCAGATGCCGGCTTTGCTGAGCATAATAGTTTATAATAACGTGCTATATCATTTAATAAAACTACATGTGGCTTATCTCTGTACATGCATTGGACCTGAAATATAGTTTCAACGTCTAATGTTGGGATTTGTTTAGGGCATACACATGTATATTCTGGTTCAAATGATAAGTCAAGCGTTTCGAAGATTGTAACTTGAGAACCTTCAACTCCCATATTACATATAATACACACTTTATGTGTATTTTATGTAATATTATAGAAGAGTTAGGTAATAATAGCAAATTAAAGCTCTTACTTTCGCTTCTTTGCCTTGACTCTCGCCTTGATGACAAACTCCCGTACTTCCCCCTCATCTGTTTCAAATTCCTGAACACCGGTGAGTTGGTAAAGAGTCAGAAGCTGGGTTGAGAGGCCGTCTTCAATATCCTTCTGGTCTTCTTTAGCCTCTTGGAGTTTGAGTTTTATTGAGACTGCCTCTGGTGAATTCATGAGCTGAGCTTTACGGGCAGTAGCTGCCTTTTTAGCTTTTTTAGCGTCTTCTTCTGATTGTGTCAGTTCCTGGTCATTGATGAGGATATTTTTAAGACTTTCATTGAGTTCTGATACGGCATTATTTAGTTCATCAAGCTGCTGGGTTTTACGCATGACCAAATTTTTTACTGAGTCATACTGCTGTTGGTCAAAATCCGTGTCGCTATCATCAGCGACCAACTCCACCGTTTCCTGAGCCAGTTTCTCTTCTGATTCTGGTATTTGAGTCACTGTCCCGTCATTAGTAATTATGGTTGCGCCTGGAATTGGGCTGCTTACAGTAGTGTCTGACATATGATAAACTCTAAACTTAATTACAGGTCAAATATAACTGCTCTCTCAATAATCTGCAAGTAAGCAAAGTGTATCTATGAAAAAATTCACCAGATCTTCCCATATCGAATATACCTGTCCATATTTCAAGATTGTTAAGGAAGAGATAGAAATGCCCAGCGGTGAAACAGTAACACATTACATTCATCATCGAGACTTACCCTTTGTAGTTATTTTAGGATTTTCAGGAGAAAGGGTTCTGGTTTCCAGACAATGGCGTCCTGTTTTACAGGATTGGAACTGGGAATTTCCTATGGGTGGGGTGGATAAACAGGAGCAGATTGAAGTTGCTGCAAAACGTGAACTTTTGGAAGAGACCGGATATACATGTAGGGAATGTACAGAAATTGGCAGATTTCTTGTAGGCGCTGGACATACTGACCAACGGGGAATTGTGTGTGTGGCGTATGATATACAAAAGACGCAGGAGCAGGAACTTGAATCAGCAGAGTTGATAGAAGCAAAATTGATTCCTATTACGAATTTTGAGAAAATGATTACAGAAGGTACAATTATTGACGGACCTACCTTATCTAGCTGGCAATTGTATAAGCAGAAAATTGTTGCCAAAGCTTATGCAAGCTACGGTCATAAAAAAAAGAAATAATATGAAACTCTTAGTTACCGGAGGGGCCGGGTTTATCGGCAGTAATTTTATCCACTATTGGCTTCTTAATCACCCCGATGATCAGATTGTTAATTTTGACAGGTTAACGTATGCGGGAAATTTGGAAAACCTTAGAGATGTAGAAAACAATCCTAGCTATTCATTTATTAAAGGTGATATCTGTGATAAACAAATGGTTGAGCAGGCTCTTCATGAGGTGGATATACTTGTTCATTTTGCAGCAGAAAGTCATGTAGATCGCTCAATCTTGGATGCAGATGCTTTTGTACAAACAAATGTGTATGGAACCTATGTGCTATTGGAAGCAGCTCGCAAAGCCAATATTCGCTTTCATCATGTTTCTACAGATGAAGTATTTGGAAGCTTAGAGTTAGGTTCAGATAAGAAGTTCAATGAACATACTCCATATGACCCGTCCAGTCCTTATTCAGCTTCAAAAGCTGGATCAGATCATCTTGTACGTGCCTATCATCGTACCTACGGATTGCCCGTAACCATATCAAACTGTTCGAACAACTTTGGACCATACATGTTTCCTGAGAAACTGATCCCTTTGGTAATCACTAATATTATCGAAGGCAAGAAGGTTCCAGTGTACGGGCAAGGTAATCAGATACGGGACTGGCTGTATGTCGAAGATCACTGTCGGGCAATTGAGTTGATTTTACAAAATAGTACCATTGGTGAAACATATTGTATTGGAGGGCTGACTGAAGATATTCCAAATTTGGAAGTGGTACAGAAAATTCTTAAGATCATGGGTAAAGGGGATGACTTTATTGAGTTTGTAAAAGACCGACCAGGTCATGATGTACGCTACGCCATAGATTGGACTAAGGCTAATCAGGAATTAGGGTATAAGCCGGCATATACATTTGATGACTATTTGGAAAAAACAGTACATTGGTATACTAATAACCAATCTTGGTGGCAAAATGTCAAATCTGGAGAGTATCAAGATTATTATCAAAAACAATATTCTGAAAGGTAACTATGCGACTTCGTGACATGACAGCCGAATGGCTCAAACAGCAAAAATTTCTTATCCAAAAGGGAATCACTATTGAAGGAGTGACAGTCAAAGATCTGACTGTAAACCTAGATGGCAGAGGTGAAGTAACTGAGATGTGGAGTTCATCTTGGGTAGGGCAAAATGGAATTCAGATGGCTAAACATGTATATCAGTCCGCGACTGATTTTGGTGTGGTCAAGTGCTGGCATGCTCATGAGATTCATACTGACCAGTTTGTGGTTACGAGAGGGAAAATCCAGGTTGCTATGGTTGATCTGCGTGAGGACTCCCCTACATTCTTGCATGTAAATACTGTTTTTATGGGTGAGCTACGAGCACGTCTTGTTGTCATTCCAGCTGGTATTATGCATGGTTGGAAATCGCTTTCACAACCTGAGGTGCGGGTGATGAACTTCCAGACAGAAGTATTTGATCCCAGTGATGAGATTAGATTTGACTGGGATACGGTTTTAACAGAGATCTGGCAGCCAAGAAACGGGTAAAACAATATTGCTAATGTATGTCATTTTCCATTTTTTGTACGGGATCATCGGGACTTGTAGCATCTGATTTTAAGCGCTTAGTTATATCGCAACATATTCCCTTTTATGGATTGGATTTGCATGGGGAAAATGAAGTGGTGGATATTAGCGATAAAAACTCTGTTTTCAATTTTTTAAAAACAAAATCAACTCAGTTGCCAACTGAGCAAAAACCAATTCTTTTCCATTTTGCTGCCATTACGGTAACTGGAAATAATTTAACTGATGAACAGATTAGTTTAACTAAAAAGGTTAATGTTGATTCGACCAGAGTTTTGTTGGAAATTTGCAGGAAGCTGGAAATTCCTCTAGTCCATATCTCAACCGATTTTGTTTTTTCGGGAGGCAAGAAAACAGACCCCTATTTACCAGAGGATGAGCTCTGTCCTGATGATGCTCTGTATAGTCAGACAAAAGCTGAGGCAGAGCGAATTGTAAAAGAAGCTAGTAAAAAACAGTACATAGCCATAATACGACTTGCTTTTCCGTACGGTAATTTCTCGCACCCCAAACCATGTCTTGTCCGTAAAATGTTGACATGGATGGAAAGTAAGCCAGAGGTGAGTTTATATAGTGATCAAAAAATTTGTCCCACACCTATCGAATATTTTTCCTTAAGCTGCTTGAAAACTGCAAAAGTAATTAGTGGACAAAAACTTGAGTCCGGACAAATACTTCACTGTGTTGGTAAACAAACAACACCATATGAGTTTGGTAGTATGGTTAAAAAAATATTTAATAAGCCAGCAAACGTTAACCCATCACAAATTCAAGAAGGAGCACGAAATTTAGTGCTTGATACGCAAAAAACACAGGAAATTCTTAATATCAATATTCCCTTGCATGAAGAATCACTCAAAAGACTTAGATAAATCCAATTTATATTCCTTTCTCCATCTTTCAATTTCTTTATGATTACCTGAAAGTAGGACTTCCGGTACTTTCCAGCCGTTATACTCTGCAGGGCGCGTGTATTGGGGAGCCTCGATATTAGCTTGTGGTTGTTGGATATTGGTTGTTGGTAATGAATAGGATTCATCTTTAAGGCTTTCTTGATTTATAGCACCGGGTAAAAGTCTGACGATACTATCTACCATTACCATTGTCGGAAGTTCTCCTCCGGTTAATACATACGGTCCAATTGAAATAACTTCATCTGCAATATGCTCGTGGACACGGTGATCGATACCTTCAAAGTGAGGAGCGATGAAGATAAGATGTTCTTCTTTGCTAAGTGCTTGGGCTTTTTGTTGGGTGTAGAATGGTCCTTTCGTATCGAGCAGTATTACTTTAGGTTTCAGCTTACCGCTCTCAGCTTGCTGTTTAAGATCAGATACTGCTCGATCGATGATGTCAACACGCATGACCATACCCGGTCCACCGCCGAATGGCCTGTCATCAACGCTTTTATAGTTGTCAGTGCTCCAATTACGCAGGTCATATGTCTTAATGGTTACAAACCCTTTATCTTGAGCCCGTCTAATGATTGACTCACTCAAGGGAGAGTTAAACATATTAGGGAAAATGGTAAGAATATCAATTTTCATAATGGTATTATACCAATCTAATTTATATTTGATCAGGTACATATGATAAACGTTTTTGCATTTTTAGGGTAAAGTTATATGATATATTAGTAATTTGTCGTTTATACATACTATTGGAGGAGATATGAATATTTGTGTTATTGGTACAGGGTACGTAGGAATAGTGACGACCGTAATATTTGCAGATTTTGGGAATCAGGTTGTGGGTCTTGATGTGGATGAGAAAAAAATTGAACGTATCAAGCAGGGTATTCCTCCTATTCACGAACCTGGTTTGGAAGAATATTTGAAAAAAGGCTTAAACTCAGGCAGATTAACGTTTACATCTGATTATAAAGAAGCACTTAAAGACACAGAAGCTGTTTTTATATGTGTAGGTACTCCTCAATCAGAAACAGGAGAAGTAGATACAAGATATGTAGAGGCAGCTATTGAATCAGTTGCTAAGCACATGACTAAACCTCTCACTATCGTTTTAAAGTCAACCGTACCTCCAGGGATCCATAAACAGCTAACAAAAATCTTGGATAAACAAACAAAAGTTCAATATGAATTTGCTTCATGTCCGGAATTTTTACGTGAGGGATCAGCCATTACTGATACTTTGAATCCCGCTCGGGTTGTAATCGGGGCAGATACAAAAAAAGCTGCAGAAAAACTATTAGCGCTCCATAAATCTTTACCAGGAGAGCGCGTCGTAACTGATATAGTGAGTGCCCAAATGATCAAATATGCTGCTAACTCATTATTGGCAACTAAAATCTCTTTTGCAAATGCTGTTGCCAGAGTATGCGATCTCTTGGGAGCAGATGTTGTAGATGTAATGAAAGGTATTGGTCTAGATCCGCGTATTGGATCACAATTTCTTAACGCCGGTCTTGGTTATGGTGGATCATGTTTTCCCAAAGATGTGAAGGGTTTGTATCATTTATCGGAAAATGCTGGTTACAAGTTTTCACTATTAGAGGAAGTTGACCGCATCAATGCTACTCAAGCCAGCTATGTATTGGAAAAAGCTCGTAAGAAGGCTGGGACATTTAAGGATAAAAAAATTAGCATGCTTGGTTTAGCCTTTAAACCAGATACAGATGATATGCGAGATGCAAGGTCACTGGTATTAATTGATGAATTAATTTCTGAGGGAGCTCATGTTACTGCATATGATCCAGTTGCGTTGGACACTACTAAAGCAATGATACAAGACAAGATTCGCTACGCTAATGATGCGTACGAGGCTGTTAAGGGAGCTGATATTGTCATTCTTGTGACGGAATGGAATGAGTTTAAACAATTGGATATGGATAAAGTAAAATCACTTATGAAAGGAAAGACATTTATAGATGGAAGGAACATGTACGAGAAAGATTTCATGGTAACTCACGGGTTTGATTATATTTCAGTTGGACGTTAATTTTTCCCTGATGTTCATTATGAAAACAGCACTAATCTTGGGCATTACCGGTCAGGATGGTTCATACCTTTTAGAGTTACTACTAAATAAGGGGTATCGTGTTATTGGGATGGTAAGTCCGAAAAACGATATCGGAGATGGGAATATAATTCATTTAAAAGAAAAAGTCATTCTTGAACAGGGAGACTTGCTAGATGATGATTCTTTAAGAAAAATAATCACGAAGCATAAACCAGATGAGATATATAATTTAGCTGGGATTACGTTCATTCCCACATCATGGCAAAACCCTGAACTTACCTATAATGTAAATGCAATGGGAGTGCTACGGATACTACAGATTATTCGTGACTTTAGCCCCCATTCAAAGTTTTTTCAAGCTAGCTCAGCTAAGATGTATGGTAGTCCAGATTCTGCATGTATAGATGAAAGCTTTCCATTTAAACCCCAAGATCCATATGCTATTTCAAAAGTAGCAGCTCATGAGAGTGTGAGGCTTTTTCGTGAACATTTCGGAATATTTGGATCTTGTGGCATTCTGTTTAATCATGAGTCGCCAAGGAGAGGCGAAGATTTTGTTACTAAAAAAATAACACTTGGAGCAGTCAGAATTAAACTTGGATTACAAAAAGAATTGGCACTTGGCAATTTGGAGGCTTGTCAGGACTGGGGTTGGGCACCCGACTACGTGCAGGGAATGTGGCTGATGCTCCAGCGGGAAAAGCCTGATGACTATATTTTAGCAACAGGGAAATTACATAGCGTGCGAGATATTTGCGAAATTGCATTTGCAAAACTGGGGCTCGATTATAAAGATTACGTTGTAAAGGATGAGAAGTTTTGGAGGCCTGTTACAGGAATACACTACTACGGATATCCAAACAAAGCTGAGAAGTTTTTAGGGTGGAAAAGAGAGGTTGAATTTGAGAAAATGGTGGAGTTAATGGTTGAGCATGATATGAAAAGTATCAGCGCAAAATATAAGTTTCAATTTATAGCGTACGATGAACGAAACTGACACTACACCACCTGAAGCAATAAATTCGGACACTGTGAATTTTTCAGAAGTTGGTCCTGGTTTAGAATTAGTTCCCGGACAAGTGATACCAAATGATCTTGTGGATCATCAGAAGAGAATTCAAGAACTAATGCAACAGGATTCAGGATTAACATGGGAACAAGCATGTAGAGCTGTAAGAGAAGAGATAGGTAAAGGAGAAGATTACTATTACGGATACGTTTATTAGGAATCAACAATTTATATCTATATTCTTATTTTAGTATGAATTATATAGTCAATTTCTTTGTCACTGTATGTCCTGCATGCTCATATGAATTTTTAGATTCTAATCATAATAGGGATGGTAGGCATACATTGAAGGCACCAAATCAACATATTGATACCCTATCATATTTTGTTGATTATTTTGAATGTCCCACTTTAAGCGCATATGCATCGTGCCCTAAGTGCCATCATATTTGGGAGTGGAAACCAAGCGATAAAAGCAAAAAAACAAAAAAATCATATCTGGAGGAAAGAAAAAATTCAAAAGTCCCTCCTCTCTCGGAAATGAGCATGTCAGGGTACGAAGTACTTGAGTATCTTATAAAAGAAAAGCGTTTTGATATATATGAAGAAAAGAAATTATTGATACTCTACTGGGCTGCTGTAAATAATTGTTTCGGTTTGTTGCATATGCATAAGTACAATTTTGATGAGCACTCCTTTAATAAACCTAATGGAAAAGATAAAGCCAGACTCACTGATCGCTTAATATTCCTGTTAAATAAAGATAATGTAGTTGAACGCGTGTTAATGGCAGAAATATTTAGGATAGGTAGCAGATTTATGGACAGTTTAAAACTATTAGAGATAAAAACTGAGGATGAACAGCTACAAGAAGTCATTAATACGATCACTAATGGGTGTAAAATGCAAAACAATAAACCAATTTTTCTATATAATACAGAACAGATAATGTATTAAAAAAGCATATGAAAAAAGCGCTTATTACCGGGGTGACCGGCCAGGACGGTTCGTATTTGGCAGAATTTTTATTAACCAAAGGATATGATGTGTATGGACTGAACCGCCGGACAAGTACCCAAAACTATGAACGTCTCAATGACATCATGGACAAAATCCATTTGGTTTCAGCAGATTTGATCGACCAGCACTCACTGACTCAGTTGATCAAGGATATCCAGCCTGACGAAGTTTATAACCTCGCAGCTCAGTCTTTTGTCAAAACTTCATGGGATCAACCCGTGCTCACTGGAGAAGTTACTGGTTTGGGGGTAACCAGAATGCTCGAGGCTATCAGGTTTGCCAAACCGGATACAAAATTCTATCAGGCATCTAGCTCGGAAATGTTTGGTAAAGTAGTAGAAACTCCTCAAAAAGAAAGCACTCCCTTTTATCCCCGCTCACCATATGGGGTAGCTAAAGTGTACGGTCATTGGATTACTGTCAATTACCGTGAATCGTATAACATTTTCGCGTGTTCTGGAATATTATTCAATCACGAGTCGCCGCGCAGAGGGTTAGAATTTGTAACCCGCAAGATATCAAATGCAGTAGCCAGGATCAAGCTTGGCACTCTCAAGACTTTGGAATTAGGCAATCTTGATTCCAAACGTGATTGGGGATATGCCAAAGATTATGTTGAGGCTATGTGGTTGATGCTGCAGCAAGACAAACCTCAGGATTATGTGATCGGTACAGGCGAAACCCACTCAGTGCGGGAATTTCTGGATAAGGCATTTGCCGTAGTCGGTATATCAGATTGGGCTCCCTACGTCCGGGCAGAACACCCTGATCATGTCAGGCCTGCCGAAGTTGACCTGCTGATTGCCGATGCCAGCAAAGCGGGGCGGGAACTGGAGTGGAAACCGGCAACCAGTTTTGAGGAATTAGTAACACTGATGGTTGAATCAGATCTTGCATATGAGTCCAAGAGATAAACAGAAGACCATTATAATTATCCCCACTTATAACGAACGCGAAAATATCGGACGTTTAATCGAACACCTTGAAGATAGGATTTTCCCGGATCTTGATGAGTCATATGAAATGCACATACTGGTGGTAGATGATTCCTCACCTGATGGAACTGCAGATCTAGTAAGAAATTTAACTAAAAAATATAAGAATTTGCACTTATTTTTAAATAAACAAAAAGCAGGCTTGGGTGGCGCATATCTCAAGGGTATGGTGTATGCAGTAGATGAATTAAAGGCAGATATTATGTTTGAGATGGATGCTGATTTTTCTCATGATCCGAATGATGTACCTAAAATTTTAAATAAAATATCTCAAGGTTACGATCTGGTTATCGGATCGCGGTATATTAGAGGTGGTTCAATACCAAAAAATTGGGGATTTCACAGAAAGCTCATGTCACGTTTAGGTAATCTAACTATTCGCATTATTATGCTCAAATTTGATATTCACGACTGGACTGCTGGGTATCGAGGGTTAACAAAAGAGCTATTCCAGGAACTTCGTGAGGAGATGGATAGAACTGAATTTTCAGGTTATACATGGCAAATCGGATTTTTACATAAAACAATTAGAAAGGGATTTAAAGTTGCTGAAGTTCCTAATAAATTTGTCGATCGTGAATATGGACAATCAAAACTAGGATTTGAGTATATCAAAAATACTCTTAGGTATATCATAACTATCCGGGTACGCGAATTATCCCATTTGATTAAATTTGCGATTGTCGGCTTTATTGGATTTTTGATAAATTTCTCTGCTATGGAGATATTCTATAGAGCTTTTGGAATATCACCAGATAATGCAGCCGCCATAGGCGCAGAATTGGCAATTATTTCAAACTTTACATTAAACAATATATGGACATTTAAGGATAAAAAGATCACAAATGTAAAACAGCTTGTAGGTAAGTTCTTACAGTTTAATTTCACATCACTTGGTGCAATTTTTATACAAAAAATTGGTATATGGCTTGGTATCCGGTTATTTGGCCAGTCATACTATCAAATATACTTCGTTGTTTCACTCATTTTTGTAATGTTTTTCAACTACACTATGTACACGAAAGTGATTTGGAAAAAGAAACAATAGCATATACTGCATTTATTAGCATAGCTCCCTCATGAATCTATATAATTGAATATATGTTTAGATTTAAGAGAATAATTACTTATACGAAAACGTATTGGATATTAATTTTACTTACCGGTATTGGGGGGTTTCTAAGACTTTATAATATCAAGCCCACTATCAGTTTTTTGGGTGACCAAGGGAGGGATGCTCTTGTAGTAAGGACCATGATTACGGAACTTAAACCTGTACTTATAGGACCTACAACGTCAGTAGGTAAGATCCAGTTAGGACCTTTGTACTACTATTTTATGGCTCCATGGTTACTTATATTTAACTATGATCCTCTCGGGCCCGCTGTAGGTGTGGCATTGCTGGGAATTATCACCATTCCAGTGCTTTTTTTTGTGATTAAACGTATGTTTGACACATCAACTGCACTTATAGCCTCGTTTTTATATACATTCGGATCAGTTATCATAGCTAATACTAGAACTTCCTGGAATCCTAATCCAATGCCCCTTGTAGTTATCCTCCTTCTTTGGACATTATATGAAACTTATGTTCATGCTAAATACCGTCATATTATATGGAGCTGTTTGCTATGGGGGATCAGTTTGCAGCTACACTATATGGCTCTTATACTCGCTCCCTTTTTGGCTCTAATTTGGCTTTTGACCTTCACTCAAACTAGAGAGCGAAGAGAGGTTACCCATAATCTATTGTTAGGTACTGGAGTTTTTTTACTTACCTTAATACCGTTAGTAATCTTTGATTTGAGACATAACTACCTTAATCTTAAGGGGTTGATGGAATTTTTTATTACTCGTGAGCATACAGCACAAAATTTCGCACAACCCATAGAGTTAGCGCTTGAGAGGCTTAATCATATGTTTGGTCAGTTGATAGGTCTCTCTTTTTCTCCTCATTTAAAACTCTGGTTTTCCCGGATATTAGCAGTAGTATTTGCGGGTATCTGCTGGTTAAGCAGAAAAAAGAAAATCGCTCATATACTATTTTTATATTTTCTCTGTAGTTGGGCTGGCCTTTCCTTCTATCAAAGCAGTGTCTATGATCATTACCTTGGGTTTACGTTTCCACTTCCATTTATAATCATGGCAGTGGGTCTTGCTTGGGTATGGAAAAGTGGAAAAACCTGGCTTAGGTTAATTGTTATAGGTATTCTTGGCGTATATTTGTATATTAATGTAACCCATTATTCATTTTTTAATCCCTTGGGTTGGCAGATGGATGATATGAGGTACGTTTCAAAAGTAATTGCCTCAGATGCTGGCTCCAAACCATACAATATCATTTTGGTAGATGATACAAAAGACTACAGAGCAATGAGTTATAGGTACTTTTTGAGCCTGCTATCAACACCCGTGAAAGATATTGGTGAGTTTGAGATTGTGGATACAGTGTATCTTATTACCCAATATCAGTATCCTGATGTTAAGCAGTTGGAAACTCGGGAAATTGAGGCTTTTTTAAATGTTCAGATATCTTCATATGATAATGAAAGACTTAAGGATCTTTTAAAAGAAAAAATTATAAATCAGTGGTACTTTGAGGACGGTCCTTGGGTATATAAACTTACAAAATAAGCCCATGAACAATCTTTCTATTGAACGCATAATTACCCGTTTAATGCTAGTGGGGAGTATTTGCTATGGAATTAGCAGTTATTTATTATTCCTTCGCGATAGCGAACAGGTGAAACATTTCAGTAGTATTAGCAATCTTTCCTTTTTGAATACACTTAGTGCTTGGTCTTTGCATGCGATAAAGGTAAATCATTCATCCTGGCTTCTTTTTGCTATAAGTCTATTTGTTTTATGGATTGCATATTATCTACTTTTAAAACATAAACCAGTATTTAGTAAAAAATATATTATCCTAATATACGCACTGTTCATACTCAGTTTTCCTAGTCTTTCTACTGATGTGTTTGATTATATAAATTTAAATCGTATTGCATGGGTATATGGACAAAACCCGTATATGTTTACGATGAGTGAATATCCCAACGATACATTTTCTCCGCTGGGTAGATGGCAGTCTAAAACTCCCCGATATGGACCCGCCCATTTTTTGGTGACTGCGCCTCTTCAATTTATTGCCAGGGACAATATTCTAGCTTATTTATTGCTTTTTAAAATGCTTCAAATTGTATGCGTGATTGCTATAGCTTGGGCTATATCAAAACTTGCACAAGGAAACAGTTATAAGTCAGTATTCTGGTTACTTAACCCGATTGTTCTTATAGAAGTTGTGGGAAATCTTCATAACGACATAGTTATGATGGCATTTTTCTGCATTGGACTTGTGTTTCTAAGAAAAGAGTTTAATGGTAGGGGAATCATGTTTGTGATCTTATCTGTTTTAACTAAATTTATGACGATATTGTATCTGCCTTCTTTACTGGTATCTGCAGTTGGAAATCCAAAACAGCGACAACTCTATATCAAGCAGGCAGTATTAATTGGTCTGAGTATGTGTATTGTTTCTGGAGCAATAAATTTAATTTTGCCAAAGTTATGGGAGGTCTTTCTTGAGCAAAACACACTATACTGGGGTTCTACACCTGGAGCACTATTTCATAGCCTTAATAAGATTGGTGTTAGTGCTATCCTGATTGAATTATCTAAAGCCATATTTTTTTTGGGAAGTGTATTGACTAGTATCTGGTTATTTAGAAGAAAAGCTGATCGAGCTCCTGTGGAGTGGTACGTGATCTTTATGCTTGTATATTTGATTTTTATATCTTCTCTTGTCTGGCCATGGTATATTTTATGGGTATTACCAATGCTATTTATCCAATCAAATAATGTGTTAAAATCATTTTCACTTATTTTTGGTTTTAGCTTATCTTTTCAATATGTATTACTTAATCTCAGCTATTACATGTACCCGCTATGGTGGGGTTGGCAAGTTATATTCTGGTTGCTTATTCCCCTATCAGCTCTATTATTTCTTAACAAAGTTTGGATAGATAAAATAATAGCGCAAATTATGATAAGACTCTTTCATATTACAATATAGCTGATATATAATTAGATACTTTTTGATTATGATTTTGTAATATGAATCCCTTTTTAAGCATAATTATTCCTGCATACAACGAAAAATCCAATTTCAAAAACGGGGCGCTTTCAGATGTAAATTCATACCTTAGTAAACAGGATTTTAATTGGGAAGTTTTGGTTATTGATGATGGTTCTTCTGATGGAAGTCCCGAAATGATTGAAGCATTTTGCAAAAAACATACAGGTTTTAGGCTAGTTCGTAATTCTCATATGGGTAAGGCGGGAACGGTTGCTAAGGGAGTGGATGAAGCGTCGGGCCAGTATTTACTCTTTACAGATTTTGATCAAGCTACACCGCTGAGCGAATGGGAAAAACTGTGGCCGTATCTAGAATCTGGATACCAGGTGGTAATTGGTTCAAGAGAGGTGGCAGGGTCAAAACGGGATAAAGAGCCATTCTATCGTCACCTTATGGGAAGGGGATTTAATTTTGGAGTTAGGTTGTTGGCAGTTGGGGGTTTTGCAGATACCCAGTGTGGGTTTAAAGCATTTCAAATAAAGGCTGCTAAAAAGATTTTCTCGAAATTATACGTGTACCAACCAAAGGAAATTAACACTCCATTTACAGGAGCTTTTGATGTGGAAGTATTATTTATTGCTAAAAAGCTGAAGATGAAAATAGCCGAAGTTCCTATTAATTGGACACATGTCAGAACTGATAGAGTAAGTCCTCTAAGAGACTCAGTGCTTATGGCTATTGATGTGGTTAAGATTAAAATAGTTAGTTTATTAGGAAAGTATAGGTAGTACAGACCATTTCCACAATAATTACTTTCCTATTTTACGTTTTATTTTAATAATCATTCTTGCAATTGAATCCGAGGAATATTTTAATTGTAATTCATGTTTCCACCATTTTATTTCATCCAATTTTTCGTTCATATGCTCTTCTAGTTCTTTCACATCTAACCCTTTATCTGGCTGGTATTTATTCATTTCCCATAATTTCACCACAACTAGAAATGTATAAAATGCTTGCAGCAACGCAAGTGCCAATCCATGCAGACCGTCTTTAAACCCTTCAAGGGCTATGTAACCTTTAATGAATTCATTTGATGGTTTTAATATAAAATCTTGAGCCAGCACTTTTTGCTTGTTTTGAAATTGAGTTGATGCTTCTATGGTTGTATAACGCATCATTTTTTCGAGATACTGTTCAACTGATTCATAATTATTATGCAATAAGTGTTGGGTGAAATTTTCTACGGTACCATCAACGGGAATAATCTGATGAAGTTTTATATCAGCAAGTGATTTTACTTTCTGTTTTTTGATAAGCCGCAATTGGTAATCGGGATACCAAATTGAATGTTTGATCCATTTCCCGAAAATAATATTCTTTCTGGGCATTGCATAGGCATCGCAGTTAGGGGTATGTAGAGCCTTTTTAATTTCCTCTGCAAGCTCAGGGCTTACAATCTCGTCAGCATCAATTCTAAGAATCCAATCTTTGGTACAAAAAGAAAACATACGTTCTAACTGCCATTCTAATGCTTTTTCATGAGGAACAGTATGTACATGATTTGTATATTTTTGTGCGATGGAGCGTGTATTATCTGTGGTATTTTCATCAACACAAACTATCACTTCGTCCGCAAATGATTTTATAGAATCAAGTGCGTTACCTATCTTTTTTTCTTCGTTTAATGCTAGAACACAAACAGAAAGACTGTTCATATCATTTACGGGCAAGTTGGATAAACGTTTTACCTCTCTCCAGTAAGCGTGTACGGTCAATGATTAATAATACTGCAACATAGACCGTAATGCCAATCGCAACCACCAATCCAAAACCAAACCAACTAACTGGTATGAAATTTTGTGCCCACCCTAAAACTGCTAGCATAATAAGTGAACCCAATAGTGCAGGCAAGATTTGAGGTACTAATGCAAATGTAATATGTCTTTTAACCAATAAGTATGGGACAACTGATGATGCTGATATTATAACCGAAGCTAGCCCTATTCCGGTAATACCCATTCTATAAGCGAGTGCTGGGTATAAAACTAATGTTAGAACAGTCCACATGATCATCAATCCCAGGACTGACTTAACTTTCCCTAGAGCTGTAAGTGTATTTGTTAAAAAAGTTGATACTGAAGCCATGGCAGCTGAAATAAGAAATAGCTGAAATACCGGTAATGCCGGTGTCCATTTTGAATACTTGGGAATAATTTCTGTCAGGATGGGCATGGCAATAGAGGCGCCAGCAAGCATAGGGAATATGAGGACGCTAATAAAGTAGATTGAGTTTTCAAGGGCTGATTTCAGCTTTTCATGCTCCGTTTGTATTCTTGAGAAAAGTGAGAAGCTTACTTTTGTACTTGCATCCAAGAAATAGCGTAGAGGTAAATTTGCCCATTTTTCTGCCCACCCCAACAAACCAAGAGCTTGGACACCGAGAATTTTACCAAGAATAAGCAATGATACTTTATCTTTTAAAACTGCAATAAAACTGTTTAGTTGAAATGGAATGCCGAAACGAAGCAAACCTTTAATTGCACTCAATGAAAACCTAAGTTTAGGTCTATACGGAATTAAGAGATAAATCACAATTGTGCCTGAAATTGCACGCGACAGGACTGCTACTACATAACTTAAAATGCCATAGCCTTTCCATGCCATGAATATTACTACAACATTAAAAAAAATCGTCTCAATAATTTGAGGCAGAACCACTTTACTAAACTGGAGTTGTCGCTCAGCAATTACTGAAGGGATGGTTTTTAAAGAAGAGAAAAAGAAGGAAATTAGTAGCGCATATAAAAGCCAGAGCCCTAATTGATCCAAATTATATAAACCAACAATCTTATTGCTAAATATAAGCGCAATAATAATACTTATGGTTACTAAAGCCATTTGTATTGTAAAGGTTGCATTAATCTCATCATCACTAGGTTCTTCACTCTTTTGGATAAGAGCACCTGCTAAACCAATATCAGAAAAATACGTTAGTATGTCTATAATAGTAGAGGTTACAATAAAAATACCAAAGTCACCCGGAGATAGAAAAATTGTCAAAGCAAATGCCCCTGTAAAATTGATCAAGTTGAGAAAAAAAGTTCTTGAGGTAAGTGTGAGAACTGATGAAACAGCACGTTTGCCGAAATTCTGAGGTGAATTCATGAGTATTATTGTATCAGGTATAATGTAGAGTACATCAAGCAGGAACAAGCATAAACAAATATATAAAGCAGAATATATGAAGAAAATCGGAATAGTAATACTAAACTATAATGGAATCAAAGATACGTTGGAATGTTTGGAGAGTTTGAACAAAATTAAGCATAATGGTTTTTTAATCACCACGTATGTGGTTGACTATAGTCACGACAAGTTAGAAGCAGATAAAATTAAATATGCTTATCCTGAATGTTTAGTAATCAAAAAGAGTGGCAACTTAGGTTTTGCCGGCGGTAACAATGTTGGGATTTTTCAAGCTCTGGAAGAAGGCGCTGATTATATACTGCTATTAAACAACGATACGATGGTACACACTGATTTCCTGACTGGACTTTTTGAGTTTTTGGAGTCAAAACCCTCAGTAGCTGCAGTTTCTCCCAAAATTTATTTTGCCAAGGGTTTTGAATTTCATAAGGATAGATATAAGCCACAGGAATTGGGGAATGTTATCTGGTATATGGGGGGACAGATTGACTGGGCAAATATGTATGGTTCTCATCCCAATGTTAACGACGTTGACAAAGGTCAGTTTAAAAAAGTGCAAGAAACAGACTTTGTAACAGGGTGCTGTATGCTAATTTCGAAAAAAGCTCTTGAGAAAGTTGGACTTTTAAATGAGCGGTTGTTTTTATACTGGGAGGATGTTGACTGGTCACTTCGGGCAAAAAGGATAGGTTACAAAGTATATGTAGACCCAAAAGCATATATCTGGCATAAAAATGCCGGCAGTTCAGGCTCTGGCTCTAGTTTGCATGATTATTTTACTAACCGCAACCGGCTATGGATGGGGATCAGGTATGCGCCGTTGCGCACCAAATTAGCTCTTATTAAGCAATCACTGGTACAATTGATGAGTGGCCGGGAATGGGAAAAAAGAGGAATACAGGATGCGTACCGTATGCACATGGGTAGAGGAAGTTGGAAATAACATATTAATATATAAGCTTGTTTGAGCTGAAGTAATTTAAGAGGAGCTATATGGAATTATCAGTCATTGTACTCACTCAGAATAGTCAGGATGTGATTGAAAACTGCATTCAGTCAGTACGGGGATGGGCAAAAGAGATAATCGTAGTTGATGGAGGAAGTCAGGATAAAACCCTTGAGATAGTCAGCGGCAAACCGGTTAGCTTGTATCACCATCCATGGGAGGGTTTTTCTCTACAGCGTAATTATGCCATGACCAAAGTCAGTACTGAATGGGCACTCTATGTTGATAGTGACGAGCGGGTTAGTAAGGAACTACGGCATGAAATTGATGCTTTGCAACCACCTGCAGATACCGGAGCATACAGAGTGAGAAGGGAAAACATAATTTTGGGAAAAATTCTTAAAAAAGGTGGTTGGTATCCTGATTATCAAATACGATTACTCAATAAACATATGTTTGAAGAATGGGAGGGTGATTTACATGAGCATCCTGTGTTTAAGGGATCACAAGTAGACTTACAGTCAACACTCATACATCTTACCCATCGGAATATAAACTGGAAATTATCCAAGACAATACAGTATACAGATGAAACGTCTAAATTATTGCATGCAGCAAAACACCCCAAAATCGGAAGACGACATTTAGTTGCAGGTGCCTTGCGAGAATTTTGGCAAAGAGGGGTTATGCAGAGAGGATTAAGCGAGGGAATGGAAGGTTTTATTAATACAATTTATCAAACATTTGATGCTTTTGTAATGTATACAAAGGTTTGGGAACTGCAAAATGGTATTACGGGAAGGGAAGATTTCTATCGGCAGATTGATATAAAACTGAAAAAAGATGGGAGGTATTAATGGAAGCTGTATATGTACCCAAGCAAAATGAAGATCATTGGGACAGTTACTGGAAAAAAAGCAATTTTAAACATGAGCTGGAATTATGTGAAACAGATGGATTGGTGCCCATATTTAATCAGTATTTGCGAAAAGGTACCAAAATAGTGGAAGCGGGGTGCGGACTAGGTAAATGGGTCATCTATTTATATACAAAGGGCTATGATATTACAGGAATAGATACCAACTCGTACGCACTAAAAGCATTGCATACATACAGCAAAGAAGTCAGTACTATTCAGGCATCTGTTGAGGATATGCCACTTTCAGCCAATAGTATAGATACCTATATTTCGCTTGGAGTGGTTGAACATATACAGGATGGTCCAGTAAAAGCCCTGCAGGAAGCCTACAGAGTTTTAAAACAAGGTGGATACGCTATTGTTGAAGTACCCTTTGACAATGTGCAAAGGCAGGTATTGAGATTGGTTAATCAGGGAAAGGTTTCAGTTAAAACTCCAATACGTAAGCTATTTGAAAAACTGGGGTTAAAAAAAGAGAGAAGTAAGATTGAGACTGAGTTTTATGAGTATCACTATACAAAAGAGGAGATGAAAACCTTTATGGAAAAAGCAGGTTTTACAATCGAAAAATGGTACCCAAAAGATGATACTGATCCAGATAAAAGCATTGGTCTATGGCTTGATTTCCCTAGTTTAAGAAACGAAATTAACGTTGCTGACTTTAGACTATCCCCAAAAGGTAAATGGATTAAAAAATTGTATACCATATTATCTCTTCAGTGGGTATATAGTGCTTGTATTGTTTGTATAGCTGTAAAAAAATGAAAATTGCAATGTATTCCCCCTATATCGAAACCCTAGGCGGGGGTGAGCGTTATATGCTGACCTTTGCTGAGTATTTTCTTGAGCATGGACACGTAGTTGAATTGTGGTGGGATAAAACTGATGTCATAGAACAATCTTCAAAAAGATTTCACCTCAACTTAATTGGTCTATCAACAAACTCCTCAATGTATGAACTTATTAAAAGAGGTAACAAACCCTTGCTATTCATCAAAAAATGGTTTCATCAATTATCGTATGATCTAATTATTTGGTTGTCTGACGGAAGTATTCCATTACTGTTTGCAAAACAAAATTGGCTGCATTTTCAGGTTCCTTTTCAGATTCGATCAAGGAGTGTAATGAACCAGTATAAATTATCGAAAATTGACAATGTATTATGTAATTCGCAATTTACCAAACAATTTATTGACCGGTCTTTCGGTGTTCGAAGTACTGTTTTATATCCACCGGTAGATGTGGAACAATTCATGCTATTACCCAAAAAAAAGGAACATATTATTCTTTCAGTTGGGCGCTTTGATCAGATTATGAATGCCAAACGTCAGGATATGTTGATCAATGTATTTAAACAGATGTGTGATCAGGGTCTCTCTTCATGGACACTGGTTATGGCTGGAGGTTTGCAGCACAATCATAGTCACTTTGATACATTAAAGCATCAGGCAGCAGGATACCCAATTGAGTTTAAGGAAAATATAAAATGGGAAGAACTTCTTGATTTGTACAAACGTTCGACTATTTATTGGCATGGAGCGGGGTTTGAAGTTGATGATGCAAAAGAGCCGGAAAAGGTTGAACATTTTGGGATGAGCATCGTTGAGAGCATGGCTGCTGGAGCTATTCCTATTGCATGCAAAGCAGGTGGAGTTATCGAGATCATTACACATGGTGAAAACGGATATCTGTGGGACAAAGAAGCAGATTTGATAGAAATAACGAAACAAGTTATTGGCATGAAAGAGAAAGAAAAGGAAAAGATGATACTAAAAGCTCAGAAAAGAGCCATGAAGTTTTCAAAAGAAATGTTTTTTCGAGAGGTTAAAGAGTTATTACAATAACGTCATTCTGGAGGCCAGACAAAGCCGGGACGATAGTATTCCGGTTTGGTATCCTATCGTTCACTTTGTTTACTCCGGTATGACAGGTAAAATTGTCAGCATCTATTGTTATACCAAACTATAACGGAAAGAACTTGTTGCAGAAAAACCTTCCCCAAGTGATTGCAGCTGTATCTAAAGACACGGAGATTATTGTAGTGGATGATGCTTCGACAGACGGTTCGGTTATGTTTCTAAGACAGAACTTCCCCGCAGTAAAGGTAGTTCAACACGAGGCCAATCTGCGTTTTGGTGTAGCATGTAATACTGGAGTAAAAGCAGCAAAGGGGGATATTGTCATCCTTTTAAATACTGATGTGGTACCCCAAAAGGGTTTTATTACATCCCTACAGAGTCATTTTCAGAACATAAACGTGTTTAGTGTCGGATGTAAGGAAATAGAAGATACTGGCGGTAAACGAAAGATTTCGGGACGGACAGAAGGTAGATTTGAGCGCGGATTTTTGGTTCATTGGAGACCTAAAGATCAGGAGAGTCAGGATACTTTATGGACCTTTGGAGGATCAATGGCGGTTGACCGTAAAAAGTATCTACAACTTAATGGTTTTGATCCTATGTTTGCCCCGGCTTACTGGGAAGATATAGATCTTTGCTGGCGCGCGAGAGAGAAAGGGTGGCATATTTTGTTTGAAAAGGATGCTGTCGTACATCATAACCATGAAACTACCAATAAAACTGTATTTGGCCAAAGAAAAATGGAAGTAATGTCTTATCGAAACCAGATCCTATTCGTGTGGAAGCATTATCGTGGTAAGCAGTTGATCGCACATTTTCTTTGGTTGCCTTACCATTTGATATTTACTGCAATAAGAACAAAAGGAACATTTTTCTTAGGTTTGCTTCAGGCAATTTACAGAATTGTGACATATAAATATGAATAGGTTACAAAGTGCACTCAACCATTTACAAGCTCTTTGTATTAAAAAGAAAATTGACCTATATAGGGTTTTGCTTATTTCCTTTTTATTAACACTTCCAGCAGCAACACCATTATTACGTACAGGCTTTTTTCCAATGCATGACTATACCCATGTAGCCAGAGTTGCAGAATTAGATAGAGGTTTACGTGGAGGTAGTATCCCGGCACGTTGGTCTGAGAATTTTGGCTTTGGATATGGAATGCCCTTGCTCCATTTCTACTCTCCATTACCTTATTACGGAGCTGAACTATTTTCATTACTGGGACTTTCCTCAGTCATTGCAGTAAAGATTATATTTTATCTAAATTTCCCTTTAGGTTTTATATTTATGTATCTGCTTTCAAAAGAATATTTTGGTAAATGGGGAGGGATTTTAAGTGCTTTGGCGTTTACCTATGCACCCTATAGAAGTGTTCAATTCTATGTTCGTGGGGCATTAGCAGAAATGATGGCTACTACATTTTTACCTGTCGCCTTATGGTGTTTATATCATTTGAGTAAATCATTAAAAGTTAATAATATAAGGTATAGTTTGCTTTGGGCGATTGGATCTAGCTTAAGTATTTCAGCAGTTTTGCTGTCACATAACGTAATTGCGCTTTTTTCTATGCCTTTGTTTATAGCCTGGGCTGGAATGTGGTTTTTATATTATGCTTTTGTGATAGACAAGGAAATTGCAAGAATTTTGATAAAAAAAATATGGTTAATAATTCTACCATTTATCGGATCTTTTGGCTTAAGTGCCTGGTTTATTATGCCGGCATTATTAGAAAAAAAATATACTATCGTAGATTCAATAGGAGGGGGGCTTAGCTTTTACAAACTTCACTTCGTTTATTTGAAGCAGTTTGTAAATGCACACTGGGCATATGGAGGATCAATATTAGGTCCTCAAGATCAGATCAGCTTTCAGTTTGGCATGGCCCAGCTTGGACTTATGGTAACTGCATTTGTTTTATTATTACTTCTGAGTATAAATCTGAAAATTAAATCGAAATTACTTAGTAGAGTAAAGTATAAATACCTATCTACCGAGCAAAAATTAGCCCTTATGTTTACAATTCTTGTATTAGTTATATCAACTTTTATGATGACCAGGTTCAGTACCCCTGTTTGGGAGCTGATCAAAATACTGCAGATGGCCCAGTTTCCATGGAGATTTTTATGTATTACCATTATATGTAATGCCTTTATAGGGGGTAGTATCAGTTTACTACTAAATAGTGTTCATCAAAGGTATAAGATTTTACTGACATTAATTTTTGGATCTGCTCTTATTTTGATGAATGTTGGTTTTTTTAAGCCATTGCGCTATGAAGATGCAAATGAGCAATACTACGGGGATCCTAACCGGATCCAGACCGAGCTAAGCTCTGTACTTTTTGATTATCAGCCGGTTTGGGTAAAAGAAAAGCCACCATCCGGCCTGGAAAAAGTTAAACTTATATCGGGAACAGGTGAGGTGGCTGTATTAGTGTGGGACTACGGCCACAGAAATATTGAGGTGCATACTCCGACAGGTACTACTCTAGAGATTGGAACATTCTATTTTCCTGGATGGACAACATATTTGGACTCTAATATAGTAGATCTTTTAGCAAGCAACCCAAACGGCTTTATACAAGTACAAATACCTCCAGGATCTCATATAGTGCGTGTTGTTCTTGAAAAAACATCCATTCAAAAATTAGCTGATACGACGACTCTTGTAACAATTATATTTTTTGTAATTGTGCTTTCTTATCTAAGCATCAAGAAATTCAGAGTAGGACACATCTTAATTGATAGATAAAATAAAAATATGAGAGTTCGTTCCCATCTTTTTATATTCATTGCAACCTTCTCATTTCTCATTATTTCTAGGCTATATAAAATTGATCAGATACCTGTTGCTCTAGTTCATGATGAAATTATTCAGGTTATGCAGGCCAAATCATTGTTATATTCTGGCAAGGATATGAGTGGGACATGGAACCCCCTAAGTTTAACACCCTTTAATATATCATTCGGTGAGTTAACCCCAGTTATTATGGCTCCTGGATTAATATTTAATGGCAATCAGATTTTTGTGAGCAAACTTATTCCTGCAATTATAGGAATTTTGTTCCCTTTTGTAATAGCCTGGTATGTATACGGTATATGGCGAAATAAAAATATTAGTATTATTGCATTAATAATTGCAGCTATTAATCCATGGTTATGGCAAGTTAGTAGAATGTCAGTAGATAATATGTTTAACCCATTTTTCTATTTATTAGGTGGAAGCATAATATTTAATCTTAGAGGGTGGTGGAAATTGTTTTCAGTTCCTTTGCTAATGTTGGGTTTTTTCCAATATCAAGGTTTGAAAATAGTCTTTATACCGTTTGTATTAATAAACCTATTAATACTTATAATAAAAGAAAAAATAATAATTATTTCTCACGCAAAGTTAGTTTTTAATAAGCGGCTAATAAGTATATCATCAATTATTTTTCTATTTTGCTTCTTACTGTTTATTTGGTATATGTTTATTGCATTACCAAAACAGTCAGCATATTCAAGATTATCTCAAATTATATTTACCAATCAAGAATTAATTACTAAGAATGTAGACTTGCAACGGCGTCTTAGTATTGAAACACCTCTACTTATATATATAAGCAATAAATACATTGAAATAACTAAATTTATAATTTCCCGATTGTATGATGTAATAAATCCAAACTTTATCTTTGTAAGCGCTTACGATCCTAGTACACCATATAACGTATCAAAGCATGGTATATTTTATATTTTTGAATATGCATTTCTGATATCGGGTTTATATGTTATGTTAATCCCAAAAGCAGGTAGATGGGAAAATTGGCTATATATATTAATGTTAGTATTAAGTAGTATGCCCGCACTGATATCGACTAACGAGTCATTTATGTTTAGGGCTGGTTTATTTTATATACTATTGATCCCAATAATTTCAAAAGGGATATGTGAAGTAGTAAAAAAGAACTTGCCTATTCTAAACGTAAGCATTATTGGAGTATATGTAATAGGCATCGCACTTTTTTCTTATCAATATTTATATCAATATCCAGTATATGCGGCTGATGGTCAATTCTTTAGTGAACGAATTTTAGCAAGCTACATCCATAGAATAGCATCATCCTCGAATTCGATTATTGTGCAAACTCATGAACCAGAAGTACTTATGAGAAGCTACCTATTTTATAATAATCTATATAGTACGTATACTTATGAAAGTATAAAAAAGGCAATCAATAATAAGCAATTGAACGTTGAAAATGTATATTTTGTTCAAACATGTGCTGAGTATCCAAATATTACTGATGATACGGTTATTATATTAGAAAGAGGAAATAGGTACTGCGATTCGAACTCAAAAGACTATCAAACTCTAAATTTAAATACACAGCTCAGATTACCTCATATTCGAAAAGGAGCAAATTTATCGATCCCTGCTGTTAACGATAATGGTGAACTATTTAATATTAGTAATGATGCGCTGTGTTCAAAGTACAAATTATCTACATATATAGTGCCACGAAAACTGAGCCTGTTTACTGTGGAAAAGTTATCGGATGTTGATTTCTGTATGACATGGATTACAGACCAATCGAAAATATAAACCCTTCTAATTATCTTTTGCAAAAAAGGCAGTACAAAACTCTTCATCAGCTAACTGTTCAACATTAAACACATTTTTTGTAATATGGATATAGGGTGATGAAACGTACTTACTGCAAAGTGTATCATTACCCACGAGGTATTTAAGTCCGCTATCAACGGGTGACTTGATAGCTCGAAATGCAGAGTCTTTTAAAGCCGGGCATGTTACCTTAATCCATTCAACAAACATGACGGTATCAGCAGGCATTGTATCCATATTTTCTGGGCACTGATCAACAATAAGAACATTCGCCAAAGTTTTGGTGGGTATCATGGCAGAATTCTTAATCTCCTGTTTATTGTCTCCAGTGATCATCTGGTTATAGTGAAGGATGTAATTGAATACAGAGCTTGTCCAGCTAGATACGATAATAAAATTTTTATCTGGCTGACGTTTGATATAGTTTGTAAGTACTCTGTCATAAAATGCTGGATGTATAGTTTGTAGTAACGGGTAGCGGAAAAAATAAATGTAGAAGAAGGATAAAGTAAGCAGGATGTATGACAATACTAATAACATTTTATGTTTTGTTGTTTTTACAGCTTGAATTAGCCCCCCCAATCCGATACCCGCCAACATTATTAATCCTGCAAAGGTAAAAGCCCCCCGAAAAGTGATCCACATATTACCATTACGCAATACATTTGGGATGGTACCAATGATGATATACCCAGCAATATAAACAAAAGCAATTATATTTTTTTTACTTTTACCTAATACAATAACGCCAATAATAAACAATGCCAGATCTAGCCAATGGAAAAATCCATAATTATTGACTGCAAAGGTATCTACAGCTTTATTACCCTCTACAAATAAGGTTATTGGATCAAAGGATAGTAAAAATCTCTTAAAATATAAAGGAAGAGCAGTAACATGCTTATTATCAAAAACCTGCACAAATGGATTTGAAATTGTTAATCTTCGGTTATCATTAACTATGGTAGTCACATCTTGATTAGAATTGCTAGAAAATTCGTTCATGCGCATGCTGGATGATAAATGGGGAAGCCGAATTGCATAACTAGCTGTGAGTCCTATACAGAAGACAGCTATGATGAGTAGAGAAATTATGTTTGATATGTTTACTTTAATGGACACTTTGTGTAATAGCCTACTATTTATGCCGACTAGAATGAGAGTCCAGATAACTAGTGGTGCAAATACCAGCTTATGTCCTTGATATTGAAAAAAAGCAAAAAATAAAGGAATAAGAGCCCACAATCGGTTCCAATTTTTAAAATAGAGAATGAATACAATACCAATATTTAGTAAGGATAGGCTAAACATAGAGTCATAACCAAGACGGGAAAATTGAAACAGCCATGGATTTAAAGTGGCTACTATTGCGATAGTTACAAAAGCTAAGCGGTTACGAATAAAATAATATGCGATTAAAGCTAGACAGATAGGTAAAACACTTCCCAATAATACTGGCATGAATTTACCAGCCAATATTGGACTATGAGGAAATACTAAAAAACCTGGAATTAAAGTAAACCCGGTTAATTCAGAGTACATACCGTGAGCGGGTGAAAGATCCCATGGATGCCAGGTACCACTCAGATCTGATCCAAAACTTTTTATTGTCTGGGCTTCTACTGCATAGTAGTTTTCATCATAGGGGGAGCCGGGAGGAATCGATGTAATTTGATAGAACTTAATTATGAGATTTATGATAAAGAATATAAAGCATATCCAGGCAGTAAAGGGTATTTTGTGGTTTCTAAAATCAATTATTCCCATATTTTTTGGTATGTTTTAAAACGTTTTAGAAAAAGATACCAAGTAATAAGAAAAATACTACTACTTACTGAAAGCAGCTTGCCAATACGCCTAACTTTTGTATCTGTATAGTTTAGTTCTACGTTATGGACTCCTTGTGGAAGCCTATATGTAATAACGCCTCTGTAATTTGGATCCTGGAATTCAATTTGTTGTTCAGTATTATCAACATAGAGTCTCCAACCTGGATAATAAAACGTATAATCAATGAGACGCACTGGACTCTCTGCATTTACTGTATATGTTCGTTTAGTTGGTAATACTGAGGTCGATAAAAACTTACCCTGACCTTCAATGATTTCATACTTCTTTGGTTTTACTGGATAATCAAGGGTGTTACCGCTCCAGATTGTGTTCATAATGGTATTGTGCATATTAATCACAGCAAAATCATATCGGTCCTGTGGAAATAAGATGTAATTTTTCCCGTAAAGTTGAGGAAAACGTAGTAAACTTATGCATATAACTACGACTACACTTAACACCTGCCTAAATTTGAGCTTAGTTAACATTAAAGCCAACAAGAACGGTGCAGTGAATGAAAGCATTGTCAGCATACGCCACGGATGTTGGATCTTTGCAAGCCCAGGCAGATGTTGCCATAATACGTTTGATATGGGAAGAGAAATAATTATTCCTACCGCAAAACTAAATAGGAGAGCCAGATTTAGTGCATCTACTTTTTTATATCTTAGGTAATGCCATATAGTATATATAATACTTAAACCAATAATTACTGCTTCAATTATGCCCAGCTGAGGTCTATTCTCCCGAACACCAGGAGATCCTGGTTCAAAAAATCCCCACCTTTCATGCAAAAACTGGTTTAAGCTCATGAACTGAAACGAAGCATTTTGATGCCCACTTTCACCGTAATAGAAGTACTTGACTTCCATATTTAGAGGTAACATGTAATAGGCAGCAATCCCAAAAGCCCAGATATAGCTGGTGATGAGTAAAAATATCTTACGGGAATTTTTAACCAGTGGTTTTAGTAGAAACGCAGCATATATACTAATCAATGGGAAACTGATAACGAGCATCAGAGGATGAGTAAGTGCTAAACCTGCTATAGATATAAGCAATATCCCATACCACTTGTATTTTTTATTCTTAAGCCAATACGTCAAAGAAAGGAGAATTAAACCAATCAACAGTGAAGAAAAAAATTCCGGTAGAGCTCCACGGATATATATATTCATGATTCGATAGGGTGCAAAATTAAATAAAAATGAAGCAGTTAAAGCAGGAACAGGTTCAACATAAAACCTCAGTAATCTATAAAAAATAACAAGTGATATATAAGCACCTATAAAAGCAACCAAATTATTAGCTAAGTAAATGTTTTGAGTTGGAAAAAAAAATAACGCGCCCAGGTAGTTAGTAAATTGCTGGTTTATCTGACCTAGCGGGTAACCGTAGTTTGCTACACCATCAACCCAGCTAACAGGGAAGATTCCTTTTGATAGAGATAAGTAAAACTGCTTCATGCTTATTAGGTGAGCCCAACCATCAAAAGTTTGCGGTTGACCATAGCTGAAAAACAGATCAGCAACCAAAATAAATGCTATAATTATGAGTATGAATAGGGCAACTGTATCTTTTTTTGTAGGGAAAATTAAAGCCATATTATACCCAAGAGTAAGATTAATAAGTGATTATGTATGGTTTTTCGGTATCGCCGTAATTATAGTTGCAATTTTTTTTGTAGTTAACCCCCATTTTGTTGTCAAGATTAACCCTAATATTCGGAAAAAACATTTAAGCCAATTTATACAGAATTTAAATAACGGACGTTATGATGAACAACAGTGGTGGCAACTACGTGACAGCTATTCTCCAGGCTATTTTACCTATAATTCAGAACTAATAAGCCCATATTCGATATTACAATTTAATCATATAAAAGCTCAACAAGGAAATCTAATCAACTATTATTCTTCACATATAACCAGTAGTGATAATTTGGTACCCTGCTATAAACTCAAAGACATGCCTAAAACAGATATTGACATGAAATTTACTGATGAGCATACTATGCTATATAGCGATCAGAAGGGGAATCATTTAATTAGACTAGTGCCAGCACAAAATTTAAATGGTAATAACGGTTTAATACAATTTGATGAAGTTAATCCCGATTTTGGTAGTTTGTGTTGGGAAACTAAAGCCTTATTAAACTAATGATCAAAATACACTAAATATGATGCTATGAAATAAGTTGCGTTTCTAGGAGCTTCGTATAATACATGACT
>CAYLQQ010000012.1:0-44139 GCA_964386355.1 uncultured Pseudomonadales bacterium
TTGTGGAAAAACTAGTAGGAAATTGATATGGTTACTAATTTGGCGGAGTCAGGTATTAACCAAGGTATTATAGCAGAATCAAAATAAAATGCAGGGGGTGATTTAGCGTAATTATTGGGTTAAGTAGTAAATTGGATCGAACTGGTTAAAAATCTAAAAAATATTATCCCAAATGAGCATAGTCATTCCAAGTAATTAGCTGCCAACGATCTTCGGAATATTCACAAACAGTAATCCCCGTATTGGAAAGTCTCAGGAATTTAAAGAACTTATGAGCAAGTGGTATAGTTATGATTTCTCCAAATGCCATAACAGATAAAATGCTACAAAGGATTTCGCCATGAGTGACAATAAGAATATTATCGTCCTTTCGTTGCAGTATCTTCGTATGAAATTCCATTGCTCTATTTAACAGATCTGAAGGGTTTTCTTCATCGCTGTAATGCCACTTTTTATCTTCCATATGTTCTTGAATTTGAGTTTTTATTTTAATTACTTTGTCGTCATTAATATTTTGATTCTCAACTTCTGAAGGTTTTTTGTGTTCCCTAAGCAGAGATTCAAATAACAAAGGTACATTTATCTTCTGTGCAATTATTTCTGCGGTTTGTCTAGCACGAATATAATCACTTGAGATGATGAGGTCAATGGGAATGCTAGTAAACCGATTAGCTACAGCATGAGCTTGCTGTATACCTAACTCTGATAACGGAGTTGAAAGTGATTGGTGCTGATTAGTAGCATTGCCAACACTTTGACCATGACGCACAAAGTATACTCTCATTTGTTTTTTGCTGCTTCAATAAACCCTAAAAATATCGGATGAGGGTCAAAGAAGCGTGAAATAAGCTCAGGATGAAATTGGGTGCCGACGAAAAATGGGTGCACATCTTGTTTGAGTTCTATTGCTTCAACAAGTTGCTTATCTGGTGATAAACCCGAAAATACAAAACCTTCTTTTTCAAATTGCTCCCGGTATTTGTTATTAAATTCATACCTGTGCCTGTGACGCTCTGAAACAGTATTTGTATCAGGCAAGCGATGGAATTTCTGGTATAAAGATTCAAGTAATGTTCTCTCTTTAATTTTGCAAGGCCAGCCACCGAGTCGAATCGTTCCTCCATACTGTTTTTTTTCAAGATATTCTTTTTGATTATCCATTATGTGAATAACTGGGTTTTTACTATTCGGATTGGCTTCCTCTGTATTTGCATCTGCTAGTCGGAGAACATTTCGTCCAAACTCAATACTGGCCATTTGCATACCAAAACACAATCCAAGATATGGAATTTTATGCTCTCTGGCATATTTGATTGCCATAATCTTTCCCTCTACCCCCCTGCTCCCCCACCCCTGAGGCACTAAGATGCCATCGACTTGGTCAAGCTGAGAAACGAGTGTCGGATCTTTTTCTAAATCTTGTGAATCTATCCAAATTAGATTGGGCTTAATGCCCAATTGCCAAGATGCATGTTTAATGGCCTCTATGACGGAGATATAAGAATCTTTTAGGTTTGAGCCGCCGCTTAGGAAATACTTGGCGATAATACCGATGGTTACTTCTGTATCAATCTTTTTAATACTATTAATTTTATCATCCCATTTGTCGATATCTGCCCTGCGTGCATCAAGCTGTAGTTTTTCAAAGATAGGATTTAAAATACCCTGCTGGTATAGATACAAAGGAAGTGAATAAATATTATCTGTATCTGGACAACTGACTATTGCCTCTTCAGATAGACCGGCTGCAATGGCAATTTTATTAATCCGAGGCTTATCAATTGGTTTTTCACTTCTACATACAAGTACATCAGGGAAAATGCCAAGCTCGTTTAAAGATCTGATAGACATTTGCATTGGTTTGCTCTTCATTTCTCCAAGTGAAGGTGGTTGTAGAATGTAACCAACATGCAACATACATACATTTTTAGGCTGACAGGCTATCATAAGGCGTGCAGCTTCAAAAAATGCTTCATTTTGATACTCGCCAACAGTGCCTCCATATTCAATTACAACCACATCGGTATCTTCTGGAAACCGATTGATAAATTCTATAATCTCTAGAGGTATATGGGGATAAGCTTCAACGCAAGCTCCATTAAACTTGAGCTGGCGCTCCTTAGTAAGAAGTGACATGTACACCTGTCCTGTTGTGAAATAGTTATTGCGATTGAGACTACGGTTTAGAAATCGTTCATATGTACCAATATCCTGATCACTCTCAAGACCATCCTCAGTCACAAATGTTTCCCCATGTTCTAGTGGATTCATAGTCCCGGCATCAATATTAAGGTACATGTCGACTTTAATTGGAAATACTTTTAAACCGCAGGATTCTAACAGAGAACAAAGGGCTGCTGAGGTTGTGCCTTTGCCAAGACCCGATATTACACCTCCAGAGATGAAGATAAATTTAGTTTTTGAAGAGCGCATTGAAGAACAAAAGGGTTGCATAAGGTATTATCTCAAAATTTATTCTTCTTGTACAGCAATTATATTATGCTTTTAAATTGAGTAATAAAAACAGGTAATTATTTTTCTGTTTTATTATTAACACTGATAGAGTCTAATTATCAAATATTTTTTCCAATCATTTCCGCCACACTAATAATTTCAGTTTTAAAACCCTCAGCGCTTTTTATTTCAATCTCAGGCATTTGAATAGTATCGGTAATATATAGTTCGTCTATGCCGCATTTTGAAAGTTTCTCCTGAACATTTGGAACAAATAAATGATGAGTAACTGCCACGTAAAGTTTTTCAACTCCCTGAGATTTGAGATACGAAGCTGCCATCATGAGTGTTTGCCCTGTAGAGATAAAATCATCAGTAATTAGGGCAGATTTCCCCTCTACACTGCCATCAATTCCTATAAACTCAACTTTACCAGAGATAAGATCACGCTTTTTGTTAAGTGTCACTATTGGTAACTGTAGTTCCGTGGCTGTTTTAGCAGTTTCTTTGAGGGCGCCCACATCAGGAGCCACGACACAGTCAATCTTCTTTTTCTTCATTGCTTCCCAAAAAAGCGGAATAGCTGTCAGCAGTTTCGTTCTCGATGTAAAAAACCCCTGGATTGCATCATTGTGCAGGTCTATCGTTATGATCTTGTCAGGTTTGCTAGATTGGACTATTTCGGCAATTACCTTAGCTGAAAGTGGCTCACCCGGGCGAAATATTTTATCCTGAATACAGTATCCGAGCCAAGGAATAACAGATATTATATGATCCGTACCTGCACGTCTGAGCGCATCAACAAGCAATGCGTATTCGATTATCATCCGGTCTGGATTTGGAGAGAAAGACTCTACAACAATTGCATCTTTGTCGATATCACCATCAACCCATACACGAGTTTCGCCATTTGGAAATGTAGATATTTCAACACGAGAAAGAGGAAAACCGGTAACTTCTGATAGTTTTTGAGCAAGTTTAGGATTGGAAGAGCCAGAATAGATATGCATGAAGTTAGTATAAAGTATTTAGAATTTTGTATAAAGCATAAAAAAGCAGCAATGAATATTGCTGCTTTTATTAATCTTAGCTATATTTAAATTAATTCGTATGCCTAATATCAAACGCAACCGCAGTATATCCAGCGGTTGGATTTCCATTACAATCTTGTGTGTAAACGTCAGTAAACTCATGCAAAAGAATCTCTGGGAAACTACCACATTGAGTAGCGGCTTTTACACCAGCTTCTTCAGCGATCTCTTCTAAACATCCACCCTCTGTTCCATCACAATACCCTAAATCAATCGTTTTATTTTCAACTGTTGTAGCTTGAACACTGCAATAATTGCCTCCTTTTGAGCATGTCCATCCATTGTAAGGATAAGTTAATTGATGAGCATCTGTTTCTCTCATAATTAATTTATAGAATAATAATTCTATTTAATTAGTATTATTAATAAACGTTATATTACCATATTTGTCAATACTTATGGTTTATTGAATACAATATTAATTAAATGAGATTTATCTTAATAAATAATCAATTTGTTTTTGAAGCGCGCGATTATATTTAATCTTATATGGTAATGTAATCTTCTTAGGTATTGTTCCCCCATTGGGTATTTCTAAAACACACGTATCCCCACCCGGGTTTGATTTAAGCAGATTACTTAAATTAACTAAAATATCTTTATCTGTTCCTCTTGGGATGGGAATAGTAACCGTTTGATACTCAGCCACATAGTCATGGATTTTTTCATCTACTTCAATAATTTTATTAGCTACAAAGGAGAGTTCATCTTCCCTAAAATCAAGCTTTCCGTGACATAAGACTACCCTATCTTCACCAAGCAAGGCTTTACACTCTTCAAAAACTTTAGGGAAAATTACCATATCTACCTGTCCTGACTCGTCAGCTAACGTCGCAAATGCCATTTCAGAATTACTTTTTTTGGTAAAAACTTTTCGCATACTTGATATAGCTCCGCCCAGGACTACATTTTGGCCAATATGCAAATCAGGGTCAAGTTCTCCCAGATGATACGTGATCAGGTCTTTTACCAGGCTCATCTGGCGGGTGATCGGGTTGTCAGTCAAGTAAAATCCCAAGAGTTGTTTTTCCCATGTCAGGCGTTGCTTGGAATCTATTTCCTCAACCTCTGGTAGTTCATCTTTGCCTGATGTAGATTTTTCTTCAGGTTCAAATGTATCAAAGAAAGATACCTGCCCACTGGCTTTACGGGCGATATTGCCTAGAGCTTTCTGGCGGACTATTTCAAAACCTGATAGTAAGGCTGCCCGATTGCCATACCTATCAAAAGCCCCCACTTGGATAAGAGATTCAATAACCCGTTTATTGACTTTCTGATTATCGACTCTGCTAAAAAAATCCATCAGATTTTCAAATTCTCCTGTTTTTCGAACCGAAGTAATCGCTTCTATTGCTGCCTCGCCTACATTTTTTATGGCTGACAAACCAAATCTAATAGCCTTTCCTTCCAGAGAGCTTGCCTTGGCTTCGATGGTAAAGTTGACATCAGACTTATTTATATCGGGCGGTAAGATATCAATTTTGAGCCGCTTGCATTCTTCTATAAAAATAGGAAACTTGTCGGCATTGCCTGACTCTGCGGTCAAAACAGCCGTCATAAATTCTACCGGATAGTGAACTTTCATCCAGGCAGTCTGGTAGGCGATCATTGCATAGGATGCTGAGTGAGCCTTGTTAAAACCATATCCAGCAAACTTTTCAATGTATCCCCAAACAGTATCAGCAATTTTCTCTGTGTAGCCTTTTTTCTTGGTTCCTTCAAAAAACTTTTGCTTTTCCTTCATCATGATTTCAATTTTCTTTTTACCGATAGCCCTGCGTAAAATATCTGCTTCTCCCAGGCTGTAGCCTGCCATGACGTTGGCAATTTGCAAACATTGCTCCTGATACACCGCTATTCCGTATGTTTCGCCAAGAACTGGTTTGAGGTCTTCGTGAGGGTAATGAACTGACTCCGGGCTTTCTTTGCCTTTAATAAAATCATCGATTAGGTCCATTGGCCCCGGTCGATAGAGGGCAACCAGAGCTGAGATATCAGAGAATTTAGAAGGTTTAAGATTTTTGGCAACTCTTCGCATCCCACCCGACTCCATTTGAAATACACCAGTGGTATCACCATTACTGATCAGTTCGTATACCTTTTTATCATCAAGAGGTAAATTATCGATATCCAAAACTATGTTACGTTGCGTTTTAACGAGATCAATGGCTTTTTGCAAAATCGAAAGATTACGAAGCCCCAAAAAATCCATCTTTAACAACCCAATAGCGTCGTCAGAAACATTGCAATCCAGAGCACGCATATCATACTGAGTCACTACTTTATTGTTTTTTTCGTCTTTCTGTAGGGGTGCAAACTCAACAAATGCGTCAGGTGCAACCACTAGAGCTGCTGCATGAATTGATGCATGACGCACATTACCTTCAACTTTACGTGCTAGGTCTATCAGCTTTTTGTACCGTTCATCATTATCATATTCTGCCTTGAACTCTTTGACTGTCTCAAGTGTTTCCTTGATACCCAAACCTACCGGGATCATCTTGGCTAGTTTGTCAGGTTCTGAATACGGTAGCCCTAACACCCTACCAATATCACGGATGGCAGCTCTTGCCTCCATTCGCCCAAAGGTGATAATCTGAGCTACTTTGTCCTCTCCGTACTTGTGCCTGACATAGTTGATCGTGTCGTCCCGGCGATCATCAGCAAAATCCATATCAATATCAGGAGGAGTAGGCCTGGCCGGGTTTAAGAACCGCTCAAATGGTAGGCCGTGTTCGATTGGATCGAGGGTAGTAATATTGAGCACGTATGAAACGAGGGATCCGGCAGCACTTCCTCTACCAGGTCCAACACGAATACTGTGGTCCTTTGACCAATTGACAAAATCTTCATATATTAAAAAGTAAGCAGCAAATCCTTTATCTATAATAATGCCTAACTCATAATCTAAACGTTCTTTAAAAGTTTCGAATTTATCCGGGAAGCGTGACTTTGCCTTTTTATAAGTCAACTCCTTAAGGTATTCCCCTTCTGTCATCCCTTTAGGTATAGGAAAGTGAGGCATGATACGGCCGCCTAGCTCCAACTCAACAGTACATTTATCAGCTATTTTTACCGTATTTTCTAAAGCATCAGGCAGGTCAGAAAACAGCTCCTGCATTTCTGCAGGAGATCTCATGTAATAGGAAGGAGAGCCCAACATTGACATACGATCGCTGTCAGTGACAAGTTTTTTGATACCTACGGCAACAAGGGCATCCTGAGCTTCAGCATCGTCTTTGTTGACATAATGGATATCGTTTGTTGCGACTAACCCAATTCCCAAATCACGAGCGATTTTAATGATACCCTGGTTAACTTTCTCAAAATCCTCATCTCCTGATCCAGGATGTCTTTGTATTTCGAGGTAGTAATCTTCCCCAAATGCTTCATGATAATGTCTAGCAATATCTTTAGCTTTATCAGGATTGTCGGTGAGGATATTACGAGCAACCTCTCCGTTTAAGCATGCAGAAGTAACTATAAGGCCATCTTTGTGGGCAATTAAAGACTCCCAGTCTATGCGTGGTTTGTAGTAAAAACCCTCAAGGTTGGCTATCGTAACCAACTTCATGAGATTTTTATACCCTTCATTGTTTTTTGCTAATAACACAATGTGATAACGGACCTTATCTTTTTCAGGATCTCTATCAAATCTGCTAGCCCTAGCCATATACAATTCAACCCCAAGAATTGGTTTAATCCCAACTTTTTTACAGTTGACATAAAACTCATGGATACCATACATAGCTCCGTGGTCGGTAAGCGCAATTGCATCCATACCCAGATCTTTTGCTTTTTGTGCCAGGCCTTTTGTAGTAGCTAAACCATCAAGAAGAGAAAATTCAGAGTGGTTATGGAGATGGATAAAGGAATACATGCTTCTAAGATACCACAGGTAGGGTTTGTTGGGAAAGGGGAACGCTAGTTATTGTATAGAGGGTTGATAATATTCAGGAAATGTTGAGGATATACAGTTGAAATGTCTGTTGATAATTTTTGTTTACTAAAGAAATAGTGTTGTAGAATTCGTAATGCAGCATAGTTATCTGCCGGTATTTGATCAAAGTAATGGACCGCCATATCAGGAGCTGAGTTAATTTCATTTACTGCGCAGATTTGTTCCGTATAGGGTTTTGTAATATCTGGAATAATAAAATCTATACCCAAAAGCTGGTGATAGCTATATGTAAAAATACGTCTGAATAAACTTAAGTTTTGCTCAGAAACTGATTTAATATTGATACATTTTCTGTCCCCACCAATGTCCATATCACAACCTAATTGAAGTTTCACCATCTGCCCTTTTTGGGGAACTGATTCTAAAAACAGGTTCCGTGATTTTAAATAAGAAATATCCCGCGGTCTAAGTATTATTTGAGGGTAAGATATCTGCGTACGTTTCATATTTTTTATACTGACCAGATGAGAAATTGTGTTTTGTCCATCTCCTATGACAAATCCCGGACGTCGCCAGGTAATGGCTATAATTTCACCCCGAAACAGTGTTATCCGATAATTCTTGCCCTTAATATAATCTTCGATCATGATTTGGTTGTTTTGAGAAAATGCTTCTGCAATCGCCTTGTTAATTTGCTTTTCTGTTTTGGGATTTATGTAAACTCCATGAGCCCCCTTACCATTAGTTGGCTTGATAACAATCTTCATCTTATTTCGAAGACATTTGAGAGCATAATCCAATGCGTTTGCTCTTGTTCTGAATAATTTATGGTTTGGGGTCGGGATCTGGTGAGATCCTAAAATCAAAGCAGTCTCGTTTTTGTTTTTAGCAATTCTGACTGCTACTTGAGAATTGAGACTCAAAGCGCCATTTTTAAAAATAAGCTCTTTATCTTTACTAAATATTCGGTACAGCAAACAGTGTTTGTTAATAATTTCGTAATCAAGGTTCAGTTTTATAGCTGCATCCAGATATAGATCAGCACAGAGGCTGTTTAAAATTTTCATCATCACAAACTCCTAGATGTAAAATTACTTTTTATAGATGAGACGGGTATGAAGTATTCTAAAAGAAGTACTAAATAAATTAGAGGAAACTCATCTACTAATAAATTATACCATTAAAACGAGTAGTTTTCAAAAACCCTTGGCTATAAATAACGAAATTATCCCATTAATAATTCTTGCAACGTTATCTGAACTTGTTTTGCGTCAGCTCTACCTTTGGCTTCACGCATCACCTGACCGACTAAAAATCCCCAAACTGCAGTCTTACCTGATTTATACTTTTGAACTACTTCAGGATTTACATCAAGAACATGTTTAATTACCGTTTCTAAATCAGACTGATCCATTGTTTGAGTGTTCTGTTGTGATTGAATTTGTTTAATCAAATCCCCAGGGGTTACTTCATACCAGTCAACTCGCTTATTTTTAAGCAGGTTAGCAACCGTTTTTGGTTCGATCACATCTTTTGCGAGCATTACAGTTTCTTCAAAATATCTTGAAATATCTGGTGTGTCGGTTAGAAATGCAGCGGTTTCCTTGTCAAGATCGTATTCATTTTGGTACCTTTTAATTTTTGTTTGAGGTAATTCAGGCAATTTTGATTTTAGCGCATCTAAATCTACCTGACCAAATTCCATAGGAGGAATGTCAGGATCAGGGAAATAACGGTAATCCTGAGCCTCTTCTTTTGAGCGCTGGGAAATTGTTTTATTTACGTCTTCCTGGTAACCACGAGTTTCTTGTTTGGGAGTATCACCAGCTTCTAAGATTTCAGCTTGACGCCTTAGCTCATACTCGATCGCTTTTTTAACATACCTAAATGAGTTAATGTTTTTGACCTCAACTTTATAATTTGGTAAAGAATTCGGATCTTTACTAAGTGACATATTCACTTCCAACCTCATGCTTCCCTTTTCCATGTCAGCATCAGAGACCCCCAAAAAGCGGATAATTTTTTGCAAACCTTTCAAAAATTCATCTACATCCTCAGCATTACGGAAATCAGGCTCAGTTACAATCTCAACTAGAGGTACGCCTGAACGGTTAAAATCAATGAGTGTTACCCTATCTCCATTGATGGTTTTATGCACACTTTTACCCGTATCTTCTTCCATGTGGACACGGGTAATACCGATTTGCTTACTGCTCTCTAATCCATACTGTCCCTTAAAGCATAGTGGCTGGTCAAATTGGGATATCTGATAACCTTTAGAGAGATCTGGATAAAAATAGTTTTTCCGGTCGAATTTACTTTGATTGGCGAGTTGGCAATTAAGAGCTATTCCAATCAGTTGGCACCACTCTATTGCTTTGCGGTTTGGTACAGGCAAAGCTCCTGGTAATCCTAAGCAAACTGGACAGGTATGCGTATTGGGTTTTACCTGGAAATGGTGAGCGTCACAACCGCAAAACATCTTACTCTTGGTTTTTAGCTCGACGTGGATCTCTAGGCCAATGATAGGTGTGTAATCAGACATACATTTAAATCTTTTTTAGACCTTCCCACCAGCAATTAGTAAAGTCTTCCATTGTTTCAATTTGTTCAATTATCTGTTTTGCGTTTTCAGTCTTTACCATTTTTTTAACATTATCAATCCAATTCTGCATGCCTTTATATCCTTTTTCAACCATTTGTTTTGCGTGTATTGCCGTTGCAATCAAGTCAGCATCTTTAGCAATTACCGCCTCTTTTGTTGTTCGGTACGTAAACTCTTTGAAATAGGTATTGATAGTATTCTGCAGATCTTTAGAAAGTCTTGAAATCTGCTCAGCAAGTGCATTTCCCTCTGCATCATTAGAGTCATAGTATCTGGCTCCAATCTTTGTCTGGTCGTTTACACGAATCTCTCCGTTATCATGAAAAAGGCACATAACAGCACATTTGTTCGGATCAGCACCTTCCATTTGTGCAAGTATATAAGCAACCTGGGAAGCAATAACTACATGACTGGCTAATATGTCAGGCTCAACGACTCCAGCTAGTTTCGGACCATTACGATGTATTCTATAAAACATCATAATCTCTGATAAATACTTTGATATGTTATTGATATTGCTCATACTGATATTTGAGGTCTTTTTTTATGATAATCTGTTTTGCTCTGATAATACTGAGCAATTTTCAAAATATTTTCTTCATCCCTCATTTTTCCGATAAGTTGCAGGCCCACAGGTAATCCGTCAATAAATCCGCAAGGCACATTGATACCCGGTAATCCGGCTATTGAGCTGGCTTCTACCAAAATATCCTGCATTTCACCAAACATACTTTGTCCTTTAGTAGACCCAACCGGCAATGCAGTACAGGGTGATGTTGGTGCCAGTAAAATATCTGCCTGATTGAAAGCTTGATTAAAATCTTCCAATATCTTTGTACGAACCTTTAAAGCTTTTTTATAATATGCATCGTAATAGCCGCTTGACAATGCATACGCTCCAAACATCATGCGTCTGCGTGCTTCAGCTGCAAATACGCTTCTATCATTTCCATACCTGACCCCATCAAAACGGGCTAGGTTTGATGAAACTTCACTTCTTTGAAGGATGGTATAAACAGCTATTGCATATTTAGGATCAAGCAAGCTAACTTCAGTAATTGTAATTTGTTTATTTTTTTTGAATACTTCTATTGTTTCTTTTACGATTTCATTAAGACCAGGTTGTGCATCAGCAAGAAAGTAATCTGTTACGATTCCAATCCTCAAAGGTGTATCAATATCTAACGTTTTGTAACTCCATGACTTTTCAGGTATAGACGTTGCGTCATTATGATCCATGCCTGCAGTGACTTGCAATAGTATTGCTGAATCTTCGACAGTTTTTGTGATAGGACCTGGAGAGTCTGTTGAGGATGCCATGGCAATTGCTCCGTACCTGGAATTTCGGCCATATGTTGGTTTGAGTCCAGTCACCCCACACCAGGAGGCTGGCTGACGGATAGAGCCAGCGGTTTCTGAGCCTATTGCGAATATACAGCAATCAGCACTAACAGCAGCTGTAGACCCCCCAGATGAGCCACCAGGTAAGGTTTTAGGGTTCCATGGGTTTAGAGTTGGTCCGTAATCCGAGGTTTCAGTGGATGAGCCATGTGCCCAGGCATCCATGTTAGTTTTCCCAATTAAAATCGCTCCAGCATTTTTTAGGTTTTTACTCATTGCTGAGTCAAATACAGGAATGTAATCTTCTAATACTTTTGAAGATGCAGTTGTACGTACGCCTTTTGTTAAAAAATTGTCTTTGATCGCATACGGGATACCCAATAGAGGTTTTGATTTAAATATTGCTTTATCTTTAGAAATCAACTCATCAGCATTTCTTGCATCATCCAGTGCGTTCTCATTAAAGGTCAGGTAGATATTGAGTTTAGAATTAAGCTCTTTGCTTCGGTCAAGACAAGCTTTGGTTAGCTTATACGAAGTAAACAGACCTTTTTTAAGTCCATCAAGCGCTTCGATTAACGTAAGTGAATATAGCTTTTTATCCATATTATTCTTTATTGATCGTTGCAGGAACAACAAAATATCCCTCACTGACTTGTTTTGCATTACGCAATGCCTCTTCCTGACTCAGACTTGGTTCAATAACATCATCTCTAAACACATTTTTCAGTCCGGTAACTTGATTGGTTTCTTGAGTGTCGGTTAGGTCTAGCTCTTGTAATACCTGGACATACTCGGCTGCTTGAGAGAGCTGTGGGGTTAAGGTTTCAATCTCTTCATCAGAGAGAGGTAAATGAAGTAAATTAGCAATATGCTTCGTGTCTTTTATGGTGATTGTGGGGGGTGTTACCGAAGTATTTGCCATACCCAGGTATTTTACTGGGTTTTATATAAAATTGCTAGACAATCCGGTATGCCGCTACTTTAATTGCATTGTTATAAAACCTACATCAGGTATTTGGTTAACAATCCTGTAATGGTGATTCTTTTGGAAAGAGAATGTATTCCCTATGTTCTCCAATTTGTATTGGAACGAGATTAAAACCATTAGGTAAAATTTTTGCAAGTAAATCAGGTTCACTTGCAACTTTAATAGCGGTTGACATTGAAATATGAACTTCTGAGAAATAGGCAACACCCTAAACATAACTCACTAAACCATAATCAGGTCCAGCAGGCAAATCATTAGGTATACCCTCATATTGACCACAAATTGTATCAACGGGGGCTTCGGGAGTAGTCATACCTTTATCCTACCACAACCTTTCCATTTTTCAACTCAACGGTTGTTCGTTTACCCATTTTTCCCTCCACGATCTGCAAAGCCAGCTCATCCAAGATCTCATTTTGAATCACCCGTTTAAGTGGGCGAGCGCCAAACAGAGGATCAAATCCGGCTTTAGTCAAATGTTTTTTAACATCACCACTAATCTCCATACCAATTCCCTGTTTTAATAACCTCTCCCTTACTATGTTCAGCTGAACATCTACGATCTTCTCTAGCATTTGTTGGGATAGAGCAGAGAAAATAATTATGTCGTCAAGACGGTTTATAAATTCAGGCCGGAAATTATGCCTGACCACGTCCATGACTTTATCTACTAATTCTTTTCGTTTATCATCTGTTACTTGAGGATTTGTTTCGTAATAATCCTGAATAATAGTACTGCCCAAGTTGGACGTCATAATTATGATTGTATTTTTAAAGTTTACCGTCCTGCCCTTTCCATCAGTAAGTCGCCCATCATCCAAAAACTGTAGGAATGTGTTAAAAACTTGCGGATGTGCTTTCTCTACTTCATCAAATAATACAACTGAAAAAGGTTTTCTGCGTACTTGCTCGGTCAGTTGTCCTCCTTCATCGTAGCCAACATATCCAGGAGGCGCACCGATTAACCTAGCCACCGAGTGTTGCTCAGAGTATTCACTCATATCAATACGTATAAGCGCATTTTCATCATTAAAAAGTGACTGGGCCAATGCTTTTGCAAGCTCAGTTTTACCAACACCGGTGGGTCCCAAGAAAAGGAATGAGCCAAGTGGTCTGTTTTCATCAGAAAGACCAGCACGTGAGCGGCGAATAGCGCTTGCAACAGCTTTAACTGCCTCATCCTGACCAATGACTCTTTGGTGTAATTCTTCTTCAAGATCTGCCAATTTTTGTGATTCGGATTTGAGGAGTTTTGTCGAAGGAATACCTGTCCAGCTGGAAACAACTTGGGAAATATCTTCCTCAGTTACTGCATCTTTGACAATCCGTTCACTTTCAGGAAGTTGCTGCCATTTTGTTTCTGCTTCTGACAATTCTTTCTGAACCTGAGGCAGTTCTCCAAACTTGAGTTTGGCAGCTTTTTCCAAGTTTACATCACGCTCAGCTATTTCAAGTTCAGTTTTCAGTTTTTCGATCTTTTCCCGTCTTTCTCGCAAGCCTTTGAGCTGTTCCCGTTGCTTTTCCCATGATTGCCTGAGACCCGCTAAAACCTCCTTTTTATCTGCCAGAGTTTTTTTCAGTGTTCCTAATTTCTCTTTATTCTTTTCTTTTTCCAACGCTTTCTGCTCAATTTCAAGCTGAGTTATTTCCCGCTGCAGTTTATCCAAAGAGGTTGGCATTGATTCTGCTTCGATTTTAAGCTTGGCCGCTGCCTCATCTACAAGATCAATTGCTTTATCGGGTAGCTGCCTGTCAGTAATATATCGGATAGAAAGATTAACTGCGGCAATAAGCGCGTCATCTGTAATTCGGATACCATGATGAATCTCATACTTTTCTTTGAGACCACGTAGAATTGCAATCGAATCTTCCATGGTTGGCTCATCTACTAACACTGGTTGGAACCGTCGTTCAAACGCTGCATCTTTTTCTATATGCTGGCGGTACTCTTTAACAGTTGTAGCGCCAATTGTACGAAGCTCTCCCCGGGCCAAAGCTGGTTTGAGCATATTAGAAGCATCCACTGCCCCTTCCGCTGCTCCAGCACCCATAAGCGTATGCAGCTCGTCGATAAAAAGTATAAATTTACCCTGAGACTTTTTAAGTTCATTGAGCAGAGCTTTGAGGCGTTCTTCAAACTCACCCCGGAATTTTGCTCCAGCCAGCATAGCTGCTAAATCTAATGTAAGTACGTCTTTATTTTTTAGCGTTTCAGGGACATCGCCCATCGCTATACGCTGGGCAAGACCCTCGGCAATTGCAGTTTTACCTACGCCTGGATCTCCTATTAAAACTGGATTATTCTTTGTTCTGCGTGATAAAACCTGCATAACGCGCCTGATCTCATCGTTGCGGCCAATAACTGGATCGAGCTTTCCTTCCCGAGCATACATTGTCAGGTTTTGGGTATACTTCTCTAGCACTTGTTGTTTTGCTTCTGGTGATTGATCTCTAATAGGATCGTTTCCTCGTATGTCCATAATTTTCTCCTTTAACTGATTGTACGAGATATTGTATGAGTTTAGTATACTATGGGACTGGCACTCTGTCAATGAGAGTGCTAAGAGCAGGTGTTCGGTTGATAGGTAGCTATCCTTGAGATCTCTGGCTTGTTTTTCAGATTCCTGAAAAACCTGAGCTAGATCTCTAGATATGTTTGGTTGTTGAACCGAAGAAGTGGTTGGCAGTTTAGTAAGAGCGCTTTGAACTGATTCCCGTATCTGATCCGCGTTTATTTCAAGTCTTGATAAGGTTTGTACAACTATCCCCTCGCTATCTTGCAAAAGCGCTGCAAAAATGTGTAGGTCAGAAAGCTCAGGATTTACTTGGTTTTCAGCTAGCTGCAATGCCTGAGAAAATGCTTCCTGTGTTTTATATGTCCAGGTATTTGGGTCCATACATGCTAGTATTAGAGTTGTATCATGACAGATTTACGTACCTCATCAATTGTTTCTTGAACTTGTTTTGGTTTTATTCCATGAATTCTAGATATCTCTTCTTCACTAAACCCCTCAATGGCATGTAATTCAAATATTTTTCGCTTTGAAGGTGGTATTTTTGACAGAGCTTTCATTATCTTTACAACCTGATCTTTATTTGACATGTTTTCAATGTAATTAACAGTAAAACCCATTTGCTCTGCATCGATATTCAATGAATTATTCGTATCGTCGAGATCCTCAACCATCTCAGGATTTCCTTCTGCACTTATAGTAAATTGTTGATCCATATCTGACAAAGCTGCGTCCACATAGTCATCCCAGTCTTCCATATGAGCAGACTCAAAATCTGCTTCTTTAAGGTCGTTACTTAAGATTTGATCGGCTATAGCAAATAACCAATGCTCTAAAGATACATCAACTCGTTTTGAATCAAATCGTTTGTATGCTGTTTCAACTGTCTTGTTTAATACTTCGCTGGACGTAACTGTCCTGTCCTTATCAAGCCCTATAAGGTGAGCATATCTCAAACGCCTAAAGATATATGCTTTAAGGTCTTTTAAGAGGGGTAGCAGCTCTTTGGAAAAAGATTTGATATCCTGTGTGACGACAAGATTTTGAAGCGTACCATAGGCCTGATTCAATGTCTGGGACCTCAGTTGCCGCGGACTTCTATCGGCCTGCTTATCTTTTTGTTTGTTAAGTTGTTGGAGTAAATTTTCTTTAAGAGGTGTAAAGGCATTTTCCAGTGCAATAACTACATTATTTCCCTTTCCGTTAGTATGGATAGTAATGCTGTTAAATAATGTCAGGTCGACATAATACTGGCTCTCCTTAGGTTGTTGGATCCGAATTTTTAGTTTGTCAGGATCAGATGATTTCAAGTGCTTGTTTAGGATTTCTAATTTTTTAGTCAATCGTTTGTCGAAAGCTGAGATATCTCTTTGTTCAATTTTTCCATAATCTATCTGGATCGATTGGTCAGTCAGCATAAATACGTAAAGAAACGATATAATTCGTTCCTTTGTTAAAAATGGTTATGTTTCTAGTATAAGTCTTTAGATTTGAAGAATAAATGAAAGAGGTATCAGCTTTTAAAAAGAAATTCAGTTTAGTAATTTATACATATACACCCTATCTACCCTAGCATCATGATATTCATAGGCATTTGGCAGCAATCCAAATTGCGTAAATCCCAGTGATTTGTACAGCCGTAAAGCGGGCACATTTATAGAAAAACAGGTCAATGTCACCATATCTATTCCAAGCTCTTTCTGGGCAATAGCAATAATTTCTGTCATTAGTAATTTTCCCAAACCCTTACCCCTTGCAATTTTGGCTATAGAAATTCCAAGTGTTCCAATATGGCTTAATCTGCCTTTCTTTTTAAAAATGTGGGTAGTGCCAAGCAGATTGTTATGTTCATCAAATGCGAGTAAGTAAACCTCTTCCTTGTGTGTAATCTTTTCTAGAGCGTTAGTAAGCCATTCCTTTTCTTCCTGAAGGGTTTGTTTGCGAGCACTTGCTATCATGACATCTTCATCTGTCAAATCATTAATAAATTGCAACAGCTTAGGAAGATCAGTCATCTGCGGAGGTCTTGTAATTACATTCATATTATTAAGTTTAATAAATTATTTATACAAGCCCCAGATCAATTTGCAAATTTAATAATGCATCAACTGTTCTATTTCCACCAGATACATCACCCTGTTTAGGTTCCATTTCTAGAAGTAGCCTATCAATAAATTTTTTATATCCAAGTTTAGTAGGTCTATTTATCAAATCTTCCAACTCTTGAATTTCATTGGCCTGTCCTTGTGTAAGGTTACCTTGTTGTGCTAACCAAGTTAAACGAAGCTCTAATAGCCCATCTAAATCAGTTCTTGAATATCTGGCAGTATCTACTCTAGCAAATAGTATTTGATCAGATTCTCCCAAAAACATAATATTTTATATTATTAAAATAACGGAGGTATTTTATCACCTGGAGATAAGTTATACGATATATATAAAATACACAGCAAATTTACAAAATAAGAGAAATAATTGACTAATACATAGCCTGAAGTGCTTTTATTCGTTCTTCAATCGGGGGGTGAGTGGAGAACAGGTTTGCAAACCAACCGATACCATCATGGCGATTTTTGAGAGGATTGACCATGTATAGGTGGGCGGTTGCCTTATTGGCCGCTTCCAATGGTTCAACATCAGATGACAGTTTGGTAAGGGCGTTTATTAGACCGGAAGGTTGCCTTGTTAGTTTTACTGCTGTTGCATCTGCGAGGTATTCGCGTCTTCGTGATAGAGCAAGTTGTATCAACTGTGCGATAAGAGGCGATAGTAAGGCAAGAACAATCCCAACGACCATAAATATGGCTTGCAGTTGCCCTCCTTCACGATCATTATCCTTTCGCCTCCCTCCCCAAAAAGAAGCACGAAGAAACCAGTCAGCGAGTAGTGTCACAAATCCTACCATTATAGCCACAACAGACATGAGCCTCATATCAAAATTACCCACATGTGACAGTTCGTGAGCCACGACCGCTTCTAGCTCTGTTCTATCAAGACGTCTAAGTAATCCGCTTGTGCAGCAAATTACTGCATGTTCAGGATCTCTGCCGGTAGCAAATGCATTCAAAGCACTATCATCGATAACATACAATTTTGGCATTGGTAGTCTTGCCGCTTGTGTTAGATTTTGAGCAACTGATACAAAATAGTTGTCTTCTTGTGTAGTTGCCGGTCTTGCTTTTGATAATGCCAAGATTATTCTATCGCTGTACCAATAGCTAATAAAACTGGTCAGGCCTCCAAATATCATGGCCATTCCAATAAAACCTGGTCCATAATCCATAGCGCGGCCAATAATATAGGCTACTACACCAACAAACAGTGCGAACAGAACAACGATAACATTCGACCGAAGTTTGTTTGAATTTACCGATTCATAAATATTCTGCATAAAAATATGTTGTCATTGTGAAGTTGCATTACAAATCATAGTCCATAAAATAATATTTTGGAGCACAACATCTCCTATGCAATTCTACCAGCATGACAACTAATTAATTCAAAGATACTTTAGGGCTCTTTGTTTCCTCAGTACTTACACTGGTTGCTTCATCCATATCTGCCAGCTTTAATCCTGGTTGTTTGGTGAAGTTAAACAATGTAGCTACAAGATTGCTTGGCATTTGAACCACCATCATATTGTAGTCTGCTGTAAGATCGATCAGGGTTCGTCTTGCGTACATGACCTTATCTGCTGTATCCCGTAGCTCTCCCATCAGGTTTTGAGTTGGACCAGCTGCTTGTATCTGCGGATTTGATTCCAAAACTGCACGAATAGGGGCCATGGCTTGTTGCAGTTGTGTGCTGGCATCTACCAAAGCTTGAGCGTTATCACCTTTTTTACTGACTACCTCCATAACCATCTTTCGCGCTTCGGTTAACTTATCAAAAATCTGTGTCTCATGCTGCATATAACCTTTAACGCTTTCAACTAAATTAGGGATAAGGTCAGTTTGACGTTTAAGCTGGTTACCTATCTCCTGAATTGAGGCTTCGATCTGTGTTTTTAAGGCAACAAACTTGTTGTATGTTGTAAGAAGCCAGAATACGGCTATAGCTGCAATGATTAGTAGGATAAGTAAAATACTCATACAAATACTATGCAAATGCATAGCTCCAAAACTATTTATATTAATATGTTAACACAATAATCTCACTTGTAGTAATTGTCTGATTTTCATATAATACTACAGTCCAATTATGAAATTTGGATTAACAACTAGTATTTCCCCTTAATTACTCAGAGGGGACAGTATAAGATCTGTAAAGCGAGCCTCCAGTAAGCGAAGCGCACTGGATCAGTTGATTAGAATGGAATTGAATTGAATTGACATCTAAAAGAGAATATCCCTTATTTATTAAGGGACGGTAGCCGAGCGAAGCGAAGTACCCGAAGCTTCACGAAGTGAGCCAGTTGTATCAGTTGAACGAAGGCTTGTTTGAAAATTGAATAGATTAATACCCCATTATTTGGGGCGATAGCTCAGTTGGTTAGAGCGCCCGCCTGTCACGCGGAAATACAGGCGTAGCACTGAGCTAATTTTAACATTCCGTCCTTTTTACAAGGGGTGTTAGCTCAGTTGGTTAGAGCGCTCGCCTGTCACGCGAGAGGTCGTGGGTTCGAGTCCCATACACCCCGCCCATTAGATTGATAATACAATCTAACATTACAATATTACATTACAGCTTTGTAATTGTTTTGCGCCCTCGGCATCTTCTTGCCACTTGTGCAGTAACTTCGCAACAGCGGAGGCTTACTATGCACAAGAGACTCTTTGGTTCTCTGTTACACAAATACATAAGTGAGTACATCTCGGAATGTACCGAGCTCAATCTCTCCCCTAAAACCCAGAAAAGCAGAAAGGAGGTTCTCTTCAGATACTATGCTTTTCTAAAATGCCGCCCGTTTACAATCAAAACTGCGCGCGAATACTTCAGCGAGCTTACGGCCAACGGCTGGAAGTACACTTCGGTGAATTGTGAGCGGAAAGTGATTAAAAGTTTTCTCAACTTCCTGGAGCGGCGCAAATACATTAAGGCGGACCAGAACTTCACAAAGGAAATCCAGTTGGCCCGAATCAAAGGGGATGCTGAGCCTGAAAGCCTGCCTTCCATGGAAACGGCTGAACAGATCATTCTGGCAGGCTGTGAGGCAGGTCCAGGGGACAATGCACGCAATCAGGCCATTAAGAAGGAAATGGAGCTGGGCCTGCGCTTTGCACTGCGTACAGGCTTAAGAATCAGCGAACTGCTATCCCTTAAAGGTAAGCATCTCTACCCAGACTCAGAAGTCCCGAGTTATCATGTGTATGGTAAAGGCGGAAGTTGGTATTTACTTCCCCTGCCCTCTGATATGGTGGAGGCTATGCGCGGCAGGACCGACAGAGCACGAGTATTCCCGATTACTGCCGAAACATGCAACCTGGTGCTCAAAAGAGGCTGTAAGAAGCTCAAGGTTAACTATCGGATCACCTGCCATTCGCTGAGAAAAGTCTTCACAACCAGTACATTGAGTGCAGGAGCCCCCCTAGCCCAGACCAGCAAGATCTTAAGACATACAAACCCGAGCCTGACACTTAACGTATACTCAAAGTTCAGCTGTCAGGACCTGGCCAAGACACAGAACCTGTACAGTCCGCTGGTGAGAAAGACCCTGAAAGCTTCGGATAAGTTTGAATATATTGAATCAATAGTAAAAAGCGCTATTGAGAATGATGGAATGTTAACTATGAAAGTGGTAAAGAATGAGAATGAGATTGTTATCAAAGTTAAGGAAGGGAGGTAATCAGTGCGCGGCAAAGTGAGCAATCACCTGGTGCCCGCAGTCCATGCAGTAATCAACTGTCTGGCCTGGGTTGAGCGGCATCTGCTTTTTAACCAGGTTACTATGTGCGCAGTCTGAAAGCTTGAAGTTATAATACACACCATCAACGAACTGGATTTCAAATTCCTGCTTGCACTTACTGCACTTCACATCCCCTTCCCTGGTAGAGGTTTGGATTGCTAGGCAATATGGGCACTGGGGAATATTTGATCGCATAGGTTTAATATAGATCTCCAGGATAAGACTTGCAAGGTTTAAAGATTAGGTATAAATTATATTTGATGCTTCAAACTCTTATACTAATTGAATTAGTGTTATTGTTCTTAATATCCCCCATTGCTCTTCTAGTTTCACTGATTAAACCCTCTCTAATAAATAGACTTGTTTCAAACCTCAAGCCAATTGATCTTAGTCGCAAGCAATGGGCTGGTATATTTGGCGGCTTGTTCATTGCATCATTTGTTGGTATCGGGGTACTTGCTCCAGATACACCAAAAAAGACTGAAACTCAGCAATCGGTTACGAGTGAAGCTGAAAAAGCAAAAGATTCAATCATTCCCCAAACTGATCAAATAGCATCTGGGATTGCTACACCAGAGCCTACACCCATCCCAACTATCATTTCAACACCAGAACCAACAAATAGAGAAAAAGTGAAAGTCATTAGCGTAACTGATGGGGATACTATAAAAGTTGCAGGCGGGAAAGCGCTGAGGTACATCGGTATTGATACACCCGAAACCGTAAGTCCTAGCCAACCCGTAGGCTGTTACGGGAAAGAAGCTTCAGATAAAAATAAGGAGTTGGTATTAAACAAAGAGATAGAAATTGAAAAAGATGATTCAGAGACTGACAAATATGGTCGGCTATTACGATACGTGTATATAGATGGAGTGATGGTCAATGAGTACCTAGTTCGGGAAGGATATGCCCAATCAAACTCCTACCCACCAGATATAAAATACCAGGATCGGCTTCGTGAAGCTCAAAGATTGGCAATGGAAGAAAAGAAAGGCTTGTGGGGTAGTGTATGTGATAACTGGAATACACCCACCCCAACTGTAAAGGCTGCTACATACACCCCCAAACCAGTAACACAAACCGCACCTATTGCCCCAATAGTCCAGCAACCTAGCGGAGGATGCAAATATAGTTGTGGTGGTCCTGACCGTGATTGCTCAGATTTTGCATCGCATGCGGAGGCTGTCTCATTTTTTAATTGTTGCGGGTTTTCAGCGAATAATGATCCAATGAAGCTAGATTCCGTAGGTGTCGGGGATGGGGTTCCCTGTGAAAGTTTACCTTAATATGAAACTATTCAAAAGACTTACCATATTTATATTTACTACCTTATGGGTAGTTTTTTTTACCCTGCCTATACTAGCACAAAGTGGCTGTTGTTCTTGGCATGATGGTGTTTGTGGATGTTCAGGAGGAAGAAAGCTATGTTGTGATGGTACTTTAAGTCCTAGCTGCACTTGTGGCTATTATGCTCCCGCGCCTGCCCCCGTCTACTACAATCCCCAACCTAAAGCACCAAATATAACTGCTAATTTTTCATATACTCCTAATAGTGATGGTAAAACATTTAATATTTTAATGAATTGGGATAATGTTGCAGGTAATACAGGTTATTCTATAGCACTTCAGAAGGTAGCTGGTGGAGATCCAGGTCCAGTCACTGACACAATGACTAATAGGTGGACTTTTACAAACATATATCCTGGTACATACTATGCAAATTTGAAGGTAGGAATAAGTAATGTATGGTCAAACGTAGTTTATTGGAAAGTTGAAGTACCAAAGTGGTATGCACCCCCTACGCCAGCTCCTGTAATAAAGGCAGCTATTAATAACCAAACACCCCCAATAAAAGAGTATAAAGGTTGGGGTATTGAAGTATATGCAATTATATTATTTTTTGGATTATGCGCATTATTAGCCATTTTCAAACTAGCCCAAGATTTTATTAAATATGCCAATAGCCATAGTGGCGTATGGGAACTGGTTGGAGTTGTAACATTTCTAATTTTCATTTTAATTATCTTAACTACATAAAAGGAGGCATATGGTAAATATTGATGATAAAACAGTTTCTGTTAATTGCCCAATTTGTTGGAAAAAGGAAGGAATTCTCAACTTGATGACCAGGAATGATAGTAATGAATTATTTTTTTGTAGCAAATGTGGAAGCCATTTATCTGCTGAGAGCGTACCAATAATGTGGAAAGAAATTGAAAACTCTAAATAAGCGCTTACTGATTAATTTGACAAATGATGCAATAGTTTGATAAAAAATGGTTAATCCATGGAGAATTTGTAAAGAACTGCTGATTTCATCAACCGAGGCTTTACACATTGAGGGACCACAACAAACTATCGCGCTACGTGGTCCCTCTTGCTTACATTGAGTCATAGAGCTTGCGCTCCAAAACACCATTAGAACAGAAATGCATTAATCTGTAGTCGGCCCCGTAATCTGAATAGTCAGTCCTGAAGTACTCATTAATCATATTTTGCCAATATTCGGCTTCAACATTTTCTTTTTCATCAAACCTGCGTATTGATTCTATGCACTTTTCCCACTGATCAGCTTTATAGTTCGGATGTCTCTGACCTCTCTCCTCTTCATATTTACCGATAAAACAATCAATTATTCCCCTCAAATATTCGGATTGCACTCTATCCCTGTAAATTCCCCAGGGGTATGCCTGGATTTTCTTCCTGTTGGTACTGTCCCCATCAGCACTTCGGGGTTCTGGACAAGGTAAGGGAATAGAGCCAGCAGAACAAAAAGAACTAACACTTTCCGATTTCCCGAAATCGGCATTCTCATTATTTTCTGTAGTAGTCTCTGTAAGTAAGGGAAATCGAGTCCCTTCATTTCGCGAAATTAAGTTTCTTAATTTCGTGCCTGTTAGCAGGCGGGTTTCCTGGTAAACATCTTTTACCATATCTGCCAGGAGGTAGATATTTAAATACCACCATGTAATATTGTCATCATCCTTTCTGTAGATGATCAGATACTTCCGCGCCTCATTAAGCTTTGTTTTGTCGGTCTTGTATTCTTTAAATAGCTTCATTGATCTGGCAAATACTTTGTCAAAGTTAGTCCCCCTGGTTACTTTGGTCCCGATTTTTTTCAGGATCATGGAAAGATCCCATTTGGATATTCCCAATTCTTCACACCAGCTGTCACCCGTTTTGTACAACCTATGCTTGCAAGGTGCCATGAACTTATAAAATGTTTCATTGTTGCTTATATTTGACCAGTAGATCATCTGCTGAACCATGATTGAGGCGGCCATGGAACCAGTAAACTGGTTGAGATCTTTTCTGTAGGGGATGACGTTTTTCCTGTCATTGATGGAGTTTACTATTGCTAAAGTCTCCAGTGTGAAATTTTTAAGTTGCGTGCTATCATTCATATGTTTGGTTCAAAGAGTTTGTCCGTTGCTTTTGCGAGAAGCGGACAGGCTCTTTTTTTTGCCTTTCCATAACTCGAATAATGAGTTATAAAATATTTTGTAATGTTGTTTTGCGTCCTGCCCTCCAGCTTTAGCGTGTACTGGAAGGCAGAATCTAGGGTTTGGATCTGGGTTTTAAGCACTAGGCCGAGTAAAGACTCGGGTTATAAAAGCCAGAGAGGACGGTCCAGTAGCGCCCGTGGGCAGAACCAGGCCGCCTTCTCCACCTTCTATTCCTATTAAAGAGCTATAACCTCACTTATTACCTGTTTTGGTATCATTGCCAGCTTTGGCCTCCAGCGCCTGTCTAAGAGCATTTGGCGCAATTAGATTCACATTCTTAGATACCTTGGTATTAAGCGCATAGACTTCAGTTATCAGATCCCCAAGCTCAGCTAGAGTTTTGATGGTTTTGGCATTGTTTCTGAATATCCGTTCCGCAAGTTCATCCAGTAACAATTGCAGGGTTGGGAAATAGCAGCGCTCACGGTCGTTGTTCACTTGGAGGATCCACTGGAACTTATCAACATAGATGCTGATATTGGGATGTTTCTGGCTGTAAACCAACTGTTCTTGTATTTTCATATTTACCCCACAAAAAAAGCCAACCATTAAAAGGAATAAATTCCCCCTTATGATTGGCTAAAATGGTTGTTCCTATTTTTAGCTTATAATAAAAAAACCTCTCTGGGGTAGTGCTGTGCTGAAGCTCTCAATACAACAGCACCCCAAAAAGGTCTTATTGAGCTTCAGTATACCCCAGTTTGATTGTTTCAAACTAAGCGCATTATACCACGGATCAGCCTTTCTGTCAATAATTAGAGCGTAGTATCAGTATAATATGTTATAGTATGTCAATAGCAGAAATATACTTTTGTACTGCGATAACACCATCGAGCCAGAGGCTGAAAGGAGGTACACGGGGAAGAACCTCTGGCTGGATCGTGTCACTTCAGCAGACAGTCTGGACAGCGGGAAGGTATTGCTCCCCGCTTGTCCAGTAATTCAAATACATCCTTCGGTATTTCAAAAAGCTTATCGCAATTCTCACAGCGGATCTGTATTGCCTTGATTTTGTTCGGGTTGTAGTCTGAAATATACGGGTCTATTTGAATTGCTTTCATATCAGCGTGTATTTTCAATGATCTGCTGTGCCTGTCGGTTCCACTTACCCAACTCCTCTTCAAAGTCTTCAACACTCTGACCACGGTTCGGGTTAAACTTTGCCTGCAAACGCTCCGAGATTTTTTGTTCCCTCTCAAAGTCAGCGCGCGCCTGCTGGACTCTTTTATTAACTGAATCACCATAGCTGGCACGGTCAATGCGGGATATTAAAGCCGCCTCTTCAGCTGATTCCGCTTTGGTCTGCCATTTGGTAGCAGATTCCTGAGCTTGCCGCTCTGCGCGCTCTGCCTTTTCAGCGTCATTAATTCTTTTATAAAGCAACTCGGTATTCTCCCATCTATGAGAGCCGTCCCGTCTTATGTTGTTAGTCATATATTTTCTCCTTTCTGTTTATTTTTATTTAACCCAGTACACTGGGTTTGATTTGCTTTCTTCAAATGTTTCAAGCTTTTTTGATAACGGGTTTGAAATAATTCCCGTTTTGTTGGTTTGCTGTTTGGTTGACTTCAGCAATCGTTCATTTGGCTGTGATTTCTTTCGTGATTTCATGAAAAACATCTTACTCACCTCCATTCAGTAGACTGTTATATAAAATCTCCATATTGCGGCGTAAACTTACGATAGGATCACCATTAGAGGGAATATGGCTAAGTTCCTGGCGTAAGAACTTGTACAAAGTTTCGGGCGTATCCCCAACCATGGTTATTGCCATTTTTCCAATCTCAGCAATACTATTCAAATCTTCATAGTTTGTACTTGCAATGTTCAGTGCATCCCGCGCAACCTGGAAAAGCGGATCATCCTGAGCTGGACCGAGCCATTCCCATTCCCAGTGTTCACCAGACTTGAGACGTTTGAGCTCTGGGACAATTGTGTTTTTCTCTTGTCTTGCTGGACTTTCCTCAACCGTCTTAATTGGAACCCGCTCTTCAGTCGGTTCCTTCTCTTCTGCTGGTATCTGGGTGTTAATAATCGGTTTCGCAATTTTCTCTGTAGTCATATTTATCGTTATAGTAATAATTATTAGTAACCTCCTTATTAAAAAAGCCTACATTGTGTTTCTTGAAATATTTTCTTGTGCAAATAATTGAGCAAAATTGTCTCTTCAAAAACTTCGGACAGCTTTCATGCGGTTTCTGTACAAACTCACACCCGCATTCAACACACTTTTTTGTCAGTTTTGGTTTCATAAGGTTGGCAGTTGTAACGGCTTGAGCCTTGTCTCAATTGGTTTGTAACTTGATATTGGTTTGATAGTTGGGACGGCTATTGGCTTTGATGCTGGTAACCTTGGAATGCTTACCGATATCTTTCTGGGTGTGAGCGGCTTAATACGCTTTGATCCAGTTCCCGAACTCTTGCTTGAAGGCTTGAGCTGTTTGAGCATTGCTTTGAGTCTGTCGGCCTGATTCTTGTCCAGAATGCCATTATCCTCAAAGTAGCTGATCACACCGCTGGTTAATACTTTAGCCTTCATAAGTTCTGCTACAGTTTGAAGGTACTCTTCACCCGTAAGCCCCTTAAGCATTGATTGAATGATTTCGGGCCTGCTGCCGTTTTCAATTCCCAGAGTCTTAACCATTTCCATTTTTGCCTCAAGGGGATTAATGTTTTCTTTCTGAAGCAGGGCTTCTGTTTTACTCGTGTCCAGACCAAGAGAGTAGATTTCCCTGATTCGCTCTAATCGCTTACTCTGGTCTGATTCTTTTTTGATAGCCTGGGAAAGAGGATCAGGACCAACAGAAGGTTCAGTCATCTTTTTGTAGATCTCCTGGCCACTTAGTCCCGCGCTTTGCATAAGGGCAAGCTTGCTTTTCTCTTTTTTGGTATTGGTCGGGTTGCTGTATTTGAGCGGGGCTTCGGTCAACTGAGCAAAGAACTGTTCAGCGTTACTTTTACCAGTAACCAGATCTATTCCAGCTCTAGCCTGGGATGGGACGCCAAGTCCTGAAAGTAGTTCATTGGCAATTCCTCCTGCCTGTGTTTTGATCGGGATAGGGTTCCCGTACCTGTCTGATCCGTAAATTGGACGGCCGAGGTAGTCAACATTCGCCATCAAGTGCAAGGCAGAACCAGCAGGCATGCTTAATCGGTTTGCTATCGGTCTTACAACCGCCCCCGTATTGCCACTAAGCAATCCCGCTGCCACCTCATAAGGGATTCTGATCATGTCGACACTGGTCCCGTATGGTTGGAGATAGCGCTTCTGGCCGTCTGCTGTATAGCTTCCCAGGTCCAGCTGGAACTTACGGTTCGTGCCGTCATTCTGAAACATCCAGTGTCCAGAAAGCAGTTTATTAGTCAGGTTCAGGGTTAAGTAACTGAAAAAGAAGTTCCGCGCAAAAGTCCGATAAGCCATGCCCTGGGCTGATCGGGGATGTAATAATCCCTGAGTGGTACCTTTTGCAATATTTACCGCCGATTCATACCAGTCAGGCGCTAAAAACAAGCTTCTTAAGAGGTTCTGAGTATCTTTATTCCTCATCAGTTCATCCAAGTTTTGACCTCCAAAAACGTTGTTTCCAGTTTTGGCTGCCAGACTTGCGGCCTCATCAGATCCCATTCCGCTCTTAACTAAGTCATCATAGAGCTGATCCACGTAGTTCACTTTTACGGCTGTAACAGTCTGTTTGAATAGAGGAGTCTCGAACCAGTCATTAAAGATATTGATAAGATGTGCTTTTGATTTCTGGAAAAGATTTCCTTTGATTGCCTCAATCGGTCGGGAGAATGCAGCGTCCTCAGTAGTCAAGGTTAAGCCATGGTTTGAGTAAAACCGCGCCTTGTCCAGGTTCTGTCTTACCCAGGTTTGAGCTGATTCTGGTTTGAACCACCATCGAGTTGTCCGCCAGGCAGTTGTTAAGGGATTCTTAGCGGATAAAATATTTCGCGAGTACAGGTTCAGACCGTGCGCGTTCAAACTGGTCTTAGGTACACCAGCAGAAAGACCTAGGTTCTTGACCTGGGTAACAAAGTTAGCAAACTTTGAAAGCGGGCCCGAAGGATTAGTCATGTAATTATCAATTGCCTCTGCAAGCTTCGGGAATGTACTATAGTGCTCTAGAGCTTCCCCACCGCCTTCTGTAATAACCTTATTAACAGGGAATCCTTCAGCTTTTATTGTTTGCCAACCTTTGGGGGCTGCGCTTTCGGGGACAATCAATCCCTTTTTCTCAAGCATCTGGAAAAACTCTCTGTCAGCCAGGGTCTTTTGGACAGAGCTCTGGTACCATCCCGCCAGGTCTGAGACTTTGGTGAATCTGGGTGTCAAGCCACCTTCAATTCCACTTTTATATGAGTCAATTACTGAGCTGAAACTGAATGATGGGTTGCGGGTTATGGTTTTACTTAAGACTTCCTGGACTTTCTCTTTCGGGTCCTTCCATAACTGGGGCAAATAGTCTTTTTTGTATCCCAGGTCTATTCCTGAGGCTTTCAATTGTGCGTGCTTCTTATCAAAGAAAGACCTTAGATCGTCCAGGATCGCACCTTTGGCTGCACCGCTCTGGATCTCATCAATTACACTCATTCCCTGCTGGTCCAGGTCTTTGAAAGCCTGGTTCACCTGGGTACCTGAGAGCTCGGAAGTCCTGCGCTTATTTACCCAGGTCTTAAAACCAGCAATCACATCATCGCTTAATTCAGTTGCAGGAGAAACGGTTGTCTTTTTAACAACTTCTGGTTTTGAAGCAAGGATGTTTCTCAACCGTACGCGGGCAAGCTCAAAGTTTTCCTGCACTGCGCGCCGTACGGATTGCCTGAAACCACTGGATGGAGTCAGGTTGCCAGTTGTACCCATAATCAGGGGAAGGCTGCGTTCAACTGCAATATCAATCATTTTCTTTTTCTCTTCTGGTGGGATGTTCTCAAGACTGCCGTATTGCTTAAGCATGTCATTGATAGGGGTTACATAGCTATTCTCTGGATATAAAGGGCTGGACGGGAATAAGCGCTTATTTTCGGGGTCGTATAGGAATGATTTTGAGAGACTTCCAAGTATAGGTCCCGCGGATCTATTCCAGAGCTGGTTTGCTGGTCTATTCCTCCAGTCACTGACAAGCTTTGAAAGGAAGTTACCAGCAGAAGGTTGATGATTTGTATAGCTATTGTACTCCTCCTGAAGGTTTGAGAACCTTGGAGCTGGGTTTGGCTGTGGCTGGGGTCGGTATGCTGCCAGGTCCTGGTTTAGTATTCCCTGGATCCGCGCTCGGGTCTCCTGGGGGATTGCTGGGGTCTGAGGCTTGGGCTTCAATACCTTGTCGGCTGTAGCTTTTACAAGTTGTAGCAGGTTCATATCCTAAACATTAAACGGATTGATAACGGTTGAGTACTCATCCTCCTCAGGTCTATACATTCTGTACCTGTTAGCCTGGGATAAGGCACTTCCTGGGGCTGTTACTGAATAGCCTGGATCTTCATAACCGATATTGGTATTGATTGCCTGCTGGTTTAATTGCTGCCAGTTAGTCTTCAGAACTTCCTCCTGTTGTTGTTTCCATGTATCCAGTTCAAGCTGAGCGGCAATTTTCATCTGGTTGATATTCCTTGAGAAATTGATTGCATCATTCAGCGCCTGGATCTTGGCCTGACTCTTTGCCTGCTCCAACATGCCTTTTTGAGCTGAAATATCCATCAGTCTTTTGGTAAGTTCATTCCGCGCCTGGGTAAGCAGGTTCTGGGCTTCAGTATCAATCTCAGTCTTTTTCTTTGTCAGGAAAGTATATAGACTTGATGCCTTCTGCATGATCTGGCCCATCTGTTCCTGGTATGTTCCCTGGATATTTCCCTGGGACCTGAAAAATTCCTGTTGAGCCAATTCCCCGACAGCTTCACCAGCCGAGCTTGCAGATCCGAACCGTGCATTTCTCTGCTGCCTGAGAGCGTTATAGCTTTTAACTGCATCTGATAAAGCTGAATCCCGAGAGGTGGTCAGAGCTGTCTTATCTGCCTCAGTCTGGGTTTTAGCTGAGGTTTCGTAGTCTGTAAGCTCTGAATTAAGCTTCAATCTGTTTTTTTCTATATCTGCCGAAGCTTGAGGAAATTCCACGTCCTGAAGGTATTTTTCCTGATCCTGGAGAGCCTGAAATCCTGGTTGAAACAAGGCGTCATAATCAATTTGAGGGGTCGAGACTGCTCCGTCCATGCTGGGGGTTGAGCTGAAGTTCTGGCTGTTGTTAGAACTGCCGCCGACAATTACTTCCCCTGGATTACCAAAACGGGATCCATCCCATTGCCTGCCGCCATACCACCCACCCACTTGATAGTTGTTCCCGCTGGATCCTGAACCTCCAGAAGATGAGGTTGAATTTCCGAGTACTGCGGGCTGGGTAACAATTGGTCGGTAGACGCTTGTGTCTGGTTTAGCTGTAACAGTAACTAAATTTGATGGAATGTAAGTCACCCCACCAGAAGAAGGCAATACATTTCTGCCTGTAACTTTGTTGTATAGATCAGTCAAGATACCCATATATTTATGTTTCCCCCGAACATTCCTCAAAGAATAAAAAAGCGCCCGAGTGTTTGAAGTTCGAGCGCCAGAATTGCCAATAAAAAACAGACTTTGGGTCTGTTATTGTGGCCAGGTAGTTTTGATAACTTGGCCTGGGCTATGTGTTTACAATCTCATCCTATCTGACTACCGAAAGAAATTGCAAGAGGTAAAATTTATTAGCAGAGTATCCTCAGCATAATTCTGATGCTAAGGTATAATCTAACTATGGATACAAAAACATTAATTCAGCAACAATTCTACAAACTCAAAGAATATGAGCGAGTTACTAATTTATTTATCAAGCAAAAGTTTACTAAGAAGCTACGTGATTTAAGACACTATACCTTATTAGTACATGAAGATATTGAACACCATCTGGATCATGAGATTACGAACAGTGTTTATAAGACAGCTACACATAAAAAGGTATTAGGATTAGCAGATATATGGTTCTCCGTATATTTTGATCTTGTATTACAACCTTTATCTTTCAGCGAGAAAATTAAACTAGCTGTAAAATTGGGCAGCATTACACCATATGAAGGTAAACTATTTGAACAGATAAATACATTACGCAATCACTTTAGTCATAAAGCTGACTATAAACATGCAAATAAGCTTGAAGAATATAATACTAACAATGTTTTATACCTAAAAACATTAGAAAAACTAATGGAAGCAGTTACATTAGCTTCAACTGCTTACGCAGTATTAGAAAATAGAAAGAGACAAGAGGCTGAAGCGATTAAATAATAATCTTATATCATATGAAACTTAAACGATGGGCCCGCCTGTACGATTCATGCCAGAAATGCGGTACAACAAAAACCGCGCACGTTGCAAAAGGCCTATGCCAGAACTGCTACGCTGCCCTGCCGCACATCCAGAAGGCGCGCAAGGAATACATCAAACAATACTATAAAACCGTTCTTGCACCCAGTAAGCATAAGACCCAGGAAGAGACATGGAAGCAGAAGTTCGAGCACCAGCAGAAGGAAATAATAGAGTACAGAAAGAAGATTTCTGAGCTTACAGGCAGGGAGCAGAGGTACTGGACCTCAATGTTGCACAAGTCACTCATCAACTTGTATCTTAGAGGCAAGAAATACACCAGGGAAGAGATCCAGATTATGATCCAGCGGGAGATTGCATCCATGGACAGCGCGTACGCAAACTGGAGTGGTAATATGACTAAGCAGGGAAAGAAGAGAGGCAGGCCTAAGAAAACTAAGGCTGAATAGGTTCTCTATTCAACTTCTCGACTATATCGATAATCTCCTTATCTGGGATTATAAAATACTTGAAAGACTCAACACCGCCAGCAATAAAAACCGCAACCGCCATAATAAAAGGCACCGCCCATACAGGAAACTGCGAGCAGTCGGCATTTGATGATTTTGAAGTCAGGCAAAAATTAAACTGATAGGCAATAATATTGATGATAATCAATACAACAAAGACTGCAACAGGCCTTGTTATGTTTGTTCTGTTATGTTCTTTGAACAGTCTAAGCCGAAGCTGTAATGATGATAAGGACGGAACGGTACTTTTATCAAAATAAATCAGAGCCATAATATTATTATTACACAAAATAATTGTTTAGTTAACTTGGAAAAACCTTGGAAAAATTTGGAAGGGTTTTCAATTTGGGGGTACTTGTACTGCGCCAGCAGGGGGTCAAACTTTCTTTTATCCTGCCTGTAAATATGCCCCAAAACCTTTTCAAATTATGAAAAGGTATAAGTAATCATGAAAAGGATCTGAAAGGCTGAGAAGGCCTCTAAGAACAGGAGTGAATGCACGGGATCAGGTAAATACTTTATATGCACCGAGCAGGTGTACTACTAGAAGCTCTCCCCTTTACCCGTAGTCTACAGCCAGGGGGTTAGCTTCTGCCAGCCTGCCACCCGCACCCGTGCTACCAGCCGCAACCCGTATCCCCACCACCCCTACCGTTCCCACCCCCCGCACCTTAATACCTGGATCCTGGTTTATTATGCTCAACAATCGCTAGACATTTGCTAAACATTGACATACTGAACAAAAAAGCTGCAATTGGGATCAGGCGGGGAAAACAGGGGAAACAAATACAAATACACACTAATCTCTTCCTAAACATCACAGCCACTTTACTACTTGCTCAGCCTGAAACTCGAAGTCTGGAATCAATTCTTACTGGCTACTATCTTACGTGCGCTGCCTGAATTCCGAAGTCTTCTACTTTAAGACTATATGAAGGAGATAGTTAATACTAATAGAGGATAGATACCAGCAGGAATAAAAAGAGACGAGGTAAAGAATGACACGGAAAACATATTGTTTCATAGTCCAGAATATTCTTTATTAAGTTGCTTTTCCAGTTCAAGGATCTTCTGTCGGTTCTCCTGGGTTTTAGTGAATACCTCCGCGGTCAGCTGATCAACCAGCCGTTCCCTTTCCTGTTTGTTGGTAGTTATGCTGCGGATCAGTTTTGCCATTTCAGAAAGCTTCTGGGACAGTTCTGAGTTCTGGTCCTTTAAGGATTGGATCTGGGCTTTAATTAGTGCTTCCATATTTTCTTTCAAGTTTCAGTTCATTCCAGATATCAGCTATCTTCTGTTTTGCGGCTGCGGCTTCTTTCTTCATGTCGGTGGTTTCCTCAAGCTCTATTGCTACAAGGTAAAGTTTTTTGAGTAAGGTAATCATTTTGTCGGGTCCCTCAGCTGATAAAGTTTTTCAGGAATGAAAGCAGTCAGAGGGACCCTGTCTCCCGCCCCATAGGGTAAGAGCGGGATACAGCGGACCTCTAAGCGCTTATTCATACTTTTTCATTCTGTCCATGGCGTGCGGATCTACAGATAAGATATCAGTTACAGTATCAACCGCGTCCCTGATTGCTTCGCTCATACTTACCCTGTGCAGTTTCCTGAGGGTAGCAAGTTGCTGTTTGGTAAATCTGCAGTAATAGCTGCGCCTGGTATATTTCCTTTTGTATTGTGTAGCCTGGTAGCGTTTACCGTCATGGCCGAGATTTGTATATCCCTTTAATAAATTACTAAATGATAGATTCCTCATAAAAAAACCACCAGAACAATCGCTTATTTTTGGTGGTTATCGGATTTGTTACCCTGAATAACTCTATAATTTGATCATCATTGACTAACTGGAAATTGTCAAGCAGAAGTATATAATGGTTGATATGGCTGACATCATAGACGTTTTTAAGGTCATTGGATTGATAATTTTTTGTGTGATTGTGTATAACAAGCTCAGGGATAATTACATAAATGGTAAAAAGAATCCGTTTTGGACAGGTACCGAAACTATTCAGGTGTGTAAAGTCCCATATTATTCAAGCCAAGGTTGTTATAAATTACCAGTTACTATATCAGAGAAGAAATACGCAACTATCCAATTCAATAATGGCGGGTATGTGAGTACCTATGTAGATGAATGTTATTTTGCTGCTAATTTAGACAGTACCCCGCGTTACGTATTCTGCCGAAGTGAGGACAGGGACGGACAACAATGGGATTTTATGCCTGCCTGGGTAAATTATTAATACAGTAATTATATGAGCTCATCTGAACCTTTATTTCTCTTTGAGAAGATGCTCTGGGATATTCAGTCTTATACATCTAATGGTAGGCCTAAGATTAGCCTTCTTACTGGCCCATTTTGTCAAAAATGCAGATATAAATTAACAGTATGTTTCCAGGATGATCCATTTAAGCCAGATAAGACAGAGTTATGGTGTGAGAAATGCGGGAAGCATTATGGTATTGAACCTAATCAATTAGACAATCTTAGAAATAAAGTTGAGCGAAATTTTTACGCTAAAGAGTTCGAATATAGGGAAGTTACTAGTTTAGATATTCCCCCTACCAAACTGGAGGTTAAAGACGAAGATGATCATTATTTTATCTCTGCGCGCATTACTCAGAAAGACGGTAGACGCTTGGGTGTTGTGTATATAGGAGAGAAAAAGGAAAAGCAAACCAAAACTGATTATTCACATATTTTTATTGATTTAGATACTAAACAAATTAGGTATGATACTACTAATAAAATGCCAGATGAATTATTGACCACTTTTGTATGTGAGTTTGATAATGGCTCAATCACAACTACAGATTTCAAGAAAAAATAGATATGCCAGAAAAAATATCTATAACTGATGATGAATTTCCAGAAATTCAAACAGGTAACGGATACCATAATGATTTGGTTGCAACTACGAACGATAGACTAAAAAGGACTGTATTATCATTACGAGAATTGGATGATGACATCACATATCTGAATAGTAATCTAATAATGCTGAGGACTGTAACCCAGAAAGAAAATAAGAAAACTAGAAGTTCTATTCTTAATTTAACTAAAACTATTAAGCTTCTTGATGATAAAAATAGCAAACAGCAATCTATATTTTTAGCTCTAACAATACTGGGTACCATACTAGCAGCTACTCAGATAATTCAGATTATTGATATTCTTAAGCGTGGGATCGGCAGATAGATTAATAATCTGGTTTCCACATAACTTTATTAAAAGCATTATAGTGTTTTAACTATTGCATGCACACCATCCATAGTGGTAAAGTTGTTATAAGTTGCAAATGACAACCTTAACATTTCGCTAAGTTACAGCACAAAGTTGAACATCATAGTGTCACGCGGGAGGTCGAGGGTTCGAGTCCCTTTCGCCCCGCATATCCTGATATAATAAGTAATATGTCAGTTTCTCTTCATAAATACAGTAATAATTTACCCCTACTTTTTGAAAATGAAAAAGACCGAATTTCATCAAGTCTTGGGATATTAGATATCCATCATGTAGGAAGCAGTGCAGTTCCAGGATTAGCTGGGAAGAACGTAATTGATATTTTAATTGGGTTAGATAATTTTGAAACTGATGTAGAGAATACTGCTTCTAAACTAAACAAGTTAGGATACATTTCCAAGTTTATTGATAAGAAAAGTGAATGGGCATTTTTGCACAACAAAGAAGAAACATCTCAAGGAGACTTCCACATACATATTATCCGTAAAGGTAGTAAAGATTATGAAGACTGGTTTTTATTTAGAGATTATCTGCGCCTTCATAGTGAAGAGGCAAAGATGTATTCAGATTTGAAATCAAAGTGGCTTGAGCAATCGGGTGGTAATGGTGAAAAATATGCAGGACTGAAAACTGACTATATTTATTCGGTAATTCAAAAAGCAAGAGAAGAGGGTTTGTAATTATTGATTAAAATAGTTCCAAGATCGTCCCATGTGTTCCATCCCTAATTTTAAATAGAACATTTGAAATACATGTAGGGATACTTCTTTTGATTTGCTCCAAATTAAGCTACATTTAAATTATGAGAGAGATAATAAAGAGGAACTTAGTATTAATATTAATAGCTATACTAGCTATAGTACTGTGTATAGGTAATCCATGGTATGACTTTGGAGCATATCGTACTGTGGGAGATGAGTTTGAAAACTATTCAGATGCATTGCGTATACTTCGTGAACGAAAGGTATATTTTTCACAAACTTATCCTCCACTTTGGACAATTATACAAATTCCCTTTTTGGCATTGACCCGCTATTTTATGTTCTTAGGGGGGGAATACACCAGCTTAAACGATTTAGATAATTTTATTATTCTTAACTTAGGATATTTATTACCGGTAGTTAGAATCCTATCAGCTTTTATAACTGGTTTATCTATAGTATGGATATATAAAATTGGCAAGGTATTACTATCTAAACAAATGGGACTATTATCTGCATTATTTTGGGCTATATCATACATTCGAGTACAAATGGGCCATTTTGCGAGACCTGTTAATATATTTATGTTCTTTAGCTTAGGAACGCTTTATTATTTGATAAGCTTTGATAAAACAAAAAAAGAAAGCACTTTTTACAATGCATTGTGGATGCTTACTTTAGCGATTGTTAGCTATGGAGCTGGATATTTTTTAGTACCACTTCTTGTATTAGTAATTTGGAGCTTTAAAGGTAAAAGTGAAATGTTAATTAAAAAAAGATTCTGGTTGCACTTTGTTTTAAGCATATCATTGATTATTATAAATTATGTCATATCTCACAATGCTAATTTTCTCTTATCAATGTTTAATTTTCATTTTTTAATTCGCGCGCCATTATATTATTTAAAAGCTACTTTAAAATATGAGCTATTTATTTCACTAGCCGCAATAATAGGTTATATTTATATGTTTAAAGATAAGGTTAAAAGTATAGGGATTCTAATTTTATTTGCATCTTTATATATGGGAGGTTATTTTTTTAAAAATACAATGGAACCTCGTTATGTATATTTATTAATACCTATTTTAATTATCGGAGCTGTTTACTTTTTATTAAGAATTAATGATAAAAATAAAACTGTAGCCAGATTGATATTTAGTGCAATTGTTATTGTAAATATGATTTTTAGCATACGCTTTAATCAACTTTTATTTATAGATACTACGTATAAGATAACAAGGAACTGGATAAAATCTAATACTGACCAAGAGGATTATATTCTAGTTGACTATCCGAATATTAACCTTATTCCTAATGTTGAAACACTTCATCCTGTTGTAGATTATTATCCTGATTATTTTTTTGATGAAAGGAAAGCACTGGAGATGGGTTATTCAAGCGATTATGTTTACAAAGTAAGATACATGTATCACTTACAGCAGTATATTTCTGTAGAGGAGTCTAAAAAACACGTCTTAAGTAAAAAATATAGGTATATTATTTTTTCAAATAATTCAACTAAAAGTTATCCAAATTATAAATTGTATAAAGTTATTGATCCAAGCTTAAAATATGACAAAGTTGGCACTGAATTAACAATGTTACCTTACAATTTATTTTTTATTGATCGCTTTGGATTTGAATATGATATTTATAAACTTGAGATATAAAGTAAGCTTTCAAATCAGAAATGATTATATTTGAAATGGATAATCATGCTACTATTTATTACTTGATTTGATAAAGTAGTATAACTAGTACTGTACAATTATATTTTCTTATTCATTTGAAATAAAATAGTTCCAAGATCGTCCCATACCCCCCGCCTTCATTTTTATGAGCCTATATTCAAGATAAGAACCATATCATACTAGTACCGGTGGACAGGAATCGAACCAAATTGAAAAAAGATCAATTGAAAAATATTGACAATATAACAGGTGCGAGGAATAATTCTATCTAAGATGTTTTATATGCTATAAGGAAAGCTTTATTTTGCAAGCTCTATTTTTATTTCAGATAGTGTTAATCTTTTTGAATTTTGAAGCTTCCGAATTTTTGAAGAAATCCTAACCGCATTTTGATCGTAGAGTTGATATCCTCCCTGAGAATATTGTACTACCGGAATTAAACCTTCTTTAGTCCAATGACGTATTGTGGGTACAGTTTCACCTACTAAACTGGCAAGTTCACCGATTTTAAGCAAATCTTTATTTTTAAATACCTTCTTTTGTTCTCTTTCTTCCAATGCATTGAAATAAATATCAAATGAATGATCTACTGCTTGATACATTAGATTATAGTAGTCAGATAATTTTCCACCAAGCTGAGCTTTTTCAATGCTGGCAATATATTGTTTACGATCTTCCTTTTTAATTATTGCTGGTGGGTAACCTGCTTGCATTAAGACTAAATTCATTAATAAACGAGCCGTTCTTCCATCCCCATCAACAAATGGATGAATACTTACTAACTTATAATGAGCATCAATAGCGATGTTTAGGGCATCGTCATCACTTTCGTTAAGCCACAAAACAAACTTATCCATCAGTTCCGGAACTTTCATTGCATTTGGCATAATGACGGTTGATCCAGCAATTCTAACCGGCATGTTCCGAAAACGTCCAGCATTGTGATTATCTATATTTTGAAGAATTTGTTGATGTAATTCTAGAATTATGCTCTCATTAATCTCCAGTTTGCTAGTACTAATTCTATTTATTACCCATTCAAATGCTTTGGCATGGTTAACTGCCTCTATATGCTCTATTAGGGTTTTACCATCTACTGTTAAACCCTTTTCAACCACCATAGCTGTTTCTGCCCGTGATAACGTATTACCCTCAATAGCGTTGGATGTGTAAGTAAGCTCAATTTTATACCACTCTTGCAAATTAGAAAGCAATTCGACAGAAAATGGTCGATAGCTATCTAATCGCATTTTTTTATCTTTAAGAAGAGTAATTAGACTATTCATATACCGTTAAGTATAACGTAATACTTAACATTAGTCAAGTTATAAACATCTTGACTTTGCATCAACATATCGCTATGAACATTTAGCTAAGTAAATAGCTGATTATAGTTAATTATTTATAAAATATTGAAGATACTGATGGCGGACTATTTTGTATAGTCCTCGCTTTCTGCTTCATATGCAATCATTAGTTTGTTGAAAAAGGCTATAAGTGGTTCAAAATAATATGCATACTCCCCGCCCCAACATCCACTAGATCTTCTTTTCAAAATATTCGCAATTTTATTCAGTAAAGAGATATTTAATGGTAAACTACCTTATCAATAAATTTTGAAAATAAATATATGGAAACAGCCATTGTCGATATCATGATACAAGCAACTCAGCATGCTGGACTTACCCTTCGTAATACACTTAAAAATGGCATAAATATATCTGATAAGACATCCCAACAGGATCTTGTAACCAGTGCTGATGTTGAAAGTCAGAAAATTATTGAAAAACTCTTAAAGGATGGAATGTTACAAGTCGGGATTAAAGAAGAAGAGATTGGATTTATCGGTGAGGAAGGTCTTGTAAAAAAAGGAAAGTATATTTTTGCTTTTGACCCTATCGATGGAACTACAAATTATGCTAGCGGTATACCGCAATATGCTGTAGCTATTGCCTGTTTTATTAATGAGAACCTAACACATGGCGTAGTATATTTACCAGAGGAAAATAGCTTATATTATGGTACAAAAGGAATGGGTGCGTACCGGAAGAAAAATGACGTAATAGATAAAATTAAAATAAATCCCATTGAATTTAGAAATTGCGTATTCTCATCATATATCCACTCTGATGAGGGTTTAATGCAAACAGAATTACACGTATGCTCTCAACTTCTTTCTCAAACACGTGGCTTTAGAATATTTGGTTCAGGTATTTATGACATGACCAGACTATTAGAGAATAAGTTGCATGCTGTGGTAATAGGGAAAGGTAGTATTTGGGATATTGCTAGTCAAAACTTACTTTTGGAGGAAAGCGAAGGGATTTTATTAGATTGGAAAGGTGATCATATTACATATCATCTTGATGACCCAACCCATAACTATGCAATTGTGGCATGCCATCCAACAATATCACAAAGCATAATAAAAATTACTAGTGCTGTGTAATATAATTTAACCTGCTTATACTTTAAATAAATCTTCATATTACGAACCCTAATACCTGAGTTCATTGCATAAAACTACTTATTGTGAATACTTTGAAAAATAATTCAATTCTGGCTGCATGCTGACCAGGGGCCAGTACCTTGCTTAGCAATTTTGAAGGCTGTTGTTTTGATAGATTCTTCTGCGTTAAAACGGAGGTCAGGATTTGCATCCAAGCCCATTTGTTTTCGGGTAGAACTCCAGGTAGAAGCAAGGTACTGGTACATTCCGCCATACGGTCCATTTACTGCATTTGGATTATATCGTGATTCACAGTATGCAATCTGTTTCATTTTTTCCTTATCAACTCCAAATTGATCGCTGTATTGACTGATCATAGATTCTATTTCAACTGGCGTGGATACAGGTTGGGTAGTTTTTGGTGTACTTTGTACGAGTGGCTTAAATGTGGGTTTTGAGGTTACTTGCGGGATAGGTTTTGGATCACTTGCGAGGCTATAGTAGCGCATATCACAATACGTACTGTCAGCAGCATACGCATTCTGTTTTAGAGAAAATATAAACGCAACACATAGTACACATAGTAATGCAGTTTTGAACATATATAAGAATAATAGGACAGGTTAAAAAGTCCTGAAGTTACATGCTTGGTACGTTTAGGGAGAAACGTTTATGTGCTTTGTTTTACAAGCCAAAAAGTATAATCTGTACACATTATATCAGATATAAATATATAAGAAAAATATGAGATAAACCCGAAATATACTTAGATGATTTAGGGCAAATTTATCCCATTCATTCTCTTAAGAATAGGCCCACATTTTTATTATAGAAGCAGATATATACTATATAAAAATATTTATGGCATACTTTAAGTTCTTCACGTTATATTCAGATATACTACGTATTATCATATTAATGTAGAGCTTGGTGTTTGACTAGTTGATACCAATAGATACATTAAGAGAGTAAATCCACTATGAAACACTGGTTTTTGTATGACTATGTTTACTTCAAAATCTCCAACTCATGAAGTATTTGGGAAAGAAGATATACCAATGCTTAAAGAAAATAAATACGCTGATTTAAAACTTGAGCCACGTATACTTACCGCAATTGCTATAGTAACCATTGTTTTTCAAATTGCACTTCTACCCTATTTTGGATATACGGGTCTTGGCGTTTTTGGCCTTGCTGTAGCCTTTGCTTGGCTGATTGTATACGGAAAACAAATCATACATACCGTTCCCCTTATACTTTTGATTACTGTTGTTACCGTTTCAACTGGATTAATTTGGAGAGCTAATGAGTTTTTACAGGGCTTATTTACGTTTGCCTTATTATTTAGCCAAAGCTTACTTTTTGTGAATTTCGTATGGACTCGTAAGGATCATGGTATTTTCCAATCGCTACAACTCCTTTACAAAGGATTATTTAAAATTTTACGTCAGTTAGAATGTGTAATATCAACAGGTCAAGCTAAAGGAAAACAAGGTTTTGTGGCTTCATGGTTAAAAACGATTACTATCGTATTGGCTGTTCTTGTATTTTTTAGTATCTTGCTTTATCAGGCAGATCCTGTATTTGCGCAAACACTTCGCGATATCAACATCCTTAGCTTAGTAAATCGTCTAATCTGGGCACTAATCATCTCGGTGTTAGTCACCTCAATATTTACTTCACCCAAAGAAAGTGATGATTCCAAAGATATACAGCTTGGTATTGTATCTGAGAGAGATTTGACGGTAAGTATGACAGCGCTGCTCGTATTGTTTGGGAGTTTTCTCATTATCCAGTGGCAGTACTTGTTTGCCGGGACTAGAGATTTACTAATAGAGCTGGATATGACATTAAGCGAATATGTTCGCAAAGGTTTTCTTGAGCTTTTATCAGTAGTATTTTTTGGATTAATTCTTGTGTATATAAATGCACTTAAAATCCGTGAATCAGGAATTGCAAAATACAAACCTGTACTTACGGTTGTTACCCTTATCGGAGTGGTTGAGCTTTTTTTATTGCTTGGATCAGCGCTGAAAAGGGATCTGATGTATGTTGACGCATATGGGTTGACTAGAATGAGAATCGTAGGAGAAGTATTTTTGGTTTGGCTTGCCTGTATGCTCCTCTTATTAGGCAGTTTTGTACTATTTAAAAAAATGAAAGACCATACTGTGTTTGTAGGAATGCTGTTTGCAAGTTTTGGTGCTTCTCTATTTTTTACTGTATTTAATATGGATAACTATCTCTGGGCTCAGGCACCAAGCCATCACAATTACACTGACTATTACTACCTTAGCAACCTTTCTGCTGATACTGGAGAGCGTATGTTTAGTGAATCTCTACCAAGAATGAAAGAAGAAATACAGGTATTATCATCTAAAAATAGTTTGTCTGCAGTTGAAAGAAGTCAAATGGCTGGGATAAAGTTAGCGTTATTATCACTAAGGGAGCAACGAAACAGAGCGTATTTGCAATCAGCCACTTCTCAACAAGTATGGTCCCGTCACAAGCAACTTGGATACGATTTTTACCGCAACTATAATTTGTTTCACAACAGCAACTCAACATGGAAACACAGTTTTATAAACTCATACGAAAGTTCTGCGCGTGTATCGTGGGCAGAGAGTGTTAATGCAATGGCATATGAGACACAAGAAGCTACACAGACAGCAGTTCTGCCTAAGTTTTTAACTAAGCGCCGCGGATGGCAACAAATATCAGTTTCTGGGGAGATTTTTAATCGGTATGTGCTTTCACATCCGGAGCTCTTTTCTACTATTGATGAACTCATCATGCAGATTAGAAAATATCAGTATGATAAAAATATAGATTTAAGCAAGGAAGAACGAACATTGATATATGAACTAGAATATCCTCTTGTTAAAATAAAATTTAAGGAAAATGAAAGTCTGCAGCAAATACACAGTGACTTTTCATACAGGAATATCCAAAAAAGTTATAATTGATAATTTTTAAATTAATATAAACTAAACTAACGTTTTTTGCATAAAATTACATAATACTTAAAGAGGCCAGACTCAAACTAATATTTTTGGCTTATCCCTGCTTGCATATTCTTTTTTAAAATTGGGTCAGTTATGCCAATTTTTGTGCTAATCCAACTAAAAGGGTAGCTTATGCTTGATAGCCTGTGACTTTGAACAATAGTTGGCAGTACCTGGTCGGTATAGTCAATAATTTCTATATCAGAAAATCCTACATCTACCAACTTCTGAACAAAATTTTTTTCTGAAACAATGTTAGGTACGATCATGCCCTTCATAAATGTCTTAAGATGATTTGTATCCTTTGTATCAATTACCTTCCGCGCTAAAAAAAGATCTGCAATTACTACTTTTCCTCCTTTTTTAAGTAATCTGTACATTTCCCGTAAAAATGTAGATTTTTGTGCTGCATAAATAGTGCTTTCTACTGCCCATACAACCTTAAAAGATGCTGTTGATAGGTTAGTACTCGTAAAATCCATAACTTCAAATTGAGACAATGTCGATACGTGATATGTTTGGGCTAGTAGTTTGGCACTTTCTACCTCATTAAGGGAAAGAGATATGCCCAAAACTGATGTTTTAAAACGTTTTGCAAGCCAAACTGAGCTCCCTCTAAGTCCACAACCAACATCAAGTATTCGATCGCCTGATTTAATCTTTGCAAGTTTTGATAAAATTTCATTCGTGTTGATGAGCGCCTCATCTCTCGTTTTTGTTTTACTATCCCACAAACCATAGTGCATTGAATGAGTGGCAATGCTTATTGTTTGCCGTTTACTTCGTAAGGTTTCGGAATAGTCATAAAAACGGGCAACTTGACTGGAGTTCATTACTAAAATGTACCGCAGACCTTTAGAATACGTATTAGGGCCACGTAAGAGAATATCTAGTAAATAAAATTCTACGGGCTAACGCCACGTAGTATTTTATTGTTGCAAGATTATT
>CAYLQQ010000013.1:0-43085 GCA_964386355.1 uncultured Pseudomonadales bacterium
GCTAAAGCTTTATGATTACTCACCGCTTAGAAGCGGTGGATATCCTTAGATTATAGCAAGTTTTTGCTCGCCTGTTCCTCAATCTGTAATTGATCTATATAGTCTTAAGTTTCTAGCCAAGGATATTTTCCCGTTTTTTAATCCACAATAATATATCTTTCAAGCTTATGGTGCCTCGCAAAGAATCGTTTTCAAAAACAGGCAGATGGGAATGTGTATAATTATCAAGCCTAAGATATGCATGAGAGGCTTTTTCATCTATTGCTATATTGGGAACATCTTCAATAGGGGTCATAATGTCTGAAACTCGTTTATTTAAGAGATCAGTATCTAAAACAGCAATATCTTTGGGATACAACAATCCAACGAGTTCTTGTTCATCGTTTACAACCGCAAAGCTCGTAACAAGTTGCCATGAATCTATAGCAATTATCTCTCTCACACGAGATGTCTGAAATATTGGGTAGACCCGTTGATCCATGATCTCTGCAACAGGTAGACTACCAAGAGCTTCCCGAACCAACACATACTGGTATGATCTTTGTGCTGCCGTATACAAAAAGCCACCAATAAGTATCATCCAAAAGCTAGAATACAGATTAGAAAATTGCAAAGCTTGAGAAAGACCTACTATACTAAATATCCCAAAACCAATAAAACTCAGTGCAACCAGTTTCCCCATACTTGACGCAATTGCTGTTGCTTTAACGACGTTCCCGCTTAATTTCCAGAGGATCGCCCGAACTAACCTGCCTCCATCCATAGGAAAACCGGGCATCAAATTAAACACACCCAAACTGAAGTTCAAACTCCCTAGCCATGTTAATAATAAGTTGATAGGGGATACATTCACAGGGATTCTAAATAATGCTTCTATGACTTGTTGAAGACTAAGTCCCGATATAAATTGGCCAGATAGTGCAAAACACACTAAACTCAATACTATACTCGATATAGGTCCAGCAAAAGCTATAGTAAATTCACTTCCCGGTGTTTCCGGTTCCCGTTCAATTGATGCGATTCCGCCAAACATAAACAACGTAATATTTTGCACCGGTATATCATGATGTAACGCAACAAGAGAATGGGCCAGTTCATGTATAACAATTGATGTAAAAAAGAGTCCGGTAGCTAAAATTGAAAAACTGATAACATACATTTGTCCGTGGGATGCTAATAGGGAAGAAAATAATCCGGTTGCAAGACTCCAAATTATAAAAATAAACACTAATATCCAACTGAGTTCAGCACGTATTTCTATACCAGCGATTGATCCTAACCGTATGCCTTGCTTATTTTTCATGAGAATATACAGTAGCGGCTTAGTCTGAACAAACTAAGCCGCCAATGCCTCTACTTATTATTATCTACTTGTCTCATGCTCGATATCACTCTCTCTTCTTCGTGTTGTCCTGCCACCTTTTGCTCCCGTAAGCCCTTGATCATCAATCCGCATCTCATCATCACTATCTCTATCACGCATAAGTAAAAATAAAGCTAAACCAATCAGGGGAACTACCCACCACCAGTCCAAAAGTGTGCTATCAGTACCCAAACTAGCATTTCCACTTATTTCGGCACCATCTTGTATGTCTTGAGCAAATGCTACTGTTTGAGAGCTTAGGGAAAGCAATAGTGCAAACAACAATCGTATAAATGTTTGGCCCATATTATCACCACCTTTCGATACTTCGCTTAGCGCAAGATATGAAAAAACACTGTCATAAATGCGCCGGCAATTAGACTGGCGATAATAGGGTATGTTGCTAGATAGAAAGGATCTTCTGTCATATCTGTTCTGTTTTTATATTATGTTTATCGTAGGTTTAAGATATAAAAATAGGGTGAGAGCTAGGCTATGGGAGAGTAAAACATTGCAATGGTTTCTTTTATATAGTAATGATTCTATTGCTAAAGTACTGCAAGATTTAGCAGGTAAACCGCTCAAAGAAAGCTCGTGTGCGTTTATTCCAACCGCAGCTAATGTTGAAGAGGGCGATAAGGGCTGGTTAATTGATGATTTTAACAATTTGCAAAATAGTGGTGTTTCTGTTGATATTGTAGATATATCCGCTTTACCAAAAAACATATGGAAACCACGATTGGATAAGGCGGATATCCTGGTTATTGGAGGAGGTAATACATTTCACTTGATGTATTGGATTAGAAAATCAGGTTTAGATAAACTATTGCCTGCTTATCTCAAAGAAAAAGTGTATGTAGGGATCAGCGCAGGAAGCATGGTCGTATCTGATAATATTTTTCTTACATCAGACAAGCCAATTTTTAATGAAAATAGATTTGGAATAACTAATGATAAGGGTCTAAATCTGATCAACTTTTATATCCGACCTCACCTTAATTCACCATACTTTCCAAAAGCAAAAGAAGGGCATATTGCTAAAGCTGCAAAAAGTGTAACTCAACCAATATATGCAATTGATGATAATACAGCAGTTCTCTTCCAAAACAATTCAATGAAGATTATTTCAGAAGGATTCTGGAAAGTATACAACGCATAACTTAATATCCTACCGGTGGTCTCTGCCTTTTCCCCAGCTGCTGCAGCTTTAGATCACAAACCTGTTGATATATTGCTTCAATTTCTGTTTTTAAATTACCAACATCAATGCCCTTGTTCTTCAGTTCCAGCAGCACATGTTCGATCGTTTTATCATAGTCGTTTTTATACTTAAGATTTATAGCTTTCCAGTGAAATCCCTTTAGCAGCGGGACAATTTCTTTATCATACCAGATCTTTCCTGTCAGCATTAAAAAGGCGATCATAGGATAGCTTACCTTCCCTGTGAAATAAGCTGAATTGTCGTTTGACATGATTGCGTTGGACTGAGAGTCATATTCAACTTCATAGTATTTACCCATTGAAGAAGAATAGCATCGAGCTGAGCACTCGGAAAGTAACTCCAACCTTGAATCTGCTAAGGCTCCAATAGCTTCATATACTTTTGAAAGATGAGGGGATTTCCAAAACATACACCTATAGTAGCATATCTTTTTAGGTTTCTTACCCAACTCCCACCCTTACCTGACCCTAAATTCACTCACAGGTAGCAAACTAGATGTGAAGGGGGTGATATATTATGAAATTTTTTGCGATATTAGTAGCTGTGTTTGCTTTTCTCATAGTATTTACCGGTAGTAGCTATGCCGCACCAAATCCCAATAATCCAAATGTTGTTGTCTATCATAGTACCGGACCGCACACAATACCCATTCCCGAGCAACCATCATTGGATGGGCATGATCTGGTAATGAGAAATGGTAATAGCGGTAACTTTAATCAATGGTTTTGGAATGATAGCATCGGCTATCACAGCGTCTGGAATATGACGAAAAATGGGAAATGTGAAAACGGATATTTAATTAAAAATGCGCGTGAGCCAGAAGGTGTTGGAGCTGTTACGTGGGGAGATTACTTAGTTCCTGGCGCAGATTACTGTGTGATCACAAATGAGTTCCACCCATAGAAAAAGAGTTCTTACAAAACTCCAACTATGCGCTCATGAGATACTCATTTGAAGAGTTTAATATAGTATACTAAAGTTAGGTTACCCTAAATGACAGGAAATAATGACAAAAAAGCGACAGATAGAGTCGCTTTTTTGGTTTAGTCCTGAGTTAACCTCTGCACTGTTGCCAGCAAATCAGAAATATCGTATGGCTTGCACAAATAGGCATCGGCATTGACTTTTTTAGCTATTGCCTCAGTCTCACGGTTGGCAGACATAATGATGATTGGTATCTTGGATAAAGAGGGATCTTTCTTGAGTTGAGAAGCTGCTTCTTCACCAGAGATTCCCGGCAGCCACAGGTCAACCAGCATAATATCAGGTTTATACTTTTTTACTTTTTCTCTAAAACCAGCACAGGTAGTCAAAATATCTACATGATACCCCGCGTCTTCAAGAATCATGCGCGTTGCATCCAGTATGCCTTCGTCGTCGTCACAGATGAGAACTTTTTTATTCATGATTTTGCGTATAGAGGGGTAGGGAAATAAAAAACGTGCTTCCTTTCCCAACCCTGCTTTCAAACCAAATTTTACCATGGTGGCGCTCAATAATCTGTTTAGAAATATACAACCCAATCCCCATACCGGCATACTGTTTTTCGGTCAACGAGCTACGAAAAAAGCGATTAAACATATTCTGCCAGTCTTTTTTTGGTATACCTATACCAAAGTCCTTAACTGATATCAGCACATTCTGCTTATCTTCAACTATAGTTAGGAGAACTTTTTGAGCTTGTGGAGAGTACTTTACTGCATTGGAAAGTAAATTTATCAACACCTGTTCTAACCTATTGGCATCACCATAGATGGATCGTTTTGAAGCTCCTTTTACAATAATTTTATGAACTGAAATTGGCCTGACCGCATTTACGGCTGAATTGACAAAATCGCGATAGGAAACTATCTCTTTACTAAACTTAAACCTGCCAGCCTGAATACGGCTAAGATCCAAAAGGTCAGATATAAGAACATTAAGCCTGTTTATATAGGTATGCTGTTTTTGCAAAATATCTTCAATCTGCTGAGTATCCATAGTATGAAGACGCGACAGGAGCAACTGGCCATAGGCCTTTACACTGGTAAGTGGAGTCTTAAGCTCATGGCTGGCAATAGATAAAAATTCGTCTTTACGCTGTTCCAACTGCTTTAGGTGCGTGATATCTCTACTCACTACCAATACACTCTGAACGTCATCAGTTCCATTCATTTCCGGTGTTAATAGCGCCTGAAAATATATGCTATCGTTAAAGGGATATTCAAAAACAAACGGCTTTCTGGTTTTAAAAACCGTATCTAAAGCCTTGTCAAATATTGCACAAATTTCTTCTAAAACTCCCAGCTCACGGTACGATTTACCAATAATCTGTTTTGGTTTTAATCCAAACAGTTTTTCAATAGAAGGAGATGCATACAGGTAACGCTTGTCTTTACCATGTATTACAACAATATCAAGCATATTCTCAGCCATGAGTCTAAATCGCAGTTCGCTCTGAGCCAATTTTTCCTCAATCTTCTTTTTGAGTGTGATATCCATGTTGAGGCCAACAATTTTTAAGGGATTATGTTTTTTGTCATAATATGTTTTTCCCCGTGCATAGATCCAATGGATCGATCCATTAGGCCATATAATTCTAAACTCAACTTCAAAGCGAGAGTTTTTAATAGAACTTTTAATTGCTTTTTCAGCTTTTTCGCGATCCTCAGGTAATACCATTGATAGCCAATGGCTATACGTTTTTTGAAAACCACCAGCAGCTAAGCCATACAGGTGTTCAAGCTGAGCTGTCCAGTCAGCTTTTTGAGTTTTGATATCGTACTCAAAAATGCCTATTCTACCCGATGTCTGGGCTAATCCGAGTAGTTTTTTACTGTGCCTGAGTTCATCAATTGTGTGCTTGAGGTCCTGGATGTCCTGTACTATAGCAACATTATGTAAAATTTTACCTCTATCATTTTTTACCGGAGATACGCTTAGTTTTATCCAAACCGAACTGCCATTTTTTTTAATATATTGCTTTTCTAGACTAAAATTATCAATTGCCCCGTCGTTAAGCTCTTGTAATACCTGCATACTTTCTTTCAGCTGATTGGGATGGGTAATATCCATAAAGGTTTTGTTTAGAAGTTCCTTTTTGGAATAACCCAATAATTTGCACATAGCTTTATTGACCCTCAATAATTCTCCTGTATGTGAGTTAACAAACATCATTCCTACGGCAGTCTGTTCAAATGTAACGTTTAATATCTGCTCCTGCTGCTTTAGTTTTTCATATGCCTGCACCAGTTCTTTTTGTTTTATTATTAATTCTTGCTCATTTTGTTTACGCTTTGTGATATCACGGCCTACAGCTACGGGATATGTTTTACCAAATATATTTATTTTAAAGGCACTACCTTCCATCCATATCTTGTCACCATTCTTATGAACAACCTGAACCAAAATAGACCCTTTCTTAAGATATGATTTGACATCAATTTTCTTGGCACCAATTAACTCAGCAGCGTTTTTACCAATCAACTCTTTAGGCTTGTAACCCGATACTTTTTCTCCTGCTTTGTTTATATAGAGAATCGTTCCATTATCATCAGCCACTAAAATGGCATCGCTGGATCGTTCAGCTAAGGGTAAATATTTTTGAAAGCGTTTAAACTGCTCAAATAAATTGAGGTCTACTGTTTGATTATGGTCAGAAGTATCTTTGGAGGAAACATCGGATCCAAACGAAAATCTCATACTGCTATCATAACTGTCGAAGACTGATATAGCAACATTATGTGAGTTAATTTATATAATCTTACATTATTCTCACATGAACTTAATGTTTGGCTTACTTGTGGCTTCTTCAATAGAAGAATAAAATTATTAAGTATAATTTCATGATACCAAAATTACTATTTATACCTCTGGCTGTCGTCAGTGGTATTGTTTTTTATATTTTAGTAGGTGCAAATCTACTAAAACAACAGAGCCACCCACCCATAGTGAGCATCGGCATTGTGAGAGATCCTGAGTATGGCATAATAGCTATTGCCCAGGAAAATGATTTTTTCAAAAAGCATAATGTTAATGTTGGTTTGGTAGATTTTCAGTTGGGCAGAGAAGCAATCGCTGCCCTCAATGAGGGAAGTATCGATCTGGCTACAACATATATTACTCCTTTTACCAACCAGATTTTATCAGGTAAAAACCTGATCATTTTAGGCACTTTGGCTAATTTAAGTAATAACTTTGTTTTAGTTGCGAATAAGCAGAGTGGAATTAACAGCCTGGGGGATATGACCGGTAAACGTATCGGGGTTATTAGAAACACCAGCTCAGAGTATTTTTTGAACCAGTTTTTGGCATTTCAGGGCATATCTAAAGAAGAGGTTATACTGGTAGATATGAAACTTGAGGAGGCAATCGAGTCCCTTAGGTTAGGAACGATCGATGCTATGTCCTTGTGGAATCCGTATGTATACCAGGCTAAAGAGGTCTTAGATGATAATTATATTGAGTTTAGATCTGACTTTTATCATGATGCTACAATTCTGGTAGCCAATGCAGAGTTTGTCCAATCCCAACCTCAAACTGTCCAAAGTTTAGTCGCGGGTCTGAGTGAGGCAGCACTATTTTTTGAACAAGATCCTACCGAATCTATATCGATTGTCACTAAGTTTTCCAGATATAAAAATCAGGTACTAATTTCAGATATGATCACCACACGAGTAATAGAATTCAGTGTCCGACTGGATAACCGTCTCAACTATATTCTTCAAGAGAATGCTCGTTTATTCATTGCAAACGGTGCATACCCTCAGCACACAATTGATTTTAAAAACTACATGGCAAGCCAGCAACTAAGCCAGGTAAATCCGGAAGCTGTCACCATCTACTAATATGAAGTTAAGTCACAAGATCCTAGGACCCTTGTTTGGTCTCATCCTTATCTTAAGTATTTTGTATGCATATCTGCTCTACAGTCTGCAGCTGACCAAGCAGGAAATCCAAAAAGAATCAACTGTTTCCAAGCAGCTAATTGATGCCTCAATCTCACTCAGTAATTTACATAATAAAATAAAAACAGATCTGCTGCAGTATATGTATACCGGCAACGCAGAATCGATCCGATTTTTAGAATCTGATCACCAGCAAATTGAGAGTCAAATTGCTATTTACCGCAATCTGATCACCAATGCTCAACAAAAAAGTATGCTGGATAAGTATGAGACCCTTCGATCTCAGATACGGCAGGATGAGCAGCAGATTTTGCAGTATTTCCAAAATAATGATTCCAACGCCGCACGTCTACTTATTAATACCTGGCAGCACAAAAAACGCTACCTTGATGCGCTTATTAGTGACATCATCACCTACAATGTCAACCACCTTGACCGCAGCAATATTATTATTGAAGCAAGCATTAGACAGTTAATCGCAGTTGGCCTGCTTATAACAGGATTTTCTCTTATTTCACTGCTGGTTCTGACATTCTTTCTGGACAGGATGGTAACCAGACCAATCAAGTCCTTATCCCGTTATGCCAGAGAAATAGCAGCCGGTAGCTTCAAACCGAATGCCATCTCCAATCAAAAAGGTGATGAAATTGGACAGTTAGGCTTTGCCCTCAATACCATGACCAGCAAACTGCAAAGCTATTACCATCATCTGGAAGAAGAAGTAAAACAAAAAACCCAAACCCTACGCTTTAAAGAACGCCTTGAAAAACAAAAGGATGATTTTATCGCCATGGCTTCACATGAACTTAAGACTCCTATCACGAGTCAGCGGGCATTTGTACAGCTTTTACAAAAAAGGCTCAAACAAAAAAGCATGGATGACCTGGTCCCTTTTACCGAAAAAATTGAACAGCAAACTGACAAGTTGGTCAGGCTTATCAGCGACCTTTTGGATGTGTCCAAGATCGCAGCCGGACGTCTTGTTTTACATAAAGAACCGTTTGATTTTTCTACTCTTTTAAAAGATACGGTTCACGAAGTTCACCAGACATACCATTCACATAAAATTGACTACCGTAGCAACGGACCAATATTACTTACAGCTGATAAGCACCGGCTTAGCCAGGTACTCAATAACCTGATTATCAACGCCATCAAGTATTCACCCGATGCAAACAGGGTAGTGATCAGCTATGGAGTCATGAACAAGAATCTGGAGGTCAATATTAGGGATTTCGGGATCGGGATCGATGATAAACATTTAGGGAAAATTTTTAAACGCTTTTATAGGGTTAACGGAAATAATGAAAAAACCTTTAGCGGCATGGGCATAGGCCTCAACATTTCATCAGAAATTGTCAAAATGCATGGTGGGCAAATAAGGGTAAAAAGCAGTCTCGGTCAGGGTTCTGAATTTACTTTTACAGTCCCCTTACAATATTAGTTTATACTTGAGCTATTATAATAAATGTAATAACGATACTATATTGCTCGGCTATTCACAATTATTTGGACAGGAATTGTACAAACGCAGCATTTAGTTAGTTTTATAAAATGAAGAAGGTTTTTATTGTGGATGATGATCCCGATATCCTAGAGGCGATCCAAATGATCCTGGAACTAGAAAACTATGAGGTGAATACTACGGCTCAGTGTCAAAAAGTAATAGACCAGATCAGGCAATACCGTCCGGATATAATCCTGCTTGATGTACTCTTATCAGGATATGATGGTAGGGATATTGCCAAGCAGATCAGGGGAGCAGGAAATGGTATCTCCAAAACCCCAATTCTCATGATGTCAGCCCATGCAAACTTAGGCAGTTCGATCACCGAGACAGGAGCCAATGATTTTATTGCCAAACCCTTTGATATAGAGGAAATGATTGCCAAGATCCGGGTACTGACGAACTAGGGGTTAAGCCGTATGGTGTAAATACTAAGCTCGCAATTATCTATACCACCTTACTTTTGCCTGGTTTAAACCAGATATAATACACAACAGGAATAAAAAGTAGCATAATCGTTCCTGAAAACGTCAATCCGGCAATGATAGCACCCCCCAAACCTCTCCAGAGTGGATCAGATAACGTGATCGGCAACAGGCCGATAAAATTGGTAATGGAGCTAAACAGGATCGGCTCCAAACGGCTGGCTGCACCATCTACTACTGCATCATTGAAATTAAGTCCATTTGTTAGGTTTAAATTGATCTTATCTACAACCAAGATTGAGTTTTTAACAACAATACCAAATAGTGCCAGTATTCCAATCAAGGCTGGAAAGGAAAGGGGAGTACCGGTCAATGCAAAAAGAATGAACACTCCGGATATAGCCAAGGGAATAACCAGCATGACGATAAATGCTTTGCGGAATGACTGTAGCTGGAGCACCATCGTCGCCATGATCAAAAGACCCGCCAGCAGCATAGATTGTAGGATAGAGTTGACTGACCGCTGGTTCTCTTCATTTAGCCCTCCTGTTTTCCAGCTGTAGCCTTCAGGTAACGCAAGTTTAGTATCTGCATAAAGTTCCAGCTGACGACCTAATACTGTAGGGTTAAACCCTTTTTCCAAGGCCGCTGAAACAGATATTGTCCGTTTACCGTCTTCGCGGGCAATAAGGCTTGGGTTAGCCCGAAGCTCCAGTTTACCCAATTGAAGCAAGGGTATAGATGATCCATTTGGAGAAGTAATCTCAAGTTTGCCTAACTCAGCTGGTGTTTGGTAACCTTCACTTAACCGTAAAACAATAGGCAGGCCTTCGATATCCTCACTAAACTTAGCTTGGTCGATATCAAACCCATTAGTAAAGCTTCTTAGCGCCATAAACACCTGGGTCGTACTAATGCCTGCTACCAAGAGCTCACTCTGGTTAGGAATAAAGACGATCTTTGACGGGCTGGGCTTGGCTGATTTTTCGATATTAATAACCCCGGCTTGAGTTTTAAGATATTCAATAGTGTTATCTGCTAGCTGTTCCAAAACACCCAGATCATCTCCAAGATACTTGATCTGCAGCTCAGCTCCCGTAGGCGGTCCGGCTGAGGCTTCAATAACTGAGAACGTGCCGGCATTGTAGTTTTTATACTCCTCCCTCAAGCTTTGGGTAATATCCATTGAGCTGGGGCGTTTCCTATCATCTTCATCAAGAATGACAGTAAATAGGATTTTTGAAAAATCATTCTGGCGGTTGATGCTACCCATGCTTGAGCTGCTCCCGACATCCGTAATCACTGACTGTATGTGTGGCTTGGTGCGAAGTTCATTCGCCAATCTCTCTGCTTCTGCTGTTGTCTTATCCAGGTTTGTTCCGGTTGGTAGCTGGACTTCGATGTTAAACATGTTCTGGTCAATATCTGGGAAAAAGACGTTTTGCACTAAACCAAGCGGCACTAAAATGTATGAAAAGAGCGAAAAAATGATCACGCCGATAATAACCAGGCGTCGACTCCGCTTTGAAACCAGCACCCGGCGCAGAATGCTCTGATAGCGTTTCCAGAGCGGATCAAGATTAACCATTCCGCGAAATATGATCGGTTTGGATTTGGTGCGGATATCATGCCACCGCTTACTCTCTTTAAGCCTGATCACTACCGGTTTAGTGATTTTCTTTTTTAGCCATATACCCAAAACGAACGCAAGAATGTACGCGATCACGATCAATGCTAAAAGCGGATTACCCTTGCTGATACTGATCACAATTACCACCCCTATTACACCGGCAATAAGGCCAAGCAAGCGTATCACCCGCCTAGGAATTTTAGGATTGAGCACGACAGCCATCAGAGGCAAGGTAACTAAAAGGGCAATGGCTGTTGACCCAATAAGGGCAATAATTACAACGGTAGGCAGGATCTTGATAAATTCGCCGATAATTCCGGTTGCCAAAAGGAGAGGTAAAAACGACCAGATATTGGTTAAGTTACTGGTTAAAATGGGAATAATAAAGTCATTCCATACCAGTAGTGCTGTCTGATGGGGAGTAAATTTACCAGTTTTATAGTAATCGGTCATAGCCGAAATGATGACGATGGTATCGTCAACGATCATGCCCTGAGCCAGTAGTAGTGAAAATACAGCAATAAAGCTCATTGTCTGGCCCGTTGCCTGCATAACTGCAAAAGTAAACAGAAAGCTGATGGGAATGACTATTGAAGCCAGAAATGCCTGGCGCAACCCTAAAAATATAAACAGTGTAAAAAATACCAACGCAATTGAAGCTCTAAAATCTGAAAACAGATCCACGAACTGGTCAGTGATCTCTTTATCAAAATCGATAAGGTCAATCAATTGGAAACGTCCGTCATGATCTTTGGTAAATTTGTGAGCTACTTCCTTAGCAGTCCTGGCTGCCTGGTCAACATTTGCGCTACTAACCTTGTAGACTGAAAACGTAACAGCTCGTTGAATATTTTTGTTTTGATCCCCGTAAAAGCTTTTTGGCTGGTTGGGAACACTGGTTTCATACACATCTGCAATTTCTCCCAATGTATAGGTATTCTGATTGAGTGTGATCTGGGTGTCTCTGAGAGTCTCCAGATTGGTAACCGTAGGGTCAATACTAAGAGATAAAAGGGCAGATCCGGTTTCCACAACACCCGCAGGATACGCCTTAAGTTGGGCTGATATAGCTTGGGATAACTGCATCGGTTGCAGGCCTAACTCTTTCATCTTTTCAGGACTTAGCTCGATCCTGATCTCACTATCCTCAAGACCTGACACAAATACCTTATTTATGCTGGGAATATCTTCTAGCTCTTTTTGTAGATCCTTGGCAAAATGAAAGAGGGTCACCGGGTCAGTGTTTCCCGTCACCGTAAACATCCAGGCCGGCACGTCCTCAAAATCAAGCGCAGCCACGTTTGACTGGTTTACCTCTTCTGGCAAACCGGTAACAGTATCTACAGCCGACTGAACATCCTCTTTAGCCTTTTGTGGATCTACGGTCGATTCAAACTCAACTACGATCGTTGATATATTTTCGCGGGATGAAGAGGTGACCTGATTTACTTTTTCAAGGCCTAGAATAGGCGTTTCCAGCTCTTTAGTGACTAGCTGTTCTACATCCTGAGGATTTGCACCGGGATACACGGTAGATACAAAGACAATGGGAATTTTTACTTCCGGATTGACGCGCCTGGGGAGATTTATGTATCCAAAAATGCCGGCAAGTATGACAGTAATAACGATCAGGACCGGGATCCGTAGGTTGCGTAAATACCCAGCTATAGCTGACCGTTCAAGCTCCGGTTTTAATGATAAAGATTGAAGATATGATTGCTGTTCATCAGGCATATTAGAATAAGTAGTGCAGACTTTAAAAAGTGAGTTTTACCTATTTCACTTTTACCGGATCTCCCTGCAGGACATTCCGATTCAGGATTACCTGATCACCTGCAGTAAGCCCTGTTTCAATTTGGACAAAATTACCAATAATTTCCCCCAGTTGCACCTCTTTTACGAGTGCTTTTCCTTCAGAAACCACAAATAGCTGATCATGATCTTGAGTTTGGAACACTGCATCAACCGGAATGTACGGGATAGTACTTCCCGTATCGATACTGCCAACGGGAATAGATACCGATACAAATTCTTTTTCTATTGTTTGATCGACTAGATTGCTAGGTAACTGATAATGGATATTAAACAGCCTACCGTCTGTAGCTTCTGAGGATACAAAGTCCGGAATAAGCTCAATGTCCTGATTTCCGATTCGGATTTTGCTAGCTTCCAGTCTTGAAATGTTTTGGGCAACATCTTTAGAAACCAGGGCTATCACTTGAGCCTCCTGAGAATTACAGGAAACAGCAATCAAGGCTTGCCCTGGATTAACTTGCTGGCCTTGTTTTACATATACCCGCTCAACCACGCCTACACACGGCGAGGCAGGGTAGAGTATGCTTTCAGATACCTGAGCCAGTCTATAATTGAGTCTGGCAACCTCTTTACCAAGATCCAGCGCACGTTCCTGCAGATCCAGATTGATACGTGTGATGTCTTTGCTAAGATTTGACAGGGCAGCTGGTGGATTATCTCCACTGGCCTGATATTCATTTTGCCTTAGAGCGCTTTTGAGTTGATTAATCCCGTTCTGGTACTGGGATTTGAGCTGCTTGGTTGAGAGAATTAAGCTGTCATTGCTCCCGTCTGCGTTTTCTTGCTCAAGCTTAGCCAAATTACTGTCGATAGTACTTAAGATGCTTTCCTGTAACGATATACTGTCTTTTGTTTCCTGGATCGACTGTTCAGTGATTTTACGCAGCTCATCACTGTTTTGGTCAGTTCTATCAGCTACATCTCTCTGTTTGGCAATCAATTCTTTCTGGAGTGGATAGTTACTTTCCGTATTTTCATGCTGAAGCTTTGCCAGCTGCTTTTGGACTGATATTGGATTACTGCCATAGTAATTGCTGCCAATATACGCAACCTGCTGATATGCTCCCAGCGTTTGCCCCTGGTACACGTTTAGGCTGGTTACAATCCCGGATGACTGAGCATTGATAGTAAGAACTCCAGTTTTTTCAATCCTGCCTTGCACAGTCAGTCTAGGTGAAAAACCGATCTGATACACTTCAACATCTTTAGTAGCCAGTTCTTGCGCGCCTTCTTCGACACTTGGTTTCCTTAACAGGTTTCCAATAACAATCATGAGAAACATTGTTCCCAGGATGATAAGAAAGCTGGTCAAGGGGCGTTTTTTTATAAATTGTTTTGACCAGGCAACGAATCGGTGCAGTCGAATTTTAATTTTAACAATTAAAGAGGTAATAATGGATGGTATTTGCATATATTTATACGCTTTTGTTAATACAAATCTCAAAACTCCATATCATATGCAAAATACCCTATAATGTCAATACTGCTCACCTTATTTTTATAAATGTGATATAAAATTGGGCAGCATGAAAAATAAAACCATCCTGTTTTACGGAACACCATGGTGTCCCGATTGCATCAGATCAAAATCGGTTTTGGATACATACAACGTTGAGTACCAATTTATTGATATAAGTTCTGATCCAAATGCTGCAAAACGGGTAGAGGAGATAAATAAAGGCTATCGCAGTGTCCCAACGCTAGTGTTTTCTGATGGATCGGTATTGGTAGAACCTGATCCCGATACCTTAGTTAAAAAGCTGAATCAGAATCATGTATAAATTGCTAAAAATAAATAATATGTCATTCTGAAACCGAAATGTGAACTTTGTTCAACAGTCGAATTTCAGAATCCTAAAGTATATGCATTTTCAAAAAATATCATGCATACTTATCTGGTCAGAAAATTATCGACGTTTAGCTGACTGGTACAAAGATGTATTTGATTTTGAAATAAGTGGCAGTCTTGACCACCCCCAAGATACAGGTATCGAGTTTACACTTCCCAATGGTGGTCCCTGGCTATGGATAGGAAAACATTCACAAATCAAAGGGGAAAGCAAAGATCCGTTAAGAATAATGTTTAATATTGATGTTGATTCGATCGATGAAACATATCAACACCTATGTAAACATAAGATCAAAATAATCGCCAAACCTTTTAAAGCCCCAACCTTTGACCTATGGTTTATTACCTTTTCTGATCCAGATGGTAATGTAGTGCAATGTATCGGTCCAAGATAAGATGAATACACATATTAACCAAGTGAAAACACCTAAAACTTTAGGCATTAAAGATTCGGATAGAGTGCTTTTTATCATGCCTCATCCTGATGATGAAGCTGTGTTTTGTTCCGGCTTTATCCAATTTCTACACAGATTCCAAATTCCGTTTAAAATCATAGTCTTAACTAGAGGTGAGGCCAGCACCTTACGATTTGGGCTCAAGCCAGAACAAGATCTGGCTTATGAAAGAGGGAAAGAACAAGAAAATGCCTTTGTAATTTTGGGTGTTACAGATTTTATGATCGCAAATATTCCCGATGGAGAAGTTGAATCTCATAAAAAAGAAGTTATACAGATTATTCAAAAACAAATTTTAACATTTAAACCAAGTCATCTGGTGACATTAGAGCCTGATGGTATTTATGGCCATCCGGATCACGTGGCTTTAAGTGCCTATGTTACCCAACTAACTAAAGCACCCACAAAGCTTATGTATGCCACAGTCAAACCCAACTTCATCCTGCCAAAAGCAAAACATATGGCTAAAATAAAAACAATAAACCCCATAGCTCCTCAATTTGTGCTAAAGCTGGGAATACGGGATATAATAACAAAACTACAAGCGTTAGGGGCACATGCCAGTCAGTTTAATAATTTTAAGCATTCTCTAAGTACTGGTTATCTATTTTTAAGGAATAAAATGCTATTTAGGGAATATTTTACGTATTATGAGACAGAGTAAACCCATCCCAACAATCATTATCCTTTTTGGAGCTACGGGTGATCTGATGGGCCGTAAAATTATTCCGGCTCTTTATTCGCTTTATAAAAAAAGTTTACTACCAAGGCCCTTATATTTTATTGGGTTTGCCAGACGAGATTTTAGCAACGAAAAATACCGAGAGTATATAAAAAATATTATCCAAACTGGATCAGAGGAAGAAATAAGGGCTTTTAGCAACCATTTTTTTTACCAGCGTGGTGATTTTAATGAATTAAATTCATACCAAACTTTATCAGATACTATCCATGCAATCAGCTCCCATGCCAAAATCTGCGCTCATAAATTATTTTACCTTGCAGTACCACCTGCATATTATGATGCCATATTCGAAAATCTCCACCGATCCGGATCATTGCTAAAATGTGCCAATGGTCAGGGATGGATGCGTGTTGTGGTGGAAAAACCGTTCGGAAACGACTCCAAAACAGCCCAAAAACTAGATCAAAAGCTAAGCACTTTATTTAGCGAGGAGCAAGTCTACCGTATTGATCATTACCTGGGGAAGGAAATGCTGCAAAACATCTTAAGCTTCCGATTTGCCAATAATATATTAGAGGATTCGTGGAATAACCGGATGGTAGAAAAGATTGAAATTAAGCTTTGGGAAACACTAGGAGTTGAGGATAGGATCCATTTTTATGATGGGGTAGGGGCTTTGCGTGATGTCGGACAAAATCATCTTTTACAGATGTTGGCTCTAGTAACTATGGATAATCCAAAAGTAATTAAAGCAGAACATATCCGCAGTAAACGAGCTGATTTACTTTCTAAAATTAAAGAGCCTTCATTAACCGACATTAAAGATCTTACAAGAGCACAATATTCAACCTACAAAAATATTGACGCTGAAACAAGTACATCACACACAGAAACGTATTTTAAAATAAAGCTATTTATCGATTCCAAACGGTGGCAGAATGTGCCGATTTACTTAGAAAGCGGTAAAAAAATGAAGCATAATCTAAAAGAAATTAGTATTACGTTTAAACCGTCCGATCCTTGCCTGTGTCCCGAAAATAACAAAGCTGTCAGTAATAAAGTAATAATCCAGTTCGAACCCAAAGAAAAAATTGCCATCCGGTTTTTAGCAAAAAAGCCGGGTTTCAATTATGAAGTTGAACCAAAAAATATGCAGTTTAACCTCAAACATAGATATTACAAAAACAAGTATGCCGGAGAGTATGAAAAGTTGTTATTGGATGCTATTAATGGTGACCAGACTCTGTTTGTAAGCAGCAAGGAAGTCCAAGAGATGTGGAGGATCATTGATCCGATAACTGAAGCCTGGGCAAAAAACAAAGTTCCGTTGCATATATATAAGCCAAATAGTGTCGTGAATATCAAAGCAGCAAGCATAATATTAGAAACATTATCATAATACGGGCAATGTATGCCTTACCCAATTGTTAAAGTCATTACACCAGATAACATTCAGCTTTTTGGACTCCTTTCTGAGCCAGAACTAAGTACTAAAACCATCCTAATTAATATCCATGGAACTGCTTCAGCTTTTTATGTTGAGGAATTTGAACAGCAATTTGTAGAAACCCTTACTTCAAATAGAATATCAACACTCTTTACAAATAACCGCGGTAATTATGTCATGGAATCCTGGCAATCGACAGGTGCAGCCCTAGAAAAGTTTGAAGATTGTCTGATAGATATTGATACATGGATTGAGTTTGCCCAAAATAAAGGGTATGAAAGGATAATACTGCAAGGGCATAGTTTAGGCTCTGAAAAGGTTGTCTATTATATGGAAAAGGGAAAGTATAAAGATAAGGTACGTGCTGTAATACTTCTTGGATTTTGTGATTCTTACGGATACCACGAGCAATATCTTAAAACAATAAACATTGATCCCTCTATAGAGGCACAAAAGTTAGTAAATGAGGGCATGGGATATCAATTCATAACTAACCCATGGAAAAGTCATGCAGGAGCTTTGCCTCAGAGCGCTGCTTCATACCTTAACTTTTTTTCAAATAATTCAGAACTCTCAAAAACTTTACCGCTTAGACTGGGGAGAGATCTGAAGTATTACCAACACATTCGGGTCCCAATCCTTGGAATCATTAGTACGGGAAAGGAGTATACGATAATCCCGACCGAACAAGCTGCTGCTTTGTTAAAATCTGAAAATCCATTAAGTGAAGCATATATATTGAAAGATACAGACCACTGTTTTGTGGGAAAACAAAGTGAAGTAGCTAAAATGGTTTATAATTTTATTAAATGCAAATTATGAATATTTTAATTTTGGGAGACAGCATTGCAGCTGGCTACTGGGATACCGAAGGTGGGGGCTGGGCTGGTCGCCTGAGAGCCTGCACAGATCAACTTACCATTTCTTCAAACTTCAAGAATTACTACTCAATCTATAACCTTAGCATTTCTGGAGATACTTCTAGAGGAATACTGAACCGATTTGAAACTGAAACTAATCATCGTATCGATTTACAGGACGATAATGTAGTTATATTTGCATTTGGTATCAACGATTCACAGGTTGAGTTAAAAACTAAACATAATGAGGTACCCATTGAAGAATTTAAAAATAACATTCTTTCATTAATTAAACTATCGAAGAAACTTACATTTCTACCTTTTTTTATCGGTTTAACACCAGTAGATGAAACAAGTGTGTATCCTATGTCCTGGAAACCAACACATGGATACAGGCAGTCAGAAGTTGACCGATACAATCAAGCTATTGCTCAGGTATGCGCTTTAAATACAATTAGCTTTCTTGATTTACTATCAGAGATAGATTCAGTTCGATTTCAGAATAATCTGATAGACGGTGTTCATCCTAACAGCGAAGGTCATGAAATAATATATCAAATCATCAGGGAATATTTTGAAAATAATGATGTCATTAAGGCGTAATTATACCTTTATTACCAGCTGATCAGTTGGGATAATCCTGTTCCGCTTATCTTTCTCATTAGGTAAACCTGTTAGTAGTAAATACCCCTGCCACTTATCCTTCTCAACTTCCAGCTCAAGATGTTGGATATCGGTTAGCTGAGGTTCGCCTTTCACATCATAAATCCTGTAAGCACCAGAAGATAAGAGAGTATCCGTATCCTGCTCATCATGAGCTGCAACCAGAATTTCCCCAATCTCATCGATATTGACCCATGCATATGTTTGTTTGCTGTCCAAAATGAGTATTTTGGTCTGGTTTTTAGTTTCAAAAAGCTGATACGTACCTTGTTGGATTGTAGTGATCATAAATTTACTCTAATAACATTACATAATAGAAGAGTGATAATGTCATAAATCCCCAGTAATAATTACAAATTTATACACTATTTATAAGAATGAGATAGCCGTATACCTTTAGGTAAAATAAAAAGTAAGATTAGTATTCCCATGATTACGTAGACATACTCCACTCCAAATCTATCAATAATCGAGCCGCTAAGTGCCATAGCAATCAAATACATCAATTTTACAAACATGTTAAGAGTAGATAGCGCCGTAGCCCGAATATTTGATTCAAATACTTCATTTACATAACCTCCCAATACAATCTCTCGTAAGGTATTACTAAACGTCATTATCATAAGAAGCGTTGTACCAATAGGTTTTAAAATGAAAACAGAAGGAAAAGTAGCTAATATCATGAGTACCGGGAAAAATATAAACATAATATATTTTTTAATTAATCTGGCGTTAGATAATATCCTTAATATAACTAGCATATTAACTAGTCGTATTACTGCAAATAACCAACCTTTCTCAATTTCGTCATACCCAATTCTTGTGGCATAAATTTGATTAAAGTACATTTGCCAAGACAAACATATTCCACCAACCAAAATAAAGTAAGTTGATAAATTTCTAATAGCACCTTTTTTAAAAACAAGTTGAATTCCTTCTTTGGTTTTTCTTAAAGAAGAACTCAAAAATCTCCCATTATTAGTTTTTGTAAACTTTTCATCCATCGTTAATATTATCAACCCTGATATAAGTAAACTTACTCCAGTTATTAAAAAAGGTAAGCCTTTCCAATAAGTATATAAATATCCTGCGGCCATTGAGGAAATTATTATTGCCATCTGAACAAAAATATTAGCATTAGCCATAATCTTGGGATATTCTTTTTCCCTATGTACTGATTTTAAAAAATCAAACACGAGCGCATTAATGGCTCCTGAAGAAAAGGCATCACCAATGCCCATTAGTGATAACCCAAAAAATATTGACATGGCATCTCTTGAAAAAGCAAGCATCAGTAAAGCAATAAAGTTTACACATGAACCTATAAATACGCTTATCTTACGACCGAACATGTCTGCAAACGTACCTGTGGGTAACTCCAGAACTAATGAAACCAGAAAACGTCCACTCATAATAATAGAAAGTTGAGTAAACGTTAGATATTGAGTATAAAAAGCGACCCATACAGGAATTATAAAAAGAAGTGAACTGAAAAAACTTGCGATATAAAAAAGGGTTAGATTTTTTTTCTCTAAGGAGAATTTCAACATTTGTGTATTATATCTATTTAAGGTTAATATGACAATTATACTGCCTTACTATTATACAAATCCTCTAGCTCCTTTACCCCTCCAAACGCCACGCGGTCAATAATCAGCTCATCCATACCCATCATGAGAGCGGGCGTTAGTACATACTCACCATACCGATCATTGATGTTATCAACCGCGCGGGCAAGCATGCGTTTGCGAAACTGATTAGTTTCAAACAGAGAAAGTTGTTCTCTTTCGATTGACTGCAAAGCAAAACAGCTGATAGCTAAATTAATGACAACTTTTCTCTCGGGTTGATAATTAAACAGGAGCATTGTCTTTTCGAACAGTTCCGGCGTCGTATAGAGACTAGACCGAAACAGCTTACTCTTGTGCCAAAACGTACCTTCTTTATAGAGGCATGACAAATGCAAGCCACGGGCCATAAATCCTGAATGCCTCAGACGTCTCCCCATTTTCTCGCACAGCTTCATAAGAAGGGGAGCTAGTTCCCGGGGTTCATCAGTTGCTTTTTTGAGACTATATGTCTGGCCGTAGCTTTTCCGGGACGAATCGATATCATCCATTTCAAACCCGCGTAGTTTGTAAAACCAGTACTGACCAACAATGCTTCTAAACACCTGTTTCTGTAGCTTTTCAATTGAGGCATTAAAAAAATTCAAAGGCGTAAAAATACCATTGGCATTGAGCCGGGACTGAAATCTAATATTAATACCGTTAAGATCGATCAAACTCACCTGGCTATAGACCTTAAGCAGATTGCTATGGTCAATCACATCCAATCCGTCCGGTTTATGCAAAGAAGCTGCAAGCTTGGCTAAAAAGCGGTTAGTGGCAATACCGATATTGCATGATATCCATTCACCGATCTCGCTTCGCATCCGCTCTTTTATCTCTAAACCTACAGCTACTAAACTTCTCTTAAAAGCCGGTGTACCTTGAAAATCCAGAACCGCTTCATCGATTGACTTAGGAACCACCGAAGGACTGTACTCCCTAAACAGTCTGCAAAATTTGGTATGGATATCTCGGTACTTAGGCGGATCGGGTGTCCTTACAACTATATCTTTACATAAAAGCCTTGCGTCTTTTACTCGCATGCCAACTTTAATACCAAAGCGTTTTGCTTCTATAGAAGGACTAAGTACACAACCGTTGGGAGAGCTGTAGGCTGCAACGGCAATGGGTTTGCCTCGTAAAAGGGGATTAGCCTGCTGCTCAGCCGTAGCAAAACAGGAGTTGAGGTCTATATGCATGATGGTGGGCTGGTCAGAGTTAATTTGCGGTCCCATCTGATACCTCCTCTAACATCCAATGTAAGGTGTCACTGTCAAAACGAAGACGAAAAGCTAGGGTTTTATTCGCTACAGAGAAGATATGGATAAGTTTTTTACCCTCATGAATCTTATGATGATAGCCGATTGTTTCAATAGGGTAGATCCGCCCATGCCAGCTAAGTTTGAGCGGCATCACTAAACCACTAGTGCTGTTATAGATCATAATGACGCTGATTTTTTCATTGATAAGTGTTTGCATGCTTTTTAGTGGTACTTTCGTATAACCGAAATTACAACTCCAAAGATCACCAGACTATCGCTTGGATGTAGCGGTTTATAGCGGGGATTAGCTGGCATAAGCACAGTTTTGCCTAACTTGCGCTGAAAATACTTGAGCGTAAACTTGTCATCAATTTGGGCTACCACTACATCATTGAGACGAGGCATTTTACCTTTGTCAATGATAACGATATCACCATCAAAAATACCGGCATCGATCATGGAATCACCCTTGACCTGCAGGGCATAACAGGATTCCGGCCGTCTGATCAAAAACTGGTCTATTGAAATGGAATTCATGAAGTTCTGAAACTCTTCTTGGGGTACACCAGCCTTGATAGAACCCAACAGGGGAATAGCAAAAAACTCTTTGCCTGGAATTAGTTTCCCCATTTCATCTTTAAGCAAAATTCCAGCTTCGATCAATTTAGCTGCCAACATAAAACTGGCTTTTTTGGAAGCAAAGCCAAAAAGGTCTGCCATCTCACTATAGGAAGGTAGTCTTCCCGATTTACGGAAGTACTGCTGCAGCTTACGTTTTGCCTCATCCATGTTCATATGTATTCCTCCTTTGTATATATGTGAGAATTAATAGAACTCTGCTATAAATACAGTTTAGTAAACGTTCGTTTACTTGTCAATAACAATAATTGAAATTGGGTTATATATGTTACTATTAATTAGTGTGTAAAGAAAAATAACATGAATATAAAAATAAAATTAATAAATAGATTATTTCTAATATCTTTATTGCCAGTATTCGGGGCATGCTGGTATTTCCTAGACATAGATAGCCCTTTAATAACATATCTAATAAATATTCCCCTTATAAATTTAGTTATTTTCCCAGTAATTACTTTAATGGGATTTGTAGCTTTTACTCATCCATACTTAATGCCAATAATTTTAATTCCAATATTCCCTGCAATTGTTTTAGGAATGCTATTTATAAAGAAAAGCGATAAAGAAACTCTTTTAAAAACATTTTTGAGATTACTAATATTTATTCTCATTTTTTTTACTCCCATAATACTTAGAAATATCTATATTTCATATCAAAATCAGATAACTCTGAAGAGTTTAGAACAAAAAATGAATAAACAATCAAGTTTATTAACACAGGGAATACACGTAGACTATTTAGGAAAAATGAAATCAAATACCTTATATTATGATAATGGACAACAAATCAGTCTGTACAATTTTAAAATTAGTGCTGATCCAAAAATATTTAAGCAAATGGATGAGGGGGAATATCAGATGTGTCTAAAAAGTCCAAATAATAACATAAATACATGTCTAATAACTTCATCATTAAGGGTTGTTAAAAAAAGTCCATATATTGAATTTATTAACGATTTTGAAACGGATATCTCACTGTTAAAAAGTAAAAAGGAGATTTCCAGGATTGAAGATTCCCAATTGTTTTTTATCTTACCTGGTATAGATGCTACTGAATATAACGATATTGCATATGTAGATTTTATCTACAAAAATAATGGTATATATCTTAATAAAACGGTATACTCTCTTGCTTTAGAAGCGCCATTAATCTTAAAATATTAAGTTTATGTGCGGAAGATACACCCTAATTCCCAATGACAAATTCTACGACCGGTTTGAAGTTGAAAACCGGCTTTACCAACTGCAATCGAGGTATAACATCGCTCCCGGCCAAACACTGCCCGTAATTACGCGCAATAGCCCGAATCAAGTCCAACTCATGCGCTGGGGACTTATCCCTTTTTGGGCAAAAGATCCCAAAATTGCTTACCGGACCATCAACGCCAAAGCCGAAACTTTGGCCACCAAACCAGCCTTTAGGAGTTCTTTCCGGACCAAATGCTGTCTTATACCGGCATCTGGATTTTATGAGTGGAAAAAGCTGGATTCCAAACGGAAGCAACCTTTTTACTTTCATCTGAAAAATAATGAAATGTTTTCGTTTGCCGGTTTGTATGATGTATGGAAAAATGAAAAAGGGGAGGAGATAAAAACCTACACCATTATTACCACGACAGCAAATGAAACTGTGAAAGAGGTGCATGAACGCATGCCAGCGATATTAGAAAAGGAAAGTGAAAATATTTGGCTAGATAAACAAACCCCAGTTGAAAAACTGCAACAAATTCTTAAACCATTTCCAGCTGACAAAATGACATGCCATCCTGTCAGCAGCATTGTCAATGATGCAGCTCTGGATGAACAAAGTCTTATTAACTCCCTTTGAAATGCTGCAGCATTTCATGTATTTCAGATACAACTGTGTGGATTTTCATCTTCACAGGGATATGTAAAAACGTAAATTTAGATTTCAGTTCACCCAATTGAACTGCCTCCATTATCCAGTAACACACGTAATTGCAATACGAAGTACCTAGGGTAGAGGCATATTTGGAGTGGAGGAGGGGAGAGAGGAAGGGATTTATTTGTAGGGAACGAAAACCGTGCCCTTCCGAAGCTTGAGCGTTAGCGAAATGCGAAGGAGGATTTTCGTTCACTATATTTTGTTTTCCAAACCTATTCGTACATACTGTTTCAATCCTGATCCTGACTTGATCACGGCCTGTGTACCTACCTAATCCCAAAATATATTCCGGCTGGTCTCTGACTAGTTTTCCAATAAAAGAATCAATGGATGGTTTTTTATATAAAATAATCCGATGATCTATTCCTTCTAATTGATGGAGAACTGTAGAAGATATATTTCTGACGAATGCAAAACCATACAAATGCATATATTTAATTTACCCTTACATTTCGATCCTACTAAACCTGTGCAGAATGATCAAGTTATCCACCGCAATTTTTCCAATCCATGCTTGCTTAGCTTGTAGCCACTCTGACTCATACTGACCCCATTCCCAACTTGGTTGCCATATTTCTTTACTTTCTAGTTCATGAATAAGAAAGTCCAGGTGTTTTTCTACTAGATCTACAACTGAAGGATAAAATGGCGACGCGGGATCATCGACAAATTGTAATGGCTTAGGCACATACTTAGTTGCCCATTCTTTAGGATTTCTATTTACTGTTCCCATAATTAACTCGATGAGCTTATCATGTATCTTTGCTTTATGTGTATCAGGTAAGTGAAAATATAATTTTATATAACAATAGAGATCATGTTCGGATTGCATTTTATTTGAATAATTAAGCAATCTTGAAATTACAGCATCAGTAAGTTCCCTAAGTAATAAAATTGGAAAAGAATTTTTATATTCAGATAAGTACCCAATAATCTCCACAGTTGGATTTGCCCAACTCCTATCAATAATGCTCTTGCTATCTTTTTCGTCTCTATGCCACCAGGGAGCATGCGGGAAATTATTGACATCAACAGGTGTAGCAGACCATTTCTTATTATGTGTAGAAAAACTTGCGGATAAGTAATTAAATGCTTTTCTTAACGTATCTTCCGTTGCTGTATCATCAATTTTTTCCAGATACTGGATAGCTATAGTGGTAGCAATGGGCGATGATGAGGGGGACCATAAATCAATTTCCAATCCATGACCAAATCCTCCATCGCTATTTTGATATTTATTTAACTCAAGAAGAATTTGGTTGACTGAACCCTTATCAAATATGACATTAAAAAGTGCAACATCTAAAGAACGGGCATTATTTTGGATGTATTTCGAAACTTGATGAAATTTAGATTTTGATAATTTCATATCTAACTAATACTATCATTTCTTCGTTAGTTACATACGGGCTACCTGCTCAGCCATCTCCGGATCCCAATACAATATTCTGTTTGCCGGCAAAAATAAGGCTCTGCTTGGATTAAGTTCACGAATGAATTCAGGTGTATGAGATACGATGAGCATGGCGCCTGTGTAAACTTTCAAACTCTCTAGAATTACTCGTTGTGACATGACATCCAGGTATGTGGTTGGCTCATCCAAAACAAGCAGGTTGTTATTATCCGCCAGAAGCAGGGCAATAGCCAGACGTGTCTTCTCACCGCCTGAAAGCGTAGATATATTCTGATAAATCTTATCACCCGAAAACATAAATTTGCCTAAGATTCCCCGTACCAACCATTCCGGCTGATGCGTCTTTTCTGTCACAAATTCAAACAGATTCTGACTGAAATCAAATTGCTCAAATTCTTGTGAATAGTAACCGATCTTGAGATTATCATCTTTGATGACATTACCGCTGTCCGGCTCAAGTACCCCCAAAGCAGCTTTTATAAAAGTACTTTTACCAGCCCCGTTTGGACCGATCAGTGCCACTCGCTCGCCTTTTTTAATTGATAGTGAAACGTCATATAAAACCGGTTTACCCTCATAGGATTTATCGATGTCTTTGATCATGATGGGTAGCTCTCCTACGTGTGCCGGCTCTGGCAAGCGCATTTTTAGCGATCTCAACTCCTTGGGTAACTCTGGCAGATTCTCCTGTAACTTTGCTATTCTGTTTTGCAAGGCAATTCTCTGTTTCACTCCTACTTTATGACTGGCATCAACTAAATTGGAAATTTGTTTTTGCTTAATCTGGACTGTTCGTTTCAACAATTCATCATTCTGTTTTTTTTGCCTGACATAACTTTGATAATTACCTGTGTATTCATCTATTGCATGGGTATGCGGATTAACGCTTAAGACTTTATCAATGGCCTGATTAAGCAGGGCCAAATCGTGGGAAATTATGATCACGGTATTGGGATACGTAGCCAAGAAATTCATGACCCACTTTTTACCAGCAAGATCTAAAAAGTTTGTCGGTTCATCCAAGAGAAGTATGTCAGGCTCGAGTAGTAGTGCTCTGGCAATGGCTAGCTTAGTCTTTTGACCGCCGCTCAAATGCAGTGGTTTATCATCTAAATTAAGCTCACTTGCCTCCAGCCCATCTAACATTTTTCTCAAATGATAATCTTCTATTTGGCCAGTGCAATCTATATAGCTTCGAATAGTATGACTGTGTTCCAATGTTGGGTCGCGTTTCACTTCCTGAGGAACTAATTCTACAATTCCCTGAATCTCAATATTTCCATCTTCAGGTAATTCCCGCTGAGCAATAATATTAAAAAGGGTAGACTTACCTGCTCCATTTGGTCCTACTAATCCGACTTTTTGATTATTTCCTACTACAAAGTTAGCCGCTTCCAGGATGGGCTTGTGTCCATACGAAAATGATATATTTGAAGCTTTGATCATTAACAGGGTAGGGACAAGTCGCGACTTGTCCCTACAAGAGAATAATTATTTTACTTCTACAATTTTGAATTGTCTTTCGCCTGAAGGTGTTTGGACGTTTACGGTATCACCACGCTTCTTTCCGACTACAGCTTTTCCTATGGGGCTATAGGTAGATAATTTGTGTTGCATCGGATCAGATTCGTATCCACCAACCAAGGTAAAGGTCATTTTCTGGTTTCCGTCATCCAGTACAACAGTTGACCCAAAATCTATGCTGTCTTTTCCACTTTTTTCTATTACTTTACCGTATCGTATTTGGTATTTAACTAGTCTAATTTGTCTGTCTACATTGCCAAGCTCAAAACGGGCGGCTTTGTAGGCTCCGTTTTCGGACAGGTCACCTTGTTCTCTGGCTTTTTGCAAACTAACGATTACCTCCTCACGTTTTTTCTCAAGCTCAACTAGATCAATTGTAAGCTTTTCGTAGCCTTCCTTGGAAAATTGAATTGAGGGGATTTTTTTACTTTGTATCATAATCACAATGGAAATATTACATATTTTTGGTTTTTACATATATAAGGTGATCTAAGAGCTCAGCAATACCGGAATTCTGTTTCGCTGAGGTATTATATATTGTAATATCAGGATTGACTCGCTTGATATTTTCTATAGCAAGTTGATGATTAAAATCACAAGCCTGAGCTAAATCCTGTTTTGAAATAATGCAGACATCACTGGAGTAAAACATGGTTGGATACTTGAGTGGTTTATCCTCACCCTCAGTAACTGACATGAGCACTATCCGAAGGTGTTCACCCAGATCATAGCTGGCAGGACAGACAAGGTTTCCGATATTTTCGATAAATAAGAAATCAGTTTTTTTCCAACGTATTTTAGTCAAGCTATGCCTGATCATAGTAGCGTCTAGATGACAGTTTCCGTCTGTATTGATCTGAAATACATCAACATCTGTCGATCGTAACCGCTGAGCATCATTTTCGGTAGCCAAATCTCCCACTACAGCACAAGCTGATAAACCCCTATGTTTGATTAATTGAATCAGTTCAATCAGCAAAGCTGTTTTACCGGAACCCGGACTGGACACCAGATTTACGACAAAGACCTTGTGCGTATTGAAATCCTGCCTCAGTTTGTGGGCTAACATATCATTTTTATCTAAAATACCTTTACGGATCTGAATTATTTTAGTTTTCATAGCTAACACTGATACTATCTATTGATAACTCCTGACCAGCTACAATTTTAATGTGTCTAGAATGACACTCCGGGCATTGTAATACAATAGTGTCATTGATTTCATGTTCTTTTTTACATACCAGACATTTTAGTTTTAACGGCACATGGGTGATAACGAGTTTGGAGTTTTTCAGTCTACTTTCTTGGGCTACTTCACCCCAACAAAATTGCAGAGCCTGCACAGATACTCCACTCATTGCGCCAATGCTTACGTGTACCTTTTCTACTACCTTCACTTTCCTGTTTTTACAGGATGCTAAGACTTGATTACAAATACTTTGAGCGATTGAGAGTTCGTGCATATATAGGTAATGATTATAGTAGTTTACAGGACAAAACCCCAATTAGTATCAGAAGGACATTACAGTCTAATTTTAATGGAGTAAAGTAAAATTTGAAGATTAAAAAATTACTTATTTAAATTACTAGACAAATATTAACTGGTCGTATCCATTTCATAAATAGAGTACTTGACCCAAGCAAGTAGCCTGAAAATCCATTATCTTAGGGGCTTAGACCTCAATCCGGTTGAACAGCACGCTACCCAGTCCTAAAAAAAGCGAGGCAGCCAAACCCAAGACCACCAGATCCAAGCTGACGCTAAAATAGCTGATCCCTGATAGCGCTGTCCTTAGGCCGTCCACCCCAAAGCTGAGTGGATTGAGAGTAGTAACCGTTTTCATCACTCCCGAGAGTTGTTCTAAAGGAAACATTGATCCTGATAGAAAAAACAGGGGCATGATGATAAAACTCATGATCATCTGAAACCCATGAAAGTCGGTCAGCAGCGAGGCAATGGCTGTTCCCAACGAAGTAAACACTATGGCAATCAGAGTCATAAAAAGCAGACTCAAACACACGCCGGAAAAACTTACGGGTTTAAATCCAGCCAGTAAAGAAATGAAAAAAACAATAATCCCCTGAGCGACAGCTGCTGTAGCTCCGCCCAAAGTCCGACCGAGGACTATACTAAACCGGGACACGGGCGCTGCCAGCGTTTCTTTTAAAAATCCGAACTGTCTGTCCCAGATCAGCTCTACTCCATTGAACATAGAGTTGAACAAAACGGTCATGGCTATGATCCCTGGGGCAAGAAACTGGATATAATTACCCCCACCAGCCCGCGCATAGATCGGCCCAAAGCCAAAACCCAAACCAAAAAGAAAGAGGGTAGGTTGGCCCAAAGACCCGATCAGGCGTGACCGGGAACGGATATACCGCTTGATCTGTCTCAGCCAGAGTATGTAGACAGTAGATAGCATATTATCTCCCTCCCATCATTTGCCGGCGCCGGCGCAGATGATCCAGAGCCCCAGCCTCTTCTTCCCGGATTGTCTTTCCGGTCAGTTTAAGGTAAGCCTCTTCCAGGGTCTTACTTGTAGTCTTTTCTATAAGTTGCGCAGGTGTGGCCTGGGTTATTATCTTCCCGCCATCTATGATCGCCACCTGACTGGCATACTTTTCTGCCTCTTCAATATAATGAGTGGTAAAAAAAATGGTTATTTTCTCTGTTTTATTCAACTGTAAAATATGCTCCCAAATTTGATGGCGGGTTTGAGGATCTAGTCCTAGTGTAGGTTCATCCAGAAAAAATATCTTGGGGTGATGCAATAAGCCTCTGGCAATCTCCAATCTCCGTTTCATACCACCTGAAAATGTCTTGACCAGCTGATTTTGTTTCTCCTCTAAATTAACTAAAGCTAATAATTGCTGCATTCTTTTTTGCAATATTTTGGCTGTTACTTTATATAAGACACCATGGAAATACAGATTTTCTCTGGCAGTCAGCTCTTCATCCAGACTGGGATCCTGAAACACTATCCCAAAAGACTGCCTGACTTTTTCCCGATCTGTTTTTGGATCAAAACCATTAATTTTGATCTGACCAGAAGTGGGACGCAACAAAGTAGTCAGCATCTTGATCGTGGTCGTCTTGCCGGCACCGTTTGGCCCCAAAAAGGCAAAGACTTCGGCTTTGGCAACTGAGAATGAAATATCATCTACAGCCCTGATACTTTTATACTGCTTTGTCAAACGGGAAACCTGTATCATGGTTATGATTATATACTCATAACCCCAAAAGGGCGAGTCAAAGATTCACTCTTACATTTTTTAATTTCGGTTTACAACTACTGACGAGATTATGAAGATTACTAAGAAACGGGATAAGTTAAGCATAGAAATCTTACGAGTTCTCAGCCATCGTTATATTGTAAATAGTAATACAAATCCTAACCTTCTTAATTTTAATTTAATTTTGGATGAAGAGGTTATTGTGTTCCGGTTGCATTTTAAACCTCCATCTATCAATATAGATATATGAATAATCTTTATAATACCCCCAATATAGGAGAATTAATTGAATCATCTATTATTAACAAGGTTCAGAAAGTATCCATAAAAAAAGTAATTTTTATCTCATTCTTAATAAGCATAATATGCACACTTCTCCTAATATGTGTCTTTTTTTTCACTATTAACCGAAAATTATTTCAACAAGTAGCCGAACTTAATGATCAGATTATTCATAATAGTGGAAAGATTAATCAAATAATTACAAAAGATAATAAATCTATCAATAACAGCCAGGCAAATAGAACATCTCCGGAAGTATGTGGATACAAAGAAAGTGATATTGAAAATATTATTTTAAAGTCAATAAATCTAGATAATATTTACAGTATAAGATATCGAGGATTATGGTCAAATAATTGTGAAACGTATGTGTATGAAGTTGGTCCATCTAAAAGCTCAGTATATACAAAAAGTCCGAATTATATGGGGGTATGGGTTTACCACCCGCTAAATCATACAAATAAACAACTAATTCAAAACGATTTTATCGTAAATCCGGAAATAAAAAAATTCTTCACTAATAACTTAGTGTTAGTTGGTCATGAAGTATATAATGTAAACACATATCAGAACGTTGATAGTTCTGTTTATAATAGCGCAGACTGGACTCTATTTAGACAAGAAGGGTTTAACTGGATGTTTTTAATCCCCCAAGATTATATATTTGATTATGAAAAATCACTAAAGGTAAAAGAGTCGCTTAATACCACAAACATAAAGTATAATTCAGTTGTATTTATTTATAAAAATTTCAAAATAGAATTTTTTTCAGATTCAACCTATCAACTGACACAGCCAGATAATACCAACATTATAAGTCCATATAAATGTACTAGACATAGAGAAATAAATGGATTACTTATAAAATGTTCAGCAAATGCAAACAAGTATGCTCCAGAAGTTGTTATTACTTCACCAGATGAATCTGTAGAGGAACATCCATACGAATTGCAAGATTTATTTTTAAATATTTTACCTAATATAAAACCAATAAACCAATAATTTCAGCATTAATGATGCTCATGCTCCTCAGCTTCCATCGCCTCTGCTTTAGTCGCGTGAACAGTTCCCTCAGGATGATGAGCGGGGGAATAGATGGTATACATTTTTAGGGTATCTGTACTGGATACATTGATAATATTGTGCGCTGTTCCAGCAGGTATCACAACGCAATCTCCATCTGTAACCTCAAACGTTTCATCTCCGATTATTACTTTTCCATTCCCATGCTCAAACCGGAAAAACTGATCATTACCGTCATGGGTTTCCATGCCAATATCTTCGTTTGGCTGTAAAGTCATCAGAACCAGTTGTGACTGGTTTCCGGTAAAAATGACCTGACGGAAATTGGTGTTGGCAAGGGTCAGATCTTCGATATGTGCGAAATAGCCTTTCATATTATCTCCTTTTAAATATATATTACGATTGTGTCTAGTTTACCAAGATTTGATGAATATGTGATGAGCATTCTTACAAATACTGGTATAATTTTGCTATGTCTATACCAACCATCTTCAGGCGTCGGTGGTTTCTTTTTTTATTTGCCATAGTGGCAATTTTTGGTATCTATCTCTATGCCCAAAACCGTAACCAGGGAGCCAATACCGAACAAACCGTCCAGGTAACCCGAGTTACACTCAAAGAGGTTGTTTCTACTCAAGGTAAAATCACTGCAGCCAGTCAAGCACGACTTGCTTTCCAAACAGGGGGTAAATTAGTTTGGGTCGGAGTAAAAAAGGGTGATTACGTCCAGAAATGGCAGGCTATTGCCAGCCTTGATCAGAGCGACCTGCAAACTCGGTTTAAAAAAGCATTACTGGCTTACCAGTCCAAGCGAATCGATTTTGATGGGACAGTTGATGAGAACGAAGAATCCATAATCAATAGAAACGGTACAAACATCCAGACTATGGGGGATGAGGATCAAAGCATCATGCGGCTTTTGCAGCAAAATCAGATTACTCTTGACCAGTCTGTAAAAGATGTTGAGCTAGCCAGCATTGCCAAGCAGTACGGCACTCTGTACTCACCAATAGACGGTATTGTAATTGAAGCCTCTGATGAGAACGCTGGCGTGAATATATCTATTGCAACAACACACTATACGGTAGTCGATCCCAGCTCACTTCGGTTTCAGGCTGAGGTAGAAGAGGTTGATATTGCAAATATCCTAACAGGCCAATCAGCTACTGTGACGCTCGATGCCCTGCCTGATCAGCCGTTTACTACCATGGTGGCTTCAGTTGATTTTAACTCCACCACAACCAGTACAGGAAATACTGCATACAACGTGTACCTACCTCTCACACTTGACCAACGTCTGCGACTTGATCTTAGTGGCACCGCCGAAATTCTGGTATCTGAAAAGATAAATACTCTAGCAGTACCATCCGAAGCGGTTCTGGAAGATGAGACCGGACCATACATAATCAATAAGTCAGAAAAGGGGTATGAAAAACTCTATATAAAAATAGGAGTTGAGACTGATGAATACTATGAGGTACTTGAAGGGTTAAGTGAAGGACAAAAAGTTATTCTACCGAATGCAGAAATTGAGAAGAAAATTAATGAATAATTTTCAATTTTCAAAATCCAATTTTCTATTAATGATGTAATGCATTAATTATCCTACTAATCATTAGATCATTTAAATATTTATTGGTATTTGATAATTGATAATTGGTAATTTGAACCCTCCCATTCTCCAAATCCAGCACGTCTCCAGACGCTATGAGCTCGATGGCATAACGGTCACCGCCCTTGAAGATATAAACTTGGATATTAAAGAAGGCGAGTTTGCTTCCATTATCGGGCCTTCGGGCTCGGGCAAATCAACTCTCATGCATATTATTGGAGCTTTGGATACCCCTTCAGAAGGCAAAGTAATAATTGATGGGGAAGATGTAGCTAAGCTCAATGAAACACAGTTAGCCCGCATCCGGAATAAAAAGATCGGTTTTGTGTTCCAGCAGTTTAATTTACTAGCCAAAACCTCAGCTCTTGATAACGCATCTTTACCTCTGATATATGCCGGAATAGGTAATGACAAAGAGCGCAAGCAAAAAGCCAAAGAGATCTTAGAAAAAGTAGGTCTGGGTGACAGGCTGAAAAATAACCCCAACCAACTATCTGGCGGCCAGCAGCAGCGTGTAGCTATAGCTAGAGCACTGATAAATAAACCATCTATCATTTTAGCTGATGAGCCGACAGGCAATTTGGATTCAAAAACTGGAATTGAAATTATGGATATGTTCCGGCAACTGCACAAAGAGGGTAATACCATTATTATTGTCACTCACGCTATGGAAGTTGCCCGTCAAACAAAACGGATCATTAGGATAAAAGATGGAAAGATAGTAGATAGATTATGATTCCCATTGATGAACTCTTCGAAGTCGCCTTTGCCTCGCTTCTGCGCAATAAGCTGCGGGCATTTTTAACCATGCTTGGGATTATTATTGGTGTTTCATCAGTTATTTTACTCATATCCATTGGATCTGGCCTACAGGGATATGTCACTCAACAGTTTGAAAGCCTGGGCTCAAATCTCATATATATTACCCCCGGAAATTTCGGCTCTGGTGGCGGAGGACCCCCTGTAGCATCTAAACAGCTGGATCTAAATGATATCCGGGCTCTAGAAAGAATCGGTTATCCTCTTAAAGATATTGGGTATCAGATAGGCCTTTTCGGAACTGCACGATACAAAGATAGGGAAGAACGTTTCAGTGTCAATGCGATGAGTGGAAATGGTATGGAAATGCTAAATTATAAAGCTGAGTATGGTCGTTTGATTAATCAAAGTGATCTGGAAAAAAATGCACGCGTAGCTGCCATCGGTCCAAAAACTGCTCAAAAGCTGTTTGGGATCAGCAATCCGATAGGTAAAACCTTCTTATTAAACTCTGCTAAGTACAAAGTGATTGGTGTCTGGGAAAGCAAAGGTGGAGGAGGGGGTGTGGGACCAAGCCTGGATGAAGAGATCAGTATCCCTTTTACCACCGCAGCTAAGCAGTTCAATCAGGATAAACCCAACGCTATCTATGCCAGAACGTACTCGAAAGAAACGATAGACTTGGCAAAACGAAAAATTACCGAGGTCATTCTCAAAAATCATACTGAAGATGATTTTTCAGTCCTAGGTCAGGAAGACCTGCTCAAAACTATCAATCAAATTTTAGGAGTAATTTCGGCTGGGCTGGGAGGAATTGCTGCAATTTCACTATTAGTCGGAGGTATCGGTATCATGAACATCATGTTTGTAACGGTTACAGAACGGACTAAAGAAATCGGGTTACGGAAAGCTCTTGGAGCAACGCCTAGGGATATACTTTTGCAATTTTTAATCGAAGCGGTTACTCTCAGTTTGATCGGTGGCTCTATTGGGATTGCCATTGCTATGATTGCCTCAATTATCTTAAATCAATTTCTCTCATCTACTGTGACGCTTTCTGCAGTATTCTTAGCTTTTAGCTTTTCATCGGTGATTGGAATAATTTTTGGAGTAGTCCCGTCATATCGGGCAGCTAAACTAGATCCCATTAGGGCATTGAGGTACGAGTAATTATCTTCCCATAAAACCAGAAAACTTGTTATAATTGACAATCTTTTATTAAGTTATAGCACCTTATGATGTCATTCCGGTAAAGGCATTAGCTTTATCTGGAATCTCTTGGTAATAATCCACAAGATCCTGAATCAAGTTCAGGATGACAATCAGAAAGACTTAAATTCATGGCTACAAAATCCACCAAACCAACTGCAACAAAATCTGATTCCAAATCTGTTTCAAATGCCAAGCTCTCATGGCTTCCCAAAAAAACGTTTGAGCTTGAGATCATAATTCCATGGGAAACTGTTGCTAAAACGTATGATAAGATGCTTGATAAATTCACAGCCAATACCGAGATCAAAGGCTTTCGAAAAGGTAAAGCACCAAAGGCTACTGTTGAAAGTTACGTAGGTAAAACGAAGATCTATGAGGAAGTAGTTGAAGAAGCCGTGTCTGATGCATACATGAACGCGATCAAGCAGCATAACTTACGACCCATTATCAATCCTAATGTTAGTCCAGTATCAATGGAAGAACGTAAAGATTGGGTAGTTAAAGTAACCGCGTGTGAATACCCAGAAATTAAAGTTGGTGACTACGAGAAAGAAGTTCGCGGACTTAAGGCAAAATCTGCGCTATGGACACCTGACAAAGCCGGTACAACGGAAGATAAAAAAGACGCCAAACCTTCGGTAGATGAAGTGTTGGATGTGCTTGTAAAAACCGCAACAGTCGACATGTCCGACATGCTTATCGAGAGTGAAACAAGTCGCTTGCTTACTCAACTGATTGATCAAGCTCAGGCTGCAGGTATTACACTCCAACAGTACTTGGATAGCAAAGGAATAACGCGCGAGCAACTTAAAACCCAATACCGGGACCTGGCAGAAAAGAATCTCATGGTAGAATTTATTCTTTCAGAGATTGCAGATGCTAAAAAAATGGAACTGCCGATGAAAGAGGTAGATGAACTGATCTCAAAAACTAAAGACGAAACAGCAAAAAAGGCATACCAGGATCCGCGTCAGAAAACTCATTTGGCCATTATGCTGCGTAAACAGAAAGTAGTTGACTACCTTATGAGCCTATAGTATAATATTCATTATATACTTATTACTGATTTTCTTGACATCCTTGTTACAATACAATCAGAAAATATGTATCTGCTCAGGGCTTAGGCTAGAGATGACCTACAGTCCTTATTTTAGTAATAACATTATATAAAAATGATTGAAAGAGACATTGGTAATAGTGATTTTCCGGGAGATTTAGCTTTACAAGCACTTAATGTTCAAAGAACGAATGCTAGAATTCTTGATGAGATTTATACAAGACTAAAAAATCAATAACCAGAAGATGTCTTACCAACTGAAGATCAAAATACTGATCAAACTCTACAGTAGTCACAATATATGAGCGATCCTTTTGCATTCCCCAAGCCTAGCTATCTTGGAGGAAACAACCACAACCAAAACAGTCAAAAACCTCAAGCAAAAAATAATAACTTTATCGAGGCTATTAAAGATCAGGCCCAATCGGCTACTGCCGGCGTTGCCAAAGGCGCTTTGGATCAGGTCTTTGGAGGCAATCCGAGCCAATTCCCTTCATTTCCACAGGAAAATACTGCATCTTTACCAAATTGGAATCAACAACCAAACCAACAGCAGCCATTTAATTTTGCTGAGTTTCTCAAGCTTCGTGAACAAAAAATCCGCCAGCAGGAAAGAGGACTAGCAGACCAACAACGCAGGACGGAACGTGTTCTCTTTTCACAAAAAGAAGAAAAGGCTAAACAGCAAATTGAAGCAATTAAATCAGAAATCAAAAAGATCATTGATACCACAAAAACGATCGATGCAAGAGTTTTTATGGTCGAAAAAGAAGTTATGTCGCCAACTGTTGCGGTTGGTACATATCACGAAAACTTCTTTGAAAAGTTACTCAAAGTCCTGATCATCATCCGTAAGAGTTTAACTGACTCTAAGAACTGGATGGAAGCAATGAGCTCAAGAAACAGCGCTAAATCATACTACTGGGGCAATGTCCAAAAATCAGGCTCCAAGTATATGCTCTCAAACGAGCGGTACATGTCTACCCAGGCTGGATAGTTATTGCTCGTGTTGATACTCAAATCCCCTTAAAGCTAGGCGTCCTTCAATTTGAGGTAATACTTCATCCTTTTTAAACCGCATACCAGGATCAGAACTAAGAACATGATGCTCAAGTTGCGTTAAAGGAAAGTTGACTAATTTCATACCCAGCGTCTTGATTTCTTCTATGCCCTCATAAAGGTGCGTTATTTCACCTAGCACGTCAGACTCAACATATACTACCAATTGAGCTTTTTCCAATTGAGCTTTTTTTTCATTTATTGGTATTTTTGAATCTCTAATGCCCAATGCTCCGGCATTAGGATATCTAAATTTATTTCTTAACATCCTTGCAATAGCTTTACTCCTTGAACGACCATGCATACACACTACTAAGATTTCTGTCTTAGGGTTTCTCATTAATTCTTTTTGATATATTTCTTTTTTATTCTCACCTTCTTGCTCTATCATAAATGTTAGCTATACAAATAAACGGTTATGTGTATTTATAAATATAACACAGCTAAAGAATTACATGTTTCTAATATCAATAACCCGTACTATACTATCTCCGTATTCGTCTCAACAATATGCCTGATATAACATGTTACCAGGACGCAGTATCATACCTTGAATCATTTATCCTTCCCAATAAGCAGACACCGGAGTTTTACCGTGTTCTCAATCTGGATAGGACTTTGAATTTACTTAAATATTTAGGTAATCCCCACCAAAACTATCCGATTATCCATATTGCAGGCACATCGGGCAAGGGATCTACCTCACTTATGACCGCAGCAATTTTACAAAGCGCTGGTTATACAATAGGGCTGCATACTTCTCCTCATTTGCAAAAAGTTACCGAGCGTTACCAGATCAATCAGCAGCTAATGCCTGATGAGGTATTGATACAGTACTGTAATAAGATCCACCCGGTTATTGAGCAAATTGTACGAGACAAAGAGCACAACAAACCAACATATTTCGAGCTACTCGTTTGCCTTGCTTACTTGTATTTTTCAGATCAAAAAGTTGATTATGCTGTTATTGAGGTAGGTTTGGGTGGGCGCTTTGACGCCACTAATGTCTGCCAACCCAAGGTAGCTGTGCTAACAAACGTAGGTCTTGACCATACACAGATATTGGGACAGACGATAGAAAAGATAGTCCAGGAAAAGATGATGATCATCAAACCAAACACCATTGCAGTAACCGGTGTAACCCAACCATCAGCCCTAAGGTTAGTGCGCCAGCGCGCCCAGTCAGTTCATGCAACCTTACTTGAGATAGGTGATAATTTTAAGGTCGAAAACTACCATATAATTGATAACAAAAGTAAATTCGATTATGTATCCCAACAATTAACAATTGATAATGTGGTGCTTAATTTATTAGGAAGTTACCAAGCAGAAAATGCAGCTTTGGCAATCACTGCGACACAAGCACTTCATATAGGAATTACAGAGGAACAAATTCGCAATGCTTTAGTAAATATTAGTTTTCCAGGTAGAATTGAAACCGTAAAAATTCTCGAAAAGAACCTTATTATCGACGGTGCACATAATCCTATGAAAATGGAGGGTTTTGTTCGGACAATCCAAACGATGTATCCAAACCAAAAATTCCCCATCATATTTGGCGCCAAATATGATAAAGATCTGGGCACAATGATCCAAGTCATGAAACCCATAGTCAATGAGTTTATACTTACCACTTTTCATAAGATGACAGACTTTGGACCAAACGTCATGACTCCATCTGATCTTATTGAAAAGAATATTTTGCAAATAGTTCCTCACGTATCAATCAGCAAGATTGATGTATCTCAACTCAGATCTGTTCTTACATCACACAAGAGCAGAATTTTTATAGTTACGGGCTCGTTATACCTTGCAGGAGCTATCCGTGATGAGCTGGGACTTAGCTGGAATACCCCATTAACGGCAACATTAAAAACAAAACAGACAACAAAACAGGCATTTCTACACTCATATGTATAAAACAAAAAATCAGATTCGATCAGAAATTCTTCATATACGGAATATGTATCCCTTGGACCAGAAACAACACGATGATGCCATTATTACCAGAACTCTATTATCTCTGGATCTCGTCGATCAAGCCAGATCGATCTGTACGTACATCTCCATGCATAATGAGATAGATACCCGCAAACTCATATCTAAGATACTAAAAGCGGGTAAGCTGTCTGTTATTGCTCCAAAGGTATATGGTGATACTCTCAAACTGTACCGTATACCCGATTTAAAACATCTCATTGAAAGTAAGTTTGGTGTGCTGGAACCTGATCAATGGTGTCAGGAAGTATTACTTACATATCCTGAAGTTTTTATCACTCCTGGTTTAGCATTTACTCAGGATGGCAATAGGTTGGGGTATGGAAAGGGATACTATGATTGGTTGTTTACCAAAACGGATAAACCCCGAATTGCAGTTGCATATGACTTCCAAATCCTTGAAACTCTTCCCTATGAAGACTATGATATGAAGGTTGATATACTGGTTACACCCACCAGGATCATTAATTGCACAAAGAGATTAAAACTATAGATTTCAAATCAATATTGTAATTAACTTATTTCTAATTCACTTAATTAACCTAAAAATCCCAATTTGATAATTTTCAAATTAGGTATTTCTTAGGTATTAGTGTAATTAGTAATTAGAAATTTTATGACATCTATACAAAGCTCCGACCCAACCATTCATACATATATCGAAGCAGAAAAAGTTCGCCAGTATGAAGGAATAGAACTGATCCCGTCAGAGAACTATACCTCAGAAGCTGTTATGGAAGCTATGGGATCAGTTTTAACAAATAAATACTCTGAAGGGTACCCAAGACACCGGTATTATGGCGGCAATACTCATATTGACGATATTGAGGAAGAAGCCCGCCAGAGAGCCAAGGCTTTGTTTGGTGTAGAACATGCCAATGTACAGCCATACTCAGGTTCCCCTGCAAATTTTGCGGTTTATACCGCTTTACTGCAGCCAGGTGATCCCATTTCCGGACTAAGCTTGATGGACGGAGGCCATCTGACCCATGGCTGGAAGGTGAGTGCTACAGCTAAGTACTTTTCCTCTCATCCCTACCATGTCAAAAAGGACGGCCACATTGATCTCGATGAACTAAAATCTATCGCCCAGGAATTTAAACCTAAGTTAATCTGGTGCGGTGGCTCTGCGTACCCACGTATTGTAGAGTTTGATAAAATCGCAGAGATTGCAGATTCTATTGGTGCATATCTTGTGGCCGACATAGCCCACATTGCCGGTCTTATCGCCGGAGGTGTACACCCCAGCCCGGTCCCATATGCGCATATCATAACTACAACCACCCACAAAACCCTTCGCGGACCAAGAGGCGCCATGATCATGGTGACCAAAAAAGGTCTAAACAAAGATCCTGAGCTAGCTAAAAAAATTGATGCAGCAATATTCCCTGGTTTACAGGGCGGACCGCACAACCACCAAACTGCTGGAATTGCTGTTGCCTTGGGTGAAGCTGCAAAACCTGAATTTAAAGAATATGCAACCCAGATAGTAAAAAATGCAAAAGTACTGGCCGATACACTCATGACTCAGGGTATAGATCTGTTCTCTGGCGGTACCGAGAACCACCTTATGCTGCTAGATCTGTCCAGATATGGAGGCCTTGGTTCGCAACTGGAATATGCCATGGATATAGCTCATATGACAGCCAACAAGAATACGATTCCAGGTGATACTGCTTCGCCATACTACCCATCAGGCCTACGTATCGGAACACCAGCAATCACAACCAGAGGCATGAAAGAAAAAGAGATGGAGCAGATCGGTACCTGGATTGCCCAGATTGTCGACCATATCAAAGAACACAGATTACCTGAGGTAAAAGAGCAACGTGCAGCTTTCTTAAAAGACGTCAAAGCCAAGCTGGACAACGATCCATTCCTGCTGGAAATCCGTGAGCAAGTAAAGAGGTTTACAGCTCCATTCCCAGTACCAGGCATCAAATAATACATACAAATACAAACCTGTACAGGCTCTTTTTAAAAGCGCTAGTACAATAACTATTATGAAATCAGATATCGAAATCGCCCAGGAGAGCACACTACTGCCAATCGTAGAAATCGCTAAAAAAGTCGGTCTAGAGCCAGGTGATCTTGAACTCTATGGCGACTACAAAGCTAAAGTTAAGTTTGATGCGATTAAACGACATGATAATAAATCAAAAGGTAAACTAATCCTTGTTACAGCTATTAGTCCTACTCCAGCCGGAGAAGGTAAAACGACGACGACTATCAGCTTAGGTTTAGCTCTTAATAAACTTGGCCACAAAGCCATTATTTGTCTGCGTGAACCATCACTGGGACCTGTATTTGGTGTCAAAGGTGGGGCAGCAGGTGGAGGCTATGCCCAAGTTTTGCCAATGGAAGATATCAATCTACATTTCACAGGTGACCTGCATGCCATTGGTACAGCTAACAATTTGGTTGCAGCAATGCTTGACAATCATCTACAGTGGGGGAATGAGCTTCGTATCGATCCCAAAAAGATCACTTGGCGCCGGGCAATGGATATGAATGAGCGAGCTCTGAGAAATATTGTTATAGGAATGGGTTCAAAGGGGGACGGGGTTGTGCGTGAAGATCACTTTGATATTACCGTTGCCTCAGAGATAATGGCAGTTTTTTGTTTATCCCAAGATCTGGAAGATCTTAAATCAAAACTTGATAAGATTATTGTTGCCTCAACTTATGATAACAAGCCAGTGACTATTAAAGACCTCAAAGCCACCGGTGCTGTAGCAGCGCTACTGAAAGACGCTATCAAACCGAACCTTGTCCAAACAACCGAGAACACTCCTGCATTCATTCATGGAGGGCCATTCGCTAATATCGCTCATGGTTGTAATTCATTAGTTGCTACCAAGCTAGCTCTGACCCTTGCTGATTATGTAGTAACAGAAGCTGGATTTGGTGCTGACCTGGGAGCTGAGAAATTCATGGACTTAAAATGCCGAATAGGTGACCTACGTCCTGAAGCTGTTGTTGTTGTTGCAACCGTCCGCGCTCTCAAACATCATGGGTTTGGTGAGCTTGTCAAAGGAATGGATAACCTAGGTAAACACATTGAGAACATGGGCAAGTTCGGACTCAAACCGGTTGTTGCTATCAATAAATTCTCAACAGATACTGATGAAGAGATAAAATTAATCACTGATTACTGTAATAAGCTTGGCGCTCAGGTAGCTCTCAATAATGGTTGGGCAGAGGGTGGTGCAGGAGCAACAGAAGTTGCCCAAAAGGTCATCGATAGTATTCCAGATAACCAGAACTTCCACCAGCTATATGATCTCAATACTACAATTGTCGATAAGATCGAAACGATAGCTAAAGAAATCTATGGGGCTGATGGAGTCAACTTTAGTGATACTGCCAAAGCTCAGATGAAAAAGTTTGAGGAGTGGGGCATGGGTAATCTTCCTATCTGTATGGCAAAGACTCAGTACTCATTCTCTGACAATCCAACTCTGCGCAACCGCCCAAACAGTTTTAAGATCACTGTTCGGTCACTCCGACTTTCTGCAGGAGCAGGCTTTTTTGTCGCAGTTACCGGTGAAATAATGACCATGCCCGGACTACCCAAAAAACCATCTGCTGAAGTAATAGATATAGATAGCGAGGGGAGAATTAGCGGGTTGTTTTAATATGATGCTATGAAATAAGTTGCGTTTCTAGGAGCTTCGTATAATACAT
>CAYLQQ010000014.1:0-42086 GCA_964386355.1 uncultured Pseudomonadales bacterium
CATGTATTATACGAAGCTCCTAGAAACGCAACTTATTTCATAGCATCATATTATTTCTCCTGCTAACTTTCTTAGTCTATTAAAGTATTGTCTTTGAGAATACCAATCTAGGTTAGCTTGTGGACAATTACCTATAGATAGTTTTTCTACAAGATTACAAATATGATCAATAGATGGATAGTCATACATTACGGATACGGGACTCCAGTCTGAAAATCCAGAATGATCTTGATTTGGTAAAATGGGTATCGTTCCTAATAGAAAAGCTTCAATTCCTGAAACATAAAGTGATTCGCTTATACTTGTGTTTATAACAAATTGAGTTGCAGCGACTTCCTGGTAATATGGAGTACCGCGTATCCCTTCTATGGTTATACAACCTTCCTGCTGTAACTGATCCTTAAAGGAAATTGTTGTTGGAGATAGATGAGTGCATGAAAATCCCATCCTTTTTAGTCTTTTGATAACTTCGACCTCCATTTGAGGATTTTTAATCTCTCTAGTTTCTCCTAAAAAACAAACAGACTTTAGCTTTTTATTCTTCCAAGGTTGCGCAAACTTCCGAATCCGCTCAATGTTAATGGGAAAACCTTGAATCGAAACTTTGCATAATTGAATATCAGGAAAGTGCCTTTGCAACTTTACCGTCTCTGATTTACTTGGAACAATAGTATGTGTTGTATTGTAAATGTTTTGCTGTTCAATCGCTGTGCCTTCAACTGCTGCAAGCATGTAGACGGATGCTTTAGACTTGGATAACATTTCTTGATCAATAACATCCCCAATAAACACACATACTGCATCGCTCTCTACTGGCATTGACCTTACAACTAAACCTTCTTCATTTGCTGCATTGCAATAAGAGCGAGCCCAAGTAACTTGATCAATATCTAAATTATCGATTATAGTTGGATCTATTATTTCTTTTGACATCAATAAGTATTGTAATATAATATCCGAAATAATGAAAGAATTTCAATGGAATAGTCCGTATCAACAAGAATCGTATTTTCAAGCATGCCAAAAAGCTGGCTTTAACTGTGTAAAAATTGAAATTAATGGGAATTATTATTTTTTTTACCAGGATAATGGCCAATTTGTAGGATGGGAAATAACCCCGCCAGGAAATGGAACAACAACTCAGCTCAGCTCGGATTATGTAATTTACTGTCTATCAAACATTTCAAGCTATGAACTAACTGACTGGGAAGAAAATAATTACTATACATATTTTATCCAAAAGCAACAGGATGAATCCCAAACAGATTGCAATGGACATTCTCCATTTTCTACTAGATTTAGAAGGTCTTTATCACAATCTTTAAAATATCAACTAAGCCACAATATTGCTGAAACAGATTCTCAAATTATTGAGGCTCTTGATCAATTTAAAGAGTATCCTGAAAGAAGAGGTTTGATAACTTATGATTTGTTTAATTACTATGTTTGGCAGCTACTCGAACAAGGTATAGTTGATATACATGTAGTTACACGACCACAGCCGGAAAGACATATTTGTGGCGCTGCAATAGTGCTCAAGTCACCAAGTCAAGTAAATTTTCGGTACTATACTTCAGATAGGCTTTCAGGTAATCCAGGTCATTTTCTTCACTTTAGTATGATCGATGTATACATAAATAATGGTGATTACAATATAATTGATCTTAGCGGTATTAGTTCACCTTATGAAATGGATACTACTTTAAAAGGTATAACTGAATTTAAGTTACAAACTAAAGGTAAAGTTGCACAGTTTAAAAGAATGAATAATATATAATACTGAGAAATTAATGAAGAAAAGTATGCAAATCTGAATTCCCTTTGCATTTCCCCATATAATTTGGTATAAACTCAGCTACTTATTACTGCCCTCGAGTGGCAGTTTTTTTGTACCTTTTTTATCAATATATTTTTAACATATGAAAAAATCAGCAATTTCTTTGCTCGTTGTTTCTCTGTTACTAACTGTTTCCTCTCCTGTATTCGCCCAAAGTGCTGACGTTTCCAAAATTCAAACCTTTATCCAAAGTATTATTTAGGTTCTAGTTACAATAGGTGGTCTGTTGGCTGCCGGTTTCTTTGTGTGGGGAGGAGTGGGATATATCACTAGCTCTGGCAATCCTGAGGCTTTAGACAGATCAAAAAAGACAATTTTATATTCGGCTGTTGGCTTAGCTATTGTGTTAGGTGCATTTGTGCTAACTAATATCGTAACCCAGCTATCAACATCTGCCTTTGGAAGTGCTCAGTAAACTACATTCATTTATAAACATATGCGTCCAGGCGTTTCGCTTTTAGGATCGGCATTGCTAACACTTCTTCTTACCAGGCCCGCATGGGCTCAAAGTTCTAATTCTGATTTACAATCCTTTACAACTAGTACACTACAAATCATTACCTTAGTTGCTACGCTTGCGTCAACATTCTTTATTATTAAAGGCGGTTATCAGTACATAACTTCAACCGGAAATCCTGATGCCATTTCAGATGCTAAAAGAACAATCAGAAATGCGTTACTTGGCTTACTACTGGTGTTAGCAGCTAACGTACTCACATCCGTATTTAGACAAGCCATTACCAGTCAAACAATTTCAACTGATTCAGCTGCTATTACGCTTACTCCTGTTACCTCGACTAAACCCGGAGATGGGTTAACGCAAGTTTTAATTGATGCTATCTCAGGATTTTTACAAAATATCATTGAGAGTGCAACTAAACCTTTAATTGATGGTATTTTTAGTTTCCTAACCTCAACTCCAACCTTATTTAGCAATTCTGTCATCCGCCAGTTCTGGTTGGTTATTCTTGGCATAACCGATACCTTGTTTGTCATTATTGTGGCCTTGTTAGGTTTAGGATTTATGAGTGCTAGTACTTTTGGGTTTGAAGAGATGGAGTTTAAACACGTGCTACCTAGAATTGGTTTAGCCTTCTTAGGAGCTAACGTCTCACTCTTTTTGGCTGATTATGCCATTATTGCATGCAACACGCTTACTAAGACCGTTCTTGACAGCACAGGAGGTTTAAATCATGCATGGGTAGAGAATGCAGTTAATCCAAGTTCGTTTATAACCGGAGCTACCCCGCTTATTACCCTAATTTTCCTTTTGCTATTTCTCATCCTCTCAATAGTGCTTTTAATCATGTACATCAGCCGACTAATTCTCATCTCGTTAGGAGCAGTATTATCACCACTTGTCTGTATAGCCTGGGTACTTCCCAAATTTTCAAACATGGCTGAAATTGCCATTAAAACCTACCTAACTACCGTCTTTATATCCTTTGTCCATGTGATTGTCATCCAGCTTGCTTCAAGCTTCTTGATTATCCCCAACCAGGATCAGAATGCGCTGATTTCAATAGCAGTTGGGATTGGCTTGTTTGCAACTTTACTAAAAGTGCCAAGTGCCATGATGCAATTAGTTTTTTACAGCTCCTCGCATGCCATGATTAAAAACGTAGGTACCCATGTAATTAATGTCTTAACCAGCTCACCTCACACTTCAGGGCCTTCGCTACCTGCACCCGTTAAAAGTGCCGTTAAGCTGCCCAGAAAGGTAGTCAATCTATGAGAACTACGATTATTTCTGCTCAAATAACTACAGTTGAGGATAAAATTGCCGGTAACTTAAACTTAACCCAAATAATACTCCTGTGTATACCGATTTTTGCATCTCCGCTCCTGTATATGTATTTACTGCCGAGCATGAAGTTTAGTTGGTATAAGGTGGTACTGCTTACATGCATTGCTTTACCTTCCGTTGTATTAAGCATTCGGATTAAAGGCAAAATTATGCTTGAGTGGTTTGCTGTATTAGTGCGTTACACAATAAGACCACGCTTTTATGTGTTTGATAAAAATGATACTACCTGCCGTGAACTTGATCTCCCAAATCCATGTTTAACAGATGCTAAGAGTAATTCATGTGTTCTAGTGAAACGTAAGCAAAAGCTAGTCAAGAAAGCATATAAAGCAGAAAGTTATAGCTTAGATGAATTGCTGCAACAACCAGGTATGTCGTTGCAATTAATTCCCTTGCAAAAAGGAGGTATCCATGTTGCCCTTAGGCAAGCAGAAAACTAAATCAAGTTCAAGGAAACAGATTCAAATCAAAGAGGTTCGTGATGGCGTGTTGTGCCTACCTGGAAAAGAGTACCGAGTCGTTCTGGAAACTTCATCCGTAAATTTTGAACTACGCAGTGAAGCTGAACAGGATGTGTTAATTGATAGCTATCAAAACTTCTTAAACTCGCTACCCGGATCACTACAAATTATCATCCGAATTAGAGAACTTGATATTGAAACATATGTAGAACGTTTAAAAGAAATGGCAATCCAAGAGCAAGACAATACATATAAACAACAGATTGAAAACTATACCGGTTTTATCAGGGAACTGGTTAGCGGAAACAAGGTGTTATCCAGATCCTTTTACGTCATTATTTCCCACAAACACACTGGTTTAAAACAGGATTTTGAAATGATTAAAGAACAACTCCACCTTAAACAGGATATCGTCGTCAGAGGCCTGGAAAAACTTGGTATGAAAGTTAAACCGCTCAATAGTCTTGAGGTATTAAATTTGTTTTATACCTTTTACAACTCACAAGAGGCTAAGATTCAACCATTAACCAACCAACTGCTTTCTCAGCTTGCTAACCAATCATATGTTTAATGTAATACCTACCATTACCAGCTTCAAAACGAAAGCCAGTTCAAGAATTACTCAAATTTCTAAGTCAATTAAAAAGAAGGTCAAAAAACATAAAAAGGAACTATCAAAACGGGAGATACACAAAAACGTTATTAAGTTTGAGTTGGGTGGGCAAGATCAGGTAGATTTTATTTCTTATCCAGGTTTAGAAGAACACTCCTCGTACCTACGAATTGGAGATACCTATGTTCGCACTCTGTTTATATCTGGTTACCCCTATGTAGCTTCAACCGGATGGCTAAATATGCTGGTCAACTTTAACCACAACGTCGATATTTCATACCACATAGAACAGATTGACCCCTTACTAGCTCTACCTAAGCTAAACAGAAAGATTACCGAGCTTGAATCTACTAAACGCTCTACCCTTAAACAAGGAAAGGTTTTAGGCTCAGAAATTACTGATCCGCTTGATTCGGCTATCAGTTTGAAGAATAAAATTCTAAGAGGTCAGGAAAAATTGTTTCAATTATCCATATACATGTGCATATCAGCACGTTCAAAAACAGAGCTGGATAAGGTAACGGTACTCCTGCAAACGCTTTTATCAACCCGCCTCTTTTATACTAAAACTGCTACGTTTCAGCAGCTCGAGGGATTACAGTCAGTTTTGCCACGCTCACAAAATCAGCTTAACCAAAAGCGTAACCTTGATAGCTCATCAACGGCTTTAACTTTTCCTTTCATATCATCAGAACTAGCACAAGAGACTGGAATCCTCTACGGTATAAACAGATCAAATAACTCACTCGTTATTGTTGATCGCTTTTCATTGCATAATGCCAACTCAATTATCTTTGCCCAATCAGGCAGTGGTAAAAGTTACACTGCTAAGGTTGAAATATTAAGACAGCTCATGCAGGGGACAAAAGTCATCGTTATCGATCCGGAGGGTGAGTACAAACAATTGGCAAAATCAGTCAACGGCACATATATAAAACTTTCGACTAAATCGAAAGAGAAAATTAATCCGTTTGCCTTTTCTTCCAGAGCTCAAAACAACCATTTCAGTCAGGCAACAAATGATTTAAGTGAGCATATTCAGGACTTGACCGAAATTATTGGTCTCATGGCTGGATCATTATCAGATGAAGAAAAAGCGATTGTCGATAAGGCATTGATCGAAACTTACAAAACCTGTGGGTATAACCTCAAAACCTTATCTAAACTAATAAGTAAAAGAGGAAGGAAGCCCAAAAACAGACGATATCCTCTGCTTACTGATTTTGTAAAAACGTTACAAGCATATAAACATAAGGATTTGTGTCATAGGCTTGAGCGGTTTACCAAAGGCTCATTATCACAGGTATTTAACGAGCAAACAAATATTGAGTTGGATAACCGCTTAGTGGTTTTTGATATTAAAGACCTCACTGATTCTCTTCGCCAAATCATGATGCTGGTCATCTCAAAGTACGTATTAAACCAGGTAAAACTAGTACCTCACAAACGCATGCTCGCTATCGATGAGGGTTGGATGCTCTTAGAGCATGAAGAGAGTGCCAGATTTATTGCAAATGTAACCAGGCGTGCCAGAAAGTACTACCTAGGGGTAACTTTAATTTCTCAACAAGCCAGCGACTTCTTAAACTCCGATTACGGCAAAGCCATCGCATCGCAATCAGCTCTGAGAATTCTCATGAGGCAGGATACAACAACCATTAAGCTGGTAAGTGAACAATTCCACCTCAGCGAATACGAGCAGCAGTACCTACTCACATGCGACCGAGGGGAAGCTTTGCTGATTGCTGATCAAAACCATGTCGCAGTCAAAATTGTCGCTTCACCAAAAGAGCATCCGCTCTTAACTACAGATCCGCGTGAGGTCTACAGCTAACCCATGAGTACTATATCTCCCTTATCACTCTATACCATTTGGTCATTTAGAAGAGAACTTAAATTGGTAGCAATTACGTTTCTAATAGTTTTATCTATTCCGATAGTTGCCGTTATTCTTTTGACTAATGTTGGGATTAACATTATTTCTGACAAGCTGACTGATGTAGATCCTCAAACAAATACCGTCAACATCCTCCATCCAACTACAGGAGAAACTGTTGCAACTATAAACGCAGCAATTGTATGGCCAACTAAGGGTACAATTACCCTTGAGTTTGGAGAGTCAAGTATTTACCAACCACTGCATACAGGTATTGATATAGCAGGGAATATTGGTGACTCGATTAACCCGTTTATGGACGGAAAGGTAATATATGCAGGCGAAATATTTTGGGGTTATGGGAAACACATTATCATTGATCACGGCAACAAACTTACATCAATCTATGCTCATCTGGATAAGATATACGTTATACCAGGCCAACAAGTAACAACAAATGATGTAATCGGCTTAGAGGGTTCAACTGGTTGGTCAACCGGACCTCATCTTCATTTTCAGACTAATGTATACGGCATACCTGTAAACCCGATGGTGTTTTTGGGAAGCTAAGCAATTTGACTTTATTTGAAGTAAAATATTATAAATGACTATATCAAATAAAATATATCTTTCAAAATCATCTATCAAAAGAGCTGGGCGTGGAGTGTTTGCTGAGGTAGATATTAAGAATGGAGAATTAATTGAAACATGTCTCGTATTTGTACTGCCTCGTAAAGATTACCCAACGATTAAACAGACAGCTTTAAGAAATTACTATTTTATGTGGGGTAAAAGTACCTGCGCAATCTGTTTTGGGATGGGATCTTTGTATAACCATTCGTATGTAGCTAACGCAACCTATAAAAAGAATATAAAGGGAAAAACTATTGATTTTATTGCGGTCAAAACCATAAAAAAAGGTGAAGAAATTGTGGTCAATTATAATTACGGAAAACCTGAAAGTAAAAAACGTTTATGGATAAAAGAGATTTCAGAATAATATTATGAAAATACTTGTCTTTACTGAAGGAACTATCTTAATGCAGCCAACAGCTTTGGGTAAAACCCGTGAGGAACGGGTTGCTCAGGTACTAAACGATGAAGCATCAGTGAGCCGGTTTCCTGAATATATTCCTAATGATAATTGCCTAGAAAAATTGCATGAGTGGAAAAACCAGGGAGCGCAAATCTGGTATTTAACCTCCAGAACAGATCCACGAGAAATACAGGCAATTCAACAGATTCTTATGAACAACCAGTTTCCGGATTATCTCAATTTGGTCTATCGTCATAATGAAGAAACATATGCCGATGTGGCAACACGAGTGCTTCCGGATATCCTTATTGAGGATGACTGCGAAAGTATGGGAGCAGAAAGTGAAAGTGAAATGACCTATCCTAACCTAAGTGATGAGATCAAGTCAAAAATTAAACCAATTGTCGTTAAGGAGTTTGGAGGGATTGATCATCTACCAAATGATTTAAATGAATTAATAATGCTATGAAAAATTCTCTTGAATGGGTTATTATCCTTACTGATAAATATCAACAGTCCAGAGACTTCTATAAAGATACCTTAGGTTTGGAAGCTGTTCGGGAAGTTAAAGAAGAAGAATTTACTCAGTTTAAGCTTGGCAATTTGTACTTTGCAATTTATGGTCGTAGTCATATGGAAAAGCTTGTTGGAAAAGAAAGGTTAACCAACCCTGGTACAACCATTTTTACGTTTACTGAGTCTGATGATATTGACAAACAGTACAAAGAGTTAAAGTCAAAAGGGGTTGAGTTTATTATTCCTCCAACAACCCAGCCATGGGGACAGCGTACCGCTTACTTTACTGACCCTGACGGGTACATTTGGGAAATTCAGCAATGGGTAAAGAAAAGTTGTGTTATTTTGCAATAAATCGTATAATTATCTTGATATGAATGCCGTTATAATAAATACCATCACTATTTGTCCAGCAGTCCTCGAAAAAGGATTGCGCGGTGGTGGTTTTGTAGGCTGGAGAACGTAAGATCAATTAAACAGATAAACCTACAAAATCCCGACCAAACACCGGGATTTTTTTATGCCAAAATATGTTAGCTAATTTTTTCTCTACCATTCACATGAATATCAAAAGCACTATCTGGCGCTACTATGCCTTTTGTTTTCTCAAAGACTTCGGTTTATTCTCAGCCGTATTGATCCCGTTCTATACACAGTGGGGTGGAGTCAGTATTGCCTGGGCCCAGATTTTACAAGCCTGGTTTTCACTGTGGATATTTTTCCTAGAAGTACCTACAGGAGCCATAGCAGATTATCTGGGTCGTAAGTATTCATTGGCATTAGGTGCACTGGTGGTAGGTATGGCTACTCTAGTATATGGAAGCATACCTAATCTATATATATTTTTTTTAGCTGAGTTTGTATTCGCCGTCGGGATTGCACTTATTTCCGGAGCTGATGACGCGCTTTTGTATGATGCTCTGGTTGATGCCGGTAAGGAACATGAAGCAAGCCGCTATGTAGGTAAGGCTTACAGTTTTCATATGTTGGGTATTTTCCTGGCTGCGCCCTTAGGTGGATTATTAGCTTCAAAATATGGGTTAAATGCACCTATGCTGTTATCTTCCATTCCTTACTTTTTAGCTTGTTTAATTGCCTTTTCGATCAAAGAGCCACAGGTACACCAGAAAACTACGGAATCAAAACGGTATGTAGAGGTACTTACCGAAGGGTTTGTGTATTTTAAAAACCATAGTGTGCTGCGCAAGATGGCACTTGATGCAATTGTGGTATCCGTAGCTGCCTACTTTGTAATTTGGCTTAACCAGGCAGTCCTGCTTAAGCTCAACATACCTGTATCATACTTTGGCTTCACTCAGGCATTATTAGTAGGGACAGAGATATTAATTGCGGCCAATTTCAAACGGCTGGAACTGCTATTTGGCTCAACCAAACGGTACCTGCAATTTACAGCGTTGATTACTGGAGTAAGTTTTTTAACTGTAGCAATAGTACCTCATATAGCTACGGTTTTAATACTTATTGTATTTGCCGGAGGATTTGGATTAACCCGTTTGCGTCTCATGATGACGTACATGAATCAGCACATAATGTCGGCAAAGCGGGCTACAGTGCTCTCATCCATATCTATGTTTCAGCGTCTGGCTTTAGCTGGAGCTAATCCGCTGGTAGGTATGATGACTGCTAAATCATTACAGTTGTCTTTGTTTTTGATTGGTTTACTACCGCTCACCATATTTCTTTTTTCTCCGGTTAAGAATAGTATGTTTATACAGGAAAAAGTGAAATCTGAATAATATGCCACAACTGTATATCATGTGCGGGTTTCCCTTTGCCGGGAAAAGCACGCTATCAAAACGAATTGCTGAAGTTAAAGGCTTTACTAGAATTGACCTTGATGAGGTTAAGGTTGAGGTTGTGGGGAATGTAAAAGAAGAAGATATTACCCAAGCTCAGTGGGATGAAATATACAAGCACATGTATGCACAAATAGAGTCAGCTCTAATAAATGGGAAAACCGTAATTCAGGACGCAGGCAACTTTACCAGGTATGAGCGGGGACTTGTGAAAGCGATTGCTGATAAACTCGATCTTGAAAGTACTACGATCTTTGTTGATACCCCATTGGAAGTTGCCAGAAACCGCTGGATGGGAAATAAAGTGAGCAAGGAACGCTTTGATATTAACCAAGCATCTTTTGATGGCGCAGTTTCTGAGATGGAAATCCCAGATGAGCAAGAAAAGCACCTCGTCTACCATGAAGGAGAACCAATCGACTTGTGGATATCAAAATATTTATAATCATATGTTTTCTATTAATACAGTAAGACTTAAATTACGAAACTTAGTTCCTTCTGATTGGAAATTATTTTATGATCTCATGCAGGATGGGGATACAAATTACTACATGGGTGATTTTATTCAGGCAGACACTGAGATTGAAGCGAAAGCATGGGTACATGAACGTATTAATTACAACAATGAAAACCCTAGACATTCATATAACTTAGCTATTGAATATGAAGGTAAAACAGTTGGTTGGATTGGCATTGGTGAAGCTGAAGAAGAAGAGAAAAAAGATTTAGATTTTGGGTATGCTCTGCTAAGAGATTATTGGGGTAAAGGTATTATGGCAGAAGCATTAAAGGCTGTGATAGAGCTTTGTTTTAAGACAATGCCCATTCACCGAATAACTGGTGAATGCGAAACCAGAAACATAGCATCCAGAAAAGTAATGGAACGTGCAGGTATGATACTTGAGAAAAAACTTACAATTAAAGATGAAAAGACAGGAGTAATTAGAGATAAGTTTAGATTATATATTCAAAGGTAAACCAATTATGACCGTAACTATACACCGGATTACATCAATTTCTGAAATCCAAGTTCAGTTGTTCAAGGAGATGTTTCCAGAGAATATATGGGATTTGCAGCATTGTCAGGAATTTGTTGAAAACAAACAAAACTACCTGCTTATTGCCGAAGATGAGGGTAAGCCCTGCGGTTTCCTAACAGCTTATACATTACAAAGGCTGGATGAATTAAACCCGGAACTGTTTCTGTATGAAATTGAGGTTAATAGTAACTATAGAAGACAAGGTATCGGAACCCAATTAATTGAAAAACTAATCGAATTTGCAAAGAACATTCATGCAAAGGAAATATTTGTATTAACTAGTGAAAATAACATAGCTGCTATGACTTTGTATCAGTCAACCGGAGGTGTAAGGGAAAACCCAGATGATGTGATGTTTGTATACTCTCTTAATCAGGCAGTCTTATGAAACTTGCTACATTTGTTAAACTCTTCTACGCATACCAATTCTTCTTTGATTTTATTCTTATCTATGCAGTTGAAAAACTGTTCCTCTTAGATCGAGGTCTAAACTTAGCTCAAATCGGCATTCTACTGTTTATGTGGTCGATTATGTCTCTGATTCTGGAAGTTCCGACAGGCATTATTGCTGATCACTGGAGCAGGCGGAAAATGCTTATATTATCCGGAATGTTTTTCTCGGTATGCTACATCATTTGGATATTCAGCCATTCCTTTATTTTATTCTTATTTGGTTATTTGTTCAGGACACTTGGAGCAACTTTTGCCTCAGGCACCTTACAAGCATACGTGTATGACTTTTTAAAGCTACACCATAAAGAAAGTCAGTTTGAAAGGATCTGGGGTAGAGGGAATGCTTTGCGGACATTAGGTATTGGAACTGCAGTAGCTTTTGGTGGCTTTTTAGCTCAAAAGTCATTTACCTTGCCGGTCATAGTATCGGCAATATCTATTTTATCCCTGTCAATTATTGCCTTTTTCTGGCCTGAGATTAAACCAGTTACTCACACGGGCGAAGAGGGATACTGGAAGTTTTTAAAATCATCAGTTAAAACTGTTGGTAAAAACCATAAGCTTATCCATATTATTCTATATTCGGCTATCGTACTAACGGTTTTTGCAAACCTTGAAGAGTTTAATGATGTCTACTTACGGTTTTTAGGTTTTCCACTTGGCTTAATTGGTATCATTTTTATGATAGCCACAATTGGGCAAAGTATCGCCTCTATGCTTGCCTACAAATTGAGAAACCATCCCTGGCATACGCTAAACATAATTTCTATTATTGGTTTTGGTATCCTTATCCTTGCTTCATTTATTAGATCACCAATCATGGCTGTTGGCATTTTACTTCTTGGGATTTTACTTGAGCTAAGCAATGTTTTAAATCAGGGGGTTATCCAAAAGGAAGTACCGGAAAATCAGCGGGCAACAATCGCTTCATTATCATCATTTGTTGGCAATATCTTGCCGTTTCAAATGATGTTTGGGATAGTAGCAAATCGTTATTCTTTACAACTCGGCTATCTTCTTTTTGCACTTTGTATCATTCCATACTTTATTTACATTGCTTTATACCGTAATAATAGATAAAAGAGTATAATTAACTACAATTATGGACTCAAAAACAAAGCTAGGTAAAAACATCAAAGAACAACGAATAAACCGTTCATATACTCAAACAGAGTTAGCATCTAAGGTTGGTATGAATGCGAACTATCTAGCTAAAGTGGAAAGGGGAGAAGTAATGCCTTCAATAGAAATGCTCAAAAAAATTGCTAAAGTCCTCAAAGTTAAGGTATCCGATCTGATCAACTTTTAATCACTTATCCAGTTTTACTTTATCAATTTTACCCGAGATTTCAGCCTCAACTATCTCATGCGCGGTTAAGTGTGCGTTTGCCTGCATAGTTTCGTACATATCAATAGCATCCTGACGTGTGGCACGGTCGGGTTGATAGATTTGAAGATACTTGATTATTTTTTCAATATCTTCTTCGTACTGAATATTTTGGTCTGTCATAATCCTTCTAATATTTGCATTCTATATGATAGTATCCAGTTTTGTAAAACGTAACATGTCTTTTACTGTTTCAGTATCATCAAACCTGCGCATGATTTCCCGGCTTCTGGTTTGGGACAAAATATTTAAGCTCCCTTCCCATAAAATTTTCCGGTCAATGATTGCCAACTTTCGATGGTGTCCACCCTTAACAAGATAGACCTGAATACCTAACTGTTCAAAACGTTGAATTTCATACTCAGATTGTACTGTTAAGGTCTGAGAATGTTCTTTGGGGTCACGTGTGAGTATGTATACTTTTACATTTCTTCTGATTAGATTTTTAAGATTGGGAAATAAGACTGACATGCGCTGGGATGATATAAAGGGGCTTTCGATTATTAGCTCTTTTTGGCAATGAGATATGTCAGTGATAAATTGGTGGTAAAAAGTGTATTCATCAAAGAGTATGGAGTTAGTCATACACCTCCCGTTGCTCAATGATCCAAACCTTACCATCCTGATACCTAAATCCTAATTTGACTAATTTCCTGTATAATTGGAGTACTTGAGTGATGATTGTGGGTTCCGATATAGACCCTTTGGGCCCACATAATTTATTCCCGCAAGCTTCTCATGATTATTCCCTCAAAATAGTCCATTTTACCTTGCAGCTCGAAGGGTGTGGAACTTAATTAGTTTTTACTATGATTGACTAATCTTATACTATCTTATATAATCTTATATACTATGATACAAAGATTAAGTTCCCGGCTATCTACAATACCAAGCTCACTTTGGAACACAATTGCAGCTATAGATGAGCTAAAAGGTAGGTGGATTGGTGCAGCCAATTTACACCCCTACGTTTTAAACCAGTTGAAACAATCAGTTCTGGTAACCTCAACAGGATCGTCAACACGTATAGAAGGCTCTCGTATGAGTGACGAGGATATTGAAAAATTGCTTCGGGGGATATCTATTCAAACATTTAATGACAGAGATAAACAAGAAGTGCAGGGTTATTATGAGCTTTTAGCGCATGTGTTTGAAAGCTGGCAGAGTATTTCCTTTTCCGAAAACGCAATCAAGCATTTCCATAAAGAACTGTTTAAGTATACTCAAAAAGATACGCTACACCGCGGAGAGTATAAACATGAAGAAAATAAAGTGTTAATGATTGACAGTAAAGGAGAATCTATTGGCGTTCTGTTTGATACTACCCCTGCCTACTTAACCCCAAAAGAAATGTTAGAGTTAACAGAATGGACTCAGGCAGCTTTGGCAAGTAAAGAGCTTCATCCGCTGTTGATTGTAGGTAACTTTATAGTTGAGTTTTTAAATATTCACCCATTTAAAGATGGGAATGGCCGTCTTTCTCGCATATTAACAAACCTTTTAATGTTAAAACAGGGATATGGTTTTATGCCATATGTTTCTCACGAAAAAGTTATTGAAGACAATAAACCGGATTATTACATAGCGTTACGAAATAGCCAGAAGACTTTTAAAACAAAACATGAAGATATTCTTCCATGGTTAGAATTTTTCTTAAAAACCGTATTAAAACAATCTCAGCTTGCAATAGATCTATTATCTTTTGAGCAGATAGATAAAATTCTTTCTCCAAATCAACTTTTGGTATGGAATTATCTGCAAACAGTTACTGAAGCTACTCCTGGAGAAATCTCAGTTCACGCGCAGGTAGCTAGACCAACCGTGAACCAGGTATTAAATAAATTACTTGATTTAAAAAAAATTGAAAGGATAGGATTAGGCTCAGCTACTAGATACCGCAAAAAATAAACAGTTCTAGAAATAGATATTAGTTAAGGTCAGTTCTAATATTTAATCGTAATTCAACTAATTTATTGTATAATTGGAATACATTATCAATAATAAGTTGGGGAAGTGGTTCCGATATAGGGCCTTTGAGCCCACAAAAAAGATAAGAAGCTTAATTCTCATTTATTTTTTTTAGTTTCTCAATCAAACCTCAGTAGGTTTACATATGAAACTAATTTCTTTATTGTTAGCTTTTACCTACGGAGCTGGATTCTTCCTAATCTTACCTTTATGTTTTATTTATCTAAATACTACGCTGAGCCTTCCTATAATCCAAAACATACTATTTGATGCAATTGGGTTATTTTTTCTATTTGCAGGGATTACAATTTCTCTGCATTCTTACTCTCTGTTTTATACGCAAGGAAAAGGTACGCCTGTACCAACTGATCCTCCTAAACAACTGATAAGAGTGGGGTTATACAAATACTCCCGAAACCCCATTTACATAGGACACTGGAGCATATTAATTGGAGCTAGTTTTCTTTTGGGATACCCTTTGCTTTTTGTATACCTGTTTTTATATATTGCCGGTATGCATTTATGGATAGTGTGTGTTGAAGAAAAAGAACTAAAAAAAAGACTAGGAATACAATATTCAGAATACTCAAAAGGTGTACCAAGATATGTTAAATTAGGTTATTTTCATCCCTAATTCACTTAGTCATCATATAATTCTTACGTAATATATTTTAAAAAATAGATATGCCACAAATCAATCAAACCATTCAGAATTTTAATTTTGATATATACCATACAGACAGCTTCAAAAAGACCAGTTTTGCTAAGCTGCAAAAGGGAGACAAGTGGCTGATCGTCTTTTTTTACCCTGCCGATTTTACGTTTGTCTGTCCTACAGAACTAGAAGAGCTAGCTAACATGTATGATGATTTTAAAAAACTAAACTCGGAAATTGTCAGTTTTTCTACAGACACCAAATATGTACACAAAGCTTGGCATGACCATAGCAAAGCGATTGCCAAAATCCAATACCCTATGGGTGCAGATTCGACCGGGAAAATCGCTCAGTATTTTGGAGTTTATCTCGAAGAAGAGGGAATTGCCTTGCGCGGGACTTTTTTGATAGATCCAGATGGAGTGCTCCAGGCTATGGAAATTCACAGCAATAATATTGGTAGAAATGCCACGGAACTGTTACGCAAGCTGCAGGCTGCCCAGTTTGTGAGAGAAAACAATGGTAATGAAGTTTGTCCGGCCAACTGGAAACCTGGTGATAAAACGTTGACACCGGGTGTAAAATTAGTAGGAAAAATATAATACATCACTCTTTTCAAAAGAGGACACCCTGTAGTTTAGCGCAAACGCATACTACTAGGAGGAAGAATTTATGTATGCCAACCAAATCAAAAACTGACACATCATCTGATGTCAAAAAATCTGCTAAAGCATTTGCCCAAGCTGGAGAAAAGTTAGTTAAAGACGTTTTGTCCAGCAAGCCAGTCAAAGATACAGCTACACATGTTGATAAAACTGCCAAAAAAATAGTTAATGATGTAAAAACATCACCTAAAGTAAAGCAGGCAGCTAAAAAAGTGAGAACTGAAGGAAAAAAAGTGGTTGATAGCGTAGCTTCTACCAAAACCCAGGAGACGATCAAAGTCAAAGGCGAAGAACTGCTGGGAAAAGTAAAGGAGTTAGTCAAAGAAGGTAATGTGCGCAGAATTATTATTTCTGATAAAAACGGCAAACAGATATTAGTTTTGCCTCTAACACTCGGAGTTGTGGGAGCATTGGTCGCACCCGTTTTGGCGGCAGTAGGAGCAGTAGCGGCGCTTGTTACCGAATGTTCAATTACGGTTGAAAGAGAAACAGAATAAGTGAATTTTGGACTGAAATTAAAAACGCTCCCATATGGGAGCGTTTTTGTAACAATTCTTTTTTATATTTAGCTTTTAGCCAGCTCGTCAAATATGGCTCTAAATTCTTTTTCTTCTGCTGCTAAATCCTGCTGTGATTCAAAACCGTTTCCAACTCGGAAATACTTACATCCAAACACAAAAGTCGGGATTGAACCTTGAGGATTAAACTCCTGGTAAACTGCATTAGCACCGGTTGGGAAAGCTGTTTCTTTGGCTGATGTTAATGTATCATCATTGACATCAATGTCCCAATGATACGCAACAATTTTCCCTGCAGCAACATACTCTTTAGCAACTTTATCAAATGTCTCACTTATCCATTGGCAATGAGGACACCAGGTTGTCGAAAAAAGATATACAACAGGCTTGCCGTTTTCTTTACAAACTTCTGCCCCTGCTTTTTGCTGAAAGGTAGAGACTCCGGCAACAGTAATTGCTTCGGTCATTGGGCCAGAAGGCTCTTGTTGTGCTCCAGCCGCCATCTGAGCTTGAGCTGCCGGCGTTGCCGAAGCTTGCTCTTTTGCTGTTTTTTCTAGAGTCTGGACTTTGGTATATAAGATCCCGATTGCAAATGCGGCAACTACAAGGGCAAGTATAAGTACGTTATTCATAGGATTAGATTTTGGGGCGTCATCTGCCATAATGCTCCTTTCTATTATTGATTAACTGCGAGTTAAGGCTTTTATAATACCAAGCTAAACAATAAAAGAAAATGGGTAATTTGTTTACAACTTGCTTATATTATCTGCCTTAGTATAATATGTAAAGTATATCTTCCCGACAAAACGGACTCACCAACCGCGTAGGGAAGGGCAAACCAGCCTAAACGGGGTTGAATAAGTCCCAGGTAAATTGGGAGAATAAGAGTGGAACCGCGACTGTATGCCGCCTCTTTGTTTAAGACAGAGGGCGGTTTTTTTATAGTCGTTACTATTAGGAACAATGCTAACATATTAATAATAACTATGATATTTACACGAATTACAACTACCATGCCTATTAGGATTTAATAAAGGCAACTTTTCCTAATAGGTAACAAAAAAAAATTATTATTTTAATTTGTTTCGAATTTCGGGCTTCGAATTTCGGATTTTATTATGTCAGAATCATCAGGCCAATTACTTAAAATTCGCCACAGCAGCGAACACATCCTCACCATGGCCATGCGCAAGTTTTTCCCAAAGATGAAAATGGCAATGGGACCGGCTATAGATACCGGATATTATTTTGATGTCGATCTGGGCGATGAAAAAATGAATGAAGAGTTGTTTTCTCAAATAGAAAAAGAGATGTGGCGCATAGTAAATCAGAAATACGATTTTATCCGTGAAGAAATTTCTATCCCAGATGCACGTAGATTATTTGAAGGCAACGAATACAAACAAGAGTGGCTGGATGAGATCGAAAAACGCAATGAACCGGCAACTGTCTATTGGACAGGTAAAGGAACCAAAGACGAATTTGCAGACCTCTGTGCAGGCCCTCATGTGGGCAATACTTCAGAGATCAAAGCGTTCAAACTCCTCTCTCTAGCCGGAGCTTACTGGCATGGGGATGAGAAAAATAAAATGCTAACCAGAATTTATGGTACGGCTTTTGCAAACAAAGAAGAACTTGATGCATATCTATATCAACAAGAACAAGCCAGACTTCGTGACCATCGCAAACTAGGCCAAGATTTAGGCTTGTTTACATTTTCCGATCTGGTTGGCAAAGGGCTGCCACTTCTAACATCCAAAGGGGCAACAATCAGACGTGAACTCGAACGGTTTATTGTTGATGAAGAGCTCAAACGAGATTACCAGCATGTTATTACACCTCCATTAGCAAAAGTTGATCTCTACAAAACATCTGGCCACTATCCATATTATAAAGATACTATGTATCCAGTAATGCAGGTTGATGAAGATGAACTTATCTTGCGTCCGATGACCTGTCCGCACCATTTCATGCTCTATAAAGATAAGCCACACAGTTACAAAGAGCTACCATTACGTTTTGCCGAGCTTTCACCACAATTTAGATACGAAAAAAGCGGAGAGCTCACCGGTTTGATGCGGGTACGGATGTTTTGCCTGGCAGATGCCCACATATTTGCAAAGCCGGAGCAAGCTAAAAATGAAATTAAAAATGTTTTAGAGCTGATCGATTATGCCAATACAATTTTAGGTATGAAAAAGGGCGTTGATTACCGTTATCGTTTATCACTTGGAGATAGGAATGACGATAAAAAATATTACAAAGATACTGCCGCATGGGATTATGCAGAACAGGTCTTACGTGATGTATTACAGGAACTGGATGTTCCATATTTTGAAGCACCTGGGGAAGCAGCATTTTATGGTCCAAAGATTGATGTTCAGATGAAAAAAGTCAACGGCCAGGAGGAAACTGCTTTTACTGTCCAGTATGACTTTGTCATGCCAAAGCGTTTTGACCTCAAATACATAGATGCTAATGGAGAAGAAAAGCAACCTATTGTTATCCACCGTTCTTCCATAGGAGCCTTTGAACGTGTCATGGCTTTCTTAATAGAATTTTACGCCGGCTCATTCCCTGTCTGGCTCTCACCAACCCAGGTCACGGTTATACCAATTTCTGAAAAACATGGGGAGTATGCCCAAAAAGTTACTGATGAACTAAAATCTAAAGGAGTTCGGGTGGAGCTAGATAATAATACCGAGTCAATGCAAAAGAAGATCAGAAACGCTGAAAAGCAAAAAGTGCCATACATGCTGGTGGTTGGGGACAAAGAGCAGGAAAGTGGATCGGTTGCAGTTAGGGCAAGAGGTAGGCAAGATCTGGGAATGATGAAAAAAGAAGAATTTATTGCCAAAATCCATACAGAAATTATGGAAAAAACAATCCAATAGAAATAATCTGAATTTGTCCTGTGTAAATGTCGTGCAATACTCTGTATTAAAGACAGGCTACTTTAGCGAGCCTGTCTTTATATTTGTCTGATATATAAATTGCAATTTATCTCATATCTGATAAAATATTGTGATAATGAAAAAGTTTTATAAAATTAACCAATTCATAAAATCGGATAAAGTCCGGGTAATATCCGATAACGAGAACTTGGGCGAGATGACTCTGGCCGAAGCTCTCTTTAAAGCCCGCCAAAAGGGAATGGATTTAGTTCAGGTATCAGATAAGGTTGAACCTCCTATTTGCAAAATCGTTGATTTTCGCAAATTCCAGTATGGAGAACAAAAAAAAGAACAGGCTGGTAAAAAGAAAGGTAACAAGCAGGAAGTTAAAGAGATCTGGTTCACACCATTTATCGGACAGGGTGATTTCCAGAGCCGCATCAAGAAAATTAAGGCTTTTCTTTCTGATGGAGATAAGGTAAAATTAACCGTTAAATTTGTTGGACGTCAGATTACACGAAAAGACTTTGGGGATAGGGTATTACATCAAGCCATGGAAGAGCTAGAAGATCTTTACAAGATTGAGACAAACCCAGTATTGCAGGGCAAACTGATGAGTATGACAATTCGTCCCAGCGGCAAGAAGATTGAAGTTGAAGAAGAGTAAATAGTTTGTATATGCAGAATGTAACGTTCTGCTTTTTATATGCCAAAACAAAAAACCAGGAAATCAATCGCAAAACGATTTAAAATTACTAAAACAGGCAAAGTGATTCGTCGTACTATTGGCCGTGCCCACTTAAAAGCAAGTAAATCCAAAAAACAAACCAGACGACAGGAAAAAGTAAATTATGTGGTCGGAAAGATCGCAAAGAAACTGAAAAAAGTCCTTGCCGTTGCTTAAATTACTGAGTTTATAACAGTATTCTGAATGATTCAGAATAGTATCAATATATGCGTGTAAAAACAGGAACAGTCAGACATCGTAAACATAAGAAAGTACTAGAAGGCATGAAGGGTGCCCGCATGTCTATCCACAAGCGGGTTAGAGGAGCCAAACAGGCTACCTTACATGCTGGAGAATACGCTTTTGCAGGTCGCAAGTTGCGTAAACGAGATTTCCGCAGTCTATGGATCACCCGCATCAACGGTCAATTGAATCAGTTTGGTATTTCATACAGCATATTCATAAACAAGCTCAAGAAAGCAAATATACTCTTAAACAGAAAAGTGCTTGCTGATTTAGCATTAAATCATCCATCAGCCTTTAAAGCAGTTGTTGAAAAAGCTAAGTCATTTACAACTCACTAAACGGTGGGTTTGTTTTTGTGTACATAAACACCCACCTCAAGGTGGGTTTTTTGTATTAAAATATTCATATGAAAACAAATTTAATGTACTACCAAAATCCATATCAGACTGAACTAAAAACTCAAATTAGTGCTAGCAACCAAACCCCAGAAGGTAAGTGGAATATTCAGCTTATAGATACAATATTCTACCCTGAAGGTGGAGGTCAGCCTGGTGATAAGGGTTATCTAGAAGGACAAAATGGTAAAGCTGTTCTCCTATGTGAAAAAATTAAAGATGATAAAGTGCTTCATGTTTGTAATTTGACCGGTGTGTTTAATGTAAACGATGAGGTAACATGTATACTTGATTGGGATTGGAGATATAAATACATGAAGATTCATTCAGCCGGTCACCTTATCCATGATGTCCTCATGACTTTAATGCCTGGCTTAACTCCAATAAAAGGAGGGCATGGCAGCAAAGCCTTTATTGAATACTCGGGGACTGTTAACCCAACCATTCAAACTCAACTAGAAGAAAAAGTTAATGAGTTAATTGCTGCTGATTTAGTCATAAAAACATGGGAAAGTTCTGCTCAAGAGCTTGGGAAACTATGCCAGCATATCCCAAAGAACTTACCGGCAAATAAACCATTACGCGCTATTCAGATAGGAGATTTTTCACCAATGCCCGATGGAGGTGTACAGATAAAATCAACTCAGGAAATCGGGAAAGTAAGGATAACATCAGTACAAAATATTGGAGAAATATCAAAAATAACTTACCAGATTCTAAATATAAGCTAATGAAAACACGCCTGATCGTTGCCGCCGTTATTGAGAAAGAAGATAGTGTTTTACTTTGTAAAAAACCTAAAGATATTGGACCATACCCCAATACCTGGCATATTCCGGGTGGCGGAATTAATACCGAAAGTGAAACGTTGATCGAAGCAGTTAAGCGAGAAGTAAAAGAAGAAACTAATTTGGAAATTGATAACATACGGCCAGTTTTTTTTGGTGAAGATACAACTGAAAATTGGCACCATGATCTGACTCATTTTATATTTTTAATCTTTCATTGCAAGTATAAAGACGGTACACTTAAACCAGGAGATGACATATCAGTAACTGAGTGGGTTAAAAAACGGAAATAATGGCTTTTGAGCTAAACATGCCAACTCGAAAATTATTTACTGCCCATCCTGAACTTTTAAAGTAAACTATAGTATTGTCATTCTGACTCGACCATAAGTCGAGTTCGGAATCAATACAATTTAATGGAAGCGATTCTGAACGACTTTCAGTCGCTATCAGTCGCCAGAATGACATTTAACTATGCAAGATTTACTCCAACTCAAACTCCAAGCCCTTTCAGCCCTAAATGAGATAAGCAACCAACAAGAGTACGAGCATCTCCACATCGAGTATCTGGGGAAAAACGGTATGTTGAAAAAGGCTATGCAGCAAGTCAAAGACGTACCTGCCGAGAATCGAGCCAGCTTTGGCCAGACAGCTAACCTGGTAAAAATCGACCTTGAACAGGCTTTTAATGAAAAGCTTAACCTGATTACAAACACTGGTAAAAAAGACGATTGGTTTGACCCAACCTTACCCGGCCTACGGCCTCCCCAAGGTCACTTACATTTAGTCACTCAGGCAATCGAAGATATTGCCGACATTTTCTCACGGATCGGGTTTACACGGGCACGATACCCGGAAGTTGACTGGGACTATTTCGCATTTGAAGCACTCAATATGCCTACCGATCATCCGGCGCGGGACGAGTGGGAAACGTTATTTATTGCCCAGAAACCGGATGAAAAAATGGGAAAACTGGTGCTCACCCCGCACACCTCAAACGGACAGGTTAGAGAAATGCTGCGCGTTAACTCCCAACCACCTATCCGGATGATCAATATTGCCAAATGCTACCGGCGCCAACAAGATATTACCCACGCTATTATGTTCCACCAGTTTGAGGGTTTAGTCATTGATAAAGGTATTACGATTTCGCATCTTAAGGGAACTATGGATTACTTTGTAAAGTCATTTTACGGATCGGATAGAGAAACGCGGCTTCGGCCTTTCCATTTTCAGTTTACCGAACCGTCGTTTGAGGTTGATATCAACTGTGCTGTTTGCTTAGGTAAAGGGGAAGTTAACGGAACTAAATGCAGGACATGCAAACAAGGCTGGCTAGAATTGGGTGGAGCTGGCATGGTTCATCCAAATGTGCTCAAAGCCGGAAATATTGATTCGACCAAATACACTGGCTTTGCCTTTGGTTGGGGAGTAGAACGAGTTTTTATGATGCGCTCAGATGTCAAAATAGATGACATCCGGCACATGTACGAGAATGATATTCGTTTCTTAAAACAATTCTAATTACTTATGGATATACAAATCTTACACTCATGGCTATCCGAATACATACAAACTAACGCTTCTCCTCAAGAGATTGGCAGATGTTTAGCTCTGTGTGGACCATCAGTTGAGAAAGTTGAACAGTATGGTGAAAACGATTGGCTGTACTCAATCGAAGTGACTACCAACCGCGTCGATATGATGTCGGTATACGGAATTGCAAGAGAAGCGGCTGTCATCCTTCCGCAGTTTGGGTACGACGCTAAACTAAAAGAGCTACCCATAATCAAATCAATTACTACTTCAAAGTCATCAATCACTTTAAGTATTAAAACTGATTCCATGCTTACCAACCGGGTCATGGCGCAAGTCATGCAGATTGAAAAGATACCTCAAACTCCCCAGTGGATGAAAGATAGGTTGGAAGCTGCACAGGTTCGTTCACTCAATCTGCTTGTTGATATCACCAATTATGTAATGCTCGAAGTCGGCCACCCAACCCACGTCTTTGATTACGACAGAATCACAACCCATAAACTACTGTTTAGACCATCAAAAAAAGGCGAAAAAGTAACTACTTTGGATGAAAAAACGTACATATTAGCAGGCGGGGATAGCGTCATTGATGATGGTACAGGACAAATAATTGATCTTCCCGGGATTATGGGTACTGCAAATAGCGTAGTTACTGATGATACAAAAACTATTATTTTCTTTATAGATAACAACAATCCTAAGATAATGCGCAAAACGTCCATGCAGCATGGTATTCGCACTAATGCAGTCACACTCAATGAAAAGCACGTTAGTCCGGAACTTGCAGAGCTTGCCATGAAAAGAGGTATCTTGCTATACAAAGAGCTTTGTGGAGCAAAACCAGTAGCAAAACTGATCGATATATACGATACAAAACCCAAAACCATGTCAATCACTGTTTCATTCCCGTTTATCGAGGAACGCTTAGGTGTTGCCCTTAACCCCAAATTTGTTAAACGTACTCTAGATGGACTCGGGTTTTCAAGTAATTTAGTCAAAATTACATCATCCAAACCCGCTACTTACGAAGTGAAACGAAGTCCATCTAAGTCAGACAACCTACAACTTACTACTCCATATTGGCGCGCCAACGATATAAATATTCCTGAGGATATTGTTGAGGAAGTAGCTCGGATTTACGGCTACTACAAACTCCCAAGCGTACTGCCAACAGGAGAGATTCCTGTTCCAAATCCCTTACAGTCCCAGTTTGAGTGGGAACAAAAATTAAAATATGCCCTTAAACACTGGGGGTTTTATGAAAGCTATTCGTATTCTCTAGTTTCTAAAGACTTAATCGAACCATACGGATTAGATCTCAAAGACCATCTCAAACTGAAAAATCCGCTCACTACCGACTGGGAATACATGCGTACCACACTAATTCCCTCCATCCTAAGCAATATCGAACTCAACCAGAATAAAACAAATTCGCTAAAAATGTTTGAGCTTGCGAATACCTATATCCCCCGCACTGGCAACTTACCCAAAGAATCACTACAACTGACATTAGCCACAATCGGCAATTCGTATTATGATTTAAAAGGAATTGTGGAAGGACTGTGCAACGAACTGGGTATCGAAGCCACATATGATATATCTGAACATGACTTATCTCAATGGTTTGAGCAGGGCAAAGCAGTCACAATCAAGGTTGCTGGCAAGCAAGTTGGCTACCTTGGTCAAATTAAGGTTTCTCACCAATCAACAGCCAAAATCAGTAGTCCTGTCATAATAGCCGATATTGATTTTGAAACGTTAATCAAAAATGCCAGCAAAAACAAAACCTACACACCAATTCCCAAATACCCATCTATCGTCGAGCAGTATACCTTTATAAATGAGTCCAAAGTCCCGGCTGCAACTATTCTACAAACTGCCAGATCTACAGACACACTAGTCCATACAGTTGAGATTGTAGATGTATTTGAGAATAAGCTTAGCCTCGAAGTCTCATATCTTGACCGCAACAAAAACCTCAGCGATGAAGAGGTATCAGTCATCAGAAAGAAGCTCGTCAACGGTATAGAAAAATTAGGTATGCAACTGCAGGGTACTGTATGAGAAAACTTTTTTTAGCTTCAGAAATGAAGCATCCTGACAGTATTGAAAAACTGAAGCAATACGTCGGAGGTGAGCTGGCTCAAAAGAATATTACATATATACCCACTGCTGCTAACGGTGAGTTTTATGGTTCATGGAAAGGATGAGAGTCAATACGTGTAGCCTTATCTCTTAATCCAGACTTAAAGATAATTGAACTTGAGAATTCCTGTTTCACTGATATTTATTCATCAATCTGTAAATCTGATATTATCTGGTTTGCTGGGGGTATGTCTGGCTATTTATTATATTGGTTACGAAGAACTGGGATAGATAAAAAACTTTTAGAATTACTTGATAAAGGTATGTTATATGTAGGATCAAGTGCAGGTAGCATGGTTTGTGCGAAAACACAGCTTTCTGCAGAATGGTATCTGGGAGAACCTGAACCAGGTGCCAGTTTAGTTCCTGGCCTTGGATTAGTTGATTTTGAGATATATCCTCATTTTGAAGATGATCAGTTGCCCAAAATTCGCAAACTCTTGAAAGGTGATGAATTATACTTACTTAAAAATGGGGAAGTAATTGTTGTAGAAGATAGTACTATTCAAGTTTTGGGTGAAAAAAGAGTTCTGCGTAGGTAAGAGTTTACGGCTCCGGGCTTGGAGTAGGACTCGGGCTTGGAGTAGGACTCGGTGATGGTGCTGGAGTTGGCGCAGCCCAATCCCAGGCTTTTTTCACTCCAATCCGGATTGAGGCCTCTCCTGTTTTCCCATTTTTTAGGTACGCCTTGGCTTTAAGCTCATAAGTGCCATCATCAAGTTTAATATTGACACGATACGGTTTATCACGGGTTTCACCTTTTTTCTCACCATTAGCAAAAATCTCTATTTTATCCAGATCTCCTGATGTACCGACACGAAGTCTAACTTCAAACTCATTACCCAAATCATTTGATTTATCTCCCGGAGATTCAATCACAATCCCCACCTCATCTCCGCCATCACAATACTCTGTTGGTGGTTTGTAGCGTGAATCTTCCTGAGTAGCTACCCACTCATCGACCCCTTTTTGCCAGCGATTCACATCACCGCCCAGAGGATCATCTTCATTAAAAACAAAGAATTCTTTCTCATCATAATCACCCCGTACCACCCGTTCAGGAGGCGCTAGTTTACCCCCGTCATCTCTACAGACTTTTAGTTTGGTATGGATCGGATCGCTGCCGCTGGGTTGAGAACCGCGAATAATAATAGAGGACTTGGTTTCAAATCCATCATGCCCGGGATACCCGGAAACTTTATCAAGCTCTGTCCATTCCATGTTGCTGGGCATGGCAAACTCTACAACTGGTTTTTTATCAAGAGCTGCCAGGATAGAGCGGCGCCAGATAGGTGATGCACCCGATACACCTGAGGCAACTGATTTCATTTTGCTGTTGTCATTATTCCCAACCCATACACCGACAATAGCCTGAGGCGTCCAGCCGATAGCCCAGTTATCCCGCTGATCATCTGTCGTACCAGTCTTGACTGCAACTGTCCTACCGCCGATATTGAGCAGCGAATTGGGGCCAAAGGTGAGCGACCGGGCAGCATTATCAGAGAGAATATGGGAAATAAGGTAAGCAACTTGAGGTGACAGAACTTGCTTGCCCTTTTGAGGCTTAGCTTCTTCAAGAACTTTAGCATCCCGACTGACAACTTTGAGAATGGAAACAGGCTCAACTTTATGACCTTCGTTAGCAAAAGATGAGTAGGCTGTCGCTAAATCCAGGAGCCGAAGCTCACCTCCTCCCAAAGTTACAGACAATCCAACCCGATTAACATTTTCGTTGGTCGGATTAAAAGATTCAATCCCCATATCATAGGCAAGCTGCATCATATCATCTACACCAACCATAGCCAAAAGCTTCACAGCCGGGATATTGAGTGAGCTACCTAATGATGTACGCAAAGACACCGGCCCGTTAAATTTTCCGTTGTAGTTTTTAGGGACATACGGCTCACTAGGACTAGCACCCGGAAACTCAGTTTTGACATCCATAATCATCGTTTCGGGTGTGAAATTGCCTTTCATTAAGGCTGTCGCATATGTAACTGGTTTAATAGAGGAACCAGGTTGTCTCGAGGATAGAGTTACATTGACTTTACCATCATAATTTTCATCAAAATAGTTGCGGGATCCAACCATAGACAAGATCTCGCCTGTCTGGGGGTCCATAACCATGACCGCCCCGTTGGTAATATGGGCTGATTCAGCTACTTTTTCAATTTCTTCTGCCACAATATCCTGGACTTTCTGGTGAAGGTCAAGATCAAGAGAAGTTGTTACCTGCAAACCACCTTGTTCAACCATAGCCTCGCCGTACTTTTTGACCAGCTCATCTTTGACATACATGACAAAGTGAGGAGCATTAATTCCTGTACCATGATCCATGAATTTGACTTGTTCAAGATCTGTTAAGGCTTGCTTTTCCTGGTCTTTGGAAATATAGCCATCCTCCCGCATCCGCCGCAGCACGTCAGTTGTTCGATATTTAAACGCATCAGGATGCGAACCGTATGGGGAATAATAACTGGGGCTTTGGGGCAGACCGGCTAAAATGGCTGATTCAATTAAGTTAAGATCTTTGACTGATTTACCAAAATACGTTTCTGCAGCTGTGGCTATCCCCCAGGCAGTACCACCATATGGGGCTTCATTGAGATATATCTGCAATATCTCATCTTTTGAATAAAGTCGTTCTATCTGAATTGCCAGCACAAACTCTTTGATCTTGCGTGTTATAGTCCGTTCTTGTGAAAGAAGAACGTTTTTTACAATCTGCTGAGTTAGAGTTGAACCTCCGATAAGGCGTTGCCGGAGAATGACGTTTTGGGCAATACGGCCATAGCCTTTGATATCAAACCCTTCGTGTTTATAAAAATCCTTGTCTTCTATGGCAATAGTAGCCTGCCGTACAGTTAGAGGTATGGCATCCAAAGCAGCTGGTATCCGTTTCTCATCCGCATACACCTCATACAGTAAATTACCGTTTCGGTCAAACAGTTTGGTAGCAAACCCATCCTTACGTACAATTTTATCAGGTTGTGGCAGGTCCTTTGCAAACCAGGCAAAGGCTGTCAAACCCGTCAGAACCATAATTACCAAGGCTATAAAACTGCCTACTGCAGCGTATTTAAACAACTTGGCTTTATTGAGATTTTTGAAAACACCCCGTTTTCGCATCTGCTGCATTCCTGGTACCCGCTCAAACATACGACGTCGTTTGAGATCATTGAGGCGTTTTTTCCAGATGCGTTGAGGAAAGATTTTATCTAACCATTTCATATATACGTTCTCAGCTACCTCTCTTACATACCGAAACGATAAGGAGGTATAAGATTTTATCTTTAAAAAAATTGATGATATAGATTCTTTAATACGTTGTTTGAGTGTAAAGTTCATCAGCACTGATGATTTTAGCATACCATACCAAAAACCAACTGTAACGCGCAGCTAAAGTATGTGTTAGTCGAGATGAATATGAAATAAGGGTAATTCAAGATCTTGTGAAATAAACATCTGTGCCATCCACTTGTAATGTTCATTCATGTCTGTCACCAATAACTCCTGTTTACCTAGTTTTTCTAAATCATATTCTATTTCGGAATGTCTTGATACATATTCTTTGAGTTTTGCACCTATTATCGGTCCCTGGTTGATCACTTCTATACCATTGCCAACAAAATTTTGAATATGGTGAGCGATAATCCCATAATGAGTACAGCCTAAAAGAAGAGCTTCAATATTCTGCTCTAGCAATGGTTTTACATACAGCTCTAAAAGGATTTCGAGAAGCTCACCTCTGCCAAGATTTTCTTCAATTGTTGGAACTAGAAGGGGAGCAGAATTTTGAAATACGTTAATTGAAGGATCAAATTTTTGGATTTCATGGATATAGCTTTGGGAATTTACTGTTGCCCGCGTAGCAATAATTCCAACCCGTTTAAACTTTTTTTCTACGATATATTCAACAGTTGGTCTGATGACACCCAATATTTTTCTATCAGGAAAATGTTGAGGAAGCCACTCCTGCTGAAGCTTACGTAATGCCTGTGCTGAAGATGTATTACAGGCGATAATTACCAGCTTACAATCACGTTTAAATAGCTCTGTTACAGCTTGTTTTGTGAACTCATAAATTGTTTCCTGCGAGCGGCCACCATACGGAACGCGGGCATTGTCTCCGAGATAGATGTAGTTATACTGGGGAAGAACGTTCAGGATATCTTTTAGAATTGAAAGTCCTCCAAGTCCTGAGTCAAAAACACCGATGTTCATAAGTAGTAATCGCGAATATGCGAATTAGTTTTAATATACGAATATGCTAACCCTTTATAAGGAATGTGTTAATTCTCGTTTAAGATCTAAATATCTATTCTTTGTAGATTTTCTTCGATCAGCGTAATATTCTGCTTGTATGTCATGCAACTATGGCAAGATGTTGTTGACCAACCAAAATGATCTTCTTTGACATGGAAAGCCCATTCCTGTTGATTCTCATGCAATCTCTTAGCAACTCTCTCTGATTTCTTAATGGTTCAAGTTCCTGCATAAAAAATTAGTTTTTAGTATAAAATAAAGGATATGACGCAAATTATAACAGACTCATCCATCATCGACGATTTCTTATCCCGCAGGATTAATGAAGTGATACCTAACAAAGATGAACTCCGTAAAAGATTATTATCCGGCCAAAGATTGAGACTTTATCAGGGCTTTGACCCCAGCTCTGCCAATTTACATATCGGACACTTAGTAGGGCTTTTGGCTCTTAAAACGTTTCAGGACCTAGGCCATGAGGTAATTTTCTTAATCGGTGATTTTACCGCTACTATTGGTGATCCTTCTGGTAAAGACAAGACTAGGGTTGCTTTAACACTTGAGCAAACCAGAGAAAACGCCCAGTCATACCAGGACCAGGTTAAAACTATTTTGAAATTTGATGGTGAGAACCCAGCTCAGCTTCGGTTTAACAGCGAGTGGTTAAAAGATATGAAACTGGATGAGACGCTCCAGTTTGCGATGGGATTTACCGTCCAGCAAATGCTCGAACGCGATATGTTCCAACAAAGAATGAAAGAAAAGAAGCCGATTAGTTTACATGAGTTTTTGTATCCTGTACTAGTTACCAAAGATGCAATCGCAATGGATGTCGATATTGAAATGGGTGGCTTTGACCAGCTGTTTAATATGTCTATTGGAAGGCATCTAATCAAGGCAATTAGCGGCAAAGATAAGCTGGCAGTAACAACACCGCTGCTAGCAGATGCTAACGGAGTAAAGATAGGTAAAACTGCAGGCAATGCAATCAATATCGCCAATCCTCCTGAGCAGCTTTTTGGCCAGATTATGAGCCTCTCTGATGATGCGATTATGCCATGTTTTAAACTGGCAACATTGGTGCCCACCTCATCATTAACCGACATAGAGCAAAAAACACAAGATAACCCAATGGAAACCAAAAAACAGTTGGCTTGGGAGATTGTAAGGATGGTGCAAACTGAAGAAAAAGCCAATTTTGCTAAAGATTATTTTGAGAAAACAGTGCAGGGTGGGTTTATGCCGGAGGAAATCCCGACATTTGAAATATCTAAACTTTCGCAATCTGAACTGGATATCGTTTCTTTGCTTGTAGAAACAGGCCTAGCCCCATCCAAATCTCACGCCAGAAGACTAGTAGAGCAAGGGGCAGTAAAGGTTGACGAGCAACGGTTTACTGATATTAATCAAAAAGTCATTCCTCAACCAAATAATGTGATCAGGGCTGGGAAAAGAAATTTTGTAGAGATCATCTAATTATTCACTATGTTAAGTAATATTGTTTTTTTGCTACCTATATCAGGAGACAAATTTTATTTAGGTTTGGACAAATTGTTTAATTCCCACAACTCGTATACTCCAATTAATAACGGATTTACTTTGAAAGCTTCCAATCCTATTAACGCTTTTCCATTAATTACTTTTATAAAAGGATCAATTGATAAAATTCAAGTAAAATTTCTTGATGAGTATGATCATGACCTTCTAGAGCCACAAATTCAAGGATTGTTTACAGAATATGGCAACGTTAATAACAGTAATACTATCACCCTGGAAGAGTTAATAAACAAGTTAACAGAACATGTTATAAATATTGATCATGTTGGAATTAACATTCCATCAAAATATTTTTCCTTTAACCATTGGAATAAGATTGTAAATATTTTATCTAAACAGTGTAATATATATAGATATCCTGATGGAAAAGATTGGCCTTTTATTATACCTGCAACTAAATATGAACATATAACTGACATCACAGAATTTCTGTCAGATCGCGTACCAAAATTTGAACTTGTTTATGAACGATTTTGTGAAAATCCAATCATACAATTTGATATTCAGACTGACTTAAATAGATCTGAGGCGATTAAGTTATTCCCAGATCCTACAGGGATCAGCTACCCTAATTTAGCCAACATATTCCGTACCGTATTTATACACCATCCTTTAGGTCCATTTTTTATTAGATTTGATATTAGATTCAAATCAAATGAAAAAGCAAATGATTGGAATACGGGGCGGTGGCTAGTACAAAATGGTGGTAGAATTAGATAGTTATATAAGTCTAGAATATTTATATATGAAATTCTTATTCTGGAAAATTAAACGAAAAAAGTTTGCCAGAGCAGCAGCTTCTGTTTTTGCCATTATCATGATCATTGGCCTGCTGTTGACAGCTATACTACCGTTTTTAACAACACTATAAACTATCATGGAAGAGCAACATTCCTTCCTAAGTCTCCTTATTACCAGTATTAAATTTGTGACTTATATCCTTTTCATTTTTGTTTTTGCTCTTGTATTGGATGTCGTTAATTCAAATATCAGCTATTTGCGAGTTAATAATTGGACTTTTGATCAGCGCATGGATATGAAAATAATTGACGAATGGAAAATGTGGAGAAATATAGCTTACATGTGCTATGCCGTAATCTTCTCGGGTATTGGAATACTATTGATGATGAAGTCTAGAATAAATCAAGAGGTTCTGCCTGCATTGCAAAAACTTATATCAAAAGTAATTATTTCTAATCTCTTGGTCACATTCTCATACGCAATAGGGAAGGTAATAAGCGATATCATTGTAATAATTGTTAAAATTTAACCTAGTTATATGCTCATTGTCTGTTTATTTCTGATTTTCGGATATATGGTATAAATATGCTATGCCTAAGCTCACTCTTCAAACCTCAATTGAAAAACTGTATATGGTCGGGGGGAAATACTCTGATTACCTGAAAAAGTACCTCAACATTCACACAATTGAAGACCTTTTTTACCATTTTCCATTTCGTTACGATGACCTTAGTAACAACGCTACTCTTGATCAAATACAAGAAGGTCAAACAGTCACACTCCAAGGGCAGATTGTAGAAATAAAGAATATCTACTCCCGAAATGGTAAACAGATTCAGCAGGCAAAATTTTCTGATGGAACTGCCATGCTTGATATCACCTGGTTTAACCAACCATATTTGGTCAAAAACTTTACCACCAGTCCATACATCAGTGTGGCAGGTACTGTGAAACGCTTCGGCCGTAAACTGACCCTTACTTCACCAAAATTTGAGATAATCAGGAATTCTCCTCAACCTGTAGGTAACAAAATTCAGTCCCCACTTTTTTCAAATAACAGTACACCAATAACTAACCAGCAGCAAAGCACCCTTCATACCGGCCGCCTGGTTCCTGTCTACCCGGAAACGGCTTTAATCTCTTCAAAGTGGCTGCGCTCCCGTATCAAACCTATCTTATGTGGACATGATCTAAGCAATCCAATATCTGCTATAGATATACCAGACTGGTTGCCACAGGAAATCATAGAGAGTGAGCATTTTATTAATTTGCACACAGCCTTACAAAAGATCCATTTTCCTTCGTCAGAAAACGACATACAAATTGCACGCTCGCGTCTTGGATTTGATGAGCTTTTTCTGCTGCAACTTCAGACGGTAGAGCGTAAGCGAGCGTGGCATCAAAAACACCTCAGGCACACCATGAAAGGCTCTATAAAAGACCTGGAACCATTTCTTGTGTCTCTTCCTTTTAAACTAACAGATGACCAACAAAAGGCTCTGAATGAAATTATTAGCGATCTTACTATTCCCAGTCCGATGAATAGATTGCTTGAGGGAGATGTGGGTTCCGGGAAAACAGTGGTTGCAGCCGCAGCTATCTACCTGACATATAAAAACGGTTTAAAATCAGTCCTGATGGCTCCTACAGAAGTCCTAGCCAACCAACACAAACATACGCTAGAAAAACTGCTAACGCCTCTCGGGCTACGTATCGGTTTCTTTACCGGAGCTAAAAAATCAAAAGGAGAGTTGGAGGATTTTGATGTATATCTGGGTACTCACGCGCTCTTATTCCAGGAATTGATACACAACAGTATCGGATTGGTTATCATCGATGAGCAGCACCGGTTTGGAGTACAGCAGCGAGCAAAACTCATTGGCAATGATACCGTTCCCCATGTCCTGACTATGACAGCAACGCCAATTCCCCGCACTGTAGCACTAACCGTCTATGGTGATCTCAGTTTATCAGTTATTAAAGAAATGCCAGTAGGACGTAAACCAATCAAGACCTGGGTAGTTGGTGAAAATAAACGAAACTCATCCTATGATTGGATTTCAGAGCAAATTTCAAAATACCATACACAAGCATACTTTATATATCCACTAATTGACCCATCAGACAAAGGAACTATGAAAGAGGTAAAGGCTGCCACCGTAGAATTCGAGAAACTTACCAAGCTCTTTCCAAGATATAAAGTAGCTTTGTTACACGGCCGTCTAAAATCCAAAGAAAAAGAATCTATTATGGTATCTTTTTCAAAAGGAGAATTTGATATCCTGGTTTCAACCACAGTTGTGGAAGTGGGTATCGATGTTCCCAATGCTTCAATAATAGTTATCAATGAAGCACAGCGGTTTGGTCTTGCTCAACTGCATCAGCTTCGCGGTAGAGTAGGTCGCGACAGCATGCAATCATATTGCCTGCTTTTCAACAGTAACGGACAAGAGTCAGCCAGGTTAAAAGCTATGGAAAACTGCCAGTCCGGTATTGAACTGGCAGAACTGGATCTAAAATTACGAGGAGCAGGGCAACTGTATGGTACTATGCAATCGGGATTTCTAGATCTGAAAATAGCCTCGTTTAGTAACCAGGAATTGGTTGCAAAAACAAGAACTTGGGCTCAACACATATTGCCTATACTTGAAAAGTATCCGCTCTTGCAGGAGAAACTGTCAAGCAGTATAATCCAATCCGTCCAACCGAATTGATTGGATATTATTTTATTGGCAAAATTTCGAAATCAAATTTACAAATTTCTTTTTGATATTTGATTTTTGATATTTGAGTTTATCGTATGACTCCATTACCTAAGCGCAAACACTCAACCCAGAGAAAAGGGAAACGTAGAGCAGCCCTTGAGAGGCCACATGTAAGTTTAAGCGTATGTAAGTACTGCAATACGGCCAAAGAACCGCACGTAATTTGTAATAACTGCGGAAAATATTAAACTAAACCAACTATTGATAGTAGGTTAGTAAACGTTTTGAAAACTCAATTAGACCCAAGACATCAGAAACGTCGACTGCGTTTTAGTAAGCTATTTGAATATAGTTTTAAACCAGATCTGCCTATAGATATTGACATCGCTGAGATCATACAAGTAAAAGATCGGCTAGATGAGCAGATTCAGCAAGTGGCACCAGAATGGCCAATTGCCAGGCTCAATAAGGTTGACTTAGCTATACTGCGGCTTGCAACATGGGAATTGTTAATAGAACAAAAAACTCCACCTAAAGTTATTATTGATGAAGCGATAGAAATCGGAAAAGAGTACGGAAGTGAAAGTACCGCAAAATTTGTGAATGGAGTATTGGGAACCTTGCTTGAAAAACGTCAACAAGAAAATCCTGATACACTTAATGAAAGCCAAGCTTGACATTAAAAACTGAATACAGTTAACTTTTTACTGTAATATATTTTGTATCAATTTCGAATGTAGTGTTTGGAATTTAATAAACTATGGAAAAACAGGACATTATCGACCTTATTGCAAATTTACTTGGAATTGATGCTGCTGAAATTACTATTGATAGTGATTTCTATGATGATCTCAACTGTGATGATAAAGAAATGATTGAACTCAAACTATTACTTGAAGATAAAATCAAAATTGAATTTGATGAGGAAGAGTTTTCCGAGATCGAAACAGTCAATGATTTATTTGAATTAATAGAAGAAAACTCCGATGAATTTCTTGTCTGACCTCCAACAAAAACTCCAATACCAGTTCAAGGATGACCAGCTCTTATTGACTGCATTGACGCATCGATCGTTCTTAAACGAGGATCGTACGGTTGTACAGTCAAATGAGCGAAGTGAGTTTTTGGGCGATGCAGTACTGGAATTAATTACGTCTGAATTTTTATTTCAAAAATACCCTAAGTCTCCAGAAGGCGAACTTACATCGCTGCGGGCAAAGATAGTCCAAACCCGTACACTAGCAACCTTAGCAACAGAGCTGGGTATTGGTGAATTCCTGCGGATGTCAAAAGGTGAGCGTGCTTCAGGCGGCATGACAAATGCCTCATTATTAGCTGATACAATTGAGGCAATTATTGGTTCCATGTACCTAGACAGCGGTATAGACTCGGCAAAAACATTTATCGAAACTTTTTTACTCAATAAGTATGAAGAAATAACAAAAACAGCTGATGTGGAAGATTGGAAGAGTAGACTTCAAGAACTGATTCAAGCAAAAGGTGGCATTGCTCCAACATACCAAGTCATACATGAAGAAGGTCCTGATCATGATAGAACATTCACCATTCAGGTGTACTACCTTGATAAACCTCAAGAAACTGGAACAGGTAAGTCTAAACAAGCCGCCCAACAATCAGCAGCTCGCAAAGCCCTTGAGAAATTACAGTCATTAGAGTAAAATACCTTGGTCAAATAAATGAATATATCGCTCTATTGCTAACAAGCCATATTGCTTAAATTTATGTTAAAAATAAAATTAACCCGATTAGGGAAAAGAGGTCAGGCATACTACCGTATAGTAGTAGCGGAAGCCAAATCCAAACGTGACGGTAAATACACTGACCTGTTGGGAACGTATAACCCGATGGTTGCAGACAAACAAATTGAGCTTGATACAGTAAAATATCAGGATTGGATAAAAAAAGGTGCTCAACCCACGCCAACCGTAAAAGATCTTTTTGAAAGAGTAAGTAAATAATACATCCCCTTTAGCTCTTGGCCTGTTAGCTTTAAGCTGTAATACGCAAAAAGGCTAAAAACTGATAGCTAAAAGCTTATTCCTGTGGAACAACTATTGCGCTTTTTACTTGAAAATATTGTTGATAATCCGAAAGATATCGTTATAGATTCCTCTGTTAACGAGTATGGAGTAACGGTTCTTGAAGCTAGGGTACACCCTGATGATATGGGTAAAGTTATCGGGAAAGAAGGCAAAATAATTTCTGCAATCAGAAGAATATTAAAAATTAAAGCAATCAAAAACGGAATTCATTTTCAATTTACCTTGCTGGAGTCAGGGGATCAGGCTGAGTTTGCTCAAGCTTCTTAAAAGGTGATTTGTTACCCAATTCACCCCCTTGACCTAATGATTCTACTGTAGGTATTTCGTTTGTAGCAAATACATATCCAGTTAGGTCTTCAAGCATTTTTTCTTCTTCTTTGGTAAGCAACGGAAGCGGTTGTTCAAAAGCCGGTAGCTTATCTGGAACGCGCTGGTAATATATTTTCAAATTTAACTGCACATTTAACAAAAGGTTTTCACTGTTTAGAACTGGTTTATTGTTTTCGTCCTTGTTGATAAATGAAGTTGTAAACTTATCAATACGCATCATTGGAGCCAACTCCTTAAGTTTGATTACGAAACTTTCCAAATCCTGTTTAGTCCCAATTACCGAAAACGTAATATCAAAACTATCAAGGGATTGGGTGCTTGATGTATCTCCCTCAGCTTTTCGTGTCACTGAAGTTGTCCCTGATCTACTTGATTTAATTGAGCCTGGGTTAAGGGTAATTCCCGAAAACTGAAGAGATTGGTTTCTCGATAATGAAACAAGTGAAACTAAAGCTTGAAGAGATGGCTTTGAGGACGGAATGTATCGGGATATGAGTTTTAACTGCTGATCTAAAATAACTTCCCGATCCTGTGTTTGATAGCTTTTTAAGGCACTCTTTTTAGCCTGCAAGTGGCTGAGCTCTTCTTTACTAGCTAATAGTTTCTTATTGTTGCTTACTATCGAGCTGACTGCTGGACGCAAAAACAAAATGCCGGTAATAAATATAATAAACAAAGCCGCAGATGGCCCGAGTTTCTCTTTTGCACTTAGTTTTTTATCCCCTAATAATGATTTAACTACTTGTTTCTTATCCATATATTATGATTCTTCATTAAATTTCACATATAACAGTATATTTAGTGTGTACGTGCCATCCCTGTCTATGCTAATACTTTTAATTGAGGCTTGCGTTAATTCATTATCTGTTTGATTAGCATTGTATTGTTTGACCTTACTAATAAAATCATCAATCGTTTGGGCATTTTTTGTGACGGCATTAAAAACAATATTGTTATTTTCATCTACTGAAAATCCATCAATAAGTAGGTCTGAAGGTATTAATTCAAACAAAGCCCGCATCAAATCCTGGTAGCGATACATTGATTTTGATGTACTGACAGCTGCTTCAACTTTTTGTTTAAGTATCAAATATTTTGCTTCAATAGGTGTGAGTTTTTCAATTTCGGTGATTTCTTGTTTAATACTTCGCTCAGTCACGCGATTTTGGTAGCTCAGAAGCGTGCTATATGAAAAAACAAGGATCAGCACTAGAACGTAAGCACCGAGTACAAACATAGAAGCGCTTTGTATGATATACATGCGCCGAACCTGTAGCTTTAGTATGGATCTATCTTTCTTGACGAAATTGATAGAAGATTCTGTATTCATAGCAGTTTAATCGCGTAAAGCTAAACCAATAACAGTTGTAAATCTAGGTGCAGCACTCACTAACTGTTGTGGTAAATTTGTATTAAGGCAATTAATGAGAGGATTAGCGATATTTACCTCTACATCCAGCTGAGAAAGTAAAAACTGCGGAAAGTTTGGAAGCAATGCTGTGCCTCCTGATAATATTACTTGATTCATTTTTCCATTTGAAAGTAGGGTCCCAGCAAATCGTAGGTTTTTTAAAACATGATTACTTATTGCTGTTACTGGTGGTTGCAGGGCTTGAGCTATCTTGCCTTCCAACAAAGTAGTTTCTAAACCATACGTATGCTTATATTGCTTAGCTTGATTTTCCGGAAGCGTTAATGATTGAGCAATCGCTTGCGTAAGCGACTTACCTGAAGTCGGGATTGAACTAGTTTGCTTGATCAAACCATCTATTATAATGGCAACATTAGTTGAATTTTCCCCGCTATCAACAATCAGGGAGTTTTTACCAACCTGTGTTTGTAAAGCCCGAATAACACTTAAAAGTGCAGTTTCGATAACCAGAGGTGCCACTTCGCACAGTTCAGCAATCCGGATCAATTTATCCACCATAAACTTCTTTGCGGCTACAAGCAGTACGTCCATTTTGGCATTGGCTGCATTCTTGGGTGGTTGATATAAGATTTGGTGCTCCAAATATACCTCATCCATCGGAAACGGTATATATTGCTCAGCTTCAAATTTAAGGGCATTATCTAGCTCTTTATCATCTAAAATAGGAAGCTGAATAACACGTGTGTACACACTTGATTCAGGTAGGGTAATGTATACATTTTGGCTTTGTATTTGAGAATCAACCAATAATTGCCTGACTGTACTAATAAGAACCGCTTCATCCTGAGGAGAGTCGCTTTGCAGCGAAATTGGAGTTTTCGTCTCACCAAAGGCCAACAATTCAAAACTATCATTTCCTTTTCGCCTAGCTTCAGCGACTTTTATTGTTGATGATGATATATCAAGTGCAAAATGGGCAGCCATATATTAACATTATCACAGATTTAATACCTACTTTACAATAGGGTTTTCTCCACTAAACAACACATAGTCAAAAATACTTGGTAATTGTGGTATTGTACGTACCACCTGTAAAGATCTCGATTCACCGGTAATATCCACTTGAGCTCCTGATGTAAACTGGTGCTGCTGGATGGGCATCTCGTTTCCGTCAGCACTCACTGCAACAACAGTAGCACTGTTATAAATAGGTCTTATACGCAACATAATATCTTTCGTCGTATTGATATCCACATTCACTTTGTTTGCAAATTCAATACCTGTATCACCCACAGTTGACCCACTTGCATCATGCGCCCATGCCCATGTGGTATTATCACCAACTGTAAAAACTCCGTCTGTCCCCTTTCTATTTGGTTCAGCATCTAAGCTTGTGGAACATCCATATGGCTGGAATGTCATCCTGGTTACTATCAGGTCTCCCTCTTGCGTCGATACCCCAAGCACCTGGGTTTGTGCATCAACAGTAGTATTTTCTGTATTGGCAGCAAGGTATGATTGTGAGGGTACAGTGGCAACAATAGGTTTACATGAGTAGGTAATAGTCAGCTTTGGCCTGCGAATGTAATCGGTAGTGTATTCCGATGATGCAAAATAAAAACTAGGATTTACCGCAGGTATACTTGTCCTTATACCTAGCTGTGTTGATGTTCTACCTGTCATAGCTAACCAATCCCGCGCTAAACCTGTGATATTAATATTAAAAAATGCTTGTGATGCATTAATGTACTTGACTACTGAAGTTGAAATATCACCTCCTGGAGTCGTCCAGGAAACTCCTGTTTGAGCAAGAGACCAAGTAGTTGTGGCACCACTAAATTCTTTAGTCAGTAACCCAAAAGTAACATTAGTAGCTGAGTCTAACCCTCCCCAGCTAGCTACGTATATATCAAACTGAGCATCATCAATTTGAATCGGTTCAGATAGAGGTAATTTCCCGGCCAGATCAAAGCCAAATAGCCCATGAATGCTTTGCCAACTATATGTGCTAGTTCGTACTGTTGTGCTGGCATTATTCGGGGTTGTACTATTTGACACAATATATGTATCTTGTAACCCCGTATAGCCCTTAGGAACGTCTGGTGCTCCTGTATACGTTGTGGGTAATGGCTGTAATTTTATTGTTTGTGATCCCGTAAACGTACATTGGTTACAAGTGCCAGTTGCCGAATCGTATGTCCCTATATTGCACTTAAACTCGCACTTAGTTGAAGTATCCGATGAGCTGAAGTGCCAGTTTGTGCTTGGCGGCACTACTAGGTTTTCCTCTGCATCATATCCCGAAGCTCCTGGCGGGGGAGTCCCTCCGCACGAATTTACTTCACATTGACCCGTACTGTTATTCCAATACGCATCATCATTGCAGGTATACGTGCATGCTGTTGCTCCAACACAATCATTTACATAGGAATAGGGTAGGGAAGTATCAGGGGTTAAAGTATTGCATTTGTGCGCATTAGCAACACTAAAAGGTTCTTGGCAACTTGCAGTACCAACAACGCACAAAGCTTTCCCTGAAGCAATAGAACAGACTTTATTAGCAGCACTACAATCCTCAATTATCCACCCATTACCAAGCGTATTACAAGTTTCAGCTGAATTACTAGTACATCGAGAATCGCCCGGAGTACAAATTGTAGAAGATCCAGAAAATGTACTCCATTTTTCTATGATCACACCAGCGTTTGAGCATTTATGTAAGTCTGAGTATTCTGATGGGTTTTTTTGAGTCCAATACAATGTTATTTTCGTTGTAGGGCTTCCACTAAGCTGTATTTCTCCTGTATCATTTTGCTTTATTGGATAATTATAACTTCTCAGTGCAGCCGAGTTGACTGCTGTCGTAAACCCTGGAGCATTTTGAGAAATGCTTTTATCAACTTTAATTTGCCCGACATCTTCGGCCAGAATATCTTCAATACCACTCTCTGCCACACTAAACGCCCGCTCACTTTGCTCTTCAATTGTTGAGAGTCGCATATCTGCCATCGAATTCATAAAGATGATCAGAACCATGGTTAAGCCAACAAACATAACCAATACCACCATCATAAGTGCCTGTCCTTTTTGAAAGTTGTAATCATTCATATTAGTTATTAAAAATTTCATTTCTATACGTTGTCGAAGTTGTAAATGTTTCACTTGTATCTTCATCAAGTTCCAAAGTTATAGAAAAACGGCAATGCCTTGTATTTACACAAGCAGCATCGAAACTGCATGATTTAATATCTGTGGTGTCATCGCCCGTTGGGCCTCCATCAACCAAAACTGTTTCAACAGCATCTTCGTCAACAATGCTTAGCTTTTCAGAAGCTGCATTACAATCTATTGTATATGTTTTTCCGTTTGCTTGGGTAAATACTAAGGTATCTGTGTCTGTATTGGAAGTATCGATTGCATTGGCTAGTGCAACTGTTCTGTGTATGATATTTGTTGCATAATCTCCCAGGCGGCGAATTCTCATCACTTTCTCCGCTTTATAATTATTTTTTATGGTAACTGCCAGTATACTCAAAGCGCTTGCCATAACCACAGCAAAAAGTGCTACTGTTACCAATAGTTCAATCAATGTATATCCCTCTTTAGCAGTATAGTTTTTCATCTATGAAATAAGTCAACTACGAGTCATAGAAGATCCGTAATGTGACC
>CAYLQQ010000015.1:0-35813 GCA_964386355.1 uncultured Pseudomonadales bacterium
GGCAGAGTGAAAAAGCGAAGCCGAGCTTTTGAACGTCGCCCGTGGAGAGTCATTAGTTCATGGGATAGACTTTTCTAAGTCAATGATAGAAATTGCTCAAAGGGAAGTGCCTGGTGCAACGTTTGAAGTTAAAGATATGATAAACGATGAGTTTGGTGAGGAATTGTATGATGGGGTGGCTGCTAACTCATCACTTTTGCATATTCCAAAAGAGTACATCGGAACAGTCCTTGATAAGGTATACAAAATATTAAAATCAGATGGAGTATTTTGGATAGGAGTAAAGTCTGGCAGTGGAGAACATGAAATTGAAAGTGATATAAACGGGATACAAGTAAAACGGTTTTTTGTATTTTACTCAAAAAAAGAAATAAAAGAGCTTTTAAAATTACACAAATTTTCAATTTTACATATTGAAACAGCACAAAACAAACGCGGCCATTGGTATATACGAGTAATTTGCAGAAAGGTTTAAATGACAACAAATATTAGTCTGGATATTCCCAGGTATGAAGTATTGTTAAATAACCAGCAAAAACTTCAAGACAATGCGGACTGGGTATTGGAACAAATTAACCTGATCCAATTACTTTCAAAATACGGCGAGGTAAAAATTGTTGGGGCAAAAGCGTTGGGATTGATGGTTGCACGGGACATAGATATTTCTATTCTTGTACCGGAGATTAATATTAAAATATGGCAGCAAATTGTAAATCAATTGATGATAACAAAAAATGTACGCAAAGTAACAGCTGTAGATGAATATTACTATGATGACAAGAATATTTATAATTTGTATAACGGAAAGAAATACTCGTTATACATAGAAATGGATTCCTTATTGGGTCCGGATCAAGATAAACATAATCCGTGGGAAATTCAAATCCATTTAATTACCGTTGATAAATTTGATAAAACAATATTGGAAAATATAAAGTCTAAACTGGATGAAAAAACAAGATTGACAATATTAAAGCTTAAGTGGTGGGCAAACCAAGTGAACAGGGAATTATTATACAAATCATGCGGGCATTTTAAAATCCATTCGGTGTGGATATATGAAGCAGTTTTAAATAATGAAATTTCTGAAATATCAGAACTAATAAATTATTTGAAGAACAAAATGGATATAAATGAAGAGTATGCGGATTTATTAAAGAGATCATTAGCTTAGTGCTAACGATTAGGAATCACTACATGTCATCCTGAATTTATTTCAGTGTCTTTTAGAAATTCCATCCAAGAGATGCTGAATCAGGTTTAGCATGACACTCCAATATATGGCAAAACAAATCAAACAAATTCAAAAACGCGACGGGAGGTTAGTTCCTTTTGATCCTGGTAAAACCACAAATGCAATGTACAAAGCGTTTGTAGCAACAGGTGAAGTTGGTGATGAAATAGCTGCAAAAAAAGAAGCCGAGCGATTGACTCCGATTGCCGTCAATTTATTTACCAGAACAATAAATGGGTCACAACCTAGTGTTGAAACGATGCAGGATGTAGTAGAACAGACCCTTATGGCAGCTGGCCACTACCAGACTGCCAAAGCATACATTCTTTACCGCGAGCGCCAGCAGGAAGTAAGAAGCGCCAAGGCGGTTATTGGTGTTGAGGATGATCTTGACCTTGGAATTAACCAGCTCAAAGTCATTGAGCGTAGGTACTTGCGCCATGACGAAAATGGTAAAGCAATTGAAACGCCCAAAGACCTGTTTACCAGAGTTGCTAAGGCAATTGCTGCTAATGAACCGAAGAAAAAAGAATATTGGCAGAAACAATTCTTTGAAATGATGTCCAGGTTTGAGTTCATGCCGGCAGGAGGTTATCTGCGGGCAGCGGGCGCGGAGCGTCCGATGCTGGCAAACTGCTTTGTTTTACCGGTTGAGGACTCAATGGAGGGTATTTTTGACAGCATAAAGTGGATGGCACTGATCCATCAAAAGGGTGGTGGAACCGGATTCAATTTTTCCAAACTGCGCCCAAAGGGGGACTTTATCTCATCATCAGCCGGGTATTCTTCCGGTCCGGTGTCTTTTATGAAGGTTTTTGACGGTGCTACAGCTCAGGTAATGCAGGGTGGTTTTAAGCGAGGTGCAAACATGGGGATTCTCAATATTGACCACCCTGATATCTTTGACTTTATAACCTGTAAAACTGAAGAAACAGATATCAATAATTTTAATATATCGGTTGGCATGACGGATCAGTTTATGAAAGCAGTAGAAAAGGATGGAGAGTTCGAGCTAAAAAACCCTAGAAACGGTGAAGTAGTCCAAACCCTTTCTGCCCGGACTTTATTTGACCAAATTGTGACTCTTGCCTGGCGCACAGGTGATCCGGGGGTGGTTTTCCTTGATCAGATAAACAAGTTTAATCCCCTTATTGATACATTTGGACCAATGACAGCTACAAATCCTTGCGGAGAGCAACCCCTGCATCCTTTTGATGTATGCAATTTAGGATCGATCAACCTATCCCGGTTTGTGAATAATGAGGATCAAGAAAAGGGCAACAATATTTTGTCCAGAATAGTATGGAAACGGCTTGAAGAAGTTACCCGTTTAGCTGTCCGTTTCCTTGATAATGGTGTCGATGTTTCAATTTATCCAATCAAACAAGTTGAACAAATGGCAAAAGCAAACAGACGGATTGGTCTTGGTATCATGGGTTGGGCTGATATGCTCTATAAGCTCAGAGTTGCCTACAACAGTGAACAAGCCTTTGCACTGGCCGAAAAAGTAATGCGTTTTATATACTCCGTTTCCCACGATGAATCAGAAAAACTAGCTGAGGAAAAGGGAGTATTCGAGAATTGGAAAGGTAGTACACACGAGAAGAAGGGTATTAAACATCGAAATGTTGCCCTAACTACGATTGCACCCACTGGTACTATTTCTATGGTTGCGGATTGTTCATCTGGAATCGAGCCTATCTATGCTCTGTCGTATGTAAAAAATGTGGTTGATGAGGCAGGACTAACCTACGTAAATCCCCTGTTTGAAAAAGCTCTTGAGGAATCTGTGGAAGATGAAATAAAAAGACAGGAGATACTTGAGGAGGTAGCACAAACAGGTTCGTGCCAGCATGTTGAGGGTGTTCCCGAGAATATAAAACAGGTCTTTGTAACCGCTCATGATATTGCCTGGGATGAGCATGTGCAGATGCAGGCAGCATTTCAAAAGTATGCTGATAATGCTGTATCCAAAACAATAAACTTTCCCAACTTAGCAACTATAGAAGAGATTTCACAGGCTTACCTTCTTGCTTGGAAGTTAGGATGCAAAGGAGTAACGATTTATCGTGATGGAAGTAAAGCTGTCCAGATCCTTCAATCACCAAAATCAGAAAAGAAAGAACATACACGTCTTGTCATCCAGAGTAAAATTCAAGTTAAAACTTTAAAAGAACGGATGAAAGAAAATAATCTAAATAGTGACACATTTGATGAAGTACCAGTAGCAGAGGGTCAAATTGCCCTAGACCATGTTAGTGATTCTGAAAATATCCATACAAACGGCCATGGCAAGCGAGGACGTCCGAAAAAGGAATACAAATCAAGTGGAGAAGCTTGTCCAGAGTGTGGAGCAGGCCTCCAAATGAGTGAAGGCTGTTCGATGTGTCTTGCGTGCGGATTTAGTAAGTGCAGCTTGTAAAAAATATGGAACAAATATCACCTCATTTGGAAATTGGAATAATTGGCAGTTATACTGCAAGAAAACTAACAGAAGAATATGCTAGAAAGCATATAAATAAATTAGTTGAATTGGCCAATCTGATTCCTCAGGTAACATATACAGAATCAGATTTACTAGCCAATAATAAGCATGACAGAATACTTCACAAGAAGTGGGAGCATAGTATAGTTATCACTGATGAACTTCAATCACCAATAGGTTTTATAATTGGGTATGAGAGGGAAGCGGAGAAAAATGAACAGTATCCTAAAAATACAATATATATTGGTGAAATTGTTATTGACCCAAAAATTCAGGGAAAAGGATTTGGTAAAGAATTACTAAGGCTGTTTATCAAATATAATAGAAAGGTAGGATTTTTAGAATTATCTGGAAAATTGAATTTTAGCGTTCAAACAAATTCTGCACTATTTAATAAAAAAGTACAAGATTTATATTTAAATCAGGGATTTAGGGTAAGAGCATTGAAACACTACAATAAATCAGATTCAGGTGATGAACGGGATGATTATGTTTATGGATTAGAATTAGCTGAAGAAGAATAAATTTGATAAATGAATATACCATATCCAAAATCAAGACAACCGTTACCGAAAGAAGCAACCTGTGTGTTTCAAGGTAAGATATTTTCAGTATATCAATGGGAGCAGGATTTATTTGATGGTTCAAAAACAATTTTCGAAAAAATAAAAAGACCGGCTACTGTTATGGTTTTACCGGTAACGGAAACTGGAAAGATTATTCTTACAAAACAATCTCAGCCAGCTGAAGGTGAATTTATCAGTTCAATTGGGGGGATAGTGGATGAGAGTGAAGATCCTTTTAGTGCAATCAGACGAGAGTTACTGGAAGAGTCAGGATATGAAGCACAAGATTGGATACTTTGGGATGCTGTGCAGTTAATTGGTAAAATAGAATGGCCTTCGTATACGTTCATTGCTAAGAATTTGCGAAAAACAAAAGACATGAATCCCGATGCAGGAGAGAAAATTGAATTGATTGAATTTGCTTTTGATGAATTTTTAACAATTATTGCCGACGAGAAGTTTAGAGATATTGAAATTGCTTTAAAAGTTTTAAGAATAACACAAAATAAGAATGAATTAGAAAAGCTAAAACAGTTATTACAATAGATTGCCACGCTTGGCCATTAGCTAGGCTCGCGATGACATATTCAAATGACATTCATTCTCGCCTCCCAATCCCAGCGTCGGCAACAGCTCCTTAAATACCTTATTGATGATTTTGAGGTAATTACTGCAGACATTAATGAGGAAGAACTGGGAAAACTAGCCCGGACTCCACAAGAGATGGTCATGGGACTGGCCAAGGCAAAAGCGAAAAAAGTTTTGACATATTTAAACACAACACTTCTCACTACAGAGAAATGTATTATTTTAGGTGCGGATACAACTGTTGTTGTACCAAATGAAGATTCCTGGGTATCTATTGGTAAACCGAAAGATGATGCAGATGCAAGGCAAACCTTACAAAACCTAAGAAATAATCAACATCAGGTATATACAGGGATTTGTCTAATGGTTAGTAAAAAACTCAATACTGCATCTCCTATAGTAGTCACAGATTATGATATGTCTACTGTAACATTTGGTGATTTTACTAACCAAGCAATTGATAAATATATTGCAAAAGGCACTGTCATGGATAAAGCAGGATCATATGCAATTCAGGACGTAGGCAAAGATTTTAATATCACTGTTGAGGGAAGTTACAGTAATGTAGTTGGCTTACCAATTGAGCGTTTGGTACGATTGTTTGATATCTATGATATTTCGTATAACAAAAATTGGAACAATTTTCTGCACACAAAAAATGGAAAAGCATAATACGTTTCCCAGAATCGGTATAGGTGTTCTCGTAATACACGATGGCACGGTATTACTATTAAAGCGCAAAGGCTCACATGGTGCCGGGACATGGTGTTTAGGAGGTGGACATTTGGAGTATGGCGAAACAATTGCTGACTGTGCAAGGCGGGAAGTGCTTGAAGAAACCGGGTTAATGCTTGATAAAGTTGAGATTATTTGCGTGAATGAAGAGTTAAATTTTATAAAAACTGATCACAAACATTATATCACTGTCGGCTGTCTGGCTTCTGTCTTGACCGATCATTTTGAAAATAAAGAACCGGACAAGCACATAGATATCCAGTGGTTTGATATAAATAAACTGCCATCACCGCTATTTCCGGCATCAGAGCATATTATTCAATGCTTTTTAAAAAATACGGTATCCATATAAAACACGCCCTTGCGGGCGTGTCTTTTATTTATAGATTTTTCTTTTAATAGGGTGATACTGTAGGAATTGGGACTATCGGATTAGCTCCTGGAAAATTTGATGGTAAAGGACGCTGACTAAAGCAATTTTGAATACAGGCGCTTATATCAGTACCCTGAGAAGTACAGCTTTGAGCGCACTGTTGTATAGGATTTGTTTGCCCTCCACCTACACCTCCTCCGAAACCTCCTCCTCTACTACCTCCTGTGGGTAAAGTTATACCCATACCAGCTGCAGCATTTTCTACTTCGGTTCTACATGCCTGAGTGCATGACCGCATTGTTCCTGTCTGGGTTTGAGTTTCGCAAGTGCTCATACATTGGGTAGCTTGGGTTACCAGTTGAGTGGCTTGTTCCTGAGAGAGTCCTAACCGTGCTAACACTTGCGGATTTTCAGAAGCTTTGGTACTTACCTGGTTATTAAAACAGGTAGCCATGCAGTTTTTCATGGCATCAATAAGTTGCGTTCTGCCAGTACCGGATTGATTGGTGCCAGATATACCTAGCTCATTTTTACATGAAGACAAACACCCGTTATACGCATAAGAGCCTGTATCTACAGTGGGTCTGGTAAAATATATATCAGCTTCGCGGTCAATCGCATTTTGCATCGGAGTACTAGCAAACATTACAGTAACTCCCGATATAGTTACTACAAGTAATGAAAGAAAAATCAGAACTGCATTTTTTGAAATTGTAAACTCTGATGTATTCATATAAATAATTAAATTGGTAACTATATCTAAAGTAGCAGAAAATATATAATATGGTCAATATGTCAAAGTCATTTGTGTATATATTTACTGGTAATGGAAAGGGTAAAACGAGTGCAGCTCTTGGTATGGTATTACGGGCGAGCTGTCTAGGGGTTAAAGTAGGATGGGTAGCTTGGTATAAAAGTATAAAGTGGGATATAAGTGAAAAAAAAGTACCACAACTCTTGCCCAACGTTGATTTTAAACTTTGTGGTGAAGGTTTTTACATTCCAGAAAAGACTGCAAACATGACAAACAAAGCAGCGAATGTAGTAAAAACTAAACCTCTCAATACTGGGGGCAAGGTTGTTGATATATCAAGTGCTGCAGTTCATAAAAAAGCTGCAGAATTTGCACTAGAAGAAGCTAAAAAAATGTTACAGACCCAGAAATACTTCCTCATTGTGTTGGATGAAATCTGCAATGCCGTACATGATAATCTCATCACCCTTTTACAAGTTCAGGAATTAATGGATACCAGAGGTTCTACTCATCTTTTGTTAACAGGGAGAAATGCTCCACAGGTTTTCATAGAGAAAGCAGACTTGGTGTCGGAAATTGTAAAAATCAAGCATCCCTATGATAAAGGCATTCCTGCCGTTAAAGGCTTAGATTTTTGATACACTAATACATATGGATCCTGTTACTGCCCCATCAAATCCAAGTCCTTCTGACGATATGGTCATTAAGCTGCAAAAACAGCTTGAACTTCTTAAAAAACAGCGCAATCAAGAAGAAACTCAAACAATTGCAAGTTTTAAAAAGCAGGCAAATACTCCACTAGACGATATTAGTGCCGAAGATATTTTGCATGCTTTTAGTCAGGGTAAGCAGAATTCTGCCACACCACAACCAAAAAGACCTGCTGTATCTGGCACTGATATTTCAGCTGAGGATATTTTGCAGGCTTTTAAACAGGATCCTCAGCCTTCAACTCACGGACAATTCGCTGTTTCCGATACGCATGGATTAGTACAAACTACTGGACCTACAGATCCTGCAATACACTCAGATAGTCAGGTAGTTACACAAGCTTCCTCAAGCAATTTACAGGCAGGAAATGGAGTTACAGACCCGGGATTGAACCCGGTTTCCACTGATCCAGTGAGTACCACAATACCTGGATATAGTGATACTCAAGTGAGTGATGTTACAGATATTGATGATACTAAACAGATAGTAAAAATTCCGGAGCCAGCTCAGCCTGTAGGTTCTGTTCGAAAAGAATCATTGCAGGGCAGTTCGATGCAGGAAAAAATTCAGTTTCAGGAAATATCAACTGAACTTGGTAAAGATGCAGAGTTGGAGAAGTGGGTTGAGGAAGTACCAGATGCAAAAACAGTGACTTTACCAAAACCAATTCAGGATGATTATGGACAGATTTTGGTGCAAGCGTCGCAAATTCCAAAACCCAACATTGTCCTGCCAATTAGTGAGCCTGAGATGGAAAAAGCCCTACATCACAAGGTAGCGGATTCCTTTAGGTGGTTGTATGAGTGGGCTAGGCGTTTAATATTGCTACAACCTGGTAGAGTATTTTATAACAGTGATAAAAAATAATAGATTAGATAGTATTTATAGTCTAATTAATAGCCAAACAATGTATAATTAAAGATAAAATAGAGTATGGCTTCAGCTGATACATTAACCACTATTACCAATGAACTAACATACTACGTTACCTTGTTTGTAATTCTTATCATATCAGTTACAGGCATAGTGCTGTTTTTTATGCTGATTCTAAAATTGCTACGTATGCGTAAACGGGAAGAAGTATCCTTAGACACGGTACTATTGCAAGTTGCCCTGCCAAAAGATAATGAAATAAAAATTGATGCAGCAGAACAGCTTTTTGCATCTCTGTATTCTTTGCACAAAGATGGGCTAGAGGGATTATTAAACCAGCAACCGCACCTTTCATTTGAAATTGTCGGCCGGAAAGAAGACATCCGTTTTTATGTTGCCGTACCTCATGCCTACCAGGATCTAGTCGAAAAACAAATATTCGGAGCTTATCCCGGAGCTGAAGTAAAAGAAGTTGATGAGTACAACATATTTTCACAAGATGGTAAGGTAGCTTTTAATACACTCAAACTTACAAATGGAAACTTTAATCCCATTAAGGTATACAAAGACTTAGCTACAGATCCTCTTTCATCAATAACTTCAGCATTTGCAAAAATGGGAGATGGTGAAGGATGCGCAATCCAAATTATAATATCGCCTGCTGAGGGGAAATGGAGTAGTTCAGGCCGATCCTACATTTCAAAGACAAAAAAGAACGAATCAGATCCGGAAAAAGCAGTTTATAATATTGATCCCAAAACCTACGATTCCATCGAAAATAAATGCTCCAAACCTGGGTTCAATACAAGTATTCGGATAGTTGTTTCTTCCACTAATATGGTTCGTGCCAAGATGCACCTGGCTAATATCTTGGGCACATTCAGCCAGTTTGCTTCTGATCTGAATAAGTTTAGCACTCCTAGGTTTGTACTTTTAAAACACCTATTTATGATTGATTTTATATACCGTTATCAACCAATATTAGGACATCAATCAGTGCTTTCTTCTGAAGAGTTAGCTACCATCTTTCACTTTCCAAATAAGAGTGTAGAAACACCACACATAAAATGGCTGCAGTCAAAACGATTACCAGCTCCAGCCGGTATTCCCCATACTGGCACATATCTAGGTAAAAATGTGTATAGAGGTATAACTAGGGATGTATACATTTCTGATAAAGACCGGCAACGGCACATGTACATTATCGGAAAGACAGGTACTGGTAAGTCTGTATTACTCACTGACCTTATTTTGCAGGATATACGTGCCGGTCATGGGGTTTGTTTTATAGACCCCCATGATACGGCTGAAAAACTTCTTTCAATGATACCTCCAGAACGGGCTGAGGACGTGATTTACTTTAATCCAGGGGACACAGAACGGCCTATGGGATTAAATATTATGGAGGCTGCTACAGAAGAGCAAATGCACCTGATCACTTCTGCCATTATTAACCTTATGTATAAACTGTTTGATCCGCATAAAACAGGTATTATTGGACCTCGGTTTGAGCATGCTGTCCGGAATGCGATGTTGACAGTCATGCAAGCGCAACCTGGCTCAACATTTATTGAAGTTGTCCGTATTTTGACTGATCCAAAATTTGTCCAGGAACTATTGCCAAAAGTAAAAGACCCCATGGTCAGACGCTATTGGACAGATCAGATTGCCCAGACATCAGACTTTCATAAGTCTGAGGTTCTGGACTATATTGCCTCCAAATTCGGCCGTTTTGTAACAGATAAGATGATGCGCAACATGATAGGACAATCAGAATCAGCCTTTAATTTCCGGAAGGTTATGGATGAGCGTAAAATTTTACTCATTAATCTGGCAAAAGGAAGGATCGGAGAGGAAAATTCTAACTTTTTAGGTTTGATATTAGTACCCAAGATCTTAATAGCTGCTATGAGCAGGACTGATGTGCCTGAAGATCAACGTCCCGATTTTTACCTCTATGTGGACGAGTTTCAGAACTTTGCTACCCCTGATTTTGCCCAGATCTTGTCCGAAGCTCGTAAGTACCACCTCAACCTGACTGTGGCAAACCAGTTTATCGGACAGATTGAAGATGGGGTTAAAAATGCTATCTTTGGTAATGTCGGAACGATCATTTCATTTAGAGTAGGGGTAACTGATGCCAATTATTTGCAACATGAATTTGAAGAAAAATTTGCAGAATCAGACTTTTTAAACATTGAGCGTTATAACGTTTTTATCAAGACTATCGTTGATAACGAGCCGGTACCTCCATTCACCCTTAATCTGGAGAAAAACATGGAGGTTTACAATAAGCTAATGAATCCAAAATTGGGTGAGATGGTTGAACAGCTATCACGGCTTAAGTTTGGAAAGGACAGGGATCTAGTTGAAGCAGAAATCGCTCAACGGGCTAAACTATAAGCTACTCTCCTATATAGTTTTATAAAAAAAGAACAGGAATAAAAAAATCATTTTTGCTATAATTCCCCTGATTGGGCGCTCATAGCTCAGCTGGTTAGAGCACGAAGCTTATACCTTCGGGGTCCTAGGTTCGAATCCTAGTGAGCGCACCAGTTTCACACCGTTACCTTCGGGGCTCGTCAAGCTCGGGTTCGAATCCTAGTGAGCGCACTCAACAATTCAAGTACATACAGTATCTTGGGAGTCTGTAAAGTAGGAATGCTAGTAGCGAATCATTATTGACAAAATTTATTTTATATATAAATCTTGAGGTAGCGCAGTGATAATAACTCCAACCTCTATTTTATCCCCATTTTTTGTGTACCCATATCCCTGGAAGCGGTAAAAAGGTTGAATGCTTCCAGTATCGTAATCGTAGATATAGACAAGATCGAGGGAGTTAAAAGTCGCATTTGTCAATTCGCCAGGTTTTATTTCTGTGTAGGCAACGTGGGGATTGTTCAAGCGGGAAAATATCCCTTGGCCGTTATTAATTGCATCAAGCGCTTGTGACGGTAAGGTCAAGTCAGTTTGTCCGATGCTGCTTATGTTTGATAAAGGATACATTATTGTTGCTTTACGGATTCTTCCGTCCAGGTAGAGGAGGATCTTTATTGGGGCTTCCCGTCTTTGCTTATCAATAAGTGGTTTTCCGTCAAGAAGATAGTTAAGCTCGACTGATACAAATGTGGCTTGATTAAGATTTGGAACAGGAATCGTAATTCCTTGCCTATCAGTTGTAACGGCTTGTATATAACCTTTATCGAGGCTAAGGTTAGTAAATGTTATACCGCGATCTGATATAAACTTTTTAGCCTGCATTAAATATTCATCCGGTTTTGTTAGTTTCTTTGCCTCTTTCATCTCAAAATAATTGCTATATTCTAGAGATAACGGAGGAAATGATATGAGCATATCTTCCTTATCTTTGGTAAAGATTGCTGTGCTTATTTCGATACCTTTATCAATATCTGGTACGCTTGGAAAATCAAAATTGGCACCAATAGATTTAATACGTTCTTCGGTAAATTCATTACTATTACTGCTTGTGTAGACGTATAACTTGCTATCGAGCTGAGGTAACTGTCCTGAATACGTGTATTGCAAGCGAAGGGGTTGTAGGTATGTAACCGGGAGGTTTGGTTTAGGGATTGAAGCCGTTTTAAGTTTTTGTCCTTTTGTTAGTAAAAGCGATACAACCGACATGATAATTATTATAATAAGAATCGCTGAAAGAATAATAAATGCCGGATTTTTGAAAATAGGTTGTAGGCGTTTCATACGTTTATGGTAAGTTCGGGCATCCGCCCTGACAAGCATTATTTACTTTAGCTAAATCTTCAGCTGACAAACCTAAGCCACAGGCCAAAGAAATATTACCATACATCGGTGAGCGCATTTCGTAGTGAAGGTGATTACCGGTACTATTTCCGGTACTGTTAACCTTTCCAATTACAGTCTGGTTTTTTGTAACCGGATCATTAGTACGCACGAATATGTTGGCAAGGTGAGCATAGTACACTGTAAATGCATTGTCATTGCTACGAAGTATAACCAGATAACCATATCCCTGATTGTTCCATCCTGCAAACTGGACGTATCCATCCACGGTTGCAATGACTCTCGTTCCAAGAGGGGTAGCAATATCGATCGCATTACGATGTTGGCTAATTCCGGTATTTTCATTTATTCCTGCCGTGATTGGGTATCCGTGGCCTTCTACAGGTGATCCACTTGGAAAAGAGGTTGGTGCATTTGCATCTGTACACGAGTAGCTTGAAAAATCACCCTGCTGTTCAAAAAAACCACTTAACTCTTCATAGGGAGGTAACATAAATGCTGAAGTGAGCTGTTGCATAGTAAAAATCCCTAATATAGCAGTAGTACCAACGGCAATGAGAGGTGTATTGACAATAATTGGTGATAACCCACCGGATGCACTGGCGCCACTTAGGACACTTTGTCCGCCAATACCAAGCTTTGCTCCAACTGCCTTTACTGCACCTATACCCTTACCTATCATAGCAAACGTACCCAAGATAGGCATTAGGAGCATACCGCCCAGAGCCATTCCGACTTTTTTAAGTAATTCTCTAACTTTTGGGTCAGTAAGCAAACTCGCTGCTGTTAAAATCCAACCTAAAGGACCCCCTGCCAGGCCGGCCAATCTGCCTCCTAAACCCGCTAACTTGCCAAGTCCAGCTAATTTTCCTAAACCTCCCAATCTTCCTAAACTACCAAGTTTCCCTAAGCCTCCACTCAGCATGTTGGCCATTGATACAAGGAATTTTTGTTTGAGTCTTTGTTTGATTCTTCCTACAGCACCCCTAAGGTGCAAACGGTCCATGCCCCAGTTAACGAAACGTTTAAACAAGCCTCCAAATCCCCCTCCAGTCGTCCAGCTATTTGACCAATTCATAAACCGTGTTCCTACACCTGTCCCCCAAGAGGCAAACTGTGTTCTGATTGCTCCTAAACCTCTTCGTATTGGGATGCCTACTCTATTGGTAAAATGAAATTTAAAACGAACGGGACGTGGAACACGCTGAAACTGTTCTTCTATACTTCGCAACATTTTATGTACGTACTGGTGCACATTGTGTAATTGAGGCGCAGCATCTTGGGCAATTCGCAGTCTACCTGTAACACCCCGTTCAAAATTAAGCGCATGTTCATCTTTTATGAGCATGCGAGCCCATTCCGGTAATTGATCTTCGTGGTCGCGTAAAAATAGCTTTATATTAAAAATTTTGCCGTGTAGGTTTCTGACCCGCTCAACATTTCCATATGGTGCATTATCTATTAATGTTTTCCATGCTTCTTCAGATAGAAGCAACATCTGAGACTCTTCAAGGGTAAGTGTGTGCCCGGTTTCGAGTTGGGTAAGGAGTTCATTAAACTGCCGATGGACATTATCCATAGATACCGAACCCTGAGGTGTAGATACTCTGGTGATGACTAATTTCGTTTTGCCAGCTCCTTGTATAAACAACCCTTCATGAACGTGGCTTGCAAGATCAGCTGCTTCTACATCCCTAATAAGAAGAGGAACATCTGTTACTTTCTCAATTTTTTGCCTAAACCCAGATTCAACATGTTCACCTGCTATTGCCAGTCGTGATAATGTATCTAACTGTGGGTCTTGTGAAAAAAAGGTTTTAGCGGCTTCAATTGCCTTCTCTGGAGACAGGCCTGCATTTTTATAAAAGTTTTCTATCGCGTTTGTATTCAGTGCTTCTACGTGGACTGCAATGCCCTGTTTTAATGGTTCAATTTTACGAGCAGATTGAATGGCATTTTGTACATGCTGGGTTAGTTGAGCATCTTGTGTAGGAGTTTGAGTATATGGTTGGAGGGTTTTATCAAGCACATAGCTGATATTTTCAATAGACTTATCCTCAAGCTGAACGATCCGCTCTCTTACAGTTTTGACTAGTTCTGTACGTTGTGTGCTTTGAATATGGTCGGGAATAATTGCGGCAATTTTTTCATCAATCTCCCGAATTGTATTTGCAGATGACTCAGCGCGAACACTGACAACATATGGAGCTATTGTTGCAGCTTTAGCGGTTGTAACTGCTCTTGATATGATTCGCTGGACTTGAGCAGGTTGAGATGTATCCTGATGTAGTGCAATATCGCGCGTAACCTGTAACGCTGCCTGGCGTGCTTCAGCTCTGGATAATCCCTGGCGCTGAAACGATTGATCTATTTGAGATACTGTTTGTTTGTATTCATTAATTGGAGTTTTATACGTTCTGATGCTGTGTGCCAGTTCTCTGGCAACCTTTCTTTTATTGGGAATATCAGACCCTTTCATTACGTCATCGACAATAGCTTTTACACCCTTATCATCAATTGTTTCTTGGGAAGTTGTTAATAATGAACTCATCGCTTTTGTAACGAGAGTTTGACATTTTTCCTTGATTAACAATCTCTGAAGTTCATAGTCATTGGCATTGATTGCTTCAATTGCAGGGAGAGCTTGGGCTTGTAGTGTCTCTTGAATGGGTGTTACCACCTGTTTTTGGTAACGAATTAGGTCAATTTGCTGCTGGAGTGTCAGGTTGGCATATGAAGAATGACGGCTTAGGTTGATTGTATCTTGCCGGAGGGCTTCCATTTCAGCCTTGTATGCTTGATCGTAAAGCATTCTTTGCACTTGCTCATCAAGCAGGGCTGGGTTGGCAGCTTGGGCAGTAGGTTGAGATAGTTGCAGAAATAGATCATGAGCGCCTTTGGACAGTGCTTCCAGATGCCCTTTATCATCCACAAGGTTTCGCGCATTTTGATTGTTAGTCAGAAGAGATCTTTGGAAGTAGAGCCTCAGTTGTGAATCTCTCTCTACTGCTTTTTGGAGCCAGGAAAATATTTCAGAGCGTTTATACCTAATACCATCTATGGTAATACTTGCATCACTTCGTTCGCCAACGATGCGTCCTGCAAACAAAGAAACTAAACGGTAGTTTATATTATTTAGAGAATACGTATCTTCGAAGTGCGGTTCTGCTTTTTTCCAACCTCGGCTTCCCATTGATTTAGTGCCTTGATTAAAACCGCGTGCAATGGAACCTAATATATTTGATCCTGGGAAAGGCATTGCTGTTTCTTTTGCTGATTGGGAACCATTACCCTGTTGAGCCATGGGCTTATTGTATCAATAAGAAGTTGTTAAGTCACTTGCTGACGATGTGCCGATGAAGCAATCGTTCGCTGATTAGTGTTACTGCTTTTGTACATATTATAATGAAAAGGTTACACATACATACAAAAGCAAGAACCGTGTTTAGTTTTTCAAATAGGGGAGTGAAATCTTTAATAATTAATTCATAACCCATCCAGTCCAATTTCCACCAGACAAAAACAATACAGCTTAAAAAAACCACAGGGACGATAGCAGCCTCTAAATCTTTTTTTGATGAAAACATGGTATTGGAAATGGTAAAAACAAGGTATAACAGAGCTAGATTTCTAATTGATACAGTATATAGTAAGTTAAGGAATAACTGAGCTGAAATTGGTGAATATGATGATCCTAAAGTTGGGAAAAAAGACGTAATAACAATTAATAGTATCACTCCAGTTATAACTGGAGCTAAACCTATTACTGTTCTTCGAAATGGATCAACATTCCCGATTTGGATTGAACCCATCCGAATGCTGTTTCCTTCAGATCTGGGCATGTAATCAAACTTGCCTGTTGGTACCTGTAGTATCTCAGCGACAAGCCAGTGAGAGAGTTCATGAAAGATAGTGCCGGGGAGCATGAGTAGGGCATAGAGATGTATAGCAACTGATCTGGATTTGGTTACCAAAAAAAAGAGTAGATACATGGATCTGGTAGTTTGTTTTTGTATTACCAGCAGAGTCAGAAATAAGAATGCAACTAACCCAAACGATGGAAGCATACTAACCACTATACGGTATTCTCATAGTTCTAGCATCTACCTGATGCTCCGCAGTGGACACACTTTTCGTAATATGTTGAGGGATCTCCATTAGTAATGCAGTGTACAGCACCGCAACATTTACACACCCACCGATCTCTATTTCTAACCGGATCACCATACATCATTCCGGTTGCTAAGAAAGATTCGCTCTCAGCCACTTCCCAGGCTGCGCCACAGGTTCCGCCCTGGAAATACCCTTCCTGGCTAAATTTTAGGCTTGCAATTTCTTTCTGAGTGAGAGTTGGCTCGACCTTCTCTCGTTCCAGATTGAGCGTTTGTATCACTATCTCTCCAAGAGCTATCATCTTTGCCTCAATAACTTTAGTGGGAACAGGAGGATATGTTTGCAGTAAATTTACAATTTCCAATCGTTCTTGTGTGTGAGCCTCAAGTGCATCTTGAAATAATCTTTGGGTACGTTTAGTGGCGCGTACACCGAGCATGCGGGCGATATCTTGAGATGAGAGGTTGACCATTTCTGGCCACGCTACCCGCTCAGGGCTGGAAGTAAATTGGTAAGCATGTCCTGTTAATATTTCTGATTTCCGTAAATACGCATCGGTTTGCTGATCACTTTTGAGGTATGTCACCCTGACATGTTTTATATCCCTATCTAAACCCACTACCTCAGCTACATTTGTCCAGTGGTATACCCTCTGCGTGCCTCTAGATGTATCATAGGGGCTGAACAGAACAACTGACTGTTCGGTGTGCAACTTACCCGATCCTGATGTTTTATTGAATTCAAACCGCGGTGTAACACTTTTGCCGATCAGTTGGGCAAAGCGCCACAGTCCGATGTACTCAGCTACTTCCAAGCCCGCCCGGGTTTGGAAAAAAGGAGCAGGGAATAAGGTTCCCAACAGCTCAGGATTTTGCTCTATAAAATCAATATCTTCAGATGTTAAGACAATGCCATGCAGATTTAAGTACGGTTGTATATCATTGTGTATACTTTCCAGACGCTCTTTTAAAAATGACCCGTTGGATTTTTGCAGGGGATTCTCAAGGTCCCAGTAGCCGGTTTTGGGGTTAAAGAATACTATATATTCGCCGATAATGACTTCCTGGTTAAGGACATGCTCTTTGAGGTAATAGTCGATTTGAGCTAACAGATACTCTGGTGAAATATCTTCATTTTCTCTAGCCTGATCTTGCTCTATATTAAATTGTTCTCGGGGTTTGTTTAGGAGGAATAACTCTTTTGAGTTTAGGGGTTGGCTACCTGCTGTATTCCAGATAGTGTCTAGAAATGGTCTGAATTGCTGTGATTCCAGTAAGGGCACAAAAATGCTTCTAACCAAATAGCTCGTTTGGAAAATGAAGCCTCTAAAAACGGGGTTCCGGCTCATCCTTACCATATTTATATATGGTATGGACATACGGTTGCGGCACAGCTGATCTTCCTACCAGAACAAGATTAGTGTTATACCTCCCCTCAGAAAGGGAAGGTTAGGTGGGGTATCATTCACCCGTTGGGTTGTTAATAACTCTAAAATAGTGTGTTTTAGGATAAAGGTCAAGCGGAATTTATCTACTTCCGTTTAATAGAAAATTAAGGTTAAATAGATACGTTTAAAAACAGATCTAATCCTTTTTTTGACAGGATTTGATATAATATATTTAAGAAAGAGAGGATATATGGGAATAGTACAAGGATTAGAAAATATAGTTAACGCAGCAGGAAATACACCAGATGCAGCAGTAGATACACTTGGCAGGTCTGTTGGTCAAACAACTTCAGCAATAGATATTAATATACCAAAAAGAACCCTAGTTAAAAGTCAACTTGATATATTTGGAAAAGGAGATGGGCAATTGCCTAAAACACGCACAGGAGAACCGGTTCTCATAAAACGACCGACTAGCATTGAAAGTGTAACAACTATAGAATCACAACAAGGCTCAGCAGAAATTTCCAGACAAAATAATGAGAGACAGACTATTCTTGAAGACTATAGAAAAAAAGTAGCTGAGAAAATGAGGGTAAAAGAGGAAGAGATTGACCTTGATCTAGTTGATGCAATAGTACAATTACACGATGAGCACAATACTGGAAGAGTTAATCAAGAAATAGAATCAGGAGATGAGAATCAAAGTAACAAAGCAAGGAAACTAGCGATAATGGAAGTATGCAGAAACTATGTTTATAAGAAAGTTGAGAGAGAAGAAATTGCAAAAAGAAAAAATCCAAGTGAAGCAGCACAAAAAGCGCAAGATGTGTCTGAAAATTTTGTCTTTGGTTTAATGGAAATGGTTGAGGATGATACAATTTCTCCAGAGCTGTTTAATATTAGAGCAAAACAAAAAATAGAACAGTCAAAAGATGGTTATTTTGCACAATCATTTGAGGGAGTAATGGATTTTTTTGTAAATGGTCTTGTTCCTGAAGTTTTAGAAGCAATAAGTAAATCCTAATATGACACCTAGCAAAGAGCTACAAATTACAGTTCAGAACCCATACTTAGAGAGTTTTTATCGTCAGATAACACCACAAACTTCATGGGGAGATAGGGCAAATCTTATACTTGAAAGAGTGAGTACCCGATTCCAACCAGACCAGGATCACCGCACTCAAATACCAATCTATTCAGAGATGCTGGAAGTAACAAGAATCTTGCCTCAGATCCCAGATCAAGCACTGTCAGCAGAAACCAAAGAACAAATACTAGATGCTATAAGACAAAGTGAAGAATACTTAGAAACTTTTTATTCTTCAGATGGGATAACACCAGAAAACGTAAATAATCGCTTGATTGAAGAGATCTCAAGAGTGAGAAAAGCGTATAAAGGGAAAGATGTAGAGTACTTTGTAATGCATGTTAGAAAAAAAATCTTAGATAAGGCTCATGAACTTGAAGAAACTCAAATTAACAGAGAAAGAATTCCTAAAGTAAGCATCCAATCTTTGGTTCATGATGTACAGAATGAAAGGTTACGATCTAGTGTGGCTGGGATATTAACTAAATATATTACAAGAGATTTAGTTAATATTGGAACAAAAGACATTTTAGAAGACATTGAAAATATTGAACGTATGTTAGGTGAAAGGATGTTATTGTCTGGTAAAGATGAAGCCGATATTAATGCATTAACAACGATACTAGGATTACTTTATACGCAAAAGGAGGAAAGAACATTTCATGCCAAGAAACAGAATGCACGAACTTATGCATTACCTTTAAACGAAGAAGTGCAAGGAGATGAAAATCAAGGCGATATAGATTACCGGGTATTATACCCAGGTTATGATCCTTCTGTTGATACTTACGATAGTGTAAAGAAAACGCTTGACACTTTAACGTTAGAATTTCTGAACGCAAGAAAACAAGCAGCATCTGGCACTCTTCCAATTATCTATGGTAGACGTGCAACATGGGCTGATCACATTGATAAGCTAATTAAATTTTCAGCTGAACTAGCTAAAGATACTCCTACCCAGCAATTTATATCACTCTTAGAAGACGAAATAAGTGGGTTATCAGAAGGTGGTAGAGAACAATTTATTGAGAGATTCCTACAAACTATAAAAGAGGCTGGATTTGTTGGTAAGAAACCTGATGTATCAATTATTCCTGAGGGAGTTAATTATTTGGAAATTAAACAGTTCTTATATCAATCAAGTAGAGCTAAATTGAGTGGTTTGAGAACTAATATGGATGCCATAGATGCATTAATGCGGGATAGAGGGATTGAGAGCCAAATACAAGAACAAACAGGATTAAATGCAGATCAAGCTATGCAGGGATTACGTGAATTTGGAGGTCGAGGATTAGAACAGTACTTTTTTATAGCTGAGATTCAGGAAAGGTTATCTTATATTAAGAGCTTATCACCACAAGAGAGAGATTACGCACTGACTTTGCTTCTTGGAGAGATGTCCCGTACTCAAGGTTCGGCACAAGTCCTCATGATTCTTATTAGAGCCTGGTTTGGAGATCCATCAGTGAATCCTCATGAAGCAAATAAACAGGCTGGCTTTAATCATGTTCATAAAGTAGAGCAGGGGACAAGCGGCTATTTGGGTTTCGAAGATTTTTACAAAACGATTCAATATGTAAAATCACAAGAAAGAGCGGCTGTTTATGATTCTGAAACAGATGGACATCTGATTATACATATAACAGATAGAGAAGGACGAGTAGTTGAAGATAGAATGGAATACAGGTTTATTATTGGGATTCACGATCATGTTGCTACTTTATATGACACAAGAGTAATGCCGGAAATATTGGCAAGCAGAGAAGAGCCTCCTACGGGGACAGATCTTGCTGAATTAAAACGTAAATTTAATGAAGAGGGAGTATATGATCCGAACTTAGCAGGGTATTCAATGAATGCACAAAGGTGGTTTGTGTACACCATACTATTTAAGATGGGCTTCTCCAAAGAAGATGCTTTATGTATGGCAGATAACTTTAATATCAACGGTAAGCTTATTGATAAAGAAGGGAAATTATATGACTGTAAATGGACAGATAGGATAAATATTATTGATATGACAGGTATTGATACATTTGGAGATTGGGTTAATACAAACTGGTGGATTGTGTCAACTAGTGAAACATTGCTATTAGGTGATCGAGTCACATATTTATATACGAATGGTGGAGAAGATTTTAGAAGGAGAAAAGCATTTGGATGGAGAAAGACAGAAGATAGAAGTGGCTATTATAATCAATCAGGTCGTTTTATGCCTGGAGAACGTGTATTAAATGGTCCCCAATTTTTATTACCTATTGATCAAGCAACGCCAGAGGAAGCACTAACTCAACCAATATTTGAAATGGTGATGAGTGGAAATGCTGAGATTGATAACATTAGAAAAAGACATATCTGTCAACTTACAGATGCAAGAATGATACCTCCTGAATATGCAACTGAGATGGGTACTTTGATGCTGGGTGTTGATAAATATAAACTTGATGATGGTTTAACACCTACTCAGAAGAAGGATTTTATACTTACAAAAATTGACGAATTTATGAGAGAACATTCAGATAGCAGGGATTATTCAAGGATAACTCCGTTTGAATTTTGGCAATATGTAAATATTGATACAACAACCGAGGAATTTCGGCAAGCATGGGGTACTTATGATTTTGAGCCATTATTACGGAAATGTGGTTTTGTAGATGGGCATTTCCGTACTTTCAGAAAAGATGATCCAAATGCAACTGTAGGTGGGGCGGGGTGGAAATTATTTATTTCTAATGCTAGCGCTAACTTATTAAGACGTGATAGGTTAGATGTCCAAAAGACAGACAGTCATCATCGGTATAATGCTCCCAAGGAAGAAGCATTACAAAAGGTTAATACTTTTCTAGATGAACTACGTATTGAATTTAAACCAAGAGGCATTGAAAAAATTCCACTGATAGGAAGAGGTGAGTTGCAAAGTGATGTACATGAATATTTTAGGCTATGGAGGGATAAGGTTAGAGATAAATTAGAGTTTCCAGATATGTCAAACTATATAACTAATACATATCAACAAGTGGCACGTAACTTATCAGTATTACGCTGCTTTTCCCAAGGTCATGGTGCGTGGAATCTGGATACATATGTACCTACAGTTGATTTAGAAGTTTTGAAAAAAACCGGTAATTTTTTTGAAAGCCAATTAACTAGAGGTGAATTTAGGTTACATTGGCTTGAACAAGGACTAACAATAGAAGAGGTAGATGAAATTGAACATCGATTAAATTATTACGGATTTTTCTTTTCTGCATCCGTAGAAAAAGTCGCCAAAGATGGTGATGGTGCTCGATATGCACATGGTCCACATTTTTCTTATGTTCCACGACCAATAAAAGCAAGTGCACAGCTTGATAATATAATAAATTATGTAGGGTTAACGCCTACCGTTCAAGAGAGAGCTAGGATATTAAAACGCCAAGGAATATTTGGCTGGCCCTTTTTGATTCAAGGAGCGTCTCCGCTTGGTGCTGGAATTATTGAAGCAATAATGATTGATAAAACAAATACAGAAAGAGTGGTAGATCTTCAAGAAGAATTTAGAGAAGAGTTACGAAATTTAGTGAAAAACAATAGTCTCGGAATAGATGTGATTATCCCCGAAACGACTGCACGAATACATATTGTTGATCCTGAGAATAAAGGATTAAGATCTCAATATAGAACTTATCTGCAACAGTTTGGAGGGTTACAACCTCATTTTTATAATAAGGTGGATACGCGTGCAAATTTCTAATCTACCTCACTACTTAGTTTCCCGACCGTAAGGTCGTGGGTTAATTTATTCAAGAATATTTAGTTCTCCAATTTTAGGTTTGTCTATATAACTTAAATCTATCAAGAGCATACGTCTTGGGATGCAGTTGGCATTAAAATTTGTTTTGATTTAAGACAAGCGAATATGCTTGCATTCAAATAAAGTCACATGACACAAACCCATGAAAGTTTATCGAGAATGTCCCATTAATCCCAATCGTAAAAACGCTGTGTCAACTTTTACTTAATGGATTAAATAAACCTCCTAATATTTTTCCAGCAATATGTCTTGTTGGGCCTTTATAAGTGCTTGGAACATATCCATGGATATATTTATCTCTCTCAATCTGGGCAGCCTCATGTTTACCTTGTTGGTATAAATTATAACCTTTCTGAGGACCCATATTCCATGCTGTTTGTATCGGTTCCATGATCGCTCCCATCATTCCTCCGATTCCGCCTTCAACACCAAGCGCTTTCTGAACCAACTCGATTAGCTTTGGCATCATCATGAGAAAACCGATGCCAATGATACCCATAATCGCATTGGTATCCATGCCCCCTCCAACTAAAGGAAGTGCTATCTTATCAAATTGGTTTTTGTGTGCGTTATACCCAACGTTGGCTGCAATTTTAAAATCACCTTCTCCTATCAGTGCAGCAGCTACGAGAAGCATCATAGCAGCTACTGGGAAAACGAGCGCATTAGCAATAATTCCTTTAAGCCACTTGCTAAAGCTCTGACTTCCTGGCATAGCATTAAATAAGAGAAGGATTGGTGCAAATATGGTGCTAAAAATCAAACCAACATATGAGATGAGGAGCTGGAAAAAGAGTTTGAAAACAGAAATAAGTATTGCTACTGCAAATATAAGGTACATGATCACATTAGTTCCAAACCCTACAACAGCTCCCACTCCACCCTCAATAATTCCCGTGACTGCATTTGTGACTGCCTTGGCAGCTGCACCAGCTGCATCATTTGGAGTGATTAAGTTTCGAATGGCTATACCGATGACATTGTGTCCGAAGATTATATCTTGTACGCTCCCTTGACTTCCTTTTTGTAAGACTCCAAATGTTTCAAATATAGCTATGATGAGGTAGATGAGTAGGTATATAGAATCTATAACCAGGGAAGCAATGGCGTATGAGAAGGTGATTAACAGGAGAGTGACAATGATTTGGGGAAGAGCAAGTTGGATGCTTATGACAGTTTGTTGGCTCACCTTAGATCTAAACATGATCATAAAGCCAATTACAACAAATATAATAACAAAAGCAAGGTAAGCTATATTTCTAAATGCTTTCCATATAGTCAAGATAGGTCGTAAGGCAGAGAAACCGGCTCCATCTTGGGCATATACAGGATTATATATACCGGCCTGTTGTCCTAAGTCAGCTAGGTACATAGCTGTTTTTGCCGGTTGCTGGGTAGTCATAGCATTTATACCTTGTGCCAGTTGTGCTACAGCTCCCCTATTTTCCGCTCCAGCTCTGTACTCTGGAGGTGTTCCTATAATACTGTCACCAAAGAAAACTGCAGTACTGCCCAAGAAATGCCAGTTAAGTCGTGTCGGATTTGTATTTTCTTCACTCCCATTATAGGCATCATCACGGACATCTTGTAAACTTTGTTGATACCAAGACCAATCCTGATAAGATTGCTGTATCCTTCTACCTGTAACACCCGCATCGCCTGATGCAGTACTAAAACATGATCCCTGACCACTTGCATTTGGGGAACCACATTTATATCCGGATGGACAGGAATCACATCCGTTCGGATTATTACATATTGTTGTTCCTCCGGGGATGGGTTGGCCTTGCTGAGTTAGAGTACAGGCATCACCCTCATGTTCGTATTGAGCAAATACCGGTACAAAACTTACACTAATAAGAAGCGGAATAACTAATAATGAAGCCAGTAGTAATTTAAAACGGTTAATGAGTAATCTCATAAATGCTTCAACATTTTCAACACTGCTATTTTAACACATGCGTGCTTGCTATAGAACTGCAACATTACTTACATTTGCGAGTTGTAGCTGATATCTTCTGTAATTGATCTGTAGTATCTCTCAACTTTTTCAGCAAAACCTGAGTTGTTACAAATTTGTCCCTGTTTTTCACCAGTATTGTTCCAGTTGCCCGAGTAACGGAGCATAAACTCAACATAGCCGTTATCTTTGTATGTTTTTTCATTAAGACATACAAACTGGTCGGCAAGATTATCGGCTACACGTGTAGAGCCGTCCCCGTTATATTTACAACCAAACCCCCAGTCGCTCGCAGTTGAAGCTGCTGACTCTTCTACCCAGAGCGCTAAAATGAATGCCGGGTTCCACCCTCCGGCGATTGCACCCTGATAAACAGTTTCAAAATTTGCTATGAATGAATCTTTTACAGTACCTCCAAGTTTTTCTCCGACACGTTTGGCGCCAACTGCAAGAAGTTGCTCTTTTGTTTGGGAAGCTGGGTTTCTATAGGGTAGGATATTGGTAATAGGTTTGCACGACGAGCCATTGTACATGTCTGCCACCGGATTGAGAGAATCTCCTCCCCAAAAAGAACACTGGTTGTATGATGCCTGCAAATCTGCAGGAACAAGTACCTGTTCGGATATACACTTTTTAGCCTGATGGATACCGCCGATATATGGGATGTAGAGATCTCCTTTGAGAGATTTTTGACCTGTCAGGTTATCATCAATACCATTGTAACTGAGGTATGTGAGTGCTTCGGACTCTATCTCATACGTCATGTTTGAGAGTCCATCATCATCTGGATACTCGGGGAAGCCTTCAGGTCTAAACAGGTTAAAAATTGACATGTTTGGACCTGCGGTTTTTTCGTATACATCTTTGAGATACGGGATATCAACCTTAACTTCCACCTTTCGCGTCATTTTTGCAGTATAGGTTTTACTCGATCCGTTGGATGGGTGTCCGCAAATAGCTGCCCAATTTATGTTTCCTATACCATCTCTTGGTGGTTCTTCTCCAGGGAGTAGGTTTATACACTGACATGGCCGCATATCGTCATCCGATGTATCTGCCGTCTGGTCGGCTGAAAATATATATGGTTTTACATTAACCACTGCTTTTGAGCTGCAACATATGGCGTCGTTTGGTTTTAGATCAGAAATTGGATTGTTGCCATAGCAGTCTCCGTTGATATTTGAACCATTAGTGCATGGTTCAACAGGTTCAGGCTGTTGCTGACCAGTACAACTTGGATCACCAATTTTGCAGTTACAAGTAGCAGCCTGGGTACAGCCCTGTTCAGGTGATCCGCTTAGGTTACCGGACCGAACATAAAACTGGACAGTTAGTCTTCGGTTGCCAACGTCAGCTGCGGTTGGCATTTGACCCTGGCATGCTTGATTATCGCCAAGCGAATAGCCATACGTGCGTGTTGATTCATTACAGTTTGTATCATCTTTTCTACAGATATAGTCGCCACCCCAAAACTGAGGATTGCACCTTCCAACTTCTATGCCATCGGCATAGAAAACTGCTGTCGCGTCTGCAGTATCAGAAAAGTTTCCGCAACCGGACGGCTGATTGTTCCACAGGTGAACTGCATAATTACCACTTGCTTCTTTGGATACTACCATCTCAAGACCTTGGCAGGCTTGGGTTGGGCTTCCGGTACTCCCTTGTGCTAGCAGTTGCATATTGTTTTGTTCTAGAGTGTCCGAATAGCCAGCCTGAGCTAGAAGTTGTGGAGTTTTTTTTGGCACGTAAGATACCGGATTGGGCGTACTGGACAAGCGTGCAGTTGGTTGGCCTTTTATAGTCGGTGTCAGCAATTTATAGAGAGCATTTGTTGACTCGTACAAGCGGCTCAAATGGGGAATTGAGAGAGGTATTTGTTCTTTATATGATGTAGCATCTTGATTTATAGTGCCGGGATTGTGTTCAATAGTAAGAATTACTTTACCTGGAGCATCTTCACGGCTAAAAAGTGGTATGTGGTACCAGAGTTGACCCCACTCAGTAGCTAACCATTGCTCATAGAGCTGTGTGTAGCGTTGGGTTTGTTGCTCTATGCATATAGAAGAATTTTGACTGGAGCAGGAAGAAAGATCCAGTTTCGGAGGAAATCGTCCTGAGGTTCCATCAAAGGGATGGGGTTGTGTAGCCCAAGCATTCGTACTAGAAGTAACGAGCTGTGAACTGATGATTTGTTTATTTGACCCATAGGTATTTACATAACCTTCAACTTTATAGTTTAAGCCTTTTGAGATGAGGTCAATCCGGTACATGTCTTGTATATCCTGGGGGGCAAGCTTTCTGAATACCCCTGCTTCCCAGTATAAATCACGTTCATCTTCGGGATTGGTCATGTCAAAATTACGTTTATCAAAAAGGGCAGTTCCTTCAAAGTAATCATTAATATAATCATTGACATTGCTAGATCGGTTTGTAGTATCAGTGATACATGATTTTGGGTCCTGCATACGCTGACTACTATCTGATCTACACACATCTTTGTATCCAACAAATGGGATACGTGCAGCTTCACTTCCATCTGCAGCCAAGCCCTTGGTATTTAGGTTAAATATGACAGGTTTCCATTCTATGGGAGCAATAAACTTGCTTGGGTTATCAGGGCAGGTTTGTACGTCTCTGCATGTGAAGTTCTGATATTGAACCACAGTTGGAGTTTGAGCACAGGTTTTGGTCGGTTTGGAAACTTGGAAACTACAGTTATCGCATGGCTTGGGTCTTAGGATGCCACTTGGTGGTATGCTTGTTCCCACTACGCAGGCTTGTTTTGCTCCTGCCATTCCTGGCAGGTTATAGTTGTATTCAACATAATTTTCGAGTACCCATTCACATGCCCCATTGGCATCACATTTTTTATAAAACATAAATTGTTCGCCTGTTTCATCATTCATGAGTAAAAAACGAATGCCCTTAATATCTATATTCAGATTTGGGTTCTGTTTGAGGTATGTTTCCAGTTCATTGGCAAATTTAATCGTATCTTGTACGCGTTGGTCAAAATTACCAGCATATGCACCAGGGGCTAAGCCAGCTTCAGCTATATGAATTGGGGCATTTGGGTTAACGCCTAATGAGGCTAAAAATTGTCGTTGTTCGAGTGCATGGGATATGAATGCCTGGACTGAGCTGCCGGGCGTATACTGTGTGCCAACATAGTTATTGATTGATACAAAATTAAAACCTGCCATACAGGAAGGGCACGATTGAGAGAATCGTGTCCAGTATTCTTTCCATGCCATATTCCCGTTTGACGTATCATTGAGCGTGCTCAGTGGCATGGTTCCAATTTGGGCGTTAAACTTACCTTGGGCTTTTGCAATTAATAGCTGTTCAATAATTTTTGCATCATCTTCTGGTGTTGGGTTTGGTTTACCGCCCAACTCTACATTCAAGTTGCGCTCATTCCACATTTGCACCTTATCCTGGGAATCAAATTGGGCTAAAACCTGAACCCACTGGTCGATTTCAGCCTGGCTGCTTCCCGGCCATGCCCAAGGCCGGTATACCGGGTCAAAATTTAGCTCGCGTAAATTAGACCGCATCTCTTGTAGAAGTTCAAAATTTGTCATCATTTCCGGGGGGATGACAATTTCAATAGGAATTTTACCTTCACAATTTGCTTCTTTGGAAATTACTTCTAGGTTTTCCCTGCTATAATTTCCTGCCACATTTGTCCCAATTGGGGTGCAAGTAGCAGCCATGACACTATGTGAATGAAGGATGAATAAGGAAAATAAAAAGAAAGGCTTACAAAGCGAGGAGAATACAGTCTTGATGTACGACGTCATACTATTTGGGTATGGTAAATATGGTTACGTCTATGCCTGTGATTTGACGGATAAAAACGAGGACGAGCCATGCTCCGATGAGAAATATTAGTCCCAGGATCGCCCAAGTTAGTGTGTTTTTTGCAGACTCCATACCTTTTGGATCGCCAGCGCTCGTCATCCATCTAAAACCTGCAATGACAATCATAATGAATAAGGTTATACCTGCAATAGGGAATAAAATACCCAGGATGTTAGAAAAAATAATTTCTAAGTCGGCAAAAGTTGCAGGTTTTTCACCATCTGAACTACTAATCCAGTTACTTGCATAAATTACATTTGTGCTAAGTACCCAGGATAAAAAAATAAGAATATATAAATATGGTTTATTCATAAAAAATACAATAAGAACAAAATTCGAATTACCTAGCTATTTTCTCATACTCATCAACCATAGGCAAGCATAGGCAAGCCAATAAAAAAGCTCCCCATGAAGGGAGCTTTTTATAAGTTACACAATAGCTTCTTATCTAGCTGATGGGATTACAAGACCATTGTTGAGAATATCAACATTGAAGAACTTGCCAACTATTGTCATGATTGCCCATGCAGCTGCAACGATTGCCAATCCTACTAGAGCTGCAGTGATCCGGTTTCGGGCAGCTTCGTATTTGGATTTATCTCCTCCAGAGGTAATCCATTCGATACCTCCCAAAATAAGGAAAGCAAAGGTTAATAGTGCTGCCAAGAGAATTGCCATCCGTACAAATGCTGAAATGAATTTACTAAAATCTGTGATACCTTCTTGAGGTTGTGAGATATTAATCCGAGTTACTTCTTGTGCCAAAACTGGCATTGCACCAAGAGAGAACGTTGTCAAAGTTAATGCTCCTGACCGAGCTAATTTAGATACTGAGAACATACTCCACCACCTTTCTTTATGAAATGATATATTGTTTTCTTAATTACATTTATTATTATACTATTAACTATTACAAATTTATAGTCAAACGCAACTAATTGCAGGGCGGCCAAACTCCACCATTATTGTATCTATACGTCCAGTCGGCCGTGCTTGGACTTCGTCCGCAACGATTAGCAAAATCAACGCTTGCATTACAATCAGCTAAGTCTTGAGCGGTAGGTTGACTACCTCCATGAGCTGAAGCAAAAGCTGTCCGCCATTCTGCTGTTCCGCATGAACCCGCTGCAGAGGTTGAGCCGGAAGAGCCTGACCCCCCAGTGATTTGCAAAGCATCAAGATTGTTGAGTCCAAAGAACAGAATTACGATGTACCATATAGCCCAAGCAGCTGCTACTAGAGCTAGACCAACGATACCGGATGTGATCCGTTTACGGGCATTTTCATATTTAGATTTATCGCCTCCGGAGGTAATCCATTCGATACCTCCCCAGATTATCATTGCAAATGTTAAAAGAGCTGCAATAACGATTGCTACCTCAATAATTCTTGAAAAATAGGTCCCAAGATTTGCAGAAAAAACATTATTTTTATCAAGTTTATTAAATTGACCGCTAATATCGGTTTGAAGTGTGCTAGCTTGTACACATACATTCAGCACAAATAGTTGAATTGTGACTAAAGCTGAAATAATGATTGGTTTAATTTTATTCATACTTAAGGTGTCGGCCAAACTGGCTTGGTTAAGTCAAATCCAAATACCACCTGCATAAACTTCATAATTGCAAAAGAAGCAACCAATAACGCTAGACCGATAAATGCGTCAATCATTCTACCCCTTGCCTTTTTAAGTTTATTTTCATCTCCTCCACCCACTAGCCAATCAATTGCTCCCCAGACAAAATATAGAATAACAAGGAGAGATCCAACAATGATCATCGTCTGCCATAGTCGGGCTATAAGAGAGGCAAGCGGACCGCCATTGGTATTGATTTTACTCACATCACCCTCATTGGGGTTTATGATAGGATTTGTTATTGCAAGAAACTTGATTTTATTTGCAAGTTTATTCATAAATTTCATAATCATTTAAAACTATTTTCAATTGTGGCTGATAAATTCAGAATATCTATACCCAAAACTGTTCCAATAATATAGATAATTGAGTATGAGGCGACTACAATAATCAACCCCAGTGCACCATTTGTCATACGTTTTTTTGCATCCTCAACTTTGTTTGTATCTCCTCCAGCTGTAGACAAGTTAATACCGCCAACAATAAAATTTATCATAAAATAGAGGCCTGCAAAAATTGTTAAAAACCCGATTACTGTAGATAAAATTCGTTCAAGGCTATCTCCAAAAGGTTTGACTGTTTCATCAACTGTAGATACGGTATATGCACCAAACTGTTCAACTTTCCCCATATTAATGGTGCTTGCTAGTACCTTTGTAGGGATACCTAGTGAAAGAACCTGAGCTAGTAATATATATAGTTTCATAAATTAGGGTAAAGGTGAGTATATTTTTGGATTAAGAAGAGCTGTTGAGTCTTTAAAGAAAAGCCATCCTATAATCCCCGCGACAGTAAAAGACCCAAACATGATAACTAAGCCAATAAGAGAGTTTGTCATTTTTTGGTTTGCCTTTTTTAGTTCATCAGGATTATCGGCAGCGGTAATATAGGTGATACCTGCAATGATGAGGTTAATAAAAGACCAAATTCCCCCAACAACCATGATCAGTTTTATAATATTACTCGCCAAGCCTAGCAATCCTTGACCAGGAGTCCCACCCCCAGTTACATCAGGTCCGAATCCATCTAATTGAGCAGGGGGATCAATTTTCCCGATAAACTGAATAATGGGTGTAAGTATCATACGCTAATTATATCAAGTAACTCTACAAAAATTAAATAGCAGTTCCGCCAGGTCCTTTTGGATTTAAAATATCAAACCCTAACAGAATTCCAATAATTTGGATGAGCCAATAAGCCCCAAAGATAATGACAAAACCCAATACTGCTCCAGTTATGATTTGGCTTCCCTCCTTTTGCTTTTCTGGATTACCAGCGTTTGTGATCATAGTAAAGCCGCCAAGCAGGATAAAAAAGAAAATTATAATTCCTGCTATAACAAGGATATTCGGAAGCAGTATAGATAAAAATCCACCTATAGAATTTAGATGTCTATTATTTGTAGTAGGGTTTGTACCTATACCAACGTTGCCGCCGTCACCTCCAATATTAAAAGCATCACCAATTTGTATTGCTTTTGTAATCTGAGGGAATATTAAAAGCTGACTTAATACAAATATTTGCAAACCAAGGATAAGAGATACAATTTTTTTCATATCATATGAAATTATACCAGAGTTGCTATAATGCAAGAAAGAGGCGAAACACATACATGTATCATAGATTATGAACGTACAAGATTTCCTTTCCCAGTATCGAAAACAAGTAATACCTTATACTGATACGTTTTTTCATAAATATAAAAAACAGGCTTCTGAAGTTAGTCCGATTGCACAAGCAATGCTTGATAAGCTGTTTAAACTTCATCCCAAGGGTAAGATGCATCGAGGGGCGCTTGTTGTTTTGGGCTATCAATTAGCTGGTGGAAAGGAAGTAGAAGAAGCAATTAAAGCATCTATTGCTGTTGAATTGACAGCAACATCAATACTAGTTATGGATGACGTTGTTGATCGGGACGATACAAGGCGTGGAGAGATTACCATACATAAACAGTGGGAGTCTTATTTTCCTCAGTCAGGCTTGGTACATTACGGTGAGAGCATGGGGGTAATTACCAGTATGCTAGGATTTTATGTAGCTCCTCTTGTTTTTAAAGATACAAAATTTACCCCAGCTGACTCTCAACGGGCTCTAGAGATATTATTTGAGAGTATGGTAGATACTGGGTATGGTGAGGCGCTCGATATTACAACTCCATACCAAACCATAGAAGAAAAGCAAAAATCATCTCAATTTATTCATTTATATAAGACAGTGAACTATTCGGCTGTTATGCCCCTTAGGTTTGGGGTAGCATTGGCTGGAAATGATAATACTGAGTTTATTGCCAATATCAGGCTCTATGCAGACCGTTTAGGAAAAGTTTTTCAGATTCAGGATGATATTTTGGGTAGTTTTGGAAACCCGCAGGTAACTGGTAAATCAAATGATAGCGATATAATAGAAGCGCGTTGGACAGCGCTTATAGAAATTTTATACAACGCATGTGATGGTGATGACAGGCTTAAGCTTCTATCCATCTTAAATAAAACCAAACGCACTACTCGTGATGTAGATACAATTAAAGAAATGTTTGTACGATACGATGTACGTACAAAAGCACAGGCTAAAGCATCAGCTTATCTGTATCAGGGTATGGATATGATCTCTCACATAACAACAGATAGCGATCACCAGGATACGTTAAAAAACTTGCTTGAGTTTATGTTAAAAAGGGAAAAATAATATTCGCCTGCTTAAAAGAGAATGGGATTTAAAAAAATATGTTTATTGGTAACCTTACTATCACTGAGATTAGAGATATTATAAACGAGCACCCTCGCGCGATTCTTGATTTATATCGCCAATTGACTCCTTACCTACAGCACTGGTTTAGTCAGAAAGTGAATGATGAAAAGGACGGTGAAGAGCTGGTACAAGATACCATTCTTTCTGTTTTGGATTCTTTGCCTCGGTACAAGCACGAAAGCAGCTTCTCAACCTGGGTAGTGTCGATTGCAAAGCATGAGCTGGTAGATTACTACCGTAGACGTAAGATTAAGACAATCCTGTTCTCAGCTTTCCCGTTTTTGGAAGAGCTGGCTGATATGGCGTTAGGACCCCAGTTGGCTCTTGAGGAAAAAGAGGCTAAAGATAAGATTTTGCAAACGTTTAAAAAACTTAGCGAAGGAAATGAACTGGTTTTACGACTAAGGTATATGGAAGGCTTGAGCGTGAATGAGATTGCCCACAAGCTGGGAATCAGTTATAAAGCGGCCGAAAGCAAACTCTCCCGCGCGCGCCTGGCATTTTCAAAAGCATACGTTTTCAACAGATCCAACCTACAAGAAACTGGCTAAGTATTCCATACTACTCACAATCAAAGAGAGTTACCTTCTGGTACGCAACAGCTTTGGGCTGGCGTTTCATCCTTTCAAAACTATTCGCACTTTATTTCGGGAAAAAGATTATTCCCAAATGTTGTTAGTGTTTGGGATGCCTCTGTACTTATTTATAGGAGGTTTGGGGTTAATCTGGTTTGCCAGAAGATTAGTCCAGGCTCCTCCGGGTGTGTGGGGATTTTATACAAAGGGTGGAGTGTTAGGAATCTTTGCTATTACAGCCTTTTTATTTTTTTATATCGGTTTTTGGCTGGGACAGGTATGGAAAGTGAGGAGGAAATAATGTCTTTAAAATCACTCAATTACCAGCAACGCCAGCAATTTATTGAACAACAAAGTCAAACAACTTTAGTCCATAGCAAACAAGCAAGTTTTAATGTCGAAGAAGTTACTGGCAGAAACTGTGAAAACATCATTGGAGTAACGCAAGTACCACTGGGAGTTGCCGGCCCCCTAAAGCTGATACTGGAAAATAAGGAAAAAACAACCTATATCCCCTTAGCTACGACAGAAGGAGCTCTCGTTGCCAGCATTAACAGGGGTATGAAAGCTACTTTTTCTAATGGTATTACTGTTAAGACTAAAAAAGTTGGAGCAACGAGGGGTGTAGCGATACAGATCAAGGATCTGGCACAATCAGAATTGATTATTAGTTTTTTAAAAAATCATTGGTCAGAGTTGGTTTCTAAAGTAAAGCAACATGAACAACATGCAGATTTGCTTGACTGGCATTGGCAAATGTTAGGTCGGTATCTGTATATCCGTTTTGTGTATGACACGCACGAAGCTATGGGAATGAATATGGTAACGATTGCTTCAAAGATACTTCTGGATGAAATTCAATCTGAGTTTGACACTCCCTATATACTTTCAGCAAACTATTGCATAGATAAAAAAGCCTCATATATAAATGCCATACTTGGAAGAGGTATTCAGGTGTGGGCTGAAGCTGCAATTCCTCATACCATCGTTAGTGACGTATTAAAAACAACGCCTGAAAAAATTGTTGAACTCGTGCTTGCAAAACAGCTATCGGGATCGGCGTTAGCCGGATCCATGGGCTATAACGGTCATTTTGCAAATATTGCCGCTGCAATATACGTTGCAACAGGCCAGGATCCAGCCCATGTGGTTGAGGCAAGCCAGGGTTTTGTACAAGCTTGGGTTGTTTCTGGTGATTTGCACTTTGCCATCCATATGCCGGCACTTATGGTGGGTACTGTTGGTGGAGGTACGCAGCTGCCAACTCAAAGTGAAGCTTTACAGATAATGGGGATTAAACGTCCTTTTACAGGAAGCTCCATTTATCTGGCTCAATGCATAGCTGGTGCAGTCTTAGCGGGAGAACTATCACTTACTGCAGCATTGGCAAACAATACGCTTGCATGTGCCCACCAAAAACTTGGCAGAGGTAAGATATGATACATAAAAAACTGTTTCAAAACGTTTGGATATCTGGTGTGGGCACGTATATACCTTTCTCATGCATAACAGTGAAAGAAATTGCTCAGGCTCATAATGCTGACGCAAACCATATATCTAGCTCACTTGGAATAACAAAAAAAACAGTGGCTTTATCTGATGAAGATAGTATTACTATGGCAGTGGCCGCTACTTTAAAAGCATTAGGGCGCAGCGGTGTACAAACACGGGAAATTGGGGCGATATATATGGGTAGTGAGTCACATCCATATGCCGTGAAACCATCAGGGACTGTGATCGGGGAGTGGCTTGGAATTGAACCGGATTACCTTTGCGCTGATTTACAATTTGCTTGCAAGGCGGGAACAGCTGGTATACAGATTGTAAGCTCGTTTATTGAATGTGGTTTAATTGAAAACGGTATTGCCATTGGTAGTGATAAAGCTCAAAGTAAACCAGGGGACGCTTTGGAGTATGCTGCTGCTTCTTGTGCTGTATCTGTCGTATTATCCCAAAAATCAGGTTTAGCCAAGCTAAAAGCATACAGTTCATATTCAACTGATACTCCGGATTTTTGGCGGAGACAAACTGAGGATTTTCCTAAGCATGGGGGCAGATTTACCGGAGAACCTGCATATTTTCTGCATATAGAACAGGCAATTGATCATTTTCTAAAGTTATATTCCAAAAAGATCACTGATTTTGAGCATGTCGTACTGCATATGCCAAACGGAAAATTTCCTCTAAAAGTTGCTAAAGATCTCAAGATCTCAAAGGAACAGTTACAACTTGGGTTTACTGTAACTGATATCGGTAACCCATATTCGGCATCAAGTATGTTTGGTGCAGCCAGAGTTTTAGGTAGTGCAAAAAAAGGAGATCAAATATTACTAGTATCGTATGGATCAGGATCAGGCTCCGATGTGATCTGGTTCGAAATGGAGCGTCATGGAGACAAAGTATTAGCTTTGGATATAGATCGGCAACTCGGATCCTTACAAGAGAGATCTTATCTTGAGTATTTGCGTCATATGAAGCTGTTTGAATAATTATATGATGCTATGAAATAAGTTGCGTTTCTAGGAGCTTCGTATAATACATGACT
>CAYLQQ010000016.1:0-34757 GCA_964386355.1 uncultured Pseudomonadales bacterium
AGGTCACATTACGGATCTTCTATGACTCGTAGTTGACTTATTTCATAGATGAATATGACACAAATTCTTGATGGCAAACTCGTTTCTCAAACAATCAAAGATCAACTCAAAGAAAAGGTGTCAAAACTTGATACAAAACCCGGTCTTGCTGTAGTACTTGTGGGTCATGATCCTGCATCTCAAGTCTATGTCCGAAATAAAGAAAAAGCCTGCGAGGAGATTGGTTACTATTCCCAAAAGATCGAACTTCCTGAGACCGTAACCGAAGAAGAACTTATCAATACCGTAGTTCAATTAAATAAAGATGATAAAATACATGGAATTCTCGTGCAGTTTCCACTCCCAAAGAATTTAAAATACCTTGAGGAAAAAGTTATTAATACAATATTACCCACAAAAGACGTTGACTGTTTCCATCCCATCAATGTAGGTAAGCTCGTTACCGCCAAGACACTCGACGACAGTTTACTTATGCCATGTACACCCTATGGAGTTGTACGAATTCTCGAGTACTATCAGCTTCCTATCGCTGGCAAGCACGTCGTAATTTTAGGCAGAAGCAACATTGTAGGCAAACCTGAAGCTCTGATGATGTTGGCAAATGACGCCACTGTCACGATTTGCCATAGTAAAACCAAAGATCTTGCAAAGGTTACCAGACAAGCAGATATCATCGTAGCAGCCATAGGTAAACCTGAATTCGTATCTGGCGAGATGGTTAAGGATGGGGCTATTGTTATTGATGTAGGTATCAACCGGACAGAAAAAGGCTTGGTTGGTGATGTGGCTTATGATGAGGTCAGCCAGAAAGCTTCAGCCATTACCCCAGTCCCGGGTGGAGTAGGACCTATGACTATTGCCGTTTTGATGGAAAATGTCTGGAAGGCATATAATTTTGGGCGATAACTATGTCCCAGCTTGTCTGAACACCTCTCTAGAAATCTCAAATTTCTCTATTACCTTTTTATTCTGATCATTATTTTTTACAAGAATAATTACCCAATCATCGACATAGACTGTCACCCAATCAGGATCCTGAGTTCGGTGATATAAATACTCTTGCGCATAATCAGTCATGTCATGCCGATAAAAATAGATCACATTAAAATTATATTGTTCATCCAGTTTATCCCAATTTATCTCATCAGCAATTGCAGGATTATATGCAGTATCAAAAAAATCCTTACCATACGCTTCCGGACGATTGTCGACAAATACCTTTTCTTTTGGGAATAGTTCGAATATTAAGTACCCGCCAATATCATAGTTATTAAATACAGGTCCCTGTATTTCTTTAGTTTTGTAAAATTCAGCCGATTTTTCTATATCTGCTTCAAGCCCCATACCAGTATTTGCCTGCACCAAACCTAGCCTAGTATTAAAAAGCATAAGCAACAGACCTAAGCCGATAGAAACTAATGTAGTGTTTTTCACACTGATATTTATTGTATTCAATAAGGCTGATTCCCATAGAAACAAAATTATTCCGAATATTGCCAAGTTCCGATTCATATATAGAGCTGCAATCCCCATTCCAACCAATAATACGTCTATTGGCTCAGTTTTTCGTAATGTAACAAACTTATAGATTAAAACACCCCAGGTAATACCGATAAGTAAAAGACCATATCCATATATCCAATCCTGACCGGCTGACCACTTGATCATAAACAACAAGTTCATGTTCTCGGCCAATCTGTACCCATACTCATTCATGATCGATAGAGACTGGACAAAGCCGGGGATTCCAAATGGAGTGATAAATAATGTGACCACTAACAGTAACTCAAAAATTAATAAGTTTTTAAGACCTTTTCGCTGCTTACATATTATTCTCGCTGCGATATATAACAGGGTAATTGCTGGTCCGAAAAAAGCGTAAATATGACTGTTTGCCCAAAACAGCTGGTAAACTAGTATACCCATCAACCACTTCTTGGGAATAGCTTTGCCTTTAAACCATTCAAATACATAAACAAATAGCGTAATGCCCAGATAGCTAAATATTTCCGGGCGGATTTCGCGGCGGTGGGCAAACAAAGGCAGAACTACAAAAAAGGAAAACATAGCAGCATAAAAACCTGATTTTTTAGCTGACAGGTAAAAAATAATACCTACAATGACGCAGTATAGGCCTACATAAAAAAGAGACAAACCATAAAATCCAGAAAGCTGATGGACTATGTAAAATATAACACCAGATAACCAATGATGGTTAAGAGTAGGCCTCTCGGGCATCGTATAGGAATAGAAATTTGTAGATATTACTTGCCCCTGTTGAAAGAAGTAGGCTCCATTTTTAAGGTGCCTGCCCAAATCTGCAGTAACCAGATTTATCTTTTGAGAAAGAATGAAAAACGTTGCAATACTGAGAACAACAATAAATACCCACTGGGTAACCTTATGGGTGAGTAGTGATTCAAATTCCATGTATATTTTTACTTTTTTGATAGAAGATGAGATAGCTGGTAAGCAATGCAAAGGAGTAGAACGCATCTTCTATGGGTATAGTTCCCACTCTTATATTTAAAATGTGTTCAGAACTGTACATAACCACAGGAAGCGAGGTTAATAGTCCATTAACCAGTCCAAATGGAATAAGCATAAGTAACTGGTAAACCCAAAAATTTTGTGATTGAAAAAGTTGTAAATATTTTGACGAAAGCATGAATAGGAACCCAACAATAGAGCTAATAATGAAGGTATACTCCTTATCTCTGAGCCAAAAAACCGAAATCATAAGTATACATAATCCGATAAGCTTAAAAATCCTCAGGTCGAACAGTAATTTCGTATCCTTTTTTAATAAATTAAGCACTTCAAATAAGTAAAGAGAGCTAAACGGAATGCTGATAAAGAACAAGACTTCTTCTATGGGTAAATTAAACAGCTTTATACCGAGAGTATATACAGGATTGAATAACCAATGACCTCGCCAAGTGACAAATACATCCCAAATAATAAATCCCACACCAGCTATACGTAGTGCTTTCCAGTAATGCTTAAATACTCGCTTACTTGGCAGTCTATGATAGTTCCAGAATAAAACAGGGAAAAAAACGGTAGCTATGTTGATAATAAGGTATGTCCAGTTAGTAATCATGCATTATGGTTGTAAGTAGTTGGTAGTTAGTGAATTTTTAAATATCGTCCACACTATACGTCTAACTGACGGTTTAACTTTCCTTCTGAGTACTATTGTTGGATCTTTTTTGATTCTCTGTATCGTCCATTTGTACATATCAGAAGCTGTTTTGATAGGAATAAGGTAACGTTTTGGTATATAGGCAAAACCAATCTCAGCCTCTTGTTGCCATTTCTCAAATTTATCTATCTGGCAGACTAAAAAGTTTGAAAAGTCATTCCGTTCTATTATATTCTCAAGATTTGCAGTATTTAAGTTTTTCACACACAGATCATCGATTGGGAAATAGAGCCGGTTCATACCCATATCTTCCTTAAAATCACGGATAAAATTGGCATACTGCATAGCTCTACCTAGAGCAGCTGCAAATGGGTAAGAGTCTTATGAAAGCCCGAGTATTGTTGCCATCATAAAACCGATCACTTCAGCAGATCCATGCATATACTCCAAGGTTTCATTTATTGTTTGGTACCTGTTTTTCTTTAGATCCATAGCCATTGCATTCAAAAAGGCTTCCACCCATTTTTTTTTCAAAACCCAATCTCTTACACTGATCAACAAACAGATCAATCTCCTGCAAGCCACTAGGCTTTCCATTCCAAGTTTTCCAAGTCTTATCAACAAGTTGTAAAAATTCTTCTTTTTTTTGGGGAATACTATCGACCAGATTATCTGCCGTTCGTACAAAGCTGTACAGAATAAATACTTCCTGCCTAATTCCTTTGGGGAAAAAGATGCTTGAGTAGAAATATGTCCGGCTGCCTTTGTTAAAGATGGAAAAAAGTTTTAATCGATCCATACTTAAACTTTGTTAATCAAGTTAGTAAGTATCTCTGCTGCAATTAAGGTCATGGGCACACCTACACCAGGATGCGTATACTGCCCAACATAGTATAGATTAGATACTTTTTTGCTCTGCATATGCGGACGCAGTAGAGCAGTCTGAAAAAGTGTGTGACTCAATCCAAGTGCTGTTCCTTTATATGAATTGTAATCTTTTGTAAAATCACGGTGCGAAAATACCCGCTTAACTTCTAAATCGTCTGTAAATGTTTCACCAATATGTCTTTCTATATTAGAGATAAGTTCATCAGCAAATTGCTCACGGTTACTGTCATCCAGGTCGGGTGCTAGGGGAACCAGAGCAAAGAGATTTTCCTTGCCGGTAGGAGCTACGCTGGGATCAGTTTTAGAAGGACATGATAGATAGTACGAATATGACTTTGGCCATCCGGGATTGTCAAACACAGTCCCGAAATGCTCATCCCAATCTGTTTCCAAATACAGGTTGTGATGGGTCAGGTTAGTCAGTTTCTTGCCAATGCCCAAATATAGGATAAGCATGGAGGGTGCAATGGTTTTTTTCTGCCAGTAGCGTTCAGAATATGATTGATATTGTGATGAGAGCAGTTTGGTTTCCATATGCTGGTAGTCAGCATTGCCAATGACCATATCGACTGTATATAAGTTATTTTTTGTTTTAACTTTTATAATTTTCTTTCCTGTATATTCAAAACCTGTCACTTCAGAGTCAGTATGATAGTTTACACCTTGTTCTTTACCCAATTGAACTAAGGCCTTAACTAGTTCCCCCATGCCACCCATCGGGTACCAGACCCCTAGATTAAAATCGATATGAGCCATGATCGAGTAAAGGGCGGGGGCATTTTTAGGAGAGCTACCCAAAAAGACCATCGTATATTCTATAAGCTTATGCAGTTTGGGTGATTTGATAAACCTACCCACATACGACTCAAGCCCCTCAGTCATGTGCATGCGCAAACCCTGCGAGATCAGTTGCCAGTCCAAAAGGTCACTAACCTTATCGTATTTCCGGTAAATGAACTTACCCATAGCTGTGTCATACAAATATTTAGCGCTTCTAAGAAATCTCAACACATGCTCATATCCATCAGGTTCCAGTCTATTAAAAAGTTCCTTGTTATCTTCCAATCTGGTAGAAACAGTACAGGTATCACCATCACTGAATATGACACTGTAACTAGGGTCTAATCGCTGAAGGTGGTAAAAATCTGAAGGTTTTTTATTAAACAGTGAAAAATAGCGCTCGAACGCCTCAGGCATAAGATACCATGATGGACCCATATCAAATACAAAGCCGTTTTCTTTCCAAACCCGTGCCCGCCCGCCCAAATCAACGTTCTTTTCCAAAACGGTGACCTCATGGCCAGCTTTTGCAAGCAAAGCTGCACTAGCTAACCCCCCAAAACCGCCACCAATAATAACAATTTTTTTATTCATATGTTAGAATAATTATACATAAAACGTTATGGAGGAACTATGCTAATTGTTAGATTTGTAGTCAATGCTTTAGCTGTATATATCACTGCTAAACTTCTTGAAGGGGTGCAAATCGATGGTTTTGTGACAGCCTTACTTGTTTCTTTAGTCTTAGGAATTGTGAATGCACTGATCAAACCCATAGTGTTGTTACTGACCCTCCCTATTAATTTGCTAACGCTTGGATTATTTACCTGGGTGATCAACGCACTCATGATCCTGATAGCACAATCACTCGTAGATGGATTCCGGGTAGCTTCATTTGGGTGGGCACTGTTGTTTAGCTTGGTATTATCTGTAATTTCTTCCCTTTTACAGAATTTGGTTAAGTAGCAAGCTGGCATGAAGTTTACATGACAGAGGGCACATACTCTTCCGGTAATATATAACAATCTTCCTGTTTATATTCTCCAACTCGAGTTCTCACCAACTCATGCAAATAACCTCCAACTCCTAAGTTTCTACCTATATCTCGAGCAAGTGAACGTATATATACTCCAGGACCGCAGGTGACCCTGATCGATAAGAGGGGATAGCTGTACTCCATAATCTCAATGCTTTTAATTTCAACGATCCGCTTCTTCATCTCTACCTCTTTACCTTTACGTGCCAGTTTATAGCTTTCCTGACCATTAATTTTTATTGCACTGTAAATAGGGGGTATTTGCTCGATTGTCCCAATAAATTGAGAAAGAATCTGTTCAATATCTTTTCTACCTATCACTTTTCCTGACCCTTTCCCTAAGTTCTTGATTCCCTCCTCATCATCAGTAGTACTTTCCAAACCCAACATAATCTCAGCATCATATTCCTTTTCCTTGGCTACTTCCAGATGAATTTTTTTAGTAAACTCCTTACCGATTGCCACTACAAGCACTCCCGAAGCTAGGGGGTCAAGTGTCCCACCATGCCCTATCTTTTTAACATTAGTAATTTTCCGCAGGATTGAAATTACTTTAAATGAAGTTATGCCTTTTGGTTTGAAAATGGGATAAATACCTGGTTGTTTTTCACAAATTATCATCAGTTATTTTCATATATTGATAAAGCATAAAGTTCATTTTTCATACATTCCCAAATGAATACTTGGCAATGATTCATATATTACATGACCTGCTATATCGTTACGCTCTTACAATATTTCTAACAATTTTCTAGTTAAGGTATCATTCTTTTTAGCATCTATTTCAACATCCAATTTAGATTGAATAAGAGGATCCGCATCTCCTCCATATTGAACGGGTCTTAATGGTCTAGTAACACGAGCAACTCTAGGATGATGCTCTGTTGTACCATATTGCAGAGCCTTCAATAGACTGCCTTCTGGATACAATTCGCTTTCATTAATATCAATTTCTGTATTTACCATAGTTTAAATATTTCTCTACAATTAATTTATAATTCTTTTTTATAATTACTACTGTATCTCCACGATCGCCACCGTATTCGTATTACCTTGTTCTTGCCATTTATTTCCGTGAATAAGCATCACTTTTTCACCTGTTTTTAGTATTTCCATACGTTTCATTTGAGTAAATATCTTACTTTGTTGGTGTAAATCACAGTATCCTCCAGGCAAAGCCATATAGTAAGGGTCAATTCCAAAAGAGAGCGACAGCTGTTCAATTGTTGTATCAAAACGCGAAATAGCCACAACTGGCTTTTTAATCCTCAGACTCGCTAGGACTTTGGCTGTGTAACCGCTTTCTGTAAAGACAATAATCTTATCTACCGAAGGATGTTGTTCACTATCCAGCATCGCCATAACTCCATGGATCATGAGCTCTGTTTGGTTTTGGGGAGTATTATCAATTTTCATAGGCTCTGCCTTTGGTTCACAAAACCTCGCAATTTTTGCCATTTGTGCAACAGCCTTGACTGGGTACTTACCCGAAGCCGACTCAGCTGAAAGCATGATGGCATCGGTACCATCAAAAATTGCATTTGCCACATCTACAGCCTCAGCCCTAGTGGGTAGGGGATTGACTGTCATTGACTGGAGCATTTGGGTAGCAGTAATGACAGGCTTGGTAGCTATCCTGCATTTACGGATAATGGTTTTTTGCCAGTAAGCTAGCTCTTCAATAGGTACCTCAATTCCCAAATCGCCTCTGGCAACCATAATACCGTCAGCACTTTCTATCAGTTCATCAAGGTGGTCAAGAGCAATCCTGCTTTCAACTTTTGCAATAATTTTTGCTTTTATCTTACGTACTTCCATCTCTTTTCTTAATATATCTATGTCTTTTTTGGTCCTAGAAAATGAAAGTGCTACAAAATCAACTTTAGATACGCTAGCCATATCAAGCTTATGAAGATCATCATCTATCAAAGAGGGTAGGTCCAGGTGTTTATTCGGAATATTAACCCCTTTACGGTGACCGATTGATCCATCATCTTTTGCTTTCATAACAAAAGAATCTTGATTGACTTTGACAATTTCAAACTCAAAAAAGCCATCATCAATAAACAAAACATCTCCCATTTCTACCGAATCAAAAACCACGGGATGTGGTAAAAATACCCCCAAGCCTTCCATCGGTCTGACTCCAACAGTAATCTCATCACCTTCGCGAAATTGAAATGCCAGATGGTCCACAGTTTCAATTCTCAGTTCAGGTCCTTGTAAATCTATCAGAATACCAATCGATCTCTTAAGTGAGTCAGCAACTTTTTGTGCTCGGTCTATCCGCTCTTGGTGCCAGGCAATATCGGCATGTTTCATGTTAAACCTGAATACATTTACCCCAGCATTAATAAGTTTTTCGATAGTTTCCGGACTGTCGCTTGCCGGACCAAGAGTTGCAATAATCTTCGTGAGTTTGTCCATATGAATCAAAATTATTATTTACGCTGTATTTTAACCTATTCCGTTCGACATTTCATCAAAGATTCATGAGATAGTCATATACTTTGCCTATGAAAATATTGATTTTTCTTGGGACAGCACGGCCAAATAGTAATTCAGAAAAGGTTGCTCTCTGGGTCTATACCCAACTTCGATCCGTATACCACCATGACTGTACGTTAGTTTCTCCCCATACATTAGCTCTGCACTTTCAAACTGAAGGCTACGATTACCCAGCACCTGAACTAAAAAAAATGATCAAAGAAGCACAGGCTTTTATCATTGTCACGCCTGAGTATAACCATAGTTTCCCCGGAAGTCTCAAGTTTATGCTCGATATTGGCAAACGCTCTGATTATCTCTATAAACCAGTGGGTTTTGTGGGTATTACTGATGGTGATTTTGGCGCTTCACGGGCTATAGAAGCGCTGTTGCCTGTCGTCCGTACGCTGGGCATGATTCCGGTCTATACCGATGTTAATATCACCAAGGTTCTTGAGATATTTGATGAAAGGGATGCAATAAAAGACCCCGATATATGGCAAAAGAGGCTTGGGAAAATGGTCGAGCAGCTAAAGATTTTAGCTTCTAAATTAAAATAGCTTCCAGATCTGCAAGGACTTGGTTGGCATGGTCTTGCGGCTTCACTTTCTCATATATTTTTACAATCTTCCCATTAGGATCGATCAGAAATGAAGTTCGGTTGGTGCCTTTATACTTTTTTCCCATAAATGACTTTTCACCCCAAACACCATACCGTTCTACAACTTCCTTTTCAATATCGGCCAGAATAGGGAAAGGGAGTTTGAATTTTTGAGCAAACTTCTGATGGCTGGCTACAGGATCAGTACTCACACCCAAAACCACCGTATTATGTTTGGCAAACTCTGTCCAGTTATCACGCAATAAGCACGCCTCTACAATACAGCCTGGGGTATTATCTTTTGGATAAAAGTAGAGCAGGACACACTGGCCGGCATAATCAGACAGCTTGTGTATGTTGCCATCATGATCAGGCAGGCTAAATTGAGGGGCAATTTGTCCGACAGTGAGATTCATATTTTGTTCATAGTAGTTTGTAATACTGGTATACTCTACATAAAAGGAATGAAAATAGTATGAGTAAAAAGGTGCATGTATGTTTATTATTTGGTGGCGCTAATACTGAGCACGAAGTTTCAGTACGCACAGCCAAATCTGTCTACCGGGCACTTGATCCTGAACAATACCACATCTCTTTGGTTGGCATTGATAAAAAGGGTAATTGGATCCAGCTTCCAACCCAAGACCTGCTTGAAGCAGCTGAAAATAAGGCACTAACCATCCATCACCCCATCACTACCGTGGCAATATCAAATGATCAAAACAGGTTACAAACGCAAGATACTGAGCTGTTTAATACAGTTGATGTCGTTTTTCCGCTCATACATGGTACCGGAGGTGAGGATGGGGTAATACAGGGTTTTTTACAAACACTGGGCATTCCCTATATCGGAGCTGGTGTTTTGGGATCAGCCCTGGGGATGAATAAGATCGCTACAAAAATGATATTGCAGCAGAATGGAATTAGAGTGGCTGATTTTACCTGGGCTAATATATGGGAGATATCTGATACGTTTATTAATGAAACTTTAGATAAATTAGGAATGCCTTTATTTGTCAAACCGGCCAACCAAGGCTCATCTGTAGGTATTGCCAAAGTCCATACCAAAGAAAAGATCAATCAGGCAATTAATGCTGCTCTGCAGTACGATACTCAGGTTTTATGTGAGGAAGCAATACAAGGCAGAGAACTTGAGGTGGCTGTGCTGGGAAATGAAAATCCAAAAGCTTCAGTTGTAGGTGAGATCATCCCCCAAGGGCATGAGTTTTATGATTATGATGCTAAGTATCTGGATGAGAATGGGGCAAAGCTGGAGATCCCTGCCAAAATACCGCAAGAAATATCCAATCGCATACGAGAAACGGCTTTACACACATTCAGATTTTTACAATGCAAAGGTATGGCTAGAGTTGACTTCTTTTTAACTCCTGAAAACGAAATTCTGGTCAATGAAATAAACACCATCCCGGGCTTTACCTCTATCAGCATGTATCCAAAATTGTGGGAAGCAAGCGAGATTCCTTATTACCATTTACTAGATATGTTAATAAAAATATCACTTGATAAAAGACAAAATAAGAGATAACCTAAATTATAATTTATTTCCTATTTTATATGGTTAATCAAGCTGACGTTTTAAAAGGTATAGATATTCAGACCGCTTATGCTGCTCAGGAATTACCTCAAGTGCTTGACGCGCCATTTGACAACGAAAACTTATTTGGAGAAGCAGAATTATCATATGATGGTGAACCTTATAAGGATGTGATTGAATATGGCTATCCATTATTAATTGGTCGTGCATTAAATACAGAGAAAGAAGAAGCTATAATAACAAGTTCAAAAATAGGTGAAATACAGCCTAGAGGAATTTTCCTTAAACCACCCAGAGAGGGAGCGTCGAGAGAATATAGGGGATTATCTAAGCGAGCACTTCTCGTGCATGCAATTCGTGATAATGGATCAACAAAAAGTATTGTGTATAATGCCGGTACTCCTGATATGATTTTAGTACAACATATGTACGGTGAGGTTGAATATAAAATACTACGAGGATCAGGATACTTTACTCTAGAAAATGAAAGGAGGCAAAAAAATAATGAACCTCTGATGACAGATGCAGAGATGGCTGAATTAAGAAGTGGTTCACTTATTATGATTGGACCGAATAAAATTTATGCGAGAGGAGATAATCAGGGTGCCTCAACAATCAAATTTACGATTGGCGGGAATGCTTCTACAGAACAAGGTCTTGATTTAGAAATTACTCATATCAAACCTAGCGTTGATCCGTATGCTTCTTATGATTCTACTACGCACAAATATACACCTGGACCTCCCAAATCAATATTTAACGAAATGCTTTCAAGAGCAACAGCTAGTATTGAATCTAAGATATAACATTATTTTAAAGTGAGATATATGAAGATCCCCCTTTTTGATATCGATGGAACGTTGTTGCAGGATAGCAATCCCGCCCATGCTTCAGCTTTTGATTTTGTACTTCATACAGTATACAAACTCATGCAGGCTTCGATAGAAGAAGTTGATGCAACCGGAAAACTTGACACACAGATTCTTGTTGAAGTGGTCAAGCTGCACGGAATAGATGATGCCTCGGCATATGAAAAAATGCCAGAAGCATTACAATCTATGGTGAACTACTACTTTTCTGAGGTTGGATCATTCGTAAATCCTGTATTACCCGGAGTAACTAATGTACTTGGGCAGCTGCAAGAGATGCATGTACCCATGGGTCTTCTGACGGGTAATATCGAGAACATTGGTAGGGACAAACTAACAAAAGCTGGTCTGAACCAGTATTTTCCTTTTGGAGGGTTTGGTAACGAAGCCTACAGAAGAGTAGAATTGATCGAGATCGCCCGTAAAAAAGCAGAACAGGTACTGAAACGGCAGATTAACAAGAGTGAATTAATACTAGTAGGGGATTCTCCTTTAGATGTTCAATGTGCCAAAGAAGGAGGCATTCCAATTATCTCTGTGGCAACCGGAAAGTATAGTAAAAATGAACTTCAAGCACGCGGATCCAATTTAGTACTTAGCTCTCTAACAGAATTAAGTCCATTTTTAGATTTTATTTTACATTAATCAGTTTCTTTAAAGTGGAATCTGATAAATTCCATAATTACTTCAGCCCGCTTTCCATACGTTAATGTATCATTTTTTTCCAAATCAGAACCTAAATCATCAGTAAACATTTGAAGCAATGTTTCTCCTGTTACATTACCAATTCCCTGTTTTGCCAATTGATAAAATTTGTAAATTTCCCCGGTCCGGTAGGCAGAATTAAACATTTCAGACATAAATCCGTGGCATCTGATAATTTTTTCCAAAGCAGTCATGCTTGGATTATCAAACCCTAATCTATCCTGAAAATTCCAAGCCTCATTTGCCCCGACAAATTCGTGGCCTGGACAACTTGAAATACCAGTTAAATCATCTTTTATAAAAGTTGCGCCTTTACCGCTATCATGAAGCAAAATTGCTGCATACAAAATTGCTGATCTTACTTGATTTCCAATAGATTTTGCCAAATAATTTCCAATATTTATTCTTATTTTTTTAGATATAGGTGATTTATCAGATAGTAATAATTCCAATCCAGATAGCGATTTTACAATATGATCAAATACCGATTGATGGTCATGATATGGACCATTTTCAATGTAGGCATCTAAAGCATAAATCTCAGGTATAACATCTTTATACTTTCCTTTTCTTAGAGCTTTAGAAGTCAGTTGGGAAATATTTAGGGTAAGTTGTATCATAAAATCAGAGATAATTAACTAGTTTATATCAATTTTCAAATTTCTCTACAAACCCCAATTTAAATTTGAATACTTTTTTTCAATAAGTTTTCTTTCAATAAGCTGACCAATGACTCTCATGTCTTCATTAGTTAGCGGTTCAAACCCATCATAAAACCCGGAGCTTCTGTCCGGTAAATACGGAGCTTCCGGCCAAACCTGTTTCTTTGCTGAGGCCACTCTTCCAAACACATGGATATGCAATATTGGCTTTTCGTTTCTTTTAAATGCCCAATTGCCCAAATCTTCCATATTTACCCAAACAACAGGTACTCCCTGAAGGTTCATGCCGTCTATCATGGCCTCCCTCACTACCATCTCTAATCGGATTAGCTCAATTGCTTGTTTTGATGATAAGTCATGTATGCAACTAATACTAGAATCTATAGGGAAAATACGGATATGGCCGCCTTCTTCTCTGGATATAAAAGGTCTTGGTGCCCGCTCAACTATAAAAGATAGGGATTTGAATAATGTATCCTGAGGTGATGTAACTTGCATATATTTTTTATTGGTACTTTTTTAGAATGTATTTTAACGTTAGGACATTTAAACGCAATATATTATGCGTCGGTATTAATAGGCAAAAGTAGATAGAATTTTATCAATTGTCTGCTTTCCAAGGTCAGTTGGACCACCCCCCGTTTCACCTGATGATAATAAAACCATCAACTTGTCTTTAAAGGGGAAAATAATTGTATACATTGGATTTTCGTATAAATTATATATAGTCCTAATTCCATCAATGTTGTTATTTTTATATGGTTCAAGATTATCTGTAACCAGTTTTTGGCAATATTCAGTAGTATCAATATTTAAGTCTGGCCTCCTAAACGCGTCTTTACATAGTTCGCTTGTAGCATATGTTTCTGGATTAATTTTTAAAGGATTATCGACAATGTATATACTTAAACCAAAAAGTAAATCATAAGGGTTTAGTTCTCCATCATAACCTAAAAATATATGCTTTTCTTCTTCCTTTATTTTTAAATCAGGGCGGTAATGAAATGAAAAACCATAAACACTGCTTTTATAAACAGGCCATTCCTTGATATCAATCTCTTGAGGAGAAGGCGTTCCTCGTTTAGTAAGCGGAGTAGTAATGGGTGCAGGTAAGGTAGTTGCTTGTTGATATTCTAGTGGATTAATCCTATCTCGATTTATGTCAAGATAGGATCCGGTTAAGCCAATAATCAACAATCCAATCAGTACACTTAATAAAAGTAATACTTTTTTATTAAATGATGTATGCAACTGAGATTGTGTTTCATGGTTAGAAGTTTTTACTGGTTCATCAGTTACTTGTAAATACTGAGGTATTGCTGACTGCGTAGGGTTTTTATTGTCCATATACCAAGTATGTAAGAATGGAGAATAAATGTCAATTTTGAGGTTATGTGTGTTGTCTAGGCTTTTTATTGTAATTAAAACCTACTTATCTAATACGATTTCTTCCCCATCTTTTAGTGTGTTAAATGACAGATTATTTCTGATGTAATACGCTACTAATTCATTTACTGCTTCAGACTCTGGATGTTCGGATTGGTAATGGGGAGCGATGTAAAAATCAATTAATCCAAGTCCATTCCAAATGATTTCGTTTTCATAATCTTGAGGAACTATTTCTGAGAAATCTACAGTTTCTAAACCTTTTAATGAAGATGGTAATACAGAAGCACCAGCGCTGTATCCAGAATATATGTATGAATCTGGTAACGTATTGACTATATTATCAAACCCACTGTAATACATTGCTCTTCGAAGAACGAATGTATTGCCGCCAATCACCCAAACTCCTTGAGCTTTAGTTAATCTATCACCTAAGCTCTGGTCATTTTTATGAAAATAGTCGCGCAAATCTAGCTTTTCGGGTTCAAGACCGATTCGTTTTAGATCTTGAAATTCACCTTCAATAGTCATTGCTAGCCGTTCATATTCTGTTGAGAAATCTAAAGCATTCGGAATTATCAGTATTTTTTTTCCTTCAGTAAAAAGATTACTTAACAACCGGGGATTGTTACTTTAGTGATATGAAGATAAGTAAAATTTCATATGATTGTTCAGTCGGGGTAGTCAGAATCGAACTGACGTCACGCGGTCCCAAACCGCGTATCATACCACTAGACTATACCCCGATATATTTTAAAGAATCAATGTGCCGCGGAGAGGGATCGAACCTCCACGTCCGCAAGGGACACAACATTTTAAGTGTTGCGTGTATGCCAGTTTCACCACCGCGGCGGAATTTTTTTTCTATTTCTACCTCTATGTGTAGATTGTAAACTATGACAATTTGGACACAATATGCGCAGGTTTTCAAATCTATTATCGTGATTATCCCCATTTATATGGTCAAGTTCAAGAGGTAATCTTCCATCTATACTTCTCTGTGCCCATCCACATAGTTCACAGAAAGGCTCTTTTAGTTTCGTGTCAAACAATCTCTTTTTAAGTTTGTAGCTCTGATAATAACTGTTCTTAATTAAAATCTGATCAATAGGAATTAATGGTTTTCCTATACCTTTTAGTCCCTTATTCCATGCCTTTCCTTTAAAATGACTAGTGTCGATTTTATAAAGTACAAGGAACTTTCCAATTTGAGAATAGTTTCCTCCAGCCTCTTTTAATCCTAATCTATTAATAACCTGTCGAATACTAGTTGAATGTAATACAGCATTTTTTAGTTTTGCCTCGTCCCAAGATTTATTTCTCATCATTTAAGTATATTATATTTAGTGTAGGTATTCAATTATATATATTTTTACGTCTACCATTATTTTATAATTTCAGTTTTTCAACCATTATTTCCCCATCTGACTCTGAAAGTTTTTGTTTCCGCTCAATATGTCTAAGTATGTTATCAATGTCTGACTGATTAATCCCTGGTAGTAAGTGAATATGAGCGTGTGGGACAGCTTCACCAAAAATCGTGCTATATACCAAATCATTCCCTGTTACTTTCTGTAAATGTTTGGAAATCTTTGTAACATTCTCAAAATACTCTCCAATATTCTCAACATCCCACACCCATCGGTAATGTTTTTTGGGGATCACCAAGATATGACCTTCAACATAAGGAAATATATCCAAAAATGCAAGAAACTGTTCATCTTCATATATTTTATAAGCAGGCATTTCGCCTTCGACAATTTTGCAAAAAATACAGTCTAACATAAATGTAAAAATCAAATCTCAAAAGTCAAAACTATATGAAGAAGGTACTAACAAACTGTTTTACTTGTTTTTTGAGTTTTAGTTTCGAAAATTGAATTTTGAGATTTGACTTGCTGAAAAGATAAAGATAAATCAAATCACTTCAAGTATAATACCATCTCTATGAAAAAATATCCCATTATTCTTGCTATCGATACCAGCTGTGACGATACAGCCGTGGCTGTAACCCAAGGCGTAGGGGTATTGTCTAATGTTATTGCTTCCCAAATCGAAATACACCGAGTCTATGGCGGAGTATACCCACTGGCGGCCAAGTTGGCTCACCATGAACTCATCGAACCAACATACAAAGAAGCGCTTAAACGGGCAAGAATACAAGCTGCAGATATTGATGCAATTGCAGTGACTCAGGGTCCTGGATTGGCAATAGCATTAGAAGTTGGCATTGAGTTTGCCAAAGACTTAGCTAAGGAAGTAAAAAAGCCCTTATTACCTGTCAACCATATGGCAGGACACATGTACTCTCCCTTGGCTGTAACTAGCAAAAGTAATCCTAATCCTGAAAGTAAAATCGAGAACTTATTTCCCGCTTTATCGATATTAGTATCCGGTGGACATACTGAGTTACTAATACTCAAATCTCTTACTGATTACGAAAAGATTGGTCAAACAATTGATGATGCAGCTGGTGAGGCATTAGACAAATTCGCCAGGCTCCTAGATCTGGGTTACCCGGGTGCTGCTGCCATGGAACAGATCGCCAAAAAAGGTGATCCAAATACGTATAAATTTCCTCTGCCTATGGCTCAAACGAAAGACCTCAATTTCAGCTTCTCAGGTTTAAAAACTGCAGGCCGACAATTGATTGAGAAATTGGGTTCGCTCAATTCACAAGATATTGCAAATCTTGGAGCTTCTTTTCAATATGCAGTCTTTCGGGCTATTTTATATAAACTGAATAAAGCAATACAGGCCTACCAACCAAAGTCTATTTGGCTTGGGGGAGGAGTTAGTGCCAACGTCATACTGCGAAAAGAAATAAGAAAGATCTGCCGAAACAAGAATATTTCATTTTTATATCCAAAATTGAAACGTATGCATGGTGATAATGCTGCTATGATTGCAATAGCTGCCTATTTCCAGTATCAAGAAGGACGTGGTTTTTGCGATATAGAAAAATTTAATACTTTACAGAGGATTCCAAGATTAAGTTTGTAACAGCTTTCACCTCTCCTTCATGTCTCCCTCATTATAATGCCGAGATATTGAGAGTAAGATTATGCATAGTGGGTATTTGCAAAGCTAAACCCATATTTCCATAAATAGGGAGAGAGAAGATAACAAAACAGTAAAACCGTATGAAAATACTCATTATTGAAGACGATCAACGTATTGCCCAAGTGACTCAAAAAGGACTAAAAGAGGAAGGCTTTACTGTGGATATTGCTGAGACAGGCGAAGACGGTGAATACATGGCAGAGGAAAATCCATACGACTGTATCGTACTTGACCTAAATTTACCTGACCAGGATGGGTTAACTATTTGCAGCAAGATCCGCCAAAAAAATATTTCAACTCCTATTATTATGGTCACAGCGCGTACTAGCATTGAAGATAAGGTTAAAGGTTTAAATACCGGAGCAGATGATTATCTTCCCAAGCCATTTGTTTTCTCGGAACTACTGGCACGCATCAGAGCCCTCATCAGGCGTGGAGTTAACCAAAGCACCCCTGAATATAAAGTAGACGACCTGGTGTTAGACCCAATCAAACATTCTGTAAAACGCGGAGAAGACACAATAACCCTCACTGCTAAAGAGTTTTCCCTACTGGAATTTCTCATGTCCCACAAAGGTGAGGTAGTTACCAGAACTATGATCCTTGAACATGTCTGGGATTATAATTATGATGGCCTGTCAAATGTGGTTGATGTTTTTATCAAAACATTACGTAAAAAAATAAAATCAGCTGGACGAAAAACTCCTCTCATTCACACCATCCATGGGGTAGGGTATAAGATAGAATAAGCTGTATATAACGGGTGACAAGTAACGAGAAGAGAATATAATCGCATGTATAGGTTCCTATCACTTGTAATTTGTCACTTATAACGCTTCCTATGCTCAACCCTTTTCGCAACTTCGATCGCTTGCCCATTCGCGCCAGGCTGACTATTTGGTATACGGTCTCGTTTATGACCGTCTTAGCTTTTTCTTTCATTAGTTTTTATTTAGTAACCAAAAACCTGATGCTTGGAAAACTTGACGATACACTAACCAAGCAATCTGCCGAAATCAGTAATTTGATAAAAAGCGAATCTATCTCACCTCTCTCTAAAGAACTGATTCTACGAACGTTCCAAATCACCAAGACCAATTTTGTGTTAGTTCTGGATAATTCAGGTCAAATCATCGCTCAATCAATCACCTTTCCACTTGATACAAAGTTTCTGGAAAATCTACAGGAAGATATCAATACTCATAAAGATCCCCATTTTTTTTCTTTAGATAATATCCGCTTTTTTATAAACCCGCTCATTATTAATGATTCGGCGGTTGGGATCATTATTGTAGGAGATTCTCTCAACACAATTAGTGATGCGTTTGGGGTGCTTTTTAATACGCTTATAGTCGTCTTTTTTCTCTTTTTATTACCTCTTATTTTAGTCAGTTTCCTGGAAGCTGATATATCACTATCACCCCTGAGAGACCTGGCTAAAAAAATGAATGCTATCAGTACTAAAAACCTTTCTGACCGGGTTGATGTCCTAAACCCCGCTGATGAGATAGGTGAGGTAGGAACAGCTTTTAACGGCTTACTTGACCGTTTACAAAAGGGTTTTGTCAAAGAACGGCAACTGATCCACGACGTATCACATCAGCTGAAAACTCCCCTAACTGCCATGCGCAGTGACATTGAAATTGCTCTTGGTAAACGTAGAGGTTTAAAAGAGTACCATACAATACTTGAGGATCTATACAAAGATGCCCACCGGATGGATAGCCTGCTTAAAGACATGATGAATTTCGCCTGGGCAGCCTCTGATGAACAGGAACGAACTTTTTCCGAGCAAAACCTAAGCCTTATTCTGGAAGAAGCAGCTGAGATTACCATGGGTATAGGAACAGAAAAAAATATAGATGTCCAAACTACAATCGAACCCAACATTATCGTTCTTGGGCAAAAAGAAAAATTATTCCAGATATTTATAAATATTTTGGAGAATTCGGTCAAATATTCCAATGAAAAAGGAAAAATCATGGTACAAGCTAGTACTGATCAGACACACGTAAAAATCATAATTAAAGACAATGGCATAGGCATTTCTAAAAAAAATCTTCCCCATATATTTGAGAGGTTTTACAGAGTAAGTGGAACAAATAGTGAAGGATCAGGCTTGGGGCTTTCTATAGCATCTGCCCTGGTTAAAGCCCATAAGGGAACTATTGAGGTAACCAGCCAAAAAGGCGAAGGAACTACGTTTATCATCAGTCTACCTGCTGTCAGTCCACAAATAACTAGTAACGCTCCTAACGAAAAGCCTACCCACAAAACTGCGAGAATGAAAATACTTCCCATTACCATAAAGCGTGCTAATAAAGCAAAAATCTAAGACGCAATTTTTCATGAATATTTTTTCATCACAAGCTCACAAAGAGATCATTCACCAATTGATAAACTGTATTTAGTTTAACAATCCAAGGAATCTATACAGACGCAACTAATACCCTATGCGTTTCGTGTTTGCCCTCTTTAAAGGACAGGAATCTTTATAAAGCAACCTGGGCATAAACTATATACCACGAATTGATCAACCCTGGACGAGTTAAACTATTTACGCATGTTATATAAAGTTCTGCTCTTCAAAGACAGTAACCAAGCTCGAGAACCTACTTAGTTGTTTCAAAAATCAAAGCCAGTTCCATACATCCCTCACTAACAAGTGAGGGATTTTTTTATATTGAAGCTGCTTACGGTAGCTCTGATATAATTTCATTATGAAAGCACAAAAAACTGATCTAAAAAATCTTAGCGAGATGATATCTGACCAGGTATGGGAATTAGTCCAATTCTGGAGCCCGTTTTCTCAAACAATCATAGGTAACCGCTTTATTCAGTGTTTGGATGAAATCACAATCCTGGCAAGTCAAGTGAAAAAAGTGAAGAAAGATGAGAAATCAGAATATGAGAAAAAAATTACACTATTAACTCAAGAAGCGATGGTATGGCTGGATAAAGCAAGAAGGAGAAGACTTATCTCAAACGATGATTACCAAAAACTGTATACACAAATCAACAATCTTCATCTATTAAACGGTTAACAGATGGCTAAAAGCTTTTTTATTATTCTAACCCGCAACTACCTTTAAAAAACTGTTCAGGATCGCAGCCATAACCTTCTGGAAGCATGCAAAATGTGTTTTGAGTCCCATCATCATCAGTCCAGACTTCGTATTTTCCCCCTTTTTTATTGCAAAAATCCAAGAGTTGCTGTGGCGTGGGATTTTCATAGCGCATAGCTACTTGTTGGTAGCTTGGAAGGGTAGATTGGTCAGGAGTTTTGGCTATACAACCACCTAAGAATGTCAGCGAAATAAGTATAGCCAGAGCAGTTACTTTCATAGCAGCATTGTGGCACAATAATTATAAGATATTCAAGCGGCAGTTTGCTTATAATCAAAATGTATCAGTCTTGTATGAAATATAGATGAATTATCTGCCAAATTCCTTTAGTAGTTTTTCAGCTTTTTTTATATCCACTACTCTTGGTTTACTACTATCCACGCGGGCAATTACATGCAAACGTTTAAGTTCTTTTAGAATACGGTACGCAGTAGTGAAATTAACTTTAAGATGCTTTTGGATCATTTCACTCGTCAGCTCACCCTTAAGCAATCCAAGGGATACTACAGCAGGAAGTAAGAGTTCGAATTCATCAGACTTAAGATAGCGGGATTTGTGTCTGTTTTTTGCAGCTTCTGTCTGATTATTGATATGAATATAGTTTTGTTTCTTTACACTGGCATCTGATGAAGACAAGGCATCGATTTTCTTTGACTGCTCGGCAATAAATTGCATCAGTGTGGTTTGGGTAATCAAGTTACGTTCCAATAACGCACGTACATCTGCTAATACTGCATCGATTTCCACAGAATGACGCTCAATACTGTCTCCTGAAAGCTCTGGTTCTTCAAAATCACTTTTCTCAAGAGGTAACTCGATTGGTTCATTTTCACCTTTGGCATCTAACTCCTCCAGAAGCTCTACGAAACTGTCTACTAGTTCATTATATTCTTGAACAAGAGGATGTTTCCATGAGTCTGAAAGCATCATGGCAAAATGGTCTTCAAACCATAGCTTTTTTTCTGGTCCCCGATGGAAATATTCAAAATACCCAAGACCATATTCTTCCAATGCTCCCATTAATGTTTGCAAGTTGTGGATCTTATCTGCACAAGAAACGGCTTTTGCCTGCCACGATGCTTTTGCTACCTGATCAATATAAACTTTTTTACGCTTTTCCCAATCAATATCTTCGTTTATAGATTTGTCCTCAGTTACTTGCTCAACAATACCCAAAACTACCAAACCGCAAGCTTCTTCTAGCTCTTTTTTGGGACATTTTGTATCTTCGAATAAGTCATGACAGTATGCAGCAGCGATAATCTCCTCATCAAAACCCGCCCTGGCAAGTATAGTGGCAACGGCTGTTAAATGGGTAAAATACTCAAACTCGCCGCCTTTACGCATCTGGCCTTTATGCCAATAGCTGGCAAGACGTATAGCGTTTTCGATGAGAGGGGAGAAGAAGATTGATGCCATATCTAGGTAAATTTTTTTATAATTGTGCTAAATCTTTAAATTTTAAAATTGAAATCGTTAAGGATATTATATATATCCAAAGCATAACTCCGAGAAATTCAATGTATTGATTAGGTATTACAGAATTATTGTAGGCAATATTTATGTAATTAAGCAGTGCATATATACTAGCAATAGAAAGGTAAGCTGCAAATATTTTTTTGGTAAACCATTGATTTGTCAGATACATGAATGGAAGTGTCCAAAATAAATACTGCACTCCCCAGTTGGGCACTACAATATGGAGGCATAGTAGAACAAATAAGGTTTGTGTAAATAAGGAAAATCGTTTACCAATTACAATTACACTGGCTATCAGCACTGCAAAGCCTATGAGTACTATTTTGTAGTTTAAAATCAGTGGTAAAAGGGAGGGGTAAAAGTGGGTGGCAACATAGCTTAATCCCCATATCCCAACAGGGCCACCAGCTTTAGTAAGTGCAGGAATTACCATTTCAAAACTGGACCACGTAACAAAGTGGGTATATATATAGATATCTACCACCAAGACAATAACTGATATGGATATAAATAAGATACGCTTTAGCCAACTCTGAATGTGTCCAAGTAATAAGGGGGCTAATAGTATTGACCATGTTTTGGAAGCTATTGAAAGAGCATAAAAAATACCTGACTTAATTATTGTATTTACGCTCTTTATTTGACTTAAGCTTGTAAGCTTATTAACCGCAAGCATATAAAATGCAATTAATATTACATCTATCTGACCATGGAAGAAGACGATAAGTGTAGTCAGTGGACAGGTTAAAAACTGAACTTGAGCTAGCTTTCCTTTTTCTCTAGATAGTTTACTATTAGCCTTTTCTATTACAAATGAAATGTAATATAGGGAGGGTAAAAGCAACAATAGTTTTAAAAAAAATGAAAACGTAAATAAAGATAATGTATTTGCTAAATAATCTCCAAAGGCATGGAAAAATATTAAGAAGGGAAAGAATGGGTATTGACCATGATCACTATCAATCCAATAAAAATCGATTTTCTGTCTTAAATAATAACCTGCGCTTGAGAATAAACCCACATCTCCTACTTGTTTGTTTAGTAATGCAGCTGTGGCTATTTGTATAAATAGGATAAAGAGCAATGCAATATGATAATTTTTCGGTTTCTGTAATACTGATTGTACTTTGGATGTAAAAGTACTAAAAAAAATCGTTGTAAGTAGAATAAACTGAATAAAAAAAACTGCTATGTATTGTTCCATTAATTCATTTTAGCATTAAAAAGAGAGATAATTTTAGGATCATAAAATGCAAATAACAAATAAATTGATAGCAAAACGCTCAATAGTAATAGAGTATTTCTGAAAATAACTTGATTGGCTTGACGAATATATTGAATACAAAACCATATTATCATAATTTCAGTAAAACCCGATAGATAGGCTACCGTCAAATATATTGTTTTAGAGAAAGGTGAGTAGTTTGTGATATCTTCCTGGATATTTCCAAAGTAATCCAGAACAGTTGGTATTCTAAAAATATCCTGGGTAATATCTTTGAGGAAATGAATGAAGGTAAAAATAAGAATTATCCAGATAACAATTTTTCTTATTTTTAATCTTTGACTTAAGTTCTGAACTTTGATCTTTGAGTTTTGCATTTTTTTACTCCCCAATCAGAACCAGCTCTTTTTCAGCCCTGGTTACAGCAGTATATAGCCATCGCTTCCAATCATCATCACTCTGATGCCGGTTACGTTCTTCAAAGACAACTACTTTGTTAGCCTGACTGCCTTGAGCTTTGTGGACTGTCAGAGCATAGCCAAAGTCAAACAGATCACCGACCTTACGAAAATCTAAACCCGGTGCTTCCCGTATAACTGTATCGGTATTGAACTGATAAGTACTGATCTGTCCGTCAAAAAAGGTCCCGTCATCCATCATTATCTCTGCCTTGTACCAGTGCACAGTACCTCTTCCATCAGTTAGTGGCTTGATGTTTTCAATTGTCCCAAGCATGCCGTTGAAAATTCCAGTTTTCCAGTTGTTTTTGACACAGATTACCCGGTCTTTAGGTTGGGGTGATTCATTGTAAACCTCCCTTATGGCGCGGATCTCGGCATTGAGCTTGACGCGGGTTTTGTTTCGTCCGACAAGAAAGAGCGTCTCTTCGTTCCACTGTTCCAGCAACTCCTGCATGGTGCTGTTGATATCAGGATCCTGCCGATCATACTTTTTAACATATGTAGAGTACTTGCCAACTGGAATGTAACCTTGCTCGCGGGCAAGCATAGACAATTTAATGATCGGACTATCCTGAGCTTGCCTATGTATTTGTTCAAGACGAATATCCAGGCTATCCATGAGAGAAAAACTTTCACCCACCGGCGGCAGCTGACCATGGTCTCCGGCAGCAATAATCGGTAAACCAAAACTGAGCAGATCATTCCAAATATGCTCTGACACCATCGATGCCTCATCGACAATGATAAGATTGGCATCCAGAGCCTCACGTTTTTTCCAGCCGATCACTCTTCCATATTCATCATCCATAGCCTGATAGATAAGCGCATGAATAGTTGAAACAGTATCGCCTTTAAATATCGATTTTTGCGATGTGAGCGTGTACCTAAGAACCTGAGCAGCCTTGCCAGTAAAAGAACAGAAGGCTACTGTTAGTTTTGGGTTTTCATCCCAAATTTTTTGCCGGAATATTGAAAGGAGCAGTGTTTTCCCCGTACCTGCATACCCACCCAAAGTAATGTACTGCTTGGATGGCTTTTGTACCCATGTTTTTAAATGGCCGAGTGCTTTGATCTGGTCATCAGTTAAATCGTGCATACAGTTTAAAACCACTTTCTCTTATTTAATACTATTGCAAATATCAGCGATATTATTACCGTAATAAGCAAAATGATTGGGAATGCATATGGATGTTCGGATAGGGGCAGGGATACATTCATCCCAAAAAAACTGCCAATAATTGTCGGGATAGTGAGAATAATTGTTAGAAATGTCAGCAATTGGATAGTTTTATTCAATTTATTAGAAAATAGTATCTGGTACGAATCCCGCAGCGAGATAATAGATCGGATGTTTGTTTTACAAATATTGACTGACTGAGATATAGATAACAGCACATCTTCAAACAAATCTTTGTCTTCAGCATACTGCTTTATGTACTCTGCAGACAGTAAACGCTTGATCATCTCTTCCATAGGCACCAGAGCTGACAAATACTGGTTCAGTACATCTTCATTTTCGATCAGAAAGGTAATATCAGCAGTATCAATCTTAGTGAGTTCTTTTTTTTGAGCCAGGACTTTGTCATTAACCTGTTTTATCGAATTGGTGAAAGATCTTGCAAGTCTTTGTAGAATACTGAGCAGTAACTTAGACTGCTGTGTTGTAGCCAAGAGACTATCCTGTCTGATGAATTGATTAAGTATCTCAGACTGACCTATTGAAATGGTAATAAAATACGGGGCATTGAGGACAACGGTTAGTAATTGGGTGTATAAGCCTTGGTTTTCTACCGTCGGGTATCGTAAAAAAAGTAATAAGTTACCATTAATCCGTTCCAGACGGGGTATTTCATATTGATCAAGGCAGTCAGAGAGATCTTCATAGTCAAATGTCAACTCTTTGGTGATCCAAGAAATATCTTCTTTTTGTGCAGCACCGATCCGCACCCAACAACCTTTGCGAAGTTCTTGTACTTTTTTTATATACTTGCTTTTGATAGTTTTAAAATAAAAATCGATCATAAATACAAAGGAAAAAACAGAATAGCTGTGACATTATGGCAGAGGGAAGGGGTATTTACAAACACGAAAGCTACTTTTTCAAATACGGTTTAATGCTCTTATAAAGCATGTACTGAGAAGTGATAAAGCCAAATATAGCCCCAATGATCGTCCCGACTGGTTTAGAACCAAACTGACTATCGGCCAGTAATCCCAACCCAATACAGATTACTAGAGGAGTTGCCAATGAAAAGCCAAGTTGTGTTGCAAAGCTAAGTAAGAATAGGGGAGATTGCTTTTCTATCATCTTATATATCTCCAGTTTATATTACTAAACATAATTATTTAGAAAGGAATGTGTACGGTATGTAGTGAACGAGTACATTATATTTATAAATAATTCTAATCCTATTATAATAGTTTGAATATATTTTACCTTCTATAAATCTTGGTTATTATAAATAATAACATGTTCTTTATGCGTTATGAATGTTTCAAAGAACCAGAAACAGTTGATTTTTATGTCAACGAAGCTCTGGCTGTACATAATCAGTTAAGCGAGTATAGTGATTTCCCTCTAATATTGCACGGATCAGTTGGTAGACATGTTGCTGACCCTTATCATTTTCAACTAAGAAGAAACCGTGCAGATCATGGCAAATTAGATATTGATATTGCAATACTCGGAAATTTAACAGATGAGCAATATCAAAAAATATTCAATTATTCAAAAATGATTCAAAACCACTTAGTTCAAATTGACTTAACTGTAATCGATCCACACCAACTTGAGCAAACTTTTCTCGGTATAAAAACTACAGAGATTTTAGGAATATCAGCAGAAGATGAAGAAAGTAATGCGTATGTACCTGATATTCTTGGCCAGCTTGCAATTATAACTGGTCAAAAACGTTATAGAAGGAAAGATGCATATACATTGTTGAGTCATTTCAAGCTATTAACTGGTATGAATAATGGAGATAGAAGAACAGCTATGATAAGAGATTGTATTCGAAGATATTTGTTTTCGTCTAAGTTTATTCATGACATAACCAAAGGATCTTATCATTTGTTGCTACCTCATAAAATAAGACAAAGAGTCGGTATTTCGAGAGTATTACGTATAGAAGATAATGATATTAAGAGGAGTCAAGATTTTAAGGCAAAAAAACCTATACATTTGTTTTAACCTTAACAATAGAATAACTAAAGAATGAATCTACATAAATTTTCATTAATTAACAAAAATGTTAGGAGAAAGTAAATTGCAGATTGATTATTATTAACAAATGAAAAGATTGTTTTGAAACGGTTGCGGTATGGAGCGGGTAAGGGGAGTCGAACCCCTCTCATCAGCTTGGAAAGCTGAGGTAATACCGATATACCATACCCGCATTTCGCTTTGCTCAGTGCAAGCTATTCGTAATATGAATTTTCTATCAAGGTTGATCACCAGCCTTGCCAATAGATATAAGCTATCCGATATTTTAGTATCTATCTGCCGATAATTCAATAATCCAATCTATTGATTCTGCAATGCATCCAAAATCGCGTTTAGATCTAATGATTGTCCACTACTGTTTGGACTTGATAGGTTGGTATTGCCATTTAATAGCTCTTGATAAGTCCCCAGAGGGTTCATGAGTTTTTCTAAAAAAGGGACAAGCGTCACCATAGAAAAAATAAAGCTACCTACAATAAATACTAAAAATAGTACTCGATATACCATCCCCCAATAAAACATCCGTATCTGAATCTTAAGGTACTTTTTTAACAGGTCATCTGTTTCTTTGGTATAGAAACTAGACTGGGATGCGTCTTTCATAACTTGAGGAATTTGATCTTGTTCCATGTATTTCTTTTTATCTGGAACAGCTTACGTACGTTCCAAAGTAGATACTAAAACAATAGCAAACAAAGGTGCTTTATTCAATTACTCGAATTTTTCTCATTTGCTCACTAACTTGCTCAAACGTTATTTTTATTAAACGAGCATGGTGTTTATCAGCAAATTGTTCAATTTGAGATAGGTACTTATTCGCCCACTCGATAGCCAGAATTTTGTTTGCCCCAACCATAGTATCTATTCCCAAACTGCGTACCTGTTCGTATGACTCTAACCTCCATGGATCAAGGTGAAAAAAGTAACCATCTATATCCCCTCTGGTAAACTGATACTCGTTTGCAAGTGTGTAGGATGGACTGACAATCTCTTCGTTAATATGTAAAAAATCCCCAATTCCTTTGGCAAATATTGTTTTCCCCATTCCCAGATCACCAACCAGAGCGAATACAATTCCATGTTTTCTGATCTGATCCCAGTATTTAAGACACAAGCGCTTGGCAAATTCTTTTGTATCATGTTCAGACTTGGATTCCAGCTCAACTGAAGCATCCTGCAAGATGATATCACCTTGTCGAATCACCATGGTATCTACCAGTGTTGTATCAACCACAGTCGAGGCTTCTCGTTTTGGCAACTGACCGGCATCAATGACTAAATCCAAAAGCTCCTTTTGCTTTTCACTTAGTGGTTGGAGCACATCTTCTATGCTGTAGGGTTTCTTCTTCCAAGAAGCATTAGCAGATGTAGCCGTGATTGGCTTACCATAGATTTTAGCAAGTTCCATAGCAAAAGGATTGGAAGATATTCGGATACCCAGGGTTCCCATCTCAGAAGCTACCCCTTCAGCTACCCTGCCTTTTTTAACTTTAGAAATAATTGTCATAGGTCCAGGTAAAAACCGATCATACAGTCTGGATGCCGACTCATTGATCTCCACGTAGGCTGTAGCTGTCTCTTTACTATCAACCAAAACCGAAAGTGGTTTACCTTCCCGCCTTCGTTTGTATGCTAATAATGCATTTACTGCTTTCTGATTTGTCGCATCCCCTGCTAGACCGTAGCATGTTTCTGTAGGATAGATTACTAAACCTCCTTGTTGTAACGTTTCAATTGCCGTATGCAATACAGAGCTTTTCGTTGATGATGTAAGTTTTACTATGTTCATGTACTATATTATATCGTATTTTTATAGCTACAGATGGTAAAATACAAAAGTGACTACACCGAAAAAAGACAAGTCGATAATCACAAAGTGTAACGGTATAGCCTACCAGTATTTACAAACTGGAGCCGGAGATAAGGCAATATTGTTTTTGCATGGTATCGCAGCAAATGAAGACATCATGTACCGTATATGCCAAGTATACCAAAGCCGCTATGTACATATATTTCTTGATTTACCTGGCCACAATCATGTTCCACTCCATAATAATGGCAGCCTGAATAGTTTTACTGAATACATTGCCAATTTTATACATCACTCGCCTTATAAAATAGCAGGAGTTGTTGGTTTCTCATTTGGTGGGTTACTGGCACTTGAGCTTGCTGCAAAGTTATCAAATGTAAACAACACTATCCCGACAGTAGTATGGTCAACGCCAATATATACTGGGAAATCTGGTTTATCAAAGCTAGCACTCACTTGTTTGCAAACCGGCAAACATATGCCGCACCAGTGGTATCAAAGACTCAGCAGCTCACCTTATCTAATAACTCTTGCTAAACAAATCCACATCAATCTCTGTAATCAAGATTTAGAATCTCTTCAGGCTTTTGACCATACCATCATAAAAAGGATTGATTCAGTATTCACTCATACATATCATATTCCACAAAATGTGCCTATGTTATTTCTGTACGACCCCTATGACATATTTGTTTCCTTAAGTTGTTTTGAAAACTTACAATTACCAAATCCTACTATACATAAGAAGAGGCTTATAGCCCATTGTGGTCACTTTGGAACAGATGAAGCAAATGCAAGAGCTTTAAAAAGGATTGAACAGTTTATAGTGAAAGCAGAAATAAATCAAAACAAACATATAAACTCAATATAGATAAAATATACAGTTAATCATATACTCAAAGTATGGCTTCTATACTAGTTATTGATGATGATCCCCAATTGACCCATCTCTTATCGCTTGCGCTTACAAAGAAAGGATTTTCGGTCGATATTGCGTATAGCCCTGAGAGCGCGCTTGAATATGCACAAAAAAATGAATATGCCCTAATTCTGCAGGATGTTTTTTTTCCGAATAAAGATGCGGGTTTTAAGGTTATGGAAGCATACTATCCATTTGTAAATAGTCATCAAACGCCAATTGTACTCATGACAGCTATGCCTTTCGACCTGTTTTCACAAGAACCCAATTTTGATAAATATCTCTCAATGGCAAAATTATTTGTAAGCAAAGGTGACGATATACCGCAAATTGCTGATAGGGTAGAGGAGATTCTAAAAGAACAAAATACTACTTCATAAAGTTAATTCCATGCTATAATTTGTAGCGTTAAATTAGAATTAACAAGTCATATGGGTTCGTAGCCAAGCGTCTGCGAAGTCCCCGAAGCGGAGAGGGATCAGTTGGTTAGAGCGCTTCGTTGTTTGTGCTACTTTACAATTTAATATGGGTTCGTAGCTCAGTTGGTTAGAGCGCTTCGTTGACATCGAAGAGGTCAGAGGTTCGACTCCTCTCGAACCCACCATTAGTCCCGCAGAGCATAGGAAATGCTGTTTTTTCTTCTATTATTGGTACTAATTGTGGTGTTCCACTCTCTAATTCTTTATACGTCGGTGCATGGTCAAAAATTAGACCAAAATAGGCCCCTCTTTGTAGAGGATTATCGCTTCGTAGCAATAACTCTTCCAAGTGTTCCATAAAGTATCTGATGGTAGCCATCACTGCCTGAATATCCAACGTTTCTTCCTTTGACTGCAAAGCAACATTTGCCTGCAACTGAGATATTTCGGTCTCAGTTTTTACTAAATCGTTTTCCATGTATTTTATAGCTACCGGTGAATTTAAAAACTTTATTTTATCCGCAACTGCACGAGCTGAGGCTTTTAGCTCTGCGATCTTAGTTTCAATAATTTCTTTGTCTTTGTTAAGTTGGGATTGTTTGTTTGTCCATGAGGAAATAACATAATCAGTTAACTTATCGATGTACTGAGGGGATATGTGCAGATTCTTGACATAGTTTTCAATAATCAGATCAAATTTTTTCTGAGAAACCCTAAAATAGTGTCCCCGTTTATTACAATGGTACCCAGGATAATAGTTGCCTAATCTGCCTCTGGACGCACTTCCGCTAAGCGGTTTGTTACATACCGGACACATTACGTATTTTTTGTACGGATATAGAGGGTTATTCATCTGCTTTTTACCGGCTCTTGGATTACCTGGTTTCCATATTTTTATTTGATCACCATCTTCAACAATGGCAATACTGCCTCGATTAGCCTTGTTATATTCATCGATAGTAACTAAACCCTCAAACTTAGCTTTTATCGGTATGCCGTTCGTCCATTTTTCAATATTTATACCTGCATATACCGGCCGTTTTAAATACTTTAACAACTGTTTAAGATTTAGCTTTTTTAAGCCCCGTTCCCCGATAATCTGCGTTCTGTTTTTTGGGTTTCTCCAGTAACGGACTCTTGATTCATACCCCAGCTTATTCAATTCATCTACTATTTGTTCGTCAGTATGGGTACCATTAATACGCATCAGAAACATTTTTCGTATCCATTCTCCTTCAATGGGATGAGGTTTAAGAATAATCCGTTTACCGTGTGACGTTTCTACCTTTTCATTTACATATCCAAAGGGTGCCTGCCTGACACGGTAGCCTAAACGGACATACCTGATCTCAGCCCCGATCATTCTGGTCATTATGTCCCGCATTTCATCCTTAGCACGTTCTGCTTCCAGTATTTCAGCTTTTTTAGTGGGGGAGTAGACACTCCAAGAGTACGATAAGCCAAGGTGTTCAAGCGTGTTTACTTCCTGATTTCCGATGACTCCATAAATATCGACAAGTTTAATACCGTATTTTACTAGCTGCATTTTTAGGTGATCATAAAAGTATGATCCACCCCTGGTGAACCTATCTATCGATTTAATGATAAATAGCTGGATATCATTGTGTGCATTTTTGCAGTAATCTATTGCTTCCTGAACAGGCTGCTGTTCTTTAGATGCAGATTCCATGAACACAAAATACTTTTTGATTTTGATATTGTGGTTTTGGGCAAATCGTTCTATTTGTTCCCGCTGAGCCTCAGGAGAATCGCCCTGTAATCCCTGCTTTAGAGAAGATATTCTGATAGCTGCAACTGCGTTATCAACAACTGAACCGTTGTACATATCTTTAATATGCCTTTTTCTGTTTTTGCTCTAAAAGACGTTCAACTATGATATTTGCGAGTGTTTTAAGGATTTGGTCTATTTTTTCATCCTCATCATGAGGCAATGGAGCATAACTTTCAGAATTTTTTGTGAAGCTAGACTGATATTTTATTTTCATTACCATATCTGTTATTATGATGTATCCTATCCCTAATATGGATAGTACAATATTACACTATCCATGTCAAGGATAATAAGGTAATATTTACAGTTTTCTTATCACATCTTCGTGATATACTCATCAGATAACTGCCCATATAGGGCCAATGCTTATTAATTCTTCTATTTTCAACTCAATACTTAGCTCATTACCCGACAGATATTCAGTTATTTTTATTCAGGCCAATTTTGTAAAATATCAGCAAATTACGGGCATTATTCCAGTAGTATTAATACTTCTTTTAGTTGCTTTAATTGCCTATAAAATAATACAAATATATTTGGTTGTTAAAGATACGTATGTGTATCTATCACTAGTTCCTCCGCAAAACAGCGCCCAATCATCATCTGCAACTTCTCAACTATTTTCTATTATTCATGACCTTGGAAAAAGGAAGAGCTTACTACATAAACTAATCGGATATAAAACACAAATATCACTGGAAACTTATTCAAGCAAAGAATTAGGTATTAGATACCTGCTGCGGGTTCCTCAAAGCAAGGCTGAGACTCTTAAACACATCATGATTACGTATGCTCCAAATATAAAGATGGAGATATCAGATGATTATATGTGTTTTCGTACAAACCGTTATGAAAAAGTTATTCCAATAAACCTTACAGGTGATAATTTACTACCGCTTAACAATATCAATAATCCTGAAATACACGATCCGGTTGCTTATATTACCGGAATGATGACTAAGCTATTACCCAGTGAGCTACTATCGTTTCAGATAGTTTTATCTCCGGTCACAATTAATAGAGCAAAAGATCTTAAGCAAAGGATTTTACATAATGAAGATATCTTGGTGAAACTAAACAGTACACAATTTCCGGTTATATTTGTTCCCCTGCAATTAATTTTGAATTTACTGGTTAAGGTAATAAAGGCTATATTCGATTTCATTTTTGAGTCAGTAAGTGAGCTGCGCCATGGATATGTTTACCAAAACAATGACTTTCGTCTTGCTCCTGAGTTATTGAAAACTAAAACATATAACCTATTTGAGCAACGAGTTATCAGTTCAATTTCAGAAAAATTAGACTCACCACTATTTGAGGCATCAATCCGTTTTTATATTTCATCTAATACAAAACGAAGACTACATGAGCGTACACAAGGATTTCTGGCATCTTTGTCGACTTTTACATTACCAGGATACCAATCTTTAAAAGCTATTAATTCAATAACTTTAAACCTGTTCCAATCTTTGTTCCGATTTGAATTCGTCCATAGGCTTTTACCAATCCATCCATTTATAAAACGATCAGTACTATCAAGTAATGAAATATCTTCGCTCTTTCACTTTCCATTTATAAATAAAACTGAAGATTTGGTAACCAGTCTAAGCGGGGAACTTCCGGCACCGCTTTCTCTTAAACAGACTAGAGACTTGGATGTTGTATTTGCCCAAAACTCATACGGAGGAAAAACTACTCAGATTGGTTTAACAAAAGACGAGCGCAAAACGCACATGTTTGTGTTAGGACGTACCGGAAGCGGAAAAACAACGCTGCTCTATACAATGGCCAGGCATGATATTGAACAGGGGAATGGGCTTGCCTTTATTGATCCCCATGGTGATGTATCCGAAGAACTCATCGCAACTATACCTTTAGAACGAAAGCATGATTTTGTATACCTTAATCCTTACGATATTTCATATCCTGTTGGTATTAATCTGTTAGAGCTTACCTTAGGGTTAAACGATGACCAGTCCCAGCTTGAAAAAGAATTGGTTACAGAGAGTGTAATTAGTTTATTCAAAAAGATATTTACAAAAGACGAGAATACTGATTCTCACCGCATTGAATATATTCTGCGTAACACAATATATACAGCCTTTACTGTTCCGGACAGAACAATTTTTACCATCTACGAACTCTTAAATAATCCAAGCTACAGAAAACAGATTACAAAAGAATTAACTGATGATAATCTGAGAAACTTTTGGAAACACGAGTTTGGTAAAGCCGGTTCTTACCAGGTGGTTAAAATGGCAGCGGGAGTTACTGCTAAGATTGGCCGGTTTCTGTTTTCACCGATTGCTAAACGGATACTGGAACAACCCAAATCAACTATTAATTTCGATGACGTATTAAATGGAAAAATCCTTATTTGTAATCTGTCTCAAGGTAAACTGGGTGAGGATACAGCTAAGCTCCTGGGCACAACAATTTTAACCAAGATCCAGCAAGCAGCTATGAAGCGGGCATTTATTTCCCAAAAAGATAGAAAGCAATTTCATCTCTATGTTGATGAGTTTCAAAACTTCGCAACGACTGCCTTTACTAAGATTCTTTCTGAGGGACGTAAATACGGATTGGATGTTATTATGGCTGAACAGTCCGTATCACAGCAGGATGATCCTGCCATTACTAATGTAACTCTTTCAAATGTTACAACGGTTGTTTGTTTTAGAACCGGAAATCCTAAGGATGAAGAATTGATGCTGGCACAATTTGCCCCGACAGTTAAACCCGGAGATATATCTAACTTGCCGCCTTATCACTTCTACATCCATATATCTGCCGGTCAACCCCAACTGCCATTTTCAGGGCAAACAATAATTAAGCCAAAGTCTGCCAATGCCTACCAAGTATCTCAGCTTATCCAAGCTTCCCGTGATAGGTATGCAACCTTTTACGCGAGTAAGCCAGTCTCATCACTTAAAAAATCTAGTCAAATAAAATCCCCAGCACGTCCTTCTAAACGACCACTAAAATCTCAGAAAATGTCAAAATCACTGTCAACTCTAACCGGATAATTTGTGTAAGCTGAATTACACACATTTATAGCTACTTAACAGATATAATGACTCTCCACGGGCGACGTTCAAAAGCTCGGCTTCGCTTTTTCACTCTGCC
>CAYLQQ010000017.1:0-24814 GCA_964386355.1 uncultured Pseudomonadales bacterium
TATCGTCGGGGCTGGTATTTCCGGGGCTACTCTGGCCCAACGTTATGCTGGGATTGGTAAAAAAGTCCTGGTATTGGACAGGCGCAGCCACATCGGTGGTAACTGCTATGACCATATCAATGATGATGGCCTCTTGGTATCAAAGTATGGAGCACATCTCTTTCATACAAATTACGAGGATGTATGGTCATATGTAACTGCATTTTCTGACTGGTACTTTTACGAGCACCGAGTTCTTGCCTCAGTCAACGGCCAGCTGGTCCCTATCCCCGTCAACATCAAAACCGTAAATAACCTCTTTGGACTATCGATCTCAACTGAATCTGAGATGGAAGAGTGGCTCAAAAAGGAACAAGTTGCTATCCCCAATCCCACCAACAGCGAAGAGTCTGCTCTCTCAAGAGTTGGTCCAAGACTCTATGAGTTGATGATAAAAAACTACACCAAGAAGCAGTGGGATAAGTGGCCAAATGAACTAGATGCAGAAGTGCTCAATCGCATTCCTGTCCGCTCCAATTTTGATGACAGGTATTTTTCAGATAAGTACCAATTCCTCCCAAAAGACGGCTATACCCATATCTTTGAAAATATGCTTGACCACCCAAATATCGAAATTCAACTAAACACAGATTACTTTGACATCAAAGATGACCTGACAAAATACGAAAAACTGTTCTATACCGGACCTATTGATAGGTACTTTGATTACAAATTCAACGAAGGAAAATCACAGCTTGAGTACCGGTCAATAAATTTTATATTCGAAACCCATAACGAGAAATTTTACCAGCAAAACTCAGTTATCAACTACCCAAATGAGCATCCCTATACCAGGATCGTTGAATATAAACACTTTACCCACCAAAAGCACCCTAAAACAACTATCTCAAAAGAGATCTCAACTGACAAAGGTGAACCCTATTACCCCGTTCCCAACCCAGCCAATAAAGCTCTATATGCCAAATACCAACAAGAGGTTGAAAAGTTGAAAAATATTTACTTTGTTGGTCGTTTGGCAAATTACAAATACTTTAATATGGATCAGGCGTTTAAAAACGCCCTTGACCTGTTTACATTGCTTGAGGGTAAACGGTATGAAGTAGATAAGAAAACTGAGAAGAAACTGGACAGGTACGAAGCGGAACGTAAAGAAATGAAGAGGGATTACAGCCAACCCACATAAATTTCTAATTATTCTAAACAAATCCTAATTAGAAATTAGGTCAATTAGATTAATTAGGTTAATTTTCTATATGTTCCCTTTTAACCAACTATTCCCTCCCAACCACCTTCAATTCATGGCTGGTTTTGAGTGTACCTACGCCCAGACCAGACCAAAAGAAAGACTGGATATGCTCTCATGCACCATGCATGACAAATACCAGAAGGAGGATTACCAGCTCATGAAAAACATTGGTATACACATGGTCAGAGAGGGCTTGGCATGGAGCCAGATAGATGTAGGTAATGGAGTATACAATTTTTCCCGTTTTATCCCGATGATGAAAATGGCTCAACAGAAAGAAATAACTGTTATCTGGGATCTCAACCATTTTGACTATCCAACGGAACTTAACCCGTTTTCAGATGCGTTTGTGTCCCGCTTTGCCGAGTATAGCAAACGGGCATGGGAGATCTTTCGTCAGTACACAGATGGACCACTTGCAATTATCCCCATCAACGAGATCTCATTCATGGCCTGGATCGGGGCTGACCGCGGCTGGTGGGCACCGTTTAAGCGGGGGCCTGCAAACGGATTTAAATTTAAAAAGCAGTTGGTAAGGGCAGCTCTGGCTGCAATGAAAGGGATCCGGAGGCTGGATTCTGATGTGATCTTTATCCATAGCGACCCATTTATGAGAAGACTGGCAATATCCAAGCAAAATAAAGTTGATTCAGCGGTAGATACGTTTAATAACGTGATCCGTTTTGAGGCCTGGGATATGCTATCTGGCAAGACGTATCCAGAACTGGGTGGCAGTCCTGATTATTTACCTGTAATAGGAGTCAATTATTACTTCCATAATCAGGAACATGTTTGGTTGGAAAAGAGGAAATTAAAATTTAATGCTATGGATTGGGATAGTCCAGATCGGGTACCCTTGGTAGACATGCTTAGACTCATCCAAGACCGTTATCAGGTTCCCATACTAATTACCGAAACAGGGAGTTTTGGTGATCAACGCCAGGCATGGTGGCAACGTACCTTGACAGAGCTGGAACAAGCTCAAAAACAGGGGATCGATGTCCGTGGTGTATGCGCCTACCCCATCCTAGATAGACCGGAAGATATCAATTATTTATTTCCTAACTCCGGCTTGTGGGACTTTGACGGGGGCGACAGCCAGCTTACCCGCAGACCCGAAAATAAGAGTCTTGAGCTGATTAAGAAATTCATCCAAAGACATAAAAAGCCTCCTTTAGGCAAACATAGAAACGTGTATACTTCCCTGTAAATTTGCCTCAAGTTTTTGTATAAATTCGCCTGTATTAAATGTGCTCCACCGGAAATACCAGGGTTTGCCATCTCCCAATCTAGCCTGATAGATAACATATACCGTTTCATTCTCAACCCACATATCCGGGTGTCCATTCTCTCCCACCTCAGTATTAAATAGGGGTCCTATGGCTTTGTAGGGGCCAAATAGTTTGTCTGAGGATGCCATAAACACTCTTTGTCGTGTCCCCAGAATACGCTTTCCAGACAAAAACGCCACTCCGATCATTGCAAATAGGTCAGGCTTGAACTGAACAATCTTAATTCCTTCCAGACCCCACTCAAAGTCAGAGCTGTCAGGAGAGTTATGAAATGAAACTTCACTCTGATCAAGGATCTTTACAGGTTTACTCCATGTTTCATCGCCTTTTTTGGTGGTCAAATATATATCACCGCAACCCACCCGCCTGTAACCTGAGAACGGCATACATAAGGCCTCTTCATTGCCATCAAGTACAGTTGATATCCCGGCATCATACACACCAACTACCGGATAACCCTCCCGTTTACAACTCCCTGCATCTGCACTCAGGCCTGCCATGTGGAATGTTTTACCGTCAATTGACTCTAAATGTGCAATGATCCCGTTCTCTTCAAAACAGGCCGTTTGGGTATACATCTGCCAGGGTTTGGCAAGTTTCTTGTCAAAATAGACAGCCGGAGCACATAGCTGAGACCCGCACAAGCCCTCTATCTGTGTCGGAGAAAGCTCAGTCCAGGTACCTCTGGGATCAGTAGCTACGAACCGGCCAATTTTCCATTTTTGGGTATAGGAGTTTCCGATCGAAGCATACATCATATAAAAACCACTCGGATGTTTGAAAACTGTGGGGTCTTTCAGCTCGGGATACTTAGATTCAAGTTTGGGATGTCTTACTACCCTCAGAGGTTGGTCTATAAGGCTGTTAGGCAACGGAATGTCTTCTTGTTGTGCTAATTTATATTGATGAGCTTGCATAATTTTCAGATTTTTATAACCATCGTAATGTAGCAAATGTAAGTGAAATGTCAAAACTTCTTACCGGATTTTTACTTTTTTTTAATATAAAAAATTCTGTATTTTTTACCTCATCCGTATATAAGATTTTATTACATGATATTAAAGTAATCTTACTGGAGATTCACTGATATCTTTCTCCCTACCTCTATCCTGACTTAAGACAAACTAAGTTTATGTTTCCTTTTAATAGGGGGAAATGTTACTTCCGTTGAAAAAGGATCATAAATCATACTAAAGCATTAGGAAGATGAAAATGAAAAAAACAATACATTTCACTATATTAGTTAAAAAGATTCTAATTGTACTGATAACAGCGCTATCATTACTAAATGGTGGTAGATATGCATATGCCCAGTCAACTTCGGAAGCCACTAACTCTGCCCAAACTCCCCAACCGACACCCAACCCAAGCCCTACGCCGACACCTCCCATGCCTGATCCAAGTCCGGTGCTGCCGCCTGTGATCGTCGTTGCAAATCCTCCCCAATCCACCCCATCAGCCACTCCTATACCTTCCCCTGTAGTTACTCCGAGCCCAAGCGTGCCACCCGAAGCAACAAGTTCAGCTACACCAAAACCTACGGTTGAACCTACACCAAATGCTCTAGGCGGTACGAGCCAGACAAGCCCTACCCCACAACCTGATCCAACACAGGAGCCTCTTACGCCTACTCCGTCAGCCTCACCTACCGCAGAACCCCAGATCAGCCCTGTAGTGGAAACTACTGAGGAACAGGATCAACCTCCTGTAGATTTTGTCCAGCTAGCCAGAGACACATTTACTGCAATTACAAACCCGGTTAATGAACTAAATCAGGTGTTTAAACAACAGTCACAAAGCAATAGCTTAAGGTTATTACTACTTACATCTGTAGGAAGTCTGGTTAGTTTTGGACTATACATATTACGAAACCAATTCCCCGTCTAACTATGAAATTATTAAAACTACTTATTGGTAGCCTTATTCTCATTGGATCTATTGTGCTTGTACGCTGGCTGTCGCTACCGGTACCCCAACCTAAACCGATCTCTTTTTCGGCCTATACTATCCTTACATCAAGCTGGGAAAAGTATAAACTTGGATTTGTTAACCAAGACGGACGGGTAATTGACCATAGTAACAATGGGCTCACCACTTCCGAAGGCCAAAGTTACGGTATGCTGCGCGCTGTTTGGGTAGATGATAAGTCTGCATTTGACCAGATTTGGAAATGGACGGTCGAAAACCTCAAACGGGAAGAAGATAGCCTCTTTGGCTGGAAATGGGGGCAACGAACGGATGGCAGCTACGGATTTCTGGAAGGTGGCGGGGGGAACTCGGCCAGTGATGCTGACCAGGATATTGCGTTAGCACTTCTGTTTGCTGCAAAGCGGTGGAAACAGGAAACATATGTAGAAGCTGCGCTACCTATTCTCTATGACATTTGGGATAAGGAAACAGTAGAAGCAAATGGTAAACGCTACCTATTAGCCGGAACCTGGGCAAAGGAGGGAGATAAACTAACGCTAAACCCATCATACTTTGCTCCGTATGCCTGGCGCATCTTTGCCAGAGTCGATACTAAACATGCCTGGAATGACCTGATCGCACCCGCTTATGAAGTTCTAACAGTTTCTAGTTCCCATCCGCTTGATACCAAGCGCTCAGGCCAACTGCCTCCCGACTGGGTCGTCTTGGATACTTCAAATAACAACTATGAAGTTTCTACAATTCCCAATTTGACCAGTAGATTTTCGTTTGATGCAATGCGCGTACCATGGCGAGTGGCACTGGACTGGCAGTGGTTTAACTCAGCTGAAGCTGCCAACTACCTCTCAACAAATTTTCAAAGCATTGCTCAAGAATATCTTAGCACTAACAACCTGGCTTATTCATATACCCACGACGGGCAACGTATAGGCGAAGGTGAACATGGAGCTATGTACGGCACAATCATAGGTTACTTTATGGTTAGTAAACCTGAGCTGGCACAACAACTGTACGAGCAGAAACTGCTCTCTTACTATTCAAATGACACCAATTCCCTGCGCCAGGACGTAGATTATTACGCCCAAAATTGGGTATGGTTTGGGATAGCACTTTATGAAAACTACCTGTCTTACTTTGATCTATGAACAAAATAAAACCAATTATTAACACGGGCTCGGTGCCAAAAACGTTACTGCAGCTCAACGTCCTAGTAGCCGTGATCTACTTTTCCTGGTGGTTGGTACCCCTGCATGTAGGCAACCCTATCCTCTACGGCTTGCTTTTTGCAGGTGAGGTCTATCATGTCCTTTTGGCTCTTACCTTTTGGTATGCCATCTGGCCACGGAAGCAAAGGCAGCATATGGTATCCAAAGTCCAGCCGTCGGTAGATATTTTTATAACCGTGACCGGCGAACCAGTAGAAATAGTTAGTAAGACCATAGCAGCCGCAAAATCTATACAGTATCAAGATAAGCATATTTATATCCTAAATGACGGGTTTGTAGCTAAAAAAGACAACTGGAAAGAGATAGAAAGCCTTGCTTTCGCAATGGGAGTGGGTTGTATCACCAGAATAAAACCCGGTGGTGCAAAGGCTGGAAATCTAAATCATGCTCTTAAGATTACTAAATCGGAAATTGTTGTGGTATTTGACGCTGACATGCAAGCCAGTCCCGATTTTTTAAGCAAAACTATTCCTTATTTTTCCAGTCCAAAAATAGGCTTTGTTCAAACGCCTCAGTACTACAGCAACTTCATGGAAAACGATATTACCAATTCCTCCTGGGATCAGCAGGAGTTTTTCTTTGGACCAATTATGCGGGGGAAGGACCAGTACAACAGTGCATTTATATGCGGTACAAATGTAGCCATCAGACGCACAGCACTTGAGGATGTCGGGGGGGTTAGGGAAGATAATATCGCCGAAGACTTGTTAACATCTCTTGATATTCATAAACAGGGTTGGGAGTCGGTGTACATACCCACAGTCCTAGCACAGGGACTAGCACCTCAGGACCTGTTATCCTATGTAAAGCAACAGACCAGGTGGGCAAGAGGGTCTTTAGAACTATTGTTTTCCCAAAATCCATTTTTTAAACGCGGCCTTTCTTTTGCCCAGCGAGTTCATTATCTTAGTTCAGCTCTGTATTACCTCAACGGTTTAGTTGTTTTTATCGACATCATTATGCCACTTATTTACTTGTTTACCGGTATTGAACCAGTAAGTGAAACAACTACCTCGTTTGCACTTTTCTTTATTCCGTTTATGTTTCTAAGTTTGTACACCATCTCTCAGGCTTCAAATGGAGCGATTAGTTTCCGGGCAATATCATTTTCAATTTCAAGCTGGTACTTACAGCTTAGAGCCCTATTTTCAGTGATAACAGGACAAAAGATGGGATTCTCAGTCACTCCAAAACAGGCACAAAGCGGTAACTTTACCTCTATGGCCTACCCACACCTGGCGTATGTCTTTTTTGCAGCTGTTGGTTCCGTTGTAGCTCTATCTAGAGAGGGTTTTAACCCTGCAGTAGCTACAAATATTATCTGGGTGGTTTTTAATACTGCCCTGTTTATACCTTTTATTGATGCAGCTACTCAAACAAATAAACAGACAGAGCAGATACCCAGGATACTAACAAACATAGGTTAAACGTATAAGAATTCATAAAAATACGTGTATGTACTTTTCACTTTCTAAACATCCCCATTTTCTTCTCATTCTGATCACTATCGCTGCAACGCTTCTGGCAATTCCCCTTTTGTTTGGCCAATCCATCCGCCTTGATGAGTCACAATCTATTTGGGCTGCTAGTAGAACTCTTCCTGGAATTCTTGAGTTTATGGCAAAAGACGTCCATCCACCTCTGTATATGATTATGTTACATGCCTGGATGCTCATCTTTGGTAGTTCTGTTATTGCTACCCGAATCCTTTCTCTCATGTTTTTTATTACCACCATTCCTTTTATTTTCCTTATGGCAAGATCAGTTAGTGACAGTAAAACATCACTTATGACAGTGGTTTTGTTCTGCCTGTCACCTTTTATTCTTTGGTTTGGCACTGAAACTCGTATGTATGCACTGATGACTATGCTAACAGCCATAAGCCACTGGGTTTATGTACGACTCATTCAGACCCAGGCTCAGACGTACAAACTTCCCTACCTACTGGTGAGCCTGGCTGGTTTGTATACGCAGTATTTTTTTGTGCTTCTGCTCTTTGTCCAGCTTGTGTATGCACTCTGGTTAAGCAAAAAGAAACAATTTGAAGGACTTACAATTCTGTTATCTATTTTTTTATTTTAGGATTAAGCTTCTCACCCTGGATATTCTATGTTGCAAGACTGGGTTTTGGATCATCAGCCCAACCTATGCTTGGCTCACCATCTGCCTACAATATCTTACAAGCTCTAATAAACTTCATGTTCGGGTTCCAAACGATCACTCTCCAGTCATTCCTGGTTTCTTTCTGGCCACTGCTGGTACTTTTTTTCTTTCTCATCTTTACTAATAGGTCAAAACTGCTATCCAAAAACCTCAGCTACTTCTTTTTAGCCAGTATTTTACCAGTAGCCATTACGTTTGCAGCTTCATTTATTCGGCCGGTGTTTCTCCCCCGTTATCTCATTTTTACAATCCCGAGTCTTTTTTTACTCATAGCCTGGTCTCTTACTAAAAGTAGTCATAAAATTGCCCAGACTATAACTGCTCTACTCCTAGTCGTGATGGGACTTTCGGTAGTCAATCAGGGTATATCAGCCCAATCCCCAGCCAGTGAAGATTACCAGGCGGTCAACCAGTACTTGGCAGTCCAGCCTAGCTACCAGGACTTAGTTGCAGTGACCAGTCCCTTTACTATTTACCCGATTGAGTATAATTATCGTGGGCAAGCAAGGTTAACTACAATTCCTGTCTGGGACAGGTATACTGATGTGACCATTCCATCTTTTGATGAAGAGGGGTTTGATGGAAAACTAAGAGAGTGGAGAGAGGTGTATTACCGATTGTTTGTTGTCTTTTCTTATGATCAGGGGTATGCCGAACGTATCAGGATCTTTCTGGATACCAACTATCAGCTTTTGGACACACAGGAGTTTGGGGAGAATATTCGGGTAAGGGTATATCAGTTGAGATATGACTAGGATGGTTGTATACACAAGGTTATAGAGATAGATTAGAAGATTTTACTATCTATTCATTGTTAATTTGCCTACTCCACAATAATATTCAAATACTTAGAAACCTACAATATCTTTAAGTTGATTTATATTAGTAATGATATAGTCTGGACTAGCTTGTTTTAAAACATCAAGCTCATAAAAAAGTTCATATCCTTTTGGATAAAAAAGGGCAGTCTTACAATGTGCTGCTTCTCCCATTAAAATATCACTTTTACTATCACCAATAACATATACCAATGCTGGATCAACTTTTAATTTATTGCAGGCAGTTAACGCTGCCTCTGGGTCTGGTTTCGGCATAGAAACATTATCATGACTGATTATTAATTCAAAGTAATCTCTTATGCCCAAGCTCTCAATCATGCCATCTACATACCACTGATATGCAAAGCTTATAACAGCAAGTTTTATATCGCTTTTTTAGAAATCTGGAGTAGTTCTAATACTCCATCAAATAGTTTCCCCTTTTGATGATAATGTTTCATAACACGTTCAAAATATAATTTTGAAAATTCACTAGTTTTTTCTGGAATTCCTAACTTATTACATATAATGTCTTCGGTTTTACCAAAACATTCATCAATAATTTGCTTGTCAGTTAATGATATATTAAATGAATTTAAGGTTTGTCTGTATGATTGAATATATAAAGATAACGTATTTACAAGAGTTCCATCTAAATCAAAAAATAGTGCTTTTTTCATGAGTTAATTTTAACATATAACAAAATCCCCACCTTTCAGTGGGGATTATTATTAACTACTTACAACCTACAACTCATCTAGGGTACTCGTATCACAACTGATCTCTCTCCCATTGTCTGACCGTTGCTATTTTTTGCAACAAAATTGATCATATACTGTCCGTTGCTTTTCCACTTCCAGCCTGAGAGGTCAACGCCAACTTCTTTATGTGGATAGTCATTAAGGCTTGTTTCCATCTTATTTAACTGTCCACCATCAACCTGCCAGAACATAACATAGTCATTGACGCTCACGCCCGAAGCTAGAGCTTTAAAGGGCTGGTTTCCGGTCACAGTCACCCCATTAGCAGGCCACCAGATATCGATAGCGGTCGGTCCACTGCTTGCAGAAGACGCTGGAGTACTGGCGGGATTTGAGCTTGAAACCGGACTGGCAGTTGGTACAGGCCCGGCTGTTGGTGTGGAAGTAACTGCAGGCATATGCATAGGCGTAGGTATGGGGGTATTTATAGGCATTTGTAAGGCCGGCAGTACCGACTGGATGGTAGCTAACTTGCTCTGTTTCCCCTGATGTACACTTGACCAGTCATCCATCAGAATACCCCCTGTATCACCGGAGTTGGGATTGAAACACCAGAATGTCCAGGACATACCTGTCTGACCTAGATATCCAACCAAAGTATCAAACCATTGTTTATCAGAATCAGTTTCGAGCTTGGTTCCAAATTCTCCGACTAAAACAGGTGCGATACCTTGTTTAGCAATGTAACCCCAATACTTATCCCAGAGAGCAGGTAGGTTATTGGGGTATGAACCATCATTAAACCAGGGTTGGGGTGAGACTGTGCTCGGGTAGTCGTGGGTTGAGTAGACCAGCTTATTAGCTACTGAAAGCGTAATAGGGTGATCTTTGACGCCCATTAGGTTTCCTCCCCACCAGTACCAGCTGTTGTTATACTGCTGGACTCCCTCGACAATGATCAACCAGTCAGAATTGACAGCTAAAATGGCATTACCAGCACGCTGCGCGGCTGCTTTCCAGTCAAGCTTCGGATCACCACAACCCCAGCACGCATTATCATGGGGTTCATTATGTAGATCAGCACCAATCACTGTTGGGTTTCCTTTATACCTATTGGCTAGCATGACCCAGTCAGAGATCCAACGGGATTCAGGGTACGCGTCCGTATACCACAGTGACGACTGGCCGTTTGCATCGGGTCTGTGCCGATCCAATAAAACACGAAGACCGATTTGACCCGCATAACTAATAATGCTATCCATTACCTCAATTGGTGTTTTACCCTGCAGATCCGAGTTTTTACTATAGTCAATACCATTTGGCATGACCCCACTATCCAGCGCCTGGTTTGAGTAAGGCAACCTGATCGTGTTGTAGCCCAAAGATTTCATCTGGTCCATCATGTTTTTATAGCCTCTGCTCCACAAACCATGAGGAGCATAGGAGCCTGTTTCCAAGCCAAACCAATTTATACCAGCCATCTTTACTGGCCTGTTCTGGTCGTCAAGAATTTGGGAGCCTTGGGTATGCCAGAAGCCGCCACTTTGCGCCTGGGCTTTAACTTGTTTTGTAAGAGAAAAAAATCCAATCCCAATAAAAAGGGACAGGATTAGGGTAAGAAAAAAGTAAGAATGTTTCATAATGGGGATAGTAACAGCCAGGCTCGCACATGGCAAATAAAAATGTTCGTAACTCTTCTGTTATATGATTGATATTTCAGCTTAATTAATTCTTACTCAACTCTTACGTTATTATCACTACCATTTACATTCAGTATTTTACTGTATTACCAATATCTTTTTATGGACATCCAAACCCTACTTACTATCATTGCTGTGTTGTTAACTATTATCGTTGGTGCACTGGTAGTACTTACCTGGAGAATCATTATTGCTATAGAAACACTTAGATACATATTTGCAAATGCCAACAGCATTATCGGTGATGTACGAGGACTCAAGGATACCTTAAAGATTGGAATGCTCTCAACCGCTATCGGATTTTTAAGAAAATTTACACAAAGGAGGTGATTGCATATGAAAGATGATAAAAAGGGTTCTTTTACGTCTGGTATGGTAGGAGCTACTCTCGGGGCTGCTGTAGGAGCTGCCGCTGCAGTATTACTTTCTGATAAAAGCAAGCGTGACCAGATACTGTCTAAAGCAAAAGAGATAAAAGAAAAAGCTAGCCATAAAGCCGCAGAAATGACTGGTAAACTGGAGCGTACAAAAGAAGAGGTACAGCAGGAAGCTGAAAAATCTGTACGCCAGAACAAGGGCAAAATTCGGAAACTGGTTTCAGAAACTGGTCGTACAGATACTAATGGTTCTGACCAATAAGTATTGCCTAATACCCATGGAAACCATACCCAACTCATCATGGCCATCTTTTATTAGTTTTGACAACCTTCCCTGTCTTGTCTGGTATGCACAAGAACCTAAATTTCCTATTTATACCAATAAGGCATGGGAAGGTGTGTGTCAAAAAAAAGTATTGGATGAAATTAAAAAAAACTGGGATTTCTGTATCCATCCTCTTGATCGAATCAGACGTACTATTACACTTCAGCGGTCATTTTCTTCTCAACAAGGCTATGAGCTGGAATACCGGCTAAAAACCCATGCCAACAACTATGCGTGGATAACTGAAAAAGCTAAACCTATTTTTAATCTTGATGATACGTTTACAGGTTTATTAGGAATATGCCTAGATATTACTGATCACAAAAACCACGAATCCACCCTCATGCAGCTTGGGACAATAATCGAAAGCTCGGATGATGCAATTTACAGCATTGATCTTGATAACCATCTACTGACCTGGAATCGTGGCGCGGAGGAACTGTATGGGTACGACCGTAAAGAGATAATCGGAAGCCAGGTCGTTCAAAAACTTATTCCTAAAGGAAAAATCACTGAATTTATCAATATCCGTAACCGAATTTTAAGCGGTGAAAATATTGAAATGCTGGAAACAGTCAGAAAACGTAAAAATGGTGATCTGTTTGATGTGAGCTTATCATATTCACCACTAAAAGACAGTGATGAGGCAATTATTGGCTTATCAGTAATTGCCCGTGATATCAGTACCCAGAAAGAAGCGCAGCGTGATTTGATGAACACACTAGCCCAGCTCAAAAACCTCATTAAACATGCCCCTATCGGCATTGCTTTTATGGATAAGAATCTGACATACGTGACCATAAATGAGTATTTGGCTGCTATTGATGGTTTAACGGTTGAGGAACATATCGGTAGGACTCCAAAAGATGTTCTACCTGATAAACTTGCAAAATTGGTTATTCCTAAACTTAAAGAGGTATATACAACAAAAACTCCTCAAACCTTTGAAATTGAAGGACATACCTTTGCCAATCCTCACTTTATCAGGACTTGGTCAGCAACTTATTACCCAATCGAGCTTGACCGTAATCAATATGGTTTAGGGACCATTGTCCAGGATATTACTGAACAAAAGATCCTTGAAAAACGTAAAGATGACTTTATATCTATGGCATCACATGAACTCAAAACGCCCGTAACTAGTATTAAGGCATTTACTCAGTTAATTGCTCGGACAGTAGTACAAGATCCACAAAAAGAATATATACATAAGATTGAGAATCAGACAAACCGCCTTATCCACATTATCAACGAAATGCTTGATGTTTCTAAAATCAGAACTGGTAGGTTCACTATCAATAAAGAATTGTTTGACTTTGATGAACTGGTACATGAGGTGGTGAGTAACTATAACCCAACTCATCCTTCTCATCAGGTCAAAGTTCATGGCTCAAGTGGTCAAAAGGTTTTTGCAGACCGAACCAGAATCAGTCAAGTGATGATAAACATAGCAAGCAATGCAGTCAAATATTCACCACAGGCAGATCATGTCGATATTTACATAGGAAAAGATGACAAAGAAGTTCGGTTTGCAGTTACGGATTACGGTATAGGTATTAGCAAAGTAAACCAGAGTAAAATATTTCAAACTTTCTACCGGGTTGTCGATATCCCAGATGGCGAGTTTCCCGGGCTTGGCATCGGGCTTTCTATTGCTTCCCAAATTATTAAACTTCATGGTGGACAGATCGGTGTAAAAAGTAGCGAGGGAAAGGGTTCTACATTCTGGTTCACTTTACCAATCAATATAAAAAAAGGTACATATGAGTAAAACAGTGTACGTAATTGATGATGAAAAAGATATCCTTGAAGCCATATCAATCATCCTCAAAGACGGAGGATATACTGTTATTACAGACACTCAATTTATCACAGCTAAAAAAATCCTCGATCATAAGCCAGATATTATTCTCTTGGATTTACTTCTGATTGGTGCCAACGGTAAAGAAATATGTACGCAAATTCGAAGCCAGCGACAAGGTAAACATGTTCCCATTATCCTCGTGTCTGCCCATCCCGAAACTAAATTACAGGAATACTCAAAGGAGTGTCAGGCTACCGGTTATTTGCAAAAACCTTTTGATATAGATGTACTTTTATACACAGTAAGAAAGCATGTTTTATAAAGAATTTTTATTTTGTATGCAGCCTCACGTCTTGCCCAAATCTTACCATACTATTCCACCACTCTGATGAGCCCAGGATATGATGTGTTTCATATGAGATTTGTGAAAGGGGGTGAGTCTAAGCTATGGCAAGAAATCAAGGAAACCGTAAAGGTAAGCAGGGCTTTGCATCTATGGATGATCAGAAGCAGCGGGAAATTGCATCAAAAGGAGGCCGTGCAGCGCACCAAAAGGGGACTGCTCACGAATGGACTCCTGAAGAAGCCCGGAAAGCAGGCCGAAAAGGTGGCCGCAGTTAAAAAGATAATCGTATCAGAAAACCACCTAAGCAATCAGAAATGGTTGCTTTGTGGGGTGTAGGAAGGAATATATCCTACAGGTGCCGAAGTGACTGAGGCCTGCTTGGTATCGGTTTCTACTGTCAGAAAGAGCAATTCAATCAATCTAATAGCTTCATCTAATGCTTCATCAAACACATCCCTATCTAGACTACCTTTATCAATCGTAATATGAAACGAACCCCACTCTTCTTTTTTCCAATTCCATGAGGTGTTCCCATTTACAATCACCCTACCAAAACCTCGATTCATTTTTAGAGTACAAATCTTTTCAAGCAAGATGTGTTCAAATAAATGCCCCACTTCCGTAGCTTTGACTTCTTCTTTGAATGGTAAATCATGATCGTTAAAGCATTTTGTCCGCAATACCTGGGGGGAAAATTGTTGCAAGAACCTGTAGGTAGTAGGTATGCGCCTGGTATTGACTACGTCTGTATGCATTTGCATCAGCAGAGTGGTACGGCTTGTGTTTTGAGAAAGAAACAAACTGAAAATTTCTGAAGTATAAATGGCTGTCTTACGCATATCTTGCATTGTACTCACGGTATGTTTACATGCAAGCTCAGCAGAAAATATTGATGATTAATTATTTAGTATTATTAATATAATTTTATTTGTAAGAAATATTGTTCTTGTTTGTTTCTAAAAAACCGTTGATTGCTCCATCTTATGGTACCTTACTTCTTTCTTACCTCTAAACTACCGACTGTTTAATTGCTCTGCGTACTATGTCTATATATCAAACAAGGTGTTTTAAAGGGGGTGACAGATCTATGAATTTACTCGTATGGATTTTATTTGGAGGCCTGACTGGTTGGGTGGCTTCCGTTATTATGAGAACCAACACAAGTCAAGGTATGCTTGGAGATATCCTATTGGGTGTAGTTGGAGCTTTGGTTGGAGGTTTTATTATGAACCTGTTCGGCCAAACCGGAGTGACTGGGTTTAACCTATACAGTTTTATCGTAGCCCTACTGGGAGCGTTATTGCTAGTCTGGGCAAGGCGACGTTTTGCATAATAGTGATATCTCTTGCATTGGCAAAAAGTGGGTTTCCTCAGACTGAGACTAGCATGCTTTAATGTAAATCATACTATCTAAAGTTACAGGAAACCCATCTTTTTGGCATAAGTTAAATTTTGAATAGTTATATTTATAAAGTTTGATTTATACTTTCATGAAACCTGCACCTAACTCTCAACCCCATGTAGTTATCATAGATGATGACGAAGCAATTTTATCAATGATGAAGATAATCCTTGAGGACCAAGGATATCATATTGACACATTTAGCAATTGTGAACAGGGATTAAGTTTTATTAAAACTAATCAACCACAATTAATACTCCTGGATATATGGATGCCAAACGAATCGGGATGGAAATTAGCAAAAAAAATTAAAAATGGAGATGGTATGAGATCAATTCCTATCGTATTTATTTCAGCAGACCGTGAAGTGGAAGATCTGATCATATATTCACACGCTGATGCATTCCTATCAAAACCATTTGAGGTGAATGATCTTATTAAAACGGTCCGACGTTTTGCATCCTAATTTGGGATATACTATAGATATGTCACAACCACTAGAACCAAGCACCTCAGACCTCATCCATGATTTGAAAAACCACCTTCAGGCTTTGTATGGGCATACTTATATGCTCAAATCCCAGCTCAAATCTAACGCTTCAGCGCTAGACATCATTGAAAAAATGAATGGACGGTTTGAGAAAATCGAAAAGATTCTCAATCAGCTCCCAAGATAAAAAGGGTATTTTCCCTCACTGAGCTAGCAACAGAAGTACTAACATAACCTCCCCGCATAGAGGAGGTCATGTATCAACTATTTCTCGTTATTTAAACTGAAGCAACAGGCGTTGTGCCTATATGGTTACCATTTGGTTCTTTAATCAAGTACCCAAAACCTCGCACGGTATGAAGTAGAGGTTCGTCACCTGGCATGTCAACCTTTTTACGCAAATATCCTATATATACATCCACAACTCTAGGTTCAATGTAATCAGCAGTTAACCACACTCGCTGTAGGATCATCTCACGGGTTAAGATCCTTCCGGCATTTAGCATTAGGTACTGAAGTAGTTCGTATTCTTTGTGGGATAGCTGGATAATTCTATCACCCCGTTTGACAGAAAAGGTTTTAGTATTAAGCTCCAGTTCCTGGACCTTTAGAATGGATGATCCGCTTGATAGGGGCCGCAAACGTGCCTTGAGGCGTGCCAAAAGCTCCTCACCTTTAAATGGTTTGGTAATGTAGTCATCAGCTCCCAGATTAAACCCACGCACGATGTCGCTTACCTCTGATTTTCCGGTAAGTATTATTACTGGTATTTCTGGATATTTACGTCTGATATCAGCGCATACTGATTCGCCACTCACATGAGGCAAACCAAGATCGAGAATGACGATATCCGGCTGTCGTCTTTCAATTAGATCAAGAGCTTTGATTCCATCACTGACGTCAACTACAGAGTATCCGTCATCAAGGATCAGCTGCTTGAGGTATTTTCTAACTTCGGCATCATCTTCGATGATCATAACAGTATGTAGCATAGGCGTATTCTAACAATTTTATAACAGATTACTTGCTCTACTGCGTATTAGATTTAACTCGTATACGCATAACTGGTCCAGATGATATGACCGTATTTGTCTCAGAATAGATATCATCTCCGTTAGACGAGGCTTTATATTTTTGCGATTGTGCAGATCTTGTTAAAAATAAAAATGAAAATATCAAAGTTTCAATAACAAAAAGCATGAGAATGAGCATAATCAAAGGCTTAAAGAACGAAACCTGTTTGTGGGCAGACAGTATTGATGTCATTTGTGTTCAGCTTTATTAACCTGTATTCATACTACGCAGCTCTACTAAGGCCTAAGTAAGTTTTTTGTAAGATTTATGTAAGAGGTAATTTTAACAAATTACATCCTTACTACCATCTTACCTAATCTGCCTTGTTGTCTTATCAGCTCATCTTATGCTAGCGTTGTAATCAAATTTCAAAAAGGAGTCAATATGACCACAGTTGTCAACAACCCAGGTGGTGCTACCACCGACAATTCACTCGGCACAATATTTACCGTGCTGATGATTGCCCTTTTGGCAATCTTGTTTTTTGTTTATGGATTGCCTGCTATTAGAAACGCTGCCAGTCCATCTATTAATGTTCCAAGTAGCATCGATGTAAATCTGCCAGCCAATAATGGAAATGGTGGAAACACAGATGGAGGAAGTCAGTAAATATTCATTATCAATTTAAAAAAGGAACTGTATGACCACGGTTGTAAATAATCCGGGTGCTGTTACATCTGATAATACCATCAGCTCTGTATTTGCCCTCTTAGCCATAGCCATTATTGCCTTATTGTTTTTTATATACGGTTTGCCGGCAATTCAACGGGCTGCACAAAGCACGGTTCCTTCCCGAATCGAAATTGATGTTCCTTCGCAGCAACCGCCTGTAAATAACAATATTATTATACCGCCTTCAACTCAGGCACCAGAACCTACCCAAGCACCGGAACCTACACATGTACCTGAAACAGCAGCACCTTTACAAATCATACTGCCCAGCGGCTCAGCTGAGCCGGCAATTTAATTCTATTTATAAAAGGAGCAGTATGCAGCAAACATTACATGATCTTTTTATCCATGAACTAAAAGATATCTATAGCGCAGAGTTGCAGGTTGCGTCAGTAATGCCTGAAATGATAGCAAAGGCTCAAGACCTTGAACTGAAAGAGGGTTTAGGGAAACATCTTGAGCAAACCAAGAATCAAATCAACCGGTTGGAAACAATCGCTTCACAGCTTGATTTTGATATCAAGGGTGAAACCTGTAAAGGGATACACGGTTTGATCGAAGAAGGCAAAACAGTTATGGAAGAATTTGGGGGAACCCAAATAGGTGATAGTGCCATTGTGGGTGCGGCCAACAAAATTGAACATTATGAAATCGCGGCCTATGGAACTGCAATTGCTCTGGCTGCTCAAATGGCTCATGACAGTGAACTGGAGCTACTAGAAGCAACACTGACTGAAGAAGAAGAAACTGATGCTATGCTCTCAGAGCTGGCTGAAACAAAGATACATGTCCAAGTCCCCACGGGACACTGACTTGTATATTGGTTGTAAGTAAAAAACCAGGTTAAATACCTGGTTTTTTACTGGATACGTTTTGCATACACCAGCGTTCTGTGACTATAAGTACCGATTGAACTATCATATGAACCCGCACAGGTGATCAGGTGCAAGAGAGGTTCTTTTTTTCTACCATAGACTTTTTTAATAGGAAAGTCTGAAGTCCTGACCAATTCTGTTTCATAAACTTCGTATGTGTAGACCCGTTTATCAGAGCCTTGCACCTCTATTCTTTCACCCTTTTTCAACTCACTCAATTTGTAAAACACCCCTTTTTCACCACCAAGTCCGATAAAGTGCCCGCTAAGAACCACTGCGCCTGTCTCATCCAGCCTCGCGCTGCGCTTGTACCAGCCAACTTCGGTGTTTGGGGTATCTACAATCCCTTGGGGGGTTAGGTCCACATCCATAATATCAGTATCTAATCCAATGGCAGGAACGCGTACTCTGACAGGTCCAACAATTGTTTCCATTGCTGGGTTTAAGTTACTGCTTTGAGCCTGGACTTGAGAGATAGAACCCATCAGTGCAGATGGCTGTTCATAGAGATTAAGAGGTTGGGGATAGTTGTGCCAACCAATGCCAGTCACTAACCAGAAGACAAATATAGTTGGAATGAGCCTGATCATAATTCAGGCCGGATTCTACAAGAGCGCTGTCATGTTTGCAAGAAAATGGTTAAAAGAGATAAAAATTAGGTAAGAATATCGGGCAGAATTGATGTGTAAGAGTTACTGCTGAGGTATGGCTGAAACGAGCTTACTAAACACGACTGTACGCTGACTGAAACTCTGCTCACTCCTGTCCCAAATACCACTGCAGGTAATGAGGTTGAGGAAACGGCCATCTTTTTTGCCGAAAACCAACTCAATAGGAAATCTGTCATTATCATAGACTGCAGTTCTCTCTACCTCAAACTCCCATACAGTACCTTTTGTGTCTATGATCTCGATAGTGTCGCCCTGCTCTAAACGGTGTAGATTATAAAAAATTGAGGGTGTAAGCTGAGGAGTATTGATATGCCCGTCAAGGACTGCCTGGCCTATATCTCCCGGACGAGCGCCGGGCTCGTACCACCCGGCCTGATATACATTTTTGGGTATATTCATTCTGCCCTGACTATCCAAACCGACTGCTTCAATTCGTACGTCAATATCGAGAACTGGAATGCGAAGCTCTACAGGATCAGAAACCACAGGGTAGACTGGTTTAGTTGGAATACTAAACCGAGGTATACTGCGGATAACCTGCAAGGCTGAAGTTTGAGAAGTGGTTTGAGAAGGGAAAAGCTGAAAGGATAATATACCGACTATAACACCAATACTTACCAGCAAAGATAGTAATCGTAGAGATAGTTTCATACGAGGCTTTAGCGCAGTTTAATAGAGGGCGCAGCCATTTGGCTGCGCCCTATTAACTTTAGCTTATCTTAATACCCAAACCCAGTTTGCGGAGCTCCCGCAGGCAAATTATCATCGTCTTCATCTACTTCCTCATCAGTCATAGGTGTTACTGTAGGACTGGGGCTTTGGGTAACCGTAGGAGAGGGAGAGGTGGTTGCTGTATTTAATGTCTGAGCAAATGTAAATGCAGCTCTTGAGAAAAGCATAGCTGCAAATACGATCATTACTCCCAATTTAAAACCGATATTCATACCACTCACCTCCTTTTGATTTTAATTTTGTATACCCGTTTACTATAGAAACCCAATCCAAATACAGGATAAAGATGGGGTAAGAGGAGAGAAAGAGGAACGGATGGGATGTTATTGTATTGGAAAGGGTATGAAAATAATTTTATCATCTCCCTGCCTGACCTCACCTCTCCCGTCCTGATTGCTGGTTGAGATATATAAGGAATTATCAGCTCCTAAACTCAGTGCCCGGAGCCTGCCATACTCCCCCTTATGTAGTTCATCTAATTTACGGATGAGGGGGTCAAAACGGTACAAGGTCTGGCCACGCAAGCCTGTAAAGTACAATTTACCTTCACTAAAAACTAAACCTGCCGGAGCCCAGGTTTTGGTAGTGCCAGAGTGAATTACAGGTGCAAGCATTCCTTCACGCTTCTCATCACCTTCTATGATAGGCCAGCCATAATTACCGCCTTTTTCGATCCTATTTAGCTCATCCAGACCTGACTGTACTCCCGACCTGCCGTGCTCGGTAGCCCACAGCAATCCCTGACCGTCCCATGTCAGTCCCTGGACATTGCGATGGCCATATGAATAGACTTCATTCCCAAAGGGGTTATCAGGTGCTGGTTTGCCTTCTTTAGTGATGCGCAGGATTTTGCCTGCCAGACTGTTTGTATCCTGAGCTAAAGTCTCTTCACTCGCATCACCGGTAGCTACATAGAGGTAACCGTCAGGTCCAAACGCAATCCGGCCGCCATTATGGTTTGAGCTGGCAGGGATATTATTTAAGATAACCAAAGGAACAGTGATTGCATAATCCGAGAGGGTATACCTTCTCACCTGGTTGATAAGTTTCCCGTTTTGCCTGGTGGTCAGATAGAGATAGATAAACCGGTTAGTACCAAAATCAGGATCAAGCGCCAATCCCAGCAATCCACCCTCACCCAGGGCTGCCACTCCCTCAACTGGTACTCTTGTATTTGATCTGACAAACGTAAGATTTCCGGGACGCTCAGTCACAATGAGTTCTCCATCTGGTAATCTGATGATTTCCCAAGGAACACGTAGGTTTTGAGCAATAAGCTGTGGCTCTGTTGTGTCGATTGCAGTTTCTTGCTGTCTTTGGTTCGGTTGTTCACCACACGCCAGCTCTTGCTGGCTAGACACCTCCACAATCCGGTCTGCACTCACATACAAGCTTAGATCAATTCCCTGGTCTGAGCCCACCACAACTATAACGCTGTCATCGGGAAGAATAGGGGAGTCAAGAATATTTTCTACAATCTGTCCGTCGCGATAACCTACCACAGATGTTTCTTGTGCAAACTCCTGGTTTAGGTTAGTAAATAAATCCCGCCATAATACACCTTCTTTATGGACATGGGCTACATCCCCAATATTGTTATGCAGATGTACCTTTTCCAGAGGATTTTCCTCATTCCCAACCGAAACAGCACAGATATCCGGATTCATAAACTCATCATCTGAATAATCCTGTCTGACACCATCAATATACACGACAAATCCGGCATGGTAGTGGGTATGCTCATTCGATGCTTTTTCCTGATTTTGGAAAGGCCTGTTAAACAGAATAAACAACACAAGCAGGGCTATTGGTATAAGCAGAAAAGTCGCTAATTTAAAATTCATATATGCTAAATTGTATTGCAGTGTTATGAATAAAGTGTGAGATAACCGTTATCCAATACTCCTCACCATCTCAATCACCTGCTTCCCCTTTTCACTCAAGCTGTAGTAGACCCATTGCTTTTCTTTCAAACTTGTAACCAGACCTGCTATTTTTAGGTCTTTGAGGTGATGTGAGACTAAACTCTGGGATAATTGGCTTTGTAAAACGAGTTCAGAAACTGACTGTGAACCAAATTCTAAAAAACTCAACAAAAGTAAGCGGTTGCTCTCACTAAGTAATAAGAAAAGCTCACTTGCCTGCCCGAATTCGTTTTTTCCTAACGAATGAGAGGGAGTGTTCGTATATGAATTCATGTTCATATGCTAGCAGAGTTGAATCCGATAGTACAGGGGACCAAAAGAAATAAGAATGTGTTTTTCTGCTATATTATCTATATATTTTTGATATAGAAAGAACTATTTTTAGCGTTTTACCATCTCATCTGTGCCCTCTTGCCAACATTCGGGAATAAGGGTAGTAGTAAACTGAGGATAATCTGCCAAATCAGTACAAGTGATTATTCCATTTCCATCCCAGACCAGCTGCCATGTACCGTTTACCTTAGCACCAAACCACATTCCTCCACCCGCACCTTCCTCTGCTGATCTGGATCCTCCCTGAGTATAATCACCCTCAACCTTGGATACACTCACCTTCATTCCTTCAAATGACTGGCCGTGCTTTGCTAGTAACTTAGCTTTGATAGTAGTGGCAATACTGTCCAAATCCTCATCCTCGCTGGCACAGGCTTCTTCCCATATCCGCAGACACTTCTGTTTGACCTCACACCAGCTATATCCTGCTGAGCCAATACAACCATGTTCGTCTCTGTCGCTGCCAATCACGTTTTCAGTTTCAGGTACTACATCTGAATCAGGTTTAGTTGCAAGCGTTGGTGGGGTTTGAGACTGTCTGCTTGGATCAGTACCTTCACCAACCCGCTGCCCAAAACTATAAGCACTCAAAGCTATACCGCCAATCATCAATACCACCAGCGCACCAAGGATAAATGCTTTCATATATGCCTTTATGAAACTGATTATAGGCTGAGTATAGCACTTTTTTGAAAAAACTATGGCCACCGCAAGAATATAAGATTGAGGATGATCGTAAGTACAATGCTTAAGATAATTGATGGGAGTAGCAGTAATCTGAAAGTGATCATATGCCAACGAGTATAGAGCCCGTACACATGATACAAATACTTGATCTAATAAAAACGAGAAAAGAATTTTAGAAGAGCAGTTCGTTGCCAATATTATGTCCCTCGATAATATGAGGTAAAGAAGCCAGATCATCTACAATCCGAATCGCGCCCTGTTCTTTAAGCTCTGGTGGTGTACCAAAACCATGAGAAATTCCAATTGCGTGCACACCTGCTGTTACTGCAGCTTGTATATCTACCGGATGATCACCGATAACCAACACTTCTTCAGAATTTACCTTAAGTTTTTCCATAAGTTGTAGGATACCTTCGGGATCAGGCTTGGTTGCACTCACATCCTCACACGTGGCAACAGCAAGTTCAGGCATACCATAAACTGCCTTTGCCCGGTCAATAAAAGCAGTAAAGCGATCTGAAATTGTCATTTCATCATGTTTAAACAGCTCTGTATACCCCATCACCGGCAGACTCACTCCAAAATTTCTCATAATCATGCGCCTGCTTCCGCTCGTAAATATGCCAAACTTGGTTTTACTTTGACCAGTCCAACTAAATAGTTCAGTCAAACCATGGAAAGGATGAACATATAGGAGTGCAATTCTATCCTGAATTGGTTCAAGACTCTTATCTAACTCATCAAAGTCAATTTGTTTTAATAGGTACTCATGGGTATTTGAAAACATCAGCCTAAGTGTTTTTTCAAATGTTTCCCTGGTTCTTCCTCCTACAGACTTATCAATAAATGTATGGTATGTTTCATAACTGGGAATATCAGTTCTTAAAGCCCCTCTTTTAATAAGGTATTCAACAGCTGCTTCATACTGGCCATGACGGATAAGGTATTTTGTATTGACAAGCGTACCATCTGCATCAGAAATAATGGCTTTAATTGAAGACATGGTAAGTATTATATATCATTTTGGATAATAGAAGTTTACTGTCCAAACGTATTACACGCTTCAAGCATTCCCTGCTGGTACCCTCTCTCAAACCAAGCAACACGCTGCTTTGAAGACCCGTGTGTCCAGGTTTCGGGATTTGAGTAGCCCTGCACTTTTTCCTGAATTCTGTCATCCCCAACGGCAGAAGCCGCATCCATTGCCTCTGCAATCTCTCCAGGCTCAAAAATGTTCTCATCCTTTAGACTGTAAGCCCAGATGCCGGCAAAGCAGTCAGCCTGAAGTTCGGTTTGGATCGAGACTTCATTGTCAGCCACATCTACTCGCTCAAATACCCCAAGCTGTTTCTGGACATGGTGCCCCAGTTCGTGCGCGATCACATATGCTTGAGCTACATCCCCACCCTGAGCACCAAGCCTATTTGTCAGCTCGTCAAAAAAGGTTTCATCCAGATAGATTGTCTGGTCAAGTTGGCAATAGTGAGGTCCGACCTGGGAACTGGCATAGCCACAGGCTGATTGGGTCAGATCCCGAAACAGCACAAGCTTGGGTGGTACATACTCCATATTTTGGTCAGCAAATATTGCCCGCCACGTATCATCTCCTGAGCCTAACACCTGTGACACAAACACCTCGTACTTATCCTGGCCTTCAAACTGATTGCTATCCTGAACATCCCCGTTTTGCGGTAAAACATTGAGCACCTGATTAAGAGAATCTTCCAAAGACCCACCCATAAGCAAATTAAGCCCCATGATCAGAAGTACACCAGTCAGACTAACAGCCCCAACCGTGCCTAAACTCCTACGGTCTTCCACGTTTCCCCGGCTTGATATGCGATCCCAAAATGCCATATATGTATAGTAGATATATTTTGTGTAAAGTGTATGAAAATGGATAAGGATATGAGAATAATTACATCATCTAATAAACACTTATTTTATTAGTTTAACCGTAAATTTTATTAACATTTGAAATAAATTTATTAGTTTGACACTCTGCCATCCAATTAGTTATAGTAGT
>CAYLQQ010000018.1:0-23555 GCA_964386355.1 uncultured Pseudomonadales bacterium
TTCACGCCTTTCAGGCGAGCAGTATACCACCACCTTAGGTGGTGGTAGTTAATTTAAAATATGATACAGACTATAGCTGCCACATATTGTGCCCTACTTTTTAAAAGTGTAATTAAAGTAATTGGGAAAGGAAAAGGAGAAGCTGCTCCCGGATTACTTGCACTTAAGATTGATCCCCTTTATATCAGTCGGCGTCAAGAAAATATACCGATACGAATTCTTGTTTCAGGTACAAATGGCAAAACTACTACAACTCACATGATTGGTAAGGTTCTTACCGAATTAGGAAAAGAAGTTATTACAAACTCTCATGGATCTAATCTTAGCCGAGGAATTGCTTCAGCTTTATTAAACCTAAAAAAATGCGATGTTAGCTTATGGGAAACTGATGAAGCAGCATTTGTTGATATTTTTAAGCATACCCAACCAACGCACGTGCTTTTATTAAATATATTTAGAGATCAGTTGGATAGGTACGGTGAGGTAGATACTACAGCCAAAAAGTGGCTAAACGTATTAAAATCAACCAAACCCCTTACTTTGATTATTAATGCCGATGATCCCAATCTAGAGTACTTAGCCCAACAATGTTCACAACACAAAATAATTCGTTTAGGCTTTCAAAGTACAAATATTGTTGGTAAAACCATTCCGGATGAGCATGGTGATGCTATTTTCTGTCCTGTTTGCCAAAAACCTTTGAAATATAATTTTGTGAGCTTTTCTCATATGGGAGACTATTATTGTACGTGCGAGTTTAAACGCGGCATCTTGGACGTAGCTATCGATCAAAATAAAAATGGCTTAATTACTGCAAATTGTGATACGTATAAAACATCGTTAAGAGGTAGTTACTCTGCATATAATATCGGAGCGGTTATATCAATTTCTCAAAATTTGGGATTAGAAACTTCCAAAATCAAAACATCAATAGAAAACTTCAAACCATCATTTGGCAGGCAAGAGGAATTGGAAATTCAGGGAAAAACTGTACATATACTATTAATAAAAAATCCAACTGGGGCGAATGAGAACATTACTATTGTTTCCAATGAACCCTCCCCGTTATCATTAGTAATTGCAATAAATGATAATTTTGCAGATGGCCGCGATATTTCGTGGCTTTGGGATGTGGCATTTGAAAAACTGGGCAAAAAACATATTAAAATAATTGTAACTGGTACTCGTGCACTCGACATGGCTGTACGATTAAAATATGCAGATATAGAAATGAATCATATAATCATAGAGCAAGATATCGCCGTAGCCATGAAAAAGGCTCAACAATCTTCTGAACAACTGATTTATATTCTGCCAACATATACTGCAATGCTTAAAATAAGAAAGCTGCTAATCAGTAAAACGTAAAGAAATAAGATCTATGTCATCTTACAAGCTAAACATTGTCCACTTATATCCAGTATCCATGAACACGTATGGTGATAGAGGCAATGTGCTAGCGCTTCAAAAACGATGTCAGTGGAGGAATATTGATACAAACATTATTGGGATTGAAGTTGGTGATACCTATGATTTCAGACAAGCTGATATTGTTTTTGCAGGAGGTGGTCAAGACAGTAACCAGTTACGTATAAAAGATGATTTGTTGAGTAGAAGTAGGAATATTAAAATCGCAATTGATACAGGTATCGTATTTCTAACTATATGCGGTACTTATCAGCTATTTGGACATTATTTTAGAACAAGTGAAAACATAACTATTAAAGGAATTTCGGTTTTTGATTCTATAACCGAAGCTTCTGACAATCGGAAAATAGGTAATGTTGTAATCGAACATACTATCCAAGAAATAATACCAAAAACTTTAGTCGGATTTGAGAATCATTCAGGAAACACATGGATAGGTATGAGTGATAAGGGGCAAGTAACAAGTACTATGACAGCTCCATTAGGAAAAGTTGTAAAGGGTTTTGGAAATAATGGAAAGGATGGTATGGAAGGCGCTAGATATAAAAACTGTTTTGGTACCTACCTTCATGGATCACTTCTACCCAAGAATCCTCACTTTACTGATTACTTAATATATACAGCTCTAAAAAATAAATATGGCATTAAAATCAATTTGGACCATATACCAGATGAATTGGAAGTGAAAGCTCATAACTTTATCTTGAGTAAAACTATCTAATTGATGTTAAAATATCGATTATGCCTGGATGGCGAAATTGGTAGACGCGCACGCTTTAGGAGCGTGTCCCGAAAGGGATGCAGGTTCGATTCCTGTTCCAGGCACCAAACTTGACGCTTGCCTCTTCAATATCAGTTATTATCTGATATAACGGGTTTAATTCAGCGTTCGAAAGACCAGGATAGCTCCATACCAGATCTAGGGCAAATATCGAATGCAAGAGGACTCTTTGCTGTTTTAAGTCGCTTTTTACAAACGTCATTCCCAGGTCGGAAAACTTATCCCTCATAAACTCTATAATATTATTTAGATTGTATTTGTTGATAATTGAATCACTTTTCGTAATCTGAGCTGATTCCATTTTTTCATCAATGATCTTGTTTTGTTCCTTAAAGATCTCATCTGAATATACACCGGCTAAGTTTTTCTCAACCAGTGTCTGGCGCAGATCGAGCAGCTTTTTTATTTCCGTGTCAGCTTCATTTTTACGTTGGTTTAAAATCATAAACCGCTTTTTGTAGGTCTGTCTAAGAAGTGCAAAAAATAATTCCAACGCCTCCTGAGTTGGTGTTATTGTTCTGAGTACCTCTACTAAAGCCACATGAATATCAGCCGTAGGAACAGAGGGAGTTCCGCAGCGTTTTCTGCAAAAATAATACGCATGTTTTGATCTGTGTCCTTTGCTCCAGGCCCCCGTAAAGGGTGTTCCGCATTTGCTGCACATAATTAATCTTCTTAAGGGAAAATCGGGATTATCTCGGTTCCAATGACTAAGCGCTTGGGTATGCGTACACCTGCCGTCTAATATAGATTGGACTTTGTAAAATGTTTCTTCTGTAACCATAGGCGTATGTTGGGCTTTAATCTCTTCCGGATACCGGCTGGAGGTTAGATAACCCGCATAAAATTTATTACGAAAAATACCACCAACTGTTTGCTTGCGCAGCGGATGCGGTACCCCAAGCTTAGGTTTTCTAATACCCTGTTCATTAAGAATGTTGGCCATTTCCTGTAGGGATTTAGTTCCGGTAGCCATCAGTTCCCAGCCTTTCTTAAGAATCTCAAAGGTAGTAGGGTCAGTAACTGCTACTCCGTTTAGATTTATATATCCCAAAGGAGCCGGACCGCTAAACAGTCCGGCCAGGAAACGGGCACGTAAGCCATTTTTTGTCCGTTCACTTCTAATATCATTATCGTGCTGAGCAAAACCGGCCAGTATTGTCTCGATAAGTTTTTCTGTTGGACTGTTACCAGTTGGCTCTGTTGCTGAAATCAATGAAATGCCACAGTCTGCTAAAGTTTTGCGGATAGAAATGTAATCGGAGATTTGTCTGGAGAGACGGTCTAAGCGGTAAACAATAATTGAGCAAATATGTTTCCTATTCTTTTTACAATAGGATAGTAATTCCATAAGGACTGGTCTGCCGTTGATCGTTTTTGCTGACCTACCCTCTTCACGGAATACTTCAAGAATTTGGCAGTTTCTGCGCCGTGCCTCTTTGGAGCAGATTTCAAGCTGTGTATCCAAGGAATAGTTCTCTACTTGTTCTTCGCTGGATACACGCACATAGATTAGGGTGTTGTTAGGTTTTTCGATGACGGTATTTTGCTTGCGATAGTTATACATTTTTTCTCCCATTTACAACCTGACTAACAGACATCCCTTGAAATGTGGTCTTTTCAAATTCATCAAGCCAAGTATCTGCTAAAAATTGCAGTTCAGTGACGATAGTCTTGACTTGGTCATTACTGAGATTGGCACCTTGTAAGTCTAGTAAACGTCTGGCTTTAAAAATAGTGCTGTCATCGGAAATAGGGTTAGGTGATGAGGGGTTTAAATCTGAGAGGTCATAAGTGTGACCCAAAAAGCCACTCGATGTGGTTGAGGTCTCTTTAGTAGAATATACCTCCTGCTCAGGATTTGATACATTGTCCTGATCTGCTATTTGATCTGGTAGTTGTTGGTTAGTTGTCGGCATAATTTCTCCAAAGAAACTATGCAATGACAACGTTGCTGCAGATATTCCCTAGCTTAACGCTTAGAATAAATGCGAAATTTTCAATATTTGCGTTGGTACGCTATAATATTATGGGTAGGTAGAAGGCGTGGATTCGTCTTAATTGGCGATTGCATCCACAGCGCTACCTACCTTTTTTGATATATCACCCTTAATTTCCCAAACGCTCACTTTCCTGCCAAACCGTAACGTATAGCGGTATGTTTGTGATAATACATCAGTATTAAGATGTTTTTGTACATGTTTGACTAAAGCTAGTCGAGCGTTTTTATTAGGATTAACAAGATTATGCTTAATTTTAAATGCATAGGCTACACTGCCCAGCAATACATCACACATTTGTAGTTCGCTTACAGCTGAAGATTCTACGCGGCAAATCCCAAAAAGTGCGTTCCTTCTGGTTTTCTTTTTTACCTTAGCTTTAATTTCTTTTTCAAAATTATCTGATTTTGGAGTACTTATATCATCTGCTAAAACGGTAATATACTCGCTTACTCCCAGAGTGCGGTTAATCAACTTTGCAGTAAAAGCGTTGTATGCTTTGAAGTAATTATTCTGAAAGCGTTTTTCAATATTTAAGCCGTTTTTATCAAAAACCAAACAACTAAATTCTATCCGCTGCATGGAAAAGAAAAGGTCAATAAACTCCTTGTATAAATTAAGATTATTGTTTTCGACTTCGCAAAATTTAAACTCTTTATGGTAATTGCGCTTATTTTTAAAATTTACGATAGCTTTGTGGAGCTTATGAGGGCTTTGGAGCTTCAGTAGTCCCAGTCCAAAAATTTGCTCGTTATTAGTATTATGCAATGACCCTACTTCATCTAAAAAACCGAACACGTTTGTTTCTGGTTTTGGTCCTGGTTTAAGTTCCATAATCTGCAATTATTGTATAGATTTAATATAACAATAATTACAATTTATGTCTAATAGAAATGTGCAATAATTGCAGAAAATAATTTAGATAACTTATTTTGTATATATTTAAAGAATGCTATACTGGTAGGAACATGTGGAAGCAATAATATCTTTTCCGTATGGTGATTGAAGACGACAGTTCTCCTAATAATAACGTGGATAAGCAGACAGCTAATGAAGTAGCAGAAGACTATATAAAGTCAGATAACTTAGCACTCTCTTCCGATAAACCAAAAAATGTTTTTGAAAATCTAATTTCAAAAAATACATTACTGTTAACTTTATTATTAACTATTGTATGTGTAATTAGCGTATTTATCGGATTTAAAGTTTTTTGGTTTGATAAGAATGTAAGCGATACAAAGCAAATGTTAAAAGTTACCGATAATACTGATCAATCAGATAATTCTTTAAGCAGACCGTTTCGTACTGTTAAAAAGCTTGCTACCTCATCAGCGGAAGCTAACGTACTCGTATTTAAAAATAATCCCAAAGAACCAATTATAGATCTAGATGAAATGCATGTTGGCGATAACTGCTTGGATATTGTCTTTTGGAATGATGACGTAGTAGTAATGGAATCGGGTAATATAACCATTACAAATACAAAAAATAAAAACCAAAGGGTTATCAAAGCCTCTGAATACTTAAAAGATGAATTTAGTTGTTACTTTCAACACAATAGTAAATTAAGCGTAATAAATAATAAATTATTCATTGGTATTAATGACGCTAAGGGAACCGAAGGGGGTTTATTTGTTTTATCTAACATCAAACAAGCAACCCTATCTGCGATAGAATCTTCAAATAGAATTATTTCTGAGATTGACGATCAGCTTCTTGTTGATTGTAAAATGGGTAAAACTGATGCTGGTGGACAAGGATTTGGCTACTGTATACTTGATCCGCAAACTTTAGCACTTAAACCGGTAATCCACAGCAACGGAACTAGATATATAGGTAGAGATAGCAATAAAAGATTACTATTTGTTGGTCAAACAAAGGATTATACAGCAAAATATATTATTGCCGTTCCAGAAGGTAAGTGGGATACATATGAAGGTTTAATAGCAGAGGAAAATATTCCAAAAGGTTATTCAACCTATACTAATGGGTACAGCAGTTATAGAGATGCAGTAATATTTCAAGGAGATGGAATATTACTTATTAATCTAGAGTCAAAAGAACCAACCATAATTGCATATCCAGATAGGTATAAAGCCACATCATCAGCTCCAGATATATATTTGAGTGGCGATAGTACGTTTTGCATAGACTATGGAGAATATGTAAACCCCCATCAATTTGCATATGATGTAGCGAAAAAATCATTTGTAGAGTATAAAGAAACATGCACTAAACAAAGAAAAGGTGGAATTGACAAAATTATAGATAAAGTTCCTCAAGAATATAGTATTGTTCGTTTAGTAGTACCTAAAAATATATTTGAAATAAAAGAAATACCCATAAATGATCCATTACCAAATGGATGGGAAGAGGTTAAGTAACAGTACTAACTATCATATAGTTACAATCTTATTTCCTATAAAAAATAATCATACTGGTCTTAATTAATTTCTTCTTCATGTTATACTCAAGCAAAATTAGCCTGCTCTAATCATATTGATAATGGTTAATTCTCAACAGTTAGAAGCAAGTTATCTTTTCCAAACTTTATCTCAATATCTTCGTTTGAGTGATTTTTTTATTTACAAACTTAATCTAATTAAAATTATTGAGCTGCTAGTACTAGCAATTATTGTATTATTCGCACTTAGACTCATTCGCTACATTTTGTCCATTAAAATTTCAATAGATGAACCTTCAGTTTTCCTTGAACTTATTCCTCCCTCTTTTACTGACCAAAGTCCATATAATACCGAGCAGCTTTTTGCCATCATGCATTCTTTGGGACATTACCGCTCTTTGAAAGAACGAGTACTGGGCGTAACCAATCGTTTTTCTTTGGAAATTGTATCTAGCAAAGAAACGGGAATCAGGTATCTAATCAGGACTAGGAAAAAACATGCCAATAATTTAAAACGAAGTCTAATTGCCTACCTACCCCAGCTCACCGTAAATACAGTTTCTGATTATTTGCCTCAAAAATTACCGCTGCAAACTGATGAAGGGTACAAAGTTATGGAATTTAGCTTATCTAATCATTTTGCATACCCTTTAAAAAACCAAACTGAGCTAAACAAGCATGACCCAATAGCCTATTTAACAGGAATGATGACTAAATTGGCACCTCAAGAGCTTGTTAGTCTACAAATTATTGTCTCTCCTGATAAGCCTAAACAGGTAAAAGAAATTACACATAAGATCATGCTTAATCAGGATGTACTACCCATTGTAGATCGACCTGGTTTTCCTATTGTTATCACCTTTGTTTTAAAGAGTATGTACACTGTATTATCTTTGCCAATATGGGCCATACAAATGCTGTTTAACGATGGAAATGTTCCTAATACATCAATTTGGTACTCTGATAAAAAAAATCGTGAAGTTCAAACCCCAGTAGAACAAGAAATAATTACACAAATCCACCGCAAGCTTGATCAGCCGCTATTTCACACAACGATACGGGTCTTGTTGGTAGTAAAGGACAGCAATAGTCTTATAGAGCGTAGACATGGATTTGTTTCCTCATTTGCCTCAATGTCTAACGCTGGCTGGCAATCACTACGTACAGTCAAACTAGCTTCATTAAAAATAATCTCAAAACTAAGTTACTTGCTTTTTCAACACCGTCTGTTGAGCATATTCAAATCAAGTTATTTGGCAACTTCCGAAATTGCAGATATTTACCATTTCCCTTTTACTAGAGCGACTAAAACTGAAGATATTGTTAAATCTCACAGCAAACGGTTACCTGCCCCCATTTCCCTTAAAAACGGCAGCAAGCTGGATGTTATCTTTGCCAAAAATACCTACGGCAATAGTGTTACGGACATTGGTTTGACAGAAGATGAGCGTCGACGACACATGTACATTTTAGGCGCCACAGGTACGGGTAAATCTACCCTTTTTTTGATTGGCGTATATTTCACCATCAATTCGCCTCATAACCTCTCTGCTTTTTGTTTGGGATAGGATATTTAAACTGCCTTCCCATAAAATATGCCTGTCGATGATTGCCAGTTTTCGATGGTGATTACCAGCTATTAAATAAACTTTAATTCCTACTTTCTCAAACCATTGGATTTCTGTTTCAGACTGTGTTTCTAGGGAATCAGTTTGTTCTTTAGGATCTCTGGTAAGGATAAAAACTTTTATGTTACGTTTAATCAGTTTCTCAAATACAGGGTGCAGGCTTCTCATGCGCTCAGTTGATATAAAGGGACTTTCAATAATAACTTCAGATTTGGCATGACTAAGATCATCTTTAAACTGGGAGTAAAAGGTTAGCTCGTTAAATAATTTAGAATTATCCATACAGTACAGTAATTATAGCTGTCTAATACATCTATAAATACATGTTTGCTTATGATAAACTACTGTAGTTTGTATCGCACGTTAAATCGTACGGTGTGTCACCCGGCCAAAACTGTCGTAACTGGTCTATCCAGGAAAGAAACTGTTCGAATAACTGACTGTCCGGGGCACAGTAAATTTTTGACAAATTTTATGAAGAAGAGTTCATGTGATCATGAGAAACATTTTACCGCTTCGGTTTGGATTCTAACTTCCTCTAATCCCAAGAAAATACTATTAGTTAATCATAAAAAACTAGGAAAATGGGTTCAGCCTGGAGGTCATATAAATCCAGATGAAAATCCCCTTCAAACAGCTATCAGGGAAGTGAATGAAGAGACTGGTTTAGATATAAGATTTCTTGCAGATAATACATTAATAATTGATGCAGATTCTACATTATTAAGAACACCAGATTTTCTTGCTGAACAGGTAATTCCTGCATATAAAGATCAACCTCAACATTATCACTTAGACCTTCAGTATGTAATAAAAATAGAAGAAAAAACGTTAGTATTTGATCCTCGCGAGTCAAGCAGTATAGGATGGTTTACTCATAAAGAGGCTACAAGTCTTCCATTACATAAAAATACATTTATAATAATAAATAAGTTATTTAGTAAATACTATTAAAGGAGCACATATGACCGAAAAATTAAAGGGATTTTTTGAATTTATACGGGAACAAGGTACTATCGGCTTAGCTGTTGGTTTTATTTTGGGTGGAGCTGTTTCAAAAGTTGTAACATCGTTAGTAACCGACATTATTAATCCTATCGTTGGTATAGCTCTGGGAGCAGCAGGTAATCTTAGTGACTACTCGCTTAGAATAGGTCCAGCAACAATTAAGTATGGTAGTTTTCTAGCAGTATTAATAGATTTTATCATTATTGCATCAGTGGTTTACTTTGGTATCAAAGGTTTGGGTTTGGATAAACTTGATAAAAAGAAGGAAAGTAAATAACATTTTAATCTGAATCAATGCGACTGATTAAAATTAATAAGGTAACTTTAATTCAAGAAAGTTTCATATTTTATTGGTATCTACAATGTTCTACGAGATAATTTTATCATTTCTTCTTTTTAATGTACTCATTGTAGTACTAGCAGTATCAAATGTCAGAAACGGCAATGTTTTCAAAGAAACGCCTTTTTTATCATGGCTAGGTATTTTTGTCTGGGGTGATGCACTTGTTATCTCTCCTTTTTGGGTAATTTCCTCGTTAATCTCATATTTTACACAAAGTACCAGTTTATTTTTATTTTTATATAGCATATTTTGGGTAATCAGGAGCTTGGGCGAGATCTGGTACTGGTTAAATCAGCAGTTTTCAAGCAAATTAAGAAATCCACCGGACAAATTACTATTCCACTTTTTGCTTAAAAACGACTCTGTCTGGTTTGTATATCAGGTATTCTGGCAATGCATGTTTGTGTTTGCTGCAGTTGGTTCGGTCTATTTTGGATGGATATGGATTAATCAAATGTAAGGGTGGATATTATTCCGTTTTTATAAAGATAATGAGAGTGAAATGGGGCAATGATCTGAACCCATTACTTCAGGATGAATATCAGCAGCTACAACTTTATTTTTGAGATCAGGACTCACAAAGAAGTAGTCAATCCTCCAGCCTACATTCCTCGCCCTTGCCCCACTTCTTTGGCTCCACCAGCTGTATTTGACCATTTCGGGATGTAACATTCTAAATGTATCAATATACCCGTTTGCAACTACCGTATCTATCCAGGCTCTTTCGGCAGGTAAAAACCCTGACACATCTTCGTTCTCTTTCGGACGAGCTAGATCGATAGGCTTATGAGCGGTATTGACATCACCACAAAAAATGATTGACTTTCCTTTAGCTCTTAATTGATTTATATAGCTCAGAAAAGCTTCATAAAATCTCATCTTATAAGTAAGTCTTTCAGGTGATGCTTTCCCATTAGGAAAATAGACATTAAACAGAATAAACTTATCATATTCTATTGAGATAATACGCCCTTCCCCATCACAAAATTCGTTACCAATATCGCATGCTACGCTATATGGCTCTGGTTTAGTATAGGTAGCGACTCCACTGTAACCCTTTTTTCCATTATGAGACGAAAAGTATGAAGAATAATTTTCAATCAGTTTAAGATCAAAAGAAAGCTGGTTTTCTTCAGCTTTGGTTTCCTGAATGCACAAAATATCAGGATTTACGTTCTTTACCCAGTCAAAGAAACCTTTTTTAGCTACGGCTCTGATACCATTTACGTTCCAGGAATATAGTGTTAGGTTTGACATATTTAAAACAGGCTGGTTTGCACTTCGACTATTTTATTATTAGCATAACTAAAATCAACATTGCAGGTTCTTGGTTCATTCCACTTGTCTGTGTAATGCAAGATACCATTTTTCAACCCAAATTCATATAACTCAACGGTAACACGAACATCCTGTTCGCAATACTTTTGCAGTTTTTCAAGACTCTGTTTATCATGCTGGTTCCAGTATAAAACAGCATTTTCGCCTGAATCTATCTTGGTATGTTTAAGTGTATCTCTGGCCAGTACCGACAAGCTTACTCTATGTCCGCAGCTTTCTTTCACTTTCTCTAAGATATCTAAATGAGGCAGTTTTTCTAATTGAAATAAGGCGTAAGGTTTAAGTGCTGGCACATCAAAATGAATTGAATTAAAGCCGATTATCCTGTCAGCTTTTTGAAATAGTGGCCACAATCTGTCAAAATCAGATTCCCAAAAACTTTGCATAACTCCATTTGTTTCGCCACTTCCTTCGTCATAATTTCTAGAATATACGGAAACTATAGAAACTCCCAGATCTCCAGGATCCTTTGAGGAAATATCTGAAAACATGCGTTTTGTTTCGACATCAAAAAAGACTTCAAACATGGATATTAGAATAATGAATTAAGAAAAAAGAATCAAGTCGAAATAACAGACCGGTATCTGTTATACTTATTAAATTAGAAAGTTATCAATGATTCTGAATTCCTTTTCAGCTAAAACTTCACAGGACAGGTAGTTTCAGAATGACGACAACTATGGATAAAAAAATACTTTATAGCTTAATCGCACTTGTATTACTAGGTGGGTATGCGATTTTAAATAGACCACCAAAAATACCTCAATCAGAAGTATTAAATGGTAATAAAGTCATAAATCAATTACAACCGAAAGGGAAAACTATGGAAAAACCAAGCATGCAAATAGATACTACAAAAAATTATCAAGCACTTATAAAAACTGACAAGGGTGAGATATCTGTAGAGCTATATGCCAATAATACTCCGGTCACTGTGAATAATTTTGTATACCTTTCAAGAAATGACTATTATGATGGGGTAGTTTTCCATAGAACAGTTCCCGGCTTTATGATCCAAGGAGGCGATCCGACAGGTACAGGCCGAGGCGGTCCAGGTTACCAGTTTGATGATGAGCCATTCGAAGGGGAATACACTAGAGGAACAATGGCGATGGCAAATGCTGGTCCGAATACAAATGGCTCACAGTTTTTTATTATGCACAAAGACTACCAGCTACCTCCTAATTACGTCATTTTTGGTAAAGCCATAGAGGGTTTGGATGTGGTTGATGCTATAGCTACTGCACCTACAAACCCAGGTGGAGAAGGTTCAAGTCCTGTTAATCCTGTAAAAATCCTATCTGTTGAGATTATTGAACAGTAGTATGTCAAAGCGTAAAGATACACTACTGCTTAGAGAGTTACTTGGATGGTATGGTGTTGCTGCAATATTGACAGCGTACGTCTTGCTTAATTTTTCAATTATAAGTATCAAAAGTCCATATTATTTAGCTCTAAACCTAAGCGGATCATTGGGACTTATATTTGATGCCTGGCACCAGAAAAACTGGCAGCCGGTGGTTTTAAACATAATTTGGTCATTTGTGGCAGTCATTTCATTGATACAGATAATACTATGAAAGATGATTTAATATTTATAGATAGGTTAGGAAATAAACATACGAAGCCAAATGATGCTCCTATAAAAAAACGGAAATCTGTATATGGTTTGGCAATAACTAATAATCGAATACTTATGGTTAAGCCGGTATGGAGCAATCTATGGGAGATTCCAGGTGGAGGTGTGCAAGCTGGTGAAAAAGAAGACAGAGCATTGACTCGTGAGTTTAAAGAAGAAGTAGGTTATGCAATTCTTGAAATGGATAAAAATCCAATAGCTCAAATGCATGAGAATTTCTTCTTGGAAGATGCCAGACAAACATACTATCATACTCATCTAAAGTTTTTTGCTCTAACTAATATTGTCAAGCTTTCGGAATTTAAAAAGAGAGAAAATGAAATAGCAGATATAAAATGGATACATATTTTTTCTGTGACAAAAGATAATTGCCATTCATTGCACTTTACCGTAATTAATGATTTTATCCAGAAGTTTATATAATATGAAAGTTGTTGTGTCATCAACAAACCCGATAAAGCTAGAAGCGACTCAGCTTGGATTTGTAGCATATTTTAAAAAAGATATTGAATGCCTTGCTTTAAAAGTAGAATCCGGAGTTTCCAATCAGCCAGTTGGAGATGATGAAACAGTAAAAGGTGCTTTACAGAGGGTAATACATGCTAAGGACAAAATGCCAGATGCTGATTACTGGATTGGCCTTGAAGGTGGTGTTGAGTGGTATGAAAATACGCTGTACGCATTTGCATGGATTGTAATTATGGATAAGGAAGGAAAAACTGGTAAAGCTAAAACGAGCATGTTTGAACTCCCTCAAAAAGTTGTTCAATTAATAAGAGAAGGAAAAGAACTAGCTGAAGCTGATGATATTGTATTCGGAATACAAAATAGCAAACAAAAAATGGGGGCGGTTGGATTACTCACAGATGGAATGATTACAAGAGCCAGCTATTATGCCGAGGCTGTGAAGCTGGCATTAATCCCTTTCATTAAACATCAATACTATGGTTAAAAAAGAATCGCAAAGACTAGATGACGGTTGGACTCATATACTTGCTGAATTGTTGAGCAAAGTGTAGCGGATAAACCTGGTCATAAACTACTGGGTAGACTAAAAATAAAAAAGCAGCATAATAATGAAGCTGAGCAAAATATTGAACCAACCACAAAGGATAGCAATCAATAAATAACCTATGTTTGGTACTCTTCGTCTTATTCTCGCCTCGCTTGTCGTGATGTCTCATGTTGAGATATACCCTACTCTTCCTGGTTTTTACTGGTTCTCACAAGGAGCTGCGGCTTTAGTCGGCTTTTTCCTGTTGTCCGGTTACCTTATGAAAATGATCTTTATTCAAAAATACAGTAACAATATTACAAAAGTAGGCTCGTTTTGGTGGGACAGGTGGTTGCGCATATTCCCCCACTATTATTTCTATCTATTAATTATTTGTATATGGATTATCGTTAGTCGCTTTGCGCAATTAAACTGGGAATCTACGAGTATTATTTCTCATCTGACTGTTTTACCACTAAACTTTCTAAATTTCCTATCATTAGAGATACTTGATGGCTGGGCATACTGGGCACTCATTATTCCTCAGGCATGGACATTAGCCTCTGAGTTCCAGTTTTACCTTATACTACCATTTTTACTTAGAAAGAAATGGATAGAGATTGTGGCATTATTAACAAGTTTTGGAATATTTGTAGCAGCAGCTTTTGGAGTATTGCCAACCGAAGCTTTTGGGTACCGTTTGCTGGCTGGTACCTTATTTATATTTTTAAGCGGTGGTTTGTTGTATGACATTAGGAATGGCAAAAAATATATAATAAGTAAGTTTACTCTCATCGGCACTTGGATCTTGATTGTGTGTATGGCAATAATACTTCAGCATTTCGATAAGCTACAAATTCCTCTCAACGGTCCTGTTATATACGGTTATATTATTTTAGTTCCATTAATTTGGATGTTATCTGGAATAAAAAACCGCCGATCCTGGGATGATTTATTTGGTAATTTGTCTTATGGTATTTTTTTAAACCATTACTGGTTGATATGGGTACTCGATTGGTTAAAGGTATATCCAAATCCAACAGACAGTGAAAAGTGGATACGATATGGGATTGTTATGTTTATCTCATCGATATTGGCGTTTTTTAGCTATTATCTTATTGATAAAAATATAAAAAATGTTAGATTAAACGTAAGGAAGGAAAAAATATGAGGGAAGGATTTATTGATTATGATAATATTGATTTATTATCAATAACGCTAGGAAATTATAAAGCAGCTAGCAATGTATCAACAATGGTAGAGAGATTTGGAAATGAAGTGCTCAGACTATGTGAACAGCATGGTTTAAGAGGTGAAGCTTTAAATTATTATGTAGCACGATTTGGAAATAGCCCAGTTTGTGCAGCCCAAATGCTCGTACTTTATGACAATCTTCCAAGAAAGCTAAAATCAAGAATTAACGGCTTGATTACATTATCAATAGAAGATGCCGAAGTTGATAAATAGTTATTTAGATAAGCTAATTAATAAAACTCCTCCCGTCATCAGTAATACACCTGCAATTTTCATCCATGTAAGTTTTTCTCCGAGCACTAATACTGCAAAAATTACTGTCATCACGAGACTCATCTTATCGATGGGAGCTATTTTACTTGCTTCACCCAATTGAAGCGCTCGAAAGTAAAACAACCAGGATAAACAGGTAGCAAAACCGGATAATACTAAAAAGATAAGAGAAAATTTTGAAATGCTACCCAACTGCTTGTATGTTCCTTGAGCCAGCACGATTCCCCATGCGAATAATAAAATCACAACTGTTCGGACGGCTGTAGCCAAATTTGAGTTAATGTCTTTGATACCAATCTTGGCAAGGATGGCAGTTAAAGCCGCAAATACTGCTGATAATATGGCAAATAGGTACGCTGAGGGCATATTATTAGTATAAAGTAACAAATATATAGTATAAAGTATGTATTTAACTATTCTTTGGTTTCTGAGAACTCTCTTTGAGGCTATCCAATATTCTCTGTTTTTGTTCTCCATCCACAAAATATGGTTGGCCGTAATTATTTATTTGAACCGGAAGAAATTCTACATCAATCAAATTACTCTCATAAAACGTATATATACCTACGACTCCTTCTTTCGTTTCTTGTGACCACATCTGGTCAAAAATATAATTACCATGGGCATGCATGACCAGCTTTCCTTTATAAAACTCCAGCGGCTGGATCCAGTGTGGATGATTACCTATGATCAAGTCTGCTCCGTTGTCTATAGCAAGGCGGGCTAAATCCTGTTGTCTATCAGTGATCTCTGTCGTGTACTCAACACCCCAGTGAAAGGCAACAATTACTACATCAGCTTGTGAATTAGCATCTGAAACTTCTCGTACTATCTTTTCATCTTCTGCCCAATCTAAAGCTTCTTCCATATAACCTATCTCATTATAATTTAAAAATATAAACGACGTATCTTTAACTATGAAAGGTTTGGCTTCATCATTATTTATGTACCTTATTCCACTGTCTTTTAGTAGTTGGTTTGACTCGCGTATTCCATCCAATCCGTAGTTGCCGTAGTGGTTGTTTGCTATTGAGGCAATATCAACACCAGCAAATAGTAAGCCTTCGATATGTCTGGCGTCAGCGCAAAAAATCATACCGACATCAGTAGGGCTACAATTGCGAAGTAAGGGAGCCTCAAGGTTTACTAAAGTTACATCTCCCTCTCGCAAGATATCTGCTGTCTTAAGCCATGCCCATTTCCAGTCTTTGTATTTTATCGTTCTGGTATTGACTGTTCTACCCATACCTACATCCCCAGTAGCTATTAATGTTACTTTCTTTTGCGCTGAAAGTGTAGCGGTCCAACTATGGTCTGTTTTAAAAATAGGTTCAGTAGTATTTAGGGATGGAATAAAATTATCTTTTGATGGGGGGAGGACTGTTTCTGAATGAACCTGTATAGCTTGAGGACTGAGAATGCTCGTGGTATTGGGTGATATATTTTGAAATATAAAAAGAGCAATCAAACCACATACTATTGTGAAGCTAAATACAATCAGTAATTTAAACCAAGGTAATTTTGTCATATTCGACTTTTATAAAGCCTTCAGAAATAAGCTGACTAAGAGCTTTTTCAAATTGTACAGCATCAGGAGCTAGTTTACTAAGATCCGTGTGTGACTGAATGGGCTTACCAGTCAGAGATCTTAATAATAATCCTCGAATTTGTCTAAGTGAGCCTTCATACTTGGACTGTTTTGAATAATGTCGGCTTTTTTTGTTTGGATTTGCTATTGTCTTTGATAGGAATGCTCCGTAATCCATAAGCGCCCAATACCATTCTTTTGGATTTGATGTATCAAGCGTAGCTTCAATGATTGGTAGAATTTGCGAATCAACTATGCTTGTTCTGTCAGTGAAAAATTCATCAATGAATATTTTCCTGATATTCGTTTCGATAAATACAACAGGAATATTTGTACTATATACAGCAATGGCTGCTGCGGTATTGGGACCTATGCCAGGTAATGTATCTAACAAAACAGGATCTGTTGGAACAATACCTTGGAAATTTTTAATAACTATTTCTGCAATTTGTTTTAAATACTTTGCTCTCCGGTTGTATCCTAATCCTATCCAAACTTTGAGTACATCAGTGAGCGTTGTCTCTGAAAGAGAGTGAATATTAGGAAAACATGATATAAACTCCGGATACTTTATTAACCCTCGTGAAACCTGGGTTTGCTGCAGTATCATTTCAGAAACCATGATGGGTACCCCGTAAACTAAGACAAGTTTCTACGACAATTAAGTTAAAATAGTGTCGTCAGAAAGGAGTCTTATGCAAAGAAAAATCATCCCTAAAGAGATCAAAGATGAAATTGTAGGGAAAATTAAGTTGGGAGGCAAAGTTCAGGATCTAGCCAAACAATATGGAGTCAGCGATAAAAGTATTTACACTTGGCTGCATCAGGATACTAGTGAAGAGGTTATCTCCCTGGTTAAGTACAATAAACTCAAACGGGAGAATGAGGAATTAAAACGGTTAATTGGTGAACTCACTTTAGATATGAGTTTGGAAAAAAAAGGTAAGCCTCGTTAAACAAGCACAGATTAAATCAGTCAGAGCTTGGGCATTGGGGATTAATCGCAAGAATGTTTACCGCAAGTCAAAACAAGAAGAAAGGGATCAAGTGTTAAAATTACAGATTGAAGTAGCTTGGGAAGACCACCCTTGCTATGGACACTTACGGCTAGGGTGGCACCTTAACGTTAACCACAAACGTATTTCTCGGGTAATGCGAAAGTACGGGATGAAAGTCCCCAGGAGACGACGGAACAATTACTACTGTACAGTCTCAGTGCCGCACCGAATCTACAGTAATTTGATTAAGGGGATAAAGCCTACCAAGCCCAATCATATCTGGTGTGCAGATGTTTCGTTTATCAAATTTCAGGAGAGGTTTTGGTATATATCCACTATTGAAGATATCTGTAACCGACAGATCTTAGCTATCCAGGTAAGTCGGTACCATAACCATCAATTAGTTTTAAGCACGTTAAAACAAGCCATCATGAATGCCACAGGACTACCCCAGATTTTTCATTCTGATCAGGGGGTCGAATACATGGCTCAAGCTGTAACTATCTATTTGGAAAGCCATGAAGTCAAGGTTTCTGCCTCAGACAAAGCCTCTCCCTGGCAGAATGGTTACCAAGAATCTTTCTTCGGGCGGTTTAAAGATGAGATGGGAGATATGAGCAGATTTGAGACCGTGGGAGAATTTGTTGAAGCTATTTACCAGCAAGTTAGCTATTACAATACTAAGAGGATTCATAAAGCTTTACGCATGCCGCCGGCTGTTTATGCATTAAAATTTTCGTAGAAACTTGTCTTCATGAATGGGGTACTTGACACCATGATCATGTATGGATCAGTTGTGTGCCGCCATGGTAAGTCCCGCTTGTTTAATTTGTAGTAATCCCAAATTTTATTTCTAAACTCTTGTATTGCACTTTTTGTAATATCCATAGAACTACTATTACTATTTCTGACACTGATACTATCATATCTGTATTACATAATAGAATTTACTTATCAATAACTAATGAATTAAAAGACTACTTTGAGGGCGTACCAATTATATATACATGACTAACAGTACATACGAAGAATTCTATAAAACGACTTTGGCAAAGATAATAAATAGAAAATGGTATCTTATAGTGACTACATTAATAAATAAACATGTTTATCTTTAATACCCATACAACTTCTCTTTATACTCATTCACCATCCGTGTAGCACTGTATTGAAGGGCTACAGTCATCGTGCGTTTCATACGCTCCAGCCAAGCTTGGGGAATTCCATTTTCATCTCTTTGGTAATATTTAGGAACAATATCAGTCTCAAGCAAATGATAAAATGACTGGCTCAGATGCTCAGGGTCTAGTTCCCAGCCAATTCCGTACCAGTCGACTTCTTCTGTCCAGCCATCTTTAACCGTACATTGTAAAACTCCATTAGCCGCTGCTTTCATACCAGAAGTTCCTGATGCCTCCATACCTTTGGTTGGTGTATTAAGCCAGACATCGGAACCTCTGACCAAAAATTGTGCCACTTCCATACTATAGTTAGGTATAAAAAGAGCATGTCCTGATAACTCCGATCCCATATGATGAATCATTTCCTGTAAAAACATTTTTGCTTGGGTATCTTTAGCATGTGCCTTTCCGGCAATTAGAAGTTGGACAGGCATTTCTGTATTTTGTAGGATTTTTTTGAGCCTAACTACATCATCGAATATCTCTTGAGGACGCTTGTAGGCTGCTATACGTCGTGCCCAAGAAATAACAAGCCTATTTTCATCATAAGTAAATCCTGTATACCTTTGGACAAACTCACGAAGGTCTTTTTTATTTCTCTGGTGAACATTCCAAATACAACTTCCATCTTTATCACAGGCCTTTATTTCCATATCCTGCCAAGTCGGAAAGTGAACTCCGTTTGTGATATGGAACCAGTTGTATTGCGGCCACTGTTTTTTAGAAAGTTCATAGTGCGGGAAGCTTACTCCAGATGCTTTTGATGATACATTAAGGGCAAACTTAGTCATGTTAAACTTGTTTGGATCATCCTCAATTCCTGGCTCAAGTAGCGTTTCTATGGGAATGCCCATTTTGTCTGCATAGTACTGGCCGTAAGTTTTGAGTAAATTAGCGTTGTAAGATTCATTACCCGCTGCCACCAACGTATGGTTTGTATAAACGGTTTTATTTTTTGCAATATTTCTTGCTTCTTCATAGCTTAAGCCATTATTATCCATGTGTGCTCTGATAAGCTGCCAGTGTAAAAATGCCGGACGTCCTTCGTTAAGATGATACAGATTAGGGTGAATATTAAGTGCATGGAGTAATTTTACGCCACCAATGCCCAAGATAAGCTGTTGCTTGAGTAGAGATTCTTCGGTGCCGCTATAAAGCGCATGAGTAATCATACGCTCTTGTTTAAGGTTCTGGTCTGTTTCGGTATCCAGAAGATAGAGTACTGTACCGTTTTTTATCGTCTTTTTCCAACAGCGTGCCCAGACGTCAATAGTTGTAAGATGGACTTTTATAAACAGAGGTAACTCACCTGCATACACGTGTTCAAAACCGAGGGCAAGTGGATCTACTTCCAGGTCTTTTTCTAATTGCATGCCATCAGGAGTGATCTCCTGAATAGCATTTTCTCCCCTATACATTAAACCCACTGCTACAAACGGCAATCCCTGATCAGCTGCTTCTTTGACAGTATCTCCAGCCAGAACTCCTAACCCTCCTGCATATAGGGGAAGATGCGAATCGATGCCATATTCAGCACAAAAATAAGCAATAGGGTTTTGGGCAGTGTATTGCATTAATAGATATTCAAGTATATAGGTAGTTAAAAATCACTATCCTAAGTATAGTGTATCCATTGAGCATAAAGGAAGAGTGAAAATAATATTGAATACTATTTCATCAATATTTAATTATTATCAGATTAGAATAGATAGAATTGACAGATAATTGTTAAGAGCATAGTATCTGATCAGTAATAAAATAAGGAGGTTATATGGCAGTACTAATATCAGATCTTCTAAAAAATCTAGAAAATGTGCTGAAGAGTAAAGAGATATATACAATCATTTTAAAGGCCGTAGAACCGACTATTCTCATGAATACAATGGCTGAAGCACTAACGTGCACACCAGCGATAGCTAAAGAAGTAATATCTGATGCCGGATATGGTTATTTATATGGAGAAAATAAAACGGGGAAATCATTTATAAGCTTTTGCGAGGATGTTCTTCAAGAAGCATTTGTAAAATTTGGCAGATCATCAAAAAGCCTACTAAGAGAAAGTGTGAGTTTTGAACGGCAAATAAAAAGATTAGATTCAGTACTTCGCAATAGTATAAACAGCGAAATATTTTTAAAAGAATTGTCGAATAATCTACATACATCATTAGAACAAACTGCTGAAATGATAAAAAGTTACGGTGCTGGAGATATTTCTGCTACTGGGTATGCAATCGGCAACATAATTAGTTCAAGATACAATGATGATAATAAAACTATTTTTAATTTTTTACCAAAAAATACCAATCTTAATCAATCAATACCACACGTGACAGTTGGTTTTTCAAAAACAGAATTTAATCTTAGTAAAGAATTATCAAATGCTGTTTCTTTACTTTTTTCATCGCTGCAAGAAATTATTGAAGCTGACTCATTACCTGGTCTGTATCGTCAAGGAATTATGGATTACTATGATCAATTCCAAAAAGAAATGGCACCAAAAATTGATGAATATATCAGTGCTTCATTTGGCAAAAATAAACTAAAATATGTCATAAATTCTGGTATCGGAGCAAATGAGCAAGCTAATCATGCATTGGCTATGATGAATAATCACCAGTTCATTGATCAAGACGAAAAAGGCAAGTATTGGCTCATGGCAAATTCACCTGCTGAGTTAGAACGACAGCTATATATTAGACCAGATATAGCAAAAGACATATCACAGGAAAATACCTTATTTATGGAGTTTTCCAGAAGCGGAAAAACAGAAGAAACAATAAAGTTACACGAGTTTACATTACGCTCATTTAAACGGATTGTATTTGCAAATAGCGGTCCTCTGCGAGCCATAGCAGAGCGTGATAATAACCTTATCTTTGACCTTCCTGATGATGTTTCAGGCCGGTATGGATTTGCGCGGACACCAATTTTACTAGCGCCTATGCATGTGATTGGAATGGATACTAAGTTGTATTGGCAATCCCTAGATAAAGCAGCTGTTGCACTAAATTTGAGTAAACCAGATTCTCTTCCAGTACTTATGGCAAAATTTATATACTTATCTCAACGGGAAAATGAAAGAATTAATCAAATTTATTTTGGCATTGATCATGGAGTATTGGCTTTACAAGGTGATTCACTTATCCAATTTTGGAATGAAGGTGTTAATAAGATGACAAACTTACAGACTGTAAATGACATAATCATTAGCCGTTTTGCAGGGCTGCCAAGAGATGCCCATTTTAATCTAGAAGCATTTTTATCAAATGCGAAATCTAAGATTGGCATATTTATGATTTATGGAGGAGAGAAGTCTGAAATTAAAGTATTAGAGCACGAAATTGATGCAATTGATCAAAATCATGCAGGGATAAAACTAGGTCAGGAGGAAGTATGTTTGTCTGGTGCAAATAGTGAACGTTTTATAGAGCTGGGTATGCCCACTATTATGATAAAGGTAGATTCGCTTGATGTACAAACGCTAGCATATTTAAATATGTTTTTTGCTGATATTACCCTAGTCTATTCCAAACTATATGGAATCGATCCCGGTTCAAACCCGGAAGTAAAATATGTGCGAGATAGATCTGCGAAAACTCTGATATCAGCTGCCGAACAGAATTACGATATTTTATCGCCTTTTGTGCACTAGTATACTGCTTCCCAGTGTCTTATTTCAGATGTTGCCGTATCTATAGCGACAACATCTATTTGTGGTGAAAAGCTTTGAAACTGGGGATTCTTAATCAAAAATAGTTCTGCAGACTTGCGGATATGTGATAGTTTGCCTTTTGATATAGCTTCTTCCGGATTACCAAACTTGGATGAGCTTCTCGATTTAACTTCTACAAATATGATACTAATCCGTTTTGTGAAGATTAAGTCAATCTCACCGATAGGTTGACGAAAGTTTTGAGCAACAAAAGAATACCCTTTTTTTAAAAGATACGTTTTGGCGATTTTTTCACCCTTATTTCCTAATACTTTATTGGAACTATTTTGCTGGGGTTGGGTTGGTATTGGTTTTTGCATTGGTACTATTTGTACCATAGTCACGTTTAACCTTCAAAGCTAGACGTCCAGTACGCTTGCGTAGATATGAAAGATCAGCCCGTCTGGGTTTACCTTTTGTGATTACTTTTACCTCTTCGATGTTTGGGCTGTCAACTGGATAAATACGTTCGACACCGATACCTCCTGATATCTTACGGACAGTAAAGGTTTTTTCACCTTTTATTCCACGGATCTTCATGACCAGACCTTCAAACGTTTGAGAACGTTTTTTGCCTCCTTCAACAATGGATTGTTTGACACGAATTGTGTCGCCAACCTGAAATTTGATATCGTTGTAGTTTAGATAAAGTGCCATATTCAATGATAGGGTTAAGCTAAAGAGAATGGGACAAGCCCGCCTGCTAACTTTTAACCTTTTACAATTAACCTTTATATTAACCAAGGTATTATAGCAGAATCAAAATAAAATGCAGGGGGTGATTTAGCGTAATTATTGGGTTAAGTAGTAAATTGGATCGAACTGGTTAAAAATCTAAAAAATATTATCCCAAATGAGCATAGTCATTCCAAGTAATTAGCTGCCAACGATCTTCGGAATATTCACAAACAGTAATCCCCGTATTGGAAAGTCTCCTAACTCCGCCGGTTTAGGCAAATTTTACTATTCTTCATGAGTAACTGTTA
>CAYLQQ010000019.1:0-6891 GCA_964386355.1 uncultured Pseudomonadales bacterium
TCTAACAGTTACTCATGAAGAATAGTAAAATTTGCCTAAACCGGCGGAGTTAGGTTCTAACACTAATACCGACAATATTTGAAATATATATTATTGTGTTTATAATTTAGCTATAAATAAAGTAATTATTAAGGAGGTGATTGTGATATATGAATTATGATCAAGAACCAAAACCAAAACAAGAGCCTGAACCAAAACTAAAACAAGAACAAATTGATCCTAAGGATCAACCGTTAAGCGACACACCAGAAGACAGAAGTTCTTTTGACGCCAGAAGGTCAGAACATGTTCGTGGTAGCAGTACGAGTTAAATGATGAATATTAATAAATTCCTTCCCGTTTTATAGTTTCGTTTAACTTGACAAGTAAGTCATAGGGAATGGTTTTGCATATGTGCGCCGATTTGGATACTGAATTAACATGCATGGGATTTGAAGAGAAGATAATGCACTCATCTCCCACACGAGCTTCTTTTACTGCGCTTAGATCTACGATTGTAATATTCATACATACCCTGCCAAGTATTGTGCATACTTTCCCCTTCACTAATACTGTACCAATGTTTGACAACCTTCGATCTAAACCTTCATAGTAACCTGCTCCTATGATACCGATTGTCATGTTTTTTGGTGCGATAAAGGTATCATTATAGCTGACCGTATCACCTTTTTTGATTTGCTTGATCTGACATATTTTTGACCTAAACTCTAATACTGGTCGTACATTTGTTTTATTGTTTGCAATTGGAGAGATCCCGTACGAAGCCAAACCGACCCTAGCCATATTGCACACATCATCATAAACAGATAAGGTTCCGGCAGAGGCTGATATGTGTTTCCATTGCGGATCTATACCGTATTGATGGAAGACATGTATTGCTTCTGAAAAAAGATGTACTTGCTTATTAGTTTTATCTTTTTTAGCTTCATCTGCACTTGAAAAGTGAGAATACACCCCTGAAATCTTAATATGGGTAAGCTCTCTGATTTTATCCAGAAAACTCCGTAATTCTTCTAGTCGTATGCCAAATCTACTCATACCAGTATCAATTTTTATGTGAACATTAATACCTTTTTGATATTTGTTTAATACTTGAGCTGTTTCAAGATCAAACAACGATATATGGAATGGTAATGGTTTAACCATGAAGTTTTCTGGTATTGTGTACCCTAAGATGAGAATGTTTGACTGAATTCCCAGTTTTTGGAGCTTGTAAGCTTCATATAAACTATCAACGCACAAGAATGCCGGCTTGAGCGAATCAAAGATGGGAGCAACTATTTCCAGTCCGTGACCATAGGCGTTTGATTTTAAAACTGGACAAATGAGTGTATTTGGATACGTACTTTGTAGGGTTCGGTGATTTTGAATCAGCGCAGAACGCGAGATAGTAATTCTATTGAGGTGTTTATACTGTTTTCTAAATAGAAAAAACATACATTGTTAAGTTATCTGTGGCTTTATATAGGTATAGCTACTCATCACTTTTTGTTTCTGGTTTTGTTTCTTCTGATGGTGCTTGCGTAGGTTTTACAGTCGAGAGTTTTGATCTTAAAATAAGCTTGTCTAACGTTAAGGGAGAAAGTAAAGAAATTATTTCCAGGGTAAATATTGACAATTCAAAAGCAGATGGAATCTGGTTAGTAATTAAAAAGGCACCTACACCGATTAGCGCCGAATTAAACAGAGATGACTTGAACAGCTCCTGTTCAGTTTTATCTATCACATCTTCTGAAATACCCGTAGCTCTGGCGATTTTTGATTTGTTATAAATATTGTTGATGCCAAACCACAAAAGAGTTGCAAACGTTACGATAGCTGTTATGGTATTAAATTTGGTATTCTGTAAAGCTACATCTCCAGAAAATATACCTATTTTCCAGTCAATTGGAACATTTCTTAATAACAGCCATGAAACAAGGAAAAGTAGCAAGAATTGACCGCTAATTGTCTTGTAGGCAGACCGTAGGCTATCTACCTGTTTAGATCCCATGTCTTTGTACCTACCAGCCACATATTTAGCGATGCGAAATGCGATCAATAATACAAAAATTGCAATCCATGCAAAATACACCCACTTCATTCCCAAATCATACGTATTAGTAAAATATGGGTATGGTATCTTGAAAAATCTGTCCTGGATTGGATACTCAGGATACGGAACAAACGAGTATAAATAATCAGGATTAAGTGGTTTGTTATAAAAATCAGTCAAAAATAACCTACCTATAGATGTATACGATACGAGCTGAACAAAAAAATCTACAGAGTAAAAAAGAATAGTTTTTGTGCCTTTACGGGTGTGTTGGCGGAACTGATACTGTTGCTCGCTTTTATTTTTTATCTCCTCAATATTATCAACAAACTCTTTTATATGGTTAGATCGGTACAGCTTAATGATACGAAACGGTATGAGTAAAAGAGTTTGGAATATTCCCAAACAGATAACAGAAATCCACATCCGGTTGATAAACCCATAGAAAAAAAACAATATACTTGCATAAAACCGCATGGTTAGTCCCGAAAAAAATGCAAAGATAAGAAACAGGATAAACGCGTATGAAATGATGCTGGAAAGTGATGGTAAATTACCGGACATGCTCAGACGGCTGGGACGGGTTAGTTGAGGTGAGTGCTGATGTTGGGAATCTCCAGTTGCCATAAGCATATTGTAGCGTTTTCTGATTAAAAGAGATAGTTGATAGGTCATTAGTTTCTTTTCTAATCTTTACTTTTAAGAAGCACGAATTTAACGATAAAAAGAAATACTTATGAGAATAAATTCAAAAAAAAGGGGGTTTTATGGCCCAACTAATCGTAGCGTTATTTGATGATCAAAAATCAGCAGGCTCTGCAATAGCTGACTTAAAGGTAAAAGGATTTACCAATGATATATCAATAATTGCCAAAGACGAACAGAGCGGAGAACTTAGTTCTCACCAAGTTAAACAGGATGTGAGTGAGGGTGTTGCAGTCGGAGCTGCTACAGGTGCAGGGGCTGGGGTATTGATCGGCATTTTAGCAGGCCTCTCAAACATTGTTCTTCCTGGAGTTGGACCGTTTCTGATCGGAGGCTCTCTTGCTGCCACATGGGGAATTGCAGGAGGAGTTCTTGGAGTATTTGCAGGAGGACTATTAGGAGCTCTAGTGGATATAGGTATTCCAGAAGAGCGGGCCAGAATGTTTGAGACAGCTATTAGAAGTGGAGAAGTGTTTGTATCAACTTCAACATCAGATGAACGTATTCAAGACGTTAGTGATATTTACGAAAAACATGGGGCTACCGAAATAGAGGTTGTCAGTGATACTGGTCAGCTTGTGACTGCTCAGTAGCAGACTCTTATCTTTAACTTACTGGTATGTAATACGGCTTAGTAGATTGCCTGTTACAGTCAAGATATGGAAATACTGATTTGCTGATAAGCTCATAAAAACAGTTCATGATGAAATAATTGATAAAAATAAATAAATGAAGGAGGATATATGAACAAAGCTGTTATTGCCTTATTTGAAAATACTGACGACTTGGAGCAAGCTGTAACAGAGCTGCAGGATATAGGGTTTAATGCCAAAGAAATTTCAATAGCGATGAAGGACAAGGTTCAAGCTTCCAGAATTGAGGAAAATACAGATGTAGGTGTTGCGACAGGAGCAGCAGCTGGTGCAACAACGGGAGCTTTGACAAATCTTGGATTATCTGATCAAGAGGCAGAATATTATCAGACTAGAATTGGAGAAGGGGCTTCATTAATCGCTGTTCCAGTGCAGGAACACCAAGAGCTACAGGTGAGTGCTGTTTTGGAATTTCATAGTGCAGTAGACATAAAAATATTGGGTGGAGATATGACAAGTTCCAGTTCACTTGATGATCTACAAGAAACAGGGGGTGTCTATAGAAGAAAATCTTATGCGTATGTAGGCGCAAAAGGCGGAGCTTCTGATGAGGACGAGGACGAAGATTTGGATGATGAATCAGACGATGAGGATAGTAAAGATAAAGTTGAAAGTAAAGATAACTAGTAAAAAGATAAATTAACTTAATAAATAACCAGATAAATCGGGTATTTTTGTTATCTAATTGAATAGTGATGATGTCCTAAAACATCATTATTAGTATTTTATATAACTTTTAATGTAATATTTAAAGTAGTATTAATAAGATAATACCGCAATATTATTGATGAGATAATAATCATCATTATTGCATATATTATAGGCATGTATTACAATAGCCGACCATATGAGTATCAGAAATGAAAGAACATTGAGCGACGGTGTTCCAATCTTAGATATAAAATCCTTGAAACATTTTCTACAGAATGGTCCTACAAGAGAAGTTCGGGCAGATGTTCCTATTGATAAGGGACATGGACAAAGTGTTAGCAATGGCGGCAATGGACGCGGAAGAGTTGTAAATCATGATGCAATAAATGAAATAGAAAAGAGACAGGCTGAAGTAGATGCAATTAGAGCAAAATTACAAGCAAAAAACCCACAAGATGCATTATTTGAAATACTAAGAAACTTATGTAGAGATAGATCTGAACCAGTTGATTTAATAGAAGCATCTGCAGTAGCTAGAGATTGGGGTGTAAGTATTGACCCGTTTAAAGCAGAACAGGTTTTAGTATATTTTAATAGACATTATTTAACAGGCCAACAGCAAGCTAGTCAAGGTGAACTATCAGTATCTACAAACGTACAACCAATAGCTCCTGAACCCCAATCTCCAAAAAGACAATCGCATAGTAATAGAAGAATTATTGATCCTAAAACTAAAGAAATACTAACAGAAGAAGAAGCAAGAGAACGGGGTCTTTTGAAAGATTCTCCTCCACCCTTGGTAAACCCTGATCCCACCGGTGTTCCTAAAAACGTAAACGCTAAACGCATAAATCCTGATTCTAAAACCGCGGTCCCTGAAAGTGCGGCTGATGCAAACACATCAGAACCAGTACATGCTGTTGCAGAAAGAGCTGTTGGTGGTGGAGATTCAGGCCAGCGAGTAATTTATGTAGCACCTAAAAAAGCTATTGGTCCTGAAAAAGGTGCTATGACACCAAATGAATTCCAGGGAGTTGGAACATTCAGCGAAGTTTTAGAATATGAAGATCATGCTGATGTTTTACTAAGACAAATTGCAGAATTAAAAGGAGCAACTCCTGTTCAATCAATGCTTACCGTCGTAGCAAATTGTATTGATATTGATAAAGGTTTGGGTGAAGATGGGCCTGTTTTTGGTTACCCAGAAATACATGCCGAAAATATCGTCCATCTATTACAGACATTAGTAGCTATGGGGGCAATTAAATCAGTAAGTAATGTGGGTGCATCTGATAGAGATGGTGAAGATACAATGAATACTGTTATACGTGCGGCTGTGCGGCTTGCTAAACATCAGGTAAGTGGAACATTAAATCTTGATTCAGAGATTGCCCAGCGTGATATCAGATTAATAGAAAATAACTTACCAAATATAACAAATAATGTAATAGGGGTTACGATTGGGGGGCATCAAATATCTGATGACGAGATGCATGAAAGCAGGTACGCAATTGTAGAGCAGTTTCAAGGTGTTGGTTCAACGGTTATGCAGAACTTACGGTACGTACGGGCAATGATAGGACTTATTGCCATTCATCATGATGAGGCTGATGAAGTTAAAAGCACATCATTTACGGGAGAAGAAGTAGATGCACATGTAGATCAAATGCAAGCGAGCAACATGCCTGCAGATGTATTTCGGTCAGTATTTGACCGTTATTCGTTCAATAAAGCAACCCATCAAGTGCCAATAGAGCTTGTCTATTTGTTTGATTCTCAGATATTGCAAGAAAATATGGGAGTCAAACACTCTGATCCAAAAGTTACGAGACGTTGGTTTGCAGAAATGGCAGAGCTTCTTGATAGTATAGAGGTAATTAGCTGTGGTGTTGGAACTAAAAGAAATAGTGATGAAGAAAAAATATTAGAAGGTCGTACATCTGATGTATTGACAAGATTAGCAATAAGAGCTGGAACATACACTTCATTAATTGGATATGCAAACTTTGAATTACAAGATGGGGAAGATAAACATATGGGAACTATTATTGGTATTCCTGTATCAGGCACACAGCTGCGTGAACTTGCTGATGGTTCAGTAACACATTTAGTTGTGAAATTAGCTAGTAAATCGGGAGAAAAACCTATTGTAACAAATACAAATGATATAAAAATAACAGATGACGATACGTGTCTAGTGCCTATAGGTGCATCAGTTGAATTTTTAAATTTATATGGAATACCGTACATTGCAGCGCTTGGAAAATTGCGTGATTACATTGCCTTAGATCCCGATGGAGAAGATACTATTAGAAAAATTGAACGGAAGGAAAAAATTGAAAGGATTGCAAGAATTGCTGCATCTCAAGCGGGTAATACAAGAAGAAGCATTGCATCCGCAATAAGGGAAGCGGCTGAAAATATAAGGGATATGATTGGGAGCGGATTACATCCATTGCCGACCGAACCTGTAGAGCCAAGCCTTCCAGATGCAGAAGAATTAGATGAGGAAGGTCTGGATGACTTAATAGAAGAGGATGAACAAGGAGGTATAGGCCTAGGTCAAGGAGAAAGTTTAATTAGATCAGCTTTGGGTAGAATAGGCGATACTATTGGAACTGTAGGTCATATAGCCCACGATGCTACGCATGAAGCAGCTGGTAGAGTTGGTAATGCAGTATCTGATACTATAGGAGACATTGTAGAAATACCTGGAAGAGTGATTGATGGATTGGCTGGAGTAGTAGAATCATTAGTTCCGGGACAAAGCGCAGCAGGTGCAGAGAACGGAGCAGACTCCGAAGACGCAGAAGGTTCTGAACAGGCTGCAGAAAAACAACCAGGCGG
>CAYLQQ010000019.1:6991-14812 GCA_964386355.1 uncultured Pseudomonadales bacterium
TACTGGAGGCGGAACAGGAACCGGAGAAGAAAAACAACCAGGCGGTACTGGAGGCGGAACAGGAACCGGAGAAGAAAAACAACCAGGCGGTACTGGAGGCCCGAATATTGTTGATCGTCAAAGAAGTAGGGAAGATGGAACTATAATAGTAAGAGGACCTGATAGAGGACCATTCGTATACAAACCTGATAGCAATGAAGTTAATGCTGAAAACCCAGATGAGGTAGTTGTTAGTGATGGTGAAGATGATGGAGATATAGATCAAGGAGGATTTTTAAAACCGGATTTTATCTCTGATGATAAATATGTTGAACCAGAGCCTATTACAGAAGCAAGAGATATTGTAGAAGAAGTAGTTAAAGCTGATGATCCCATAGTGAGTGAAGTAGTTGAAGAAGCTCCAATGGATGAAGAAGCCTTAGAAGATCGTAGTAGTGAATCTGATGAATTACCTGAAACTATTTCAAATGATACAGATCCAGATTCAATTATAGAAACACCTATTGCTACTGATCCGCAGGATGATAACGAGGTAGAACTTGACAATCCTGATTTAGACGATACTGATATTGTTACTCCTAGCGGCGATAATAAAATGCCTTCTGTAAAGGATGGTAGTGGTGCTGAAGCGCGAGAGCGCAGACCTACTTATGATAGAGCAGAATTACAAAAAAAGTTTGATGAATGGTATAACGAACAAAGATCTGAAGACGAAAAATAAATGCACTTCTCAATATAGTAATGTATAGCAACAAACTGCCCTGTATGTTTCTTATTTTATAAGAATCTTATTCACTCATAACAGCAGCATGTTGTTTTAGAATCCATTTATCAATAATTCTTAATCCTCTTCTAGCAACAAACCTAGCTAAATTAACACGATCAAGTTCAACCAATCTTACCTCTGGTTTTGTAGTTCTTACCAGTAGTTGGTCAAAGTCAAAAAGCTGAACCTCTTTCTTTTTTGCTTCACCTGATAAAACTTCTCCTTCATGGATGGCTATAAAATTATCTCCTTCTTGAGCTTGGGGTGTAGTTTGTTTTTTGGGAAGTGGATATATTACCGGCCAATTAAAGTGCATGAGATAAAATTTTTGTCGTCTTAGAAGGTGGGTGATACATAATGCAGAATTATCAAATGATTGCAATCGTTGTTCTCTTGGAACAGTCAAGAGGTTAGTAAACTCTCTTTGTGCTTGAGCTAGTTCAGGTGGCAGTGTAGATTGGTCTGCTAAACGCAACAAACTGGAAAAAAGCGTAGTCAATGCTAAGACAGTATGTGCAACATCTTTTTCATACAATGGTAATATCTTATCAAACTGAAATTTCAAATTTCTAGATTCACCGACATGTTCTTGTGCAATCATTTCTTCCAGGTATTCCTGATCTTCAATTTCACCAATTGTGTTTTTCAGTATATAGTCTGGTGGCGCTGTAGTTAAAGAGCATTTTACTTCTCCGATATCACATTGAATCCTACCACTCCATATCAGCTGTGCTGCCTTTTTTAATTGCTCTAAGTGTTCTCCATATAGTTTGGGAGCTGTTCTTGCTGTGGAAGAAGCAAGGCTATGAAGGTTATGTTTGAGTGCCTGTTCCAGAGACCCAACAACTTCAATAGCTTCGGCGTCATTTGGATCGCACGAAAAACCAATAAGATCAGCCCTGGCATTTATTGCCATAGAAGCTTCAATTGCTGTTAAATTGCCATAATCATATTGGTCATATGTTGTCAGTATTGTATTAAGTACTCTAAGTTTTTCAGGTAACTCCAGCTCTTCTAGTGGTAATGTAACCTTTTTAGTGGTTTCAGCAGATCTATATTTAGGATTATCTCTGTCTTGGATAAGATTTTTTGCATATTCGTCTATAGATGTAAATCCTAGTTTTTTAACGTGCTCAAGAATATCTGGGTCCGATAATAGCACTTTAAGCTGTTTTGTAGAAAACGGTGATTGGGTGGCAGACACCTCGCTGTACCAAACCCTATATCTTCCATCATTTGATATAGCATCTAACTGCTCTTTCATTTGCTCAACAGCTTCTAGCAGTTTGGGCACAATATGCTCATCAGCCAGCATTGAATCTATATATGGATTATCTTCGGATTCGATTTTATTACAGTACTTGATGAAACTTTCTGGAATGGGTCTTTCAACGCCTGTAACCAAGGCTGCATGTTGTGAATGAAACATAATACCTAAAAATGCACGTAAAAATGGAGCATAGTTAGGTGGGAGTTTAAACTTTTCGCCATTCCCTTCACCAAGGTAATCGTCCTCGGGTGGGATATCCTTTTCCTCAGGTTTATCTTTCAGAACAGGATTTTCAAAAAGCACTGTAGTAGTTTTAGTTGGTCGTGTGAGGCTTGTTCTGGGTTCGTCTATTGCAATATCAGGAACTTGTAGCATATCTATACCATTATGCCTGTAATTGGATATTTCGTCTATAATTAATCTCTTACTACTGTATTGAGAAGGAATTGTGGGGGAGTGTAAAATTTTCTCTGTTGAACTTAGAGATCTTGGAATTTCAGCTATTGACATACAGCTATGGGACTTTAAGGGTAAGCCGAATTATTCATAATAAAAAGCAATATTAATACAAATAAGATGTGTAATAATAGAGGTTAGCAACTAAATAAAATATATATAACAGCGTATATAATTATATTTAGCAAGAGGGTATAAAGATTTGTTTTATAAAAAATTAATCATTAATACAAAATATAATTATGCATTTCGGTTGTAAATGTTATCAGAAAATATGGGATCATGAGTTTTCTGGAATCACAGTCTATCATTAATATTTATCAGGGGTCATTCAAAGGGTCAAATATCACTTGCAGTGTCTGATTATTCTTCGTCACTGTCTATAAAATGTCCGAAACTTTGGTTTTCTCCAACTATGTTAGCATTGCTACTTTCAGTTTGACGTTGTGCATCAACAACCTTGATAAGCGGATGTTTATTAGAATAAAACTGTTCAACCACCTCTTGTGCAATTCTTCTGGCTGCCCGAAATACCAACCGAGCCGGGATGTTAACTACTTCAGTTGATACATCTCCTGTGTTTTTACGGGGATCAAAATAATTATTTTGTGGATCTAAATAAGGGATGGGAATATTGTGTTCAACTTTTTTATCTTCAGCATTTATTAGCACATTGTCATTGTAATATGCAAGAATAAATCTTAATTTATCATTTATTATCATAAAATTAATCAACTCTATCAGGCTATGATGATCAGTGTAGTTAGATTTTATAAAATTTAGTAATAAATAACCAGGCGAACCCTCTTTATCAAAAATTTCTGAACATGATGTGCTTGCAACAAGCGACGTAAACTGAACAAGAGACATCAATTGATGACCGAGTGTTTTCACATACTTATCGATAATTCCATCATCATCAAGCGGCTCATCTGAAAATGTAGATTTAACCTCAATAATTGTCATTTTAATGCCGCCATCACCCCCATCTCCCCCTGATAGTATTCCTTCGATTAGTTCTTCTAATATTTTAAATCTATCTTCAAATTCAGGGTCACATAGTATATAGGGTGATGTATATCCTAGAATTTCATTAGCTTGATTCAAGGCTGATTGATATTTAGGATTATCGCTGCTAAATATGATAAAATCTGGTCTTGAAACAACTGATTGTACAGTATTGGATACTTCAGGATTAGGATGGGTATACAAATAATACCTCGTAGTCATATACGACAATATTACAGCTTTGACTTCGTTTGGAAGTTTTTCATATTCTATTTTGCCAACTTTTAATTCACGCAATACATCTTCAACTCTTTGACTTAGGCTTAAAAAACTTGGTATATTAGTAGCTTCATTTAATGAATAACCACTAATTTCATACTGCTCTATTAAGCATTGAGCTACATAGGCTTGCGTGTTTTGAAATCCCATAATGCCTTGTAACCATTTTTCTAAACCTATATCTTCGATCAGTTGCATAAATATCTTGGGATCTCTGGCAGGCAAGGATACATTGACTTCTGGTAAAATATTATGGGTATGAGGAGTCGCTTCTGGATCTTGCACAAAAACTTCATCAGGATTTATTTCCAAAGCTGCAAACAATTTCTGTGCCATTGTTTGAGCAGCAGATTCATATCTTTGAAACAATATTGATCCTTGCCCCCTAGGGTCATCAGGTTGATTGCCATAAAGCCTGTTTAGAGACGCTTTAAGACCGGGTAATCGTGGTGGTATGTCCGCATCCCTCGTTAAACGAAAATTATCTTTAGTATAGAGCCCCAATAATTGACCAAGTGATAATCCATAGTAAAAAGAATACCCAAGTGATTGTTCTTTTGCTCTTAACCCTAAGGAATTTCTAACTTCACTCGTTGGTGTAACTGGTTTTGGTTGTATTCCAAAATCTCCCAAATCATGAGTTCCTTTATTTTCTTCTTTTCCCATAATCTTAAATATTTAAATATATAAGATTGATATTGTATATTAGATATGTATATAACACAACCTATAGTATATAGATTTTGAAGATAATCATTTATAATTAAGTTTTATTTAAAAAAGTAATAAATCTGGGTATTTTAAAATATAAGTATCAGAAGAATCCAAAAAACGCCTATGGAATATTAAACAGTATTGTGATCCCACGGGGAATCGAACCCCGGTTTACGGGATGAAAACCCGCTGTCCTAGGCCACTAGACGATGGGACCAAGATTGAATTGCTAAGTTCTTGTGTTATATTGCGAATCCTCATCGGCCATACTGTGAGTTCTACAAACTCAAGTACTGCACACATCCGTGTGCTCGCTAGACGATGGGACCAAAATAATCATTTTGCATGCACATAATGCATGCTTTCAAAAGAACAAAAAGTATTATACAAAATTATCCTCATTTTTACTCGGGCAATTGAGATTCAATAGTATCCTCTGGATACATTTTGCTTGCAAATGGATACTCCCAAGATATTTCATAAAGCTCACTAGTTAGTCCTGCCTGTATTTCTACCATACTCATACGTAACCTACTTGTGTCGATAGCTGCAAAATCCTGTGGCTGGAATAAATGGATAAGAACAAGATCTTCCCGCGGTCTACTTATAACGTAGGATTGGAACAGGTTTGTAACTGTAATTGTATCAAAACTAAGTTGTGAAGCATTTTTAATATATAAGTCAACTGCCTTGATGGGTTTATCTGCTGTTTCTATATAAAATCTATTGATGGCATTTTCTTCAACTTGAGTACTTATACCCGGTTTGCCTTTTCCGGAACTTATTTTCTGTTCAATTGGCTGCATGATTTCAATCTCACCTTGTTTGCCGACAGCTACCAGTTCTTTGAAATTACTTATGTTTTTAAGTGTGGCTATCACGACATAACGGCTAGAATAGTCTCTACTTAGCGGATTCCAAATACCAGAGCATGTGATCAAGGATATTTGAGAAAAGCCTTTGTCTTTGTAAATTAAGTCTTTTGGAAAGGTAGATACGGGTATATTTTTCGCTTGCTGTACTACATATTCAATTTTTTTACCTTTCTCGTCTACAATAAAAAATTCATCACCTTTTTCAATTGTTTTGAGCTTATAAAACAAAGCCGGTGCACCAGTGGGAGTATCATAGTGCGCTGTTATAACTGAGCTACCTTCCTCCCCAGGCATAGGTCCCTGGTTGTACCATCCAGCTTTGAACCCGTCTTTTGGCACATCCATGGTATTTGTCCCTTGTACTAAACCAACTTCGATGACCTCTGCGTCAATGCCAATTTTTTCGATCACTAATTGCACTGGCTTGCTTACGGGAATTGGTGTTGGAGAGGGTTTTAAACTATTTGGTGACTGGACACGGGTCTTTGTTGGTCTCATGGCAATTACTTTTTCTTCCAGCAACCCAGTCCAGCTTTTACCACTTCTGATATTAGGATTTTCAAACCAACCTGTAACCCATAAAAAATACACAGATATTATTCCAAAATAACTAAGCAAAATGATAACAGATACTATCTTTTTTTTCATGTTACATACTAATTTTAACACTATATGCATGAGTAAGCGCAATCGCCAACGCATCTGCCGTATCGTCTTGGTGAATCTCATCTTTTAAATTTAGATGATATTTAAGAAGCATTTGAATTTGTTTTTTTTCAGCTCGTCCATACCCGATCAACGCATTTTTTACTTGCAAAGGCGTGTAATCAAATACAGAGATATTTCTTTTTAGGGCAGCCATTGCGATTGCTCCCCTGGCTTGGCTTGCATAAATAACTGTTTTTGCATTTGTATTAAAAAAGACACTTTCGATTGCAACTGCTTCGGGTTTATGTACTTCCAAAACGTTTTCAATGGACTTAACTACCTCTATTAGTCTAGAATAAAAATCAGTATTAGCTTTTGTTTCTATCAATCCGCAGGCAACATAACTGGCTTTTTGCTTTTCAAATCGTATCAATCCCCATCCGACACGCCCATAACCTGGATCTATACCGAGAATAATCATAAAATTACAAATTAAATATCTCTATGATTGTAGCATTGTTCTAATACTGATATAATTCATCTGTTGAAATCGGACCGATACGCTTGAACGCAGTGAAATACTTGAAGTGAAACGGAAAGTATCAATTATTTACATAATTGAATTGACAATTTAATGTTTTTATTTTGCCCATATACTTGGGCCGATAGCTCAATGGTAGAGCACCTGCCTTTTAAGCAGGGTGTTCCGGGTTCGAGCCCCGGTCGGCTCACAATTTACACTGTTCCAAAATACCTGTCACCATAATCTCCAATACCTGGAACTATATACTTGATATCATTTAACCGCTCATCAAGTGCAGCGGTGAATATATGAACTTGAGGAAATTCTTTTCTGATCAACTCAATTCCTTCAGGTGCAGCGACCACACAGACAATGCGGATATCTTTTGGTTTAAGGGGAGTGACCTTTTTGAGTAAGTGTAGAAGAGATCCTCCTGTTGCTAACATTGGATCAGTAATGACAACTACAGAATTTTCCTGAAGTTTTGGTAATTTGAAATAATATTCAGATGCGATTGCTGTTTTTTCATCCCTTTGTAAGCCGACAAAGCCGACTTTAGACTTTGGTAAAAGCTGCATTGCGCCAAACAACATAGCAAGACCTGAGCGTAGTACAGGCACCACTACCACTTCATCCTTTAACTTTTTTGTTGGTATCGAAATTTCCAAAGGAGTAGTTATAATCTCATCTTTAAAGTCCAAGCCTCGAATTGCCTCAGCGAATAGTAGGTGGCATAGTCTATCGCTATGACGGCGAAATTTGGCTACATCTGTTTGTTTGTCTCTCAGGTGAGAGAGAGAATCAGTAATAAATGGGTGATCTACAATATGAGTAAAAAGATCAGTCATACTATTAGAAAATGGATAATACCTAAAGGTATAGTAGAAAAAAGGGGAGCAAGCAAGATATCACACCCTATCAGTCTGTAAGAAATAGGGATGAGTAACTATTTGGGACAATTACAGAGTAATTTGGTAAAATATCGATTGAGCTCTCATAGTTCAATGGATAGAACATCCGCCTTCTAAGCGGAGAATGGAAGTTCGATTCTTCCTGGGAGCACATTTAAAATTAGTGAAGCGGTATTATTAAGGTAAGCTAGATGTATGAGTCTTAATGCAGAGTATAGAAATACGAATACTGTAATTGTTGGATCACCTTCTGAGGTAATAGCCAAATTACTAGAATTTGCAGATCCTTCAGAAGTTGGAGAATTCTATGCTACCCATGGGGTGTCCCCATTATGATATGAACATATTCTGCAGAAAAATGGTTTAAAATA
>CAYLQQ010000020.1:0-8656 GCA_964386355.1 uncultured Pseudomonadales bacterium
ACAGTTACTCATGAAGAATAGTAAAATTTGCCTAAACCGGCGGAGTTAGGTATTAGTCCCTTCAACATTTCGATATTTAACCTCTTTATAAGTCCCTTTTCTATAATCAACGGTAGGTGAATACATAAGATACTGCGCTGTCCATGTTGCTTCCCCCACACCTTTATCCAAAGACATACAGTGAACAACATGGCCATCTGCACCGTCATAAATCACAAAACAAGTCCCCTGCCTAGCTCCTGTGTCACTTTGTACGTAATCGGTAAGACCTCGTCCATACAAAGTAAAAACATAATCACGACCATTATGTTGAAATGGAATGCTCGCTTCTTGTCTATCTTGGACCGGTTTTCCTGCCATTTGCTCCTGCATATATTTAACCGCTACTCCCACATTTCCAAATATCCGATCAAAGCGTTGTTCCATTTCTGCTATCTGTTTTTGCTCCTCTTCTTTCCTGCGTATGTCTGCTATCTGCTCATTCATTCTGGCTCTATTTTCATTTGATGCAGCAATATCTGCTTCAACAACAGTATTTGCATCTCTTTTATCTTTTATTTGTTGAGCAATTTTATCAGGGGTAAATAAAGCCATATAAGCAATGACATTTAATAATATCTAAAATATATCCTGAATATGTTTACGGTACAATCGTATGAATAATCCAGCTTTGCTGAGTAACTTACCACTAAAACCCTAAAACTTTTCTCCTACTCTCCCGACTCCCCCAGAGTCACCGTCGCAGTTTTGGTTTCCCCATTTCTCCAATACTCAACTTCAACCCGCTGACCAATTTTTAGTTGGGATATCATTTTTGCCAAACCCCCGTCGGCATCTGTTACCGTTTTGCCATCCATTTTCTTTATAATATCTCCTTTTTGGAGGCCACCATTTGCAGCAGGAGATCCATCAACTACGGTTACTAAATACGCTCCTTCTGGAATTTCATTTAAAATTGCCAGGTCGCGGGATATCATTTTGTACTGGACACCTAGGAATGCTCTATCAAACTTACCAGTTTTATTGAAGTTATCAATCGATTCCTTGATAATATTGATAGGAATAGCAAAGGAAATGTTATCAGCACCACCTGCTGTCGCAACACTGACTCCAATGACTTCGCCATTTGAGTTCAGTAAGGGGCCTCCTGAATTACCTGGATTAATAGCTGCATCAGTTTGAATAACATTATCTAGCTGTTCGGTTGCATACCCAAACTGGTCACCCGCTTCGATACCTCTCCCCAGACCCGATACAACTCCTGTTGTGACAGTATTTCGAAATTCACCCAAGGCTGTCCCAATAGCAATCACATACTGTCCTACTCGCAGCTTATTAGAATCTCCCAACACCAAGGGCTTAATATCAAGATTTTTAACCTGCAAAATAGCAATATCAAGTGTCGGGTCACGGTATATTTTTTCCACCTCATACTCTTTATCATCTTTGGAAATAATCTTATATTCGGCATCTGTATCCGATACGACATGCTTGTTTGTTACAACTAAACCATCCTGAGATATTACGAATCCACTGCCGATATCCTGTTCAATGTTCTGTTCCTCAAGTTGAGGCTGCTGTCCTCTGGGTGTTCCGAAAAAGCCAAAAGGGTCAAAGAGTCCGCCAAAAGGGCTACCACGCAAAACCCGTTGTGTTTTTTTGATACCAACCGTCACAACTGAAGATGAAACCCTGTCAACAACATTGACTACCAAGGATTCGTCTTGAGCAATTTGGCCTGTGATACCCTGTCCAACTGGAAGATCCTGCTGAATTTGTTGTGCGACGGTTGGAGGCAGCACCTTACCTACAGTCGCATCAAACAGAGCTGGACCGTATTGGCGGTCAACTACTATACCAGCAATAAAACTAATAATGATTAACGTAAAGCTGATAATAATAAGTTGTGATGTTTTCATATGTTCTCCTTGTATGCTTGTTTTTTCTGTATATACCCCACTGGCATAGCCTTGTATATGGGATTCGCTTAAATCAGAGTATGGTAAACTAATTTTATCAGACACTTGATAAATATAATCGATTTTTCTGAAAAATCAATGAAGTTGGTTTTGAAAATTTTGGGTCTTTAAATTTTTAGGATGCGGTAATTTCAAGGCTGATTGATGCCTTTTTTCCACCAACCTTAATATCTATAGTATGTGTACCAATAGATTTTATGGAATCTCTTTGAAGTATTTCGATTGTTTCTTTTGTCTTTAATAGTTTTTTGATCTGGTTGTTACCTATCGAGGCATACAGGTGACCTTCAGAAGTGGCTTTAGCTTTTATACTATACGTTTTGCCATTAAGTTGTTTTAATATGTCTGACTGGCGGTTCTTTTTTTCCTGATTCCGTGCCTGCCGTTCCGCCTGCTGTTTCACTAAGCCTTGTTCCACCCTGTCAGTTGCAATCACAGCCAACCCTTTAGGTATCAGGTAATTAACTGCATAACTATCTTTGACTTCCTGGATCTGGTTAGTATTAAGGATTAGAACACGCATTGTATATTATAACTTTAGTTTGATTTTATAACTTTTATCTGAGAAGACAAGAGGAAATATACATACAGTGAACATTTGAGAGTATGGTTTGATGTGGTACATCCCATGCAGCATGGCAATTATTTACCCAAAACAGTGTCTGCTGCTTTAATAAGTTGCGTATCAACTGTTGGCTGTTGAGGATCAAGCGCAATTTCCACATCGGGTTTTAAGCCTTTTTCATGTACCCAATTTCCCTGTGGAGTGAGCCAGCGGGCAATGGTGATATGAACACCCGCACCGTTTTTATCTAAGTCCTCAGCCGTCTGGATCGTACCTTTACCAAATGAGGTGTCTCCAACCAGCTTAGCCCGATCATGTTCTGAGAGTGCACCTGCTAAAATCTCAGATGCTGATGCGCTGCCTTTATTCATTAGCACAACCAGAGGTATAGTTAATAAACGGCCAATTCGTTGCGTAGAAAATGACTGGTCTGGAGCTTGGGTGCTTTCTTGCTTCACAACTACTGAACCGCTAGGCAAGAATTCTGCAGCCAGATTTACTGCCCCCTGCATGTATCCCCCAGGATTGTTTCTTACATCAAGTACCACACCACCAATTTCTTTTTCTTTTTCTAGAATTTGTTGGATAGATTTATCCCACTGCTCATCAGTCAGTTCACCAAATCGGGTGAGTCTTAAATGAGCTATAAGTTTCCCGCTACCTGTTGCTGCAGCTTCTTTGGTCACAAACTGACTCCCGATCACTCTTCCAAATTCTACTTCGACTGAAGGTACCACAATAGTTTCTCTAGCCAATTCCACTTCGTAGGTATCTGATGCCCCTTCATGCAGAAGCGTTAGCTTAACTGTAGTTCCCTTCTCGCCGCGAATATAGTTGACCGCGTCATTAATATTCATGTTATAGGTTTCCTTAGAAATACTTTTTGCCTCATCAACAATTTTTAAAAGATAATCTCCGGCCTTAACGCCAGCCTTCTCTGCCGGCATTCCTGAGATTGGTGCTATAACTACAATCTGCTCCTTTTTGTATCCCAACTGAATACCGACTCCTTCAAAAGATCCATTCAGATTTTGTTTGGAAGTAGTATTTTCTTGGGGAGGGAAAAAGGCAGTATATGGATCACCTAGAGCTGATGTCATACCGCTAATAGCGCCATACACCATTTTTTGATAATCAATTTTTTCTTTGAATAGGTAATTTGCCTCGAGTTTATCCCAAACCTGCCAAAACAGCCCCATATCTACATTACTATTTAATGGTTGGGTTCTGCTTATTGTCTGATTTGCGCTAGGTGTTTCTTTTTTTGCCACCGCAATAACATCTGCCAAACCCCTGATGTTCCTGCTGCCAGCATACCAACCGCTCCCCAAAGCAATGAGGATCATACATAAAATTAGAGCAGTATTGCGGATACTAGCAAATTTCATTGTCATAGGTTTATTGGAAGGCATTTCCACATGATCAATAGTATTCATGTCTAAATTAGTATCTTCCATTCCCTTCTTTCCATTATATGTGCCATTTTCAGTATCAGTTTATATTACACATATGATGGTTTATAGTTTTGGATACACTCACTTTTTTTCAAAGTAGAGCTTCTTATTTTCTCCATCAATTTCTATTAAAACACCATGTAGTGTAGCCAGATTTGTACTGCCTGACAATACTAAAAAACCTAAGTGGGATTTCCCTGTCAATTCGTCACGTAATTTTTGCAAGAATAAAGCATCAATATCTTTAGTCGCGACCACAATCCCGGCAATCCCTATTGCAGATGCTTTATATAATTCAGACATCACTGGCATTTGGTTTATTAAAATGATGCGTCCTTCCATCTCTGGTAAAATTGATTTTGATTCAAATCCATACTCAATAAACCACCCGACACCTTTATTTGATCCGCAACCAAATAATCCCTCTATAGTTTCATAGGTGCTACTGGCAGTCCGTTTAAATTTTCCGGTATTTAGAAGTTTGGTGGATTTTGTAGTCTTAGGCTCCGTAATAATGAGATTTTTTTCTTTATGTTCAGTTGAAGGGAATATACTCGTAGTTTTACCTAAATTTATTACTATTACACCATTTTCTAAGTCAATGTTGTGTACAATACCTTCTACTGGCGATTTTAGTTCCAGCCCTCCCAAACCAAACATACCCCCTTTTGAAGCGAGTATCGTCTGTTTGGTTACTACATCCCCTATGTGCACTTTTAAATAGTCCAGAATTTTACCCGCATCCACTTTGAGGGGTTGAGCAATAGCTACCGCAATTTCAGTTACTTCTTGTGACACGTATTATTTTGAAATATATTCTATTTCAAACAATGAAATGAATTACCGTATTCCACTAAGTGAACAGTACTCAATTGTACTTAAGTCGGCGCGGTGATGGAAGTGCTATTCTGCTGAAACAATAAAAGGTAATAAAGCCAAATGGCGTGCCCTTTTTACAGCTATTGTGAGATACCGTTGCGTTTTCGATGTTAAGCCCGTTCTGGCTTTTGGTAAGATTTTCCCTCTGTCAGAGAGGTAGGGTTGCAAGGCATCTACATTTTTGTAGCTGGGAACAGTTCCGCTTTTTTCAAAAGGATCGTTTGTTTTTACTGGCGGCAATTTACGTATTTTTTTCTTTTGCATATGTTTATGATTATAATGCCAAAGGACGAAGACTTTCGTCCTTTACTTGTTTATTACTACTAGTTACTTACAACAACTAAAAAGGAATATCATCTGCACTCAGTTCTTCCTTTTCTTCTTTTTTAGCTTTTTTAGGCTTATCTTCTTTTGCGGGTGCTTCTTCAACTGGTGTGGCTTCAGCTGCGTTGGTGGCTGCTGGAGCTGGAGTTGGAGCTGGAGCGGTTCCTTCCGCATATTCTTCTCCCTCTCTGCGCCGGCTATCCAACACAATCATGTCATCAATAACTACTTCAGTTGTTTGCCGTTCCTGACCATCTTGGGTTGTCCAATTCCTAGTTTGCAAGCGACCTTCAACGTAGATTTTTCTGCCCTTAAACAAAAGTTGTGAGCATAACTCAGCTAACTTGTTCCAGGCAACTAAGCGATGGAATTCTGTTTCTTCCTGTCTCTGGCTATTGCTATCCGTCCATGATCTGTTTGTTGCAAGTCCAATAGTACATACAGGAGTCCCTTGGGGGGTATACCGTAGTTCCGGATCACGGGTTAAATTCCCTATCAACATGACTTTATTCAGGCTTCGAGATGACATACATCCTCCTTGTTTTATTTATATTCCGACTCTGAAATTCAGAGTTTATTGATAATACATTAATTATACAAAATTTTACAATTTATACCACGTTAACACAACTTACTCAGCTACGAGCAGATAACGTATGATTGCATCGTTTAAATTAAGCTTTGATTCAAGTTCTTTTGCAACTTTTGGCTCAGCATCAAACTCAAAATATACGTACAAACCTTCGGTATGTTTTTTGATAGGATATGCGAGAGGTTTAACACCCCAGGAGTTAGATTTTACTTTTTTTACCCCTAATCCTTTAAGTAAGGCTTCGGTAGTACTTTCGCCCTCTTTATTATCTTTGGATAATAAAACGGTTAGCTCGTAGTGTTTCATAATCACTGGACAGGATAAGTCTGTAGCCTATCCTGGTCAAATTATTCTAATAGTGAATTTGACTGATTAATACTATTAAATTGTTAATCCTAATCAGCAGGAGAACTGCGAAATTATAGCACGGATAGGATAAATGGCAAAAGGGAAATCTTATCTCCCAATCATAAACTCCACGACATCTCCATCTCGAACTATGTAATCTCTTCCCTCCTGTCTAACCTTACCAACCTCCCTAGCTTTTTTCCATCCACCCAGACTGACAAACTCTTGCCAGTCAATTACATTGGCTTTGATAAATTTTTTAATAAAATCGGTATGGATTGCACCGGCTGCATGTTGGGCATCTGTACCTTGTTTGATAGTCCAAGCACGTGATTCGATAGCTCCGCAAGTAAGGAAACTGATGAGCCCAAGCTTAGCATATGCCAAAGCGGCTGTCCGCTCAATTCCGCTCAATAAAAGGCCGTACGAATCTAGGTACTCTTTTTGTTCATTTTCAGTCAATTCTGCTAATTCTGCTTCCATTTTTGCACTGATTATTATCAAGTTTGACGGATTTATACCAAGCTTCTGGGCAATACTATTGGGATCTGCATATGGTAATTCTTCGTCACTCACGTTGACTGCATAAATCTCAGGCTTAAGGGTCAAAAAACACAGTGGTTGGACTATCTCCAACTCATCATCGGTAAGTTTAACTGTGTTAAGCATATCGCCCCTTGCAAAGATCTGATCTACCTTAGTAAGTGTTTCTTCAATTTTCAATTTTTCTTTAAGATCTTTGGCTTTCATCTTCTTTGCCTTTTCCAGAGTTTCCATATCTTTAAGAATGAGTTCAGTCCGTACCGTTGCCAGGTCTTCTACCGGATCCATTTTCCCAGTAATCACTACATCAGCATCTGTAAACGCGCGCAGAACGTGACAAATGAGATCAGTTTCACGGATATGAGCCAAAAACTGATTACCTAAACCTTCCCCTTTTGATGCTCCTGCCACCAAACCGGCAATATCATAGAATTCAATCGTTGCTGGTTTAAGGGGTACTGAATGGGGCTCCAGTTTTTCTTCGCGCTCAATCACTTCGGCAAGTTTAACCAATCTACTATCTGATACTTCGACAATTCCTACGTTTGGCTCAATGGTTGCAAAAGGGTAATTAGCCGCCAAAGCCTGCTGCCGTTTGAGTAAGGCATTAAATAAGGTAGATTTACCTACATTTGGTAGACCGACTATTCCTACTGATAGAGCCATAGTAACAATTTCAAATATTTTTTCCGATATCATTATACTAAATATAAGTAAATTTATATAATTAAACGTGTCCTATTATTCAAATTCAGTTAAAATTATCACCTTGAAATTGCTAATAACATTATATATATTTATATATTGATGAGTGACCACGCTGCCCTAATTTTCAAATACCTTAACCTCCAAGATCTGCCCAAAGAAGAGAGACCGTTAGATTTTGGTCTCTTTTTTTACGAGTTATAACTGTATTATCATACCTAATTGCTGTTTCCACTAGGTGAAATGCAATTTTCCTTATCTCATAGTAGGCTTATAAGTAATTCGATTTGTCGTTCTTAGTTTTATTCTAATCCGTTTCTTTGTGAAACACCCCACTTCTTCAATTGAACTCGTATCTTTATAGTTTCCAATTACGGACTAAAAAACGAGACCGTTTTCTAACGGTTGCCAAAGAAGATTCAGATAGAATTGTTGATGATGTAACTCATGCCTTACATAAGGTTACGGTTGTGACTATACTTGAAAATCTCAAGGATGCTCAAAAAAAAGAGTTTATTGAACTTCTTCAGAAAGGCACCGATGATCCCGATAATAAAAGCTGGTTAGAGTATGCGCAGAAAAATATTTCGAAATTAGATGTATTTTTAGATACGGCCTACATGGATGCATTACAAAGAATAAAGTTAGGATTTTAGTATATGCAAGAAGCAGTTGGAGTTTTACGACCACCTGAAGGATTTTCCCTAGGAATGAATCAACCTAGACCTGATCGCCGCACAATCCTACCCTCACGCGAAACTGCACGCCAACCAAGCAGACTTTCCCAAAATTTAAGAAGGTTTGCAGCCGCATTACGAAAAAACATACCAGAAGTGACTAATGAAAATCAACAAGTAGCAGAAACAGCCCCTGTAGAAACTAGCACGCAACCACCAGAAATTACCCTTGAAGAAGTTAGTAAGCGTTTTAATCAGGCAGTAGAAATGCTACAAGATCCTTCCCGAATCATAAGTCAGGATACACGAATTAGAATAGCAGAGGCTCAAGAATTCCTTAAACATACCGGTAAGCAGTTAGAAAATCTCACAGCAGATGAAAGAAGTGCTCTGAGTATTTACCTAGATGTAGCTGCATCTTCTTTTGGGGGCGACATAAATCTTACTAAGGCACAACAAGGTATTTCTGCTGCTGAGGTGAGCCTTGTGGGTGCTCGCGCAAAACTGGGAGAAATGGCTTCGACACAAGTAGTTGTGGGGTGTCCCCATTATGATATGAACATATTCTGCAGAAAAATGGTTTAAAATAG
>CAYLQQ010000021.1:0-7571 GCA_964386355.1 uncultured Pseudomonadales bacterium
TTGTGGAAAAACTAGTAGGAAATTGATATGGTTACTAATTTGGCGGAGTCAGGTACTAAGTATATGAGTATCACTTTTAGAGACTATACAGATAGCGATAAACCTATACTGTTAGATATGGCAAATAAATTAGCCGGACATGTTAAATCATTGGATCCTCTTAAACGGATCAGAAACTTACCGGGTTATATAGAAGGATCACTCGAAGAAACGCTAATAAACGTTTCGAAATACAGGGGTAGAATAATTCTTGGGGAGGATAAGGGAGCTGTTGTAGGCTTTATCATTGGAATTATTTGGGAACAATCTCAGCAAAACAAACTGGAAATCGGACCACATGTTCTGGGTGAAGTGACTGACCTGTATTTGGAAGAGGAGTATCGGGGCCAAGGTCTGGGAACAGCCATGCTAGAAAAGATAGAAATCTATTTTAAAAGTCAGGGCTGTGACAGTATGTGGGTAAGTGTCTTTGAGCACAATAAACAAGCACGGGGTGTGTACAGAAAATTCGGGTTTGTAGAGCGGGAAATTGGAATGCTCAAGCAAATATAAATCTACTAACTCCTCTAGTTTTTTAGAATTCCAACTGGTATTCTTAGCATATGTTTTACCTCTACATAGTACGTTGCTGCGATAATACTCTTTACACCGGCCAGACAAATAACCTTGAGAGAAGAATTAAGGAACATAACAGTAATGACTCCAAAGGTGCTCGTTATATTAAAACCAGACGGCCTGTAACCTTAGTCTACTCTGAACAGTATAAGACCATTAAAGAAGTAATGCTAAGAGAGCGAGAAATAAAATCCTGGTCGAAGAAGCGGAAAGAAAAACTATTAAATGAATAAGTCAAAAAATACAGATATAATAATTACATGTGGTTTTTACTTGCATTTATATCAGCAATTCTAGGTGCGGTTGATGTGATCTTGAATAAAAAGTGCTTGGAAAAAATGAGTGCGGCAGTCCTAACATGGGCTTTGTTTGCCTTTTCGATTCCAGGATTAGCAATTTTTGCCTTAAAAAACGGTGTGCCTGCACTAAACTATTTGTTTTTTATTGGAGTGATTGGTTCAGCATTAACCTTTGTATTTTCCAAAACAATCACTAATGAAACGTTGAAGAACAATCAAATTTCTCAAGTATTTCCTCTCACAGCCTTTAGCGGCCTCTTTGTATACGTTCTTGGTCTGATATTTATGGGAGAATCACTACGACCAATTCCTATATTAGGGTTGTTTTCAATTGTCCTAGGGTCTTACATTTTAAATGCCGATAAAAGCAACGGTGATTTGCTCAGACCATTTAAAGTGTTGTTTAATAATAAGGCATCACTGCTATTTCTGCTGGCAATTTTTCTCAATAGCGTTACGACAATTTTTGATAAAACAGCAATACTAAATTCAATACCAAATAACTCTGCCTTTGTATTACTGGCTGAGAATTTATGTATGGCCATAATGCTCTCAGTTTACTTATATAAAAAGGAAAAAGTCACATGGATGAGAGAAATAAAAGAAAATATTAGCATGTTGCTACTTACTTGTACCATATACACTTTCGTATCACTGCTTGTAATGAATGCATTTATTGAAGGACCAGTTGCCTTAGTAATGGCCATTAAGCGATTGCAAATTTTCTTTATTTTAATTCTAGGTTATATATTTTTCCATGATAAACCGACTAGGCATGCTTGGGTGGCATCGGCGGTTATGATTATCGGAGTACTTTTGATTAGGTTAGGGTAAACAAAGACATGTAAAAATGATATAAATTAATACTAAATAAACCTAAAATATCTCATATGAAAACAGTGTTTCTGTGTACTCCACATAAGCTCGGTCAGCTAAATCTAGAACTTATTGATAGGATACAAGCGCTTGGGTTTGATGTGCTTTGTGCAGTCATCCATAGTCCTCAGGATGTTCTGCATGACCAGATGTTCCAAAATAACGTAAATCTCATTAAACAAGCAGATATATTTGTAGCTGTCCTAAAAGATTATGGTAAAGATTTGACAGCTGAAGTTGGTATGGCGTATGCCTGGGGAATTCCAAGCATTGGTATCAACTACACAGCAGATGAAAGGGACGTTATGAGTTATTATGCCTTGAGCGAGATTATCGAGCCTTCGGCATTGGAGGTTACCTTAAAGAAATTTCTGAAATAATTTTATGGTATTACAAAATCAAGCTATTATAAAAATAATTCAACGGACAATCATATACATTCTATATCTTACTCCGTTTGGCTATCTTCTAAGCATGATAAGCATCCTTTCTGGAGAACGAACACCTGGAGTGTATGTTCATTTAGCAGAAAAAGATCCTGTGTTAGCTTTTATAAAACCAAACCCAACACTATATGAACGTCTCAAGTGGTTTTTTAGCGGAATGGTTTTGACAGGTCAGGCATATTACATAATACGTAATGAAATTGGAGATAACTGGGGTGGTTCGTATGCCTTAGTCGCAGCAATTTTTGGTCTGACAAGTCTTATATCAGCAATATTCCCACACATTAAATGGAATAAAAATATGTCTAGACAATTTCGGTTATCACTCATTTGGATACTATTTATTGTAATCTTGATATTTATTACAGTATACTCTGATCTATCAAAGTATATTAAGTTTTAATCTTATCTAATTATCTTATCTTATAGTAACTGGATTTCGTACTTCCAATTCTCTCCAATAATCCCTTTTCAACCAATCCACGTAACAGATTATGTGCTTGCTGGCGGGAAACTTTGAGAGCTTGGGCAATTTCTGATGAAGTGATTTCAGGTTGTCTAAGCATCAAGTCTAAAACCATTTTTTCCTTGGGGGTAGGGCGCTCTCTCATAGCCAGCGTTTGGAGAGCATTTTTAGCTTTGGCAAGAGCGCTTTGGAGAGAATACTTTACCCCATCTGAAAAAAACTCGAGCCACTCAGTTTTGTCACCTTCATCTGCACTTGAGAGTTTATCAGAGTATAAAATACGGTCAAGGTCGTAGTAGTCATCGAGGATAAAATATTTATTTATCCGGTATCCAGCCTTTAAAAAGAGGAGGGATGTTAGAATGCGGCACGCTCTTCCGTTACCATCCTCAAAGGGATGAATGTATACAAAATGGTGGTGAAAAATTCCGGCTGTAATAATTATGGGTAGATCAGCTTGGTGTATTGCCCAGTTCAAAAGCTCATCAAGCGCAGTTTTGATTTCTGATTTGGCATGGACAGGTGGCAAGTGTTTGACGCGAAACGTTTCTTTGCCGTTTTCTCTGATGTAGCGCCCAACTGCCACAATATCATCTCGGAACTCGCCCGCCTTCTCATGAACATGGGTAAAAATCTGTTTGTGGATTTGTAATACCAAATCTGATGTAAATGGTTGGTCAATAAAGTCCGGCAAATTACCCAGCATATCGTAGTAGTTTGCAATCTCTTTTTCATCCCGGTTTACTGGAATCCGGTCGTTTAATAGCAAATTGGTTACTTCTGCGTGGCTAAGGGGGTTACCCTCGATACGGTTACTGGCGTAAGCTGACTCAATGAAATTGCTACGCTTCAGGTTAAGTTCAAGTTTTTCAGGAAGTTTGAGTGCTTCAATCTGGCCATACAAGCGCTCGCTTATTGTAACGTTCGAAAATAACTTATTGGTGAGGGTATACGTTGGACTAAACACAATACTACAATGATTGTTTTACGCTAGTATTTACAACATTAATGTAAATATAATTGTAATGTATTATGTAAAGATGTCAAGAAGGATATGTAAAGTTATATGTAAATATATATGTATACTTATAGATGTACTTAATCCCTAAACCAGTTGTACCATTTCTTATCATTTTTCTTCTTTTTACCTTCATTATTATTCTCTAGCTCTTTTTCATCAGTTTCCTCCTCAACCTGTTCCTGAATCTGTTGCTGCGGTTGCTTGTTCTCTTTTTCAATATCTTGCTTTCCTTTTTCATCATCTTGTTTAGTCTTTGGAGATGCTGTTGGGCTTGCCTGGGTTTCCGTAGACATGTTTACTTGAGTTGGAGTAGATACTGGATATTCAATTTGTTCAGATTTAATCGTATCTCGAAGACTAGTTGGGTTAGGAGTTGGAGAATATGTATTTCCTCCAATTGCAGTCATTATTGGATCGGCAACTTGTCTTAGGCCATAGAGAGGTTGGCCAGGCTTAGAAAACTGGGATGCGACCACAACGCCTGCACAGGAAAAAATCATAATGAGTACAAATGCATACACCCACATACGATGGGTTAGAAATGAAGGAGTACTGTGTGTTAACCTTTTTTCAACTATGAGCCAGCTTTCTTGGGCGCTTACCGGAGGATGTATCTTTGTGTAATCCTGCTTGAGCTGGTCGATAAATTGTTTTGTGATCATATTAGTGTGCGAATTCTTTATACATTTTTTTACGTAACTTTTTTAATATCCTATGTATCCTGACCCTGACTGCACTTTCTTCTTTTTCAACAACTTTTGCGATATCTGCCATAGCTAGATCTTCAAAATAGCGTAATATAAGTAGCTGTCGTTCAAGTTCAGGCAAGGTTTGCAGCGCTTCGCGCAATATGCGGCTATTCTCTCCAGTGCTTACTTTTTCCACCATGTCTTCGTTGTGAGGAATATCCATTGCAAGGTCAAGCGTATATTCTCTCTTTCGCCGCCTAAAATCAGTAACCAAATTTCTTGCTATAGTGAACAAATAGGCTTGTATTGTACCCTGTTCAATGTTAAACCGGGGTAGTGACTTCCACATTTTTATAAACGTATTCTGAGTTAAATCACAGGCTAACTCACTATCATATGTCAAATAGTAAATGAACCGATATATCCTGTCGTAATAGAGCTGGTACAGATCTCCAAACGCAGCTTTATCTCCGTTTTTAGCAGCTTTGATGAGGGCAAGCGTATCATCCATAGGGTGATCATATTCCTTATTAAGATACTTGCATTATACATATGTATTTCAAGCGCTTAGGTAGTTAATCCTTATCTTAGCTTATTCTATGTATTAAACGGTTAAGTTTTAAAAATGTAACATTACAGTTTCTCATGCGTTACATGGTTTGGATTGCCGACACGTAAATAGGCGCGGCATGGAGAAGACATATGAAAAAGAAACAACTGATTGTGTTTATGATTTCATTTCTAATTGGTGTGGGTGCGACAGTATCATTACTGAGAGGTGTGTATGCCAAGGAAGATAAGGAAAAACAAAGATCTCAATTAAGAATGGAAATCCAGGCTACCTCACAACAAACAGCAATACCCTCACCTTTACACGTGGATGAGGAGGAGGAAGATGAAAAAGAGTGGAAGGGTAGCTGGCAAAAGAGTAAAGAAACGGAACGTGAGTTTGAACTTAGCGGTGTTATCGGTCAGGTAAACAGCTCATCGTTTATTGTTAACCAGCAGGAAATTTATATTGATCCTGTTCAGGTTACAAAGTATGTTCAAAAAGGAATTTTAAAATCCGGTGAGAGAGTGAAAGTAAAAGGTGTAATTGCCGATGCTAAAAAGTATGCTGCAGATATAAATGTCATTGGGACAGGACAGGGCAGGTTTAAGCTTATACTTAGCAGTCTGTTTGGGATTCCCAAGCCAAGCGCAAGCCCCAATCCAACAGCAAGTCCAAGTCCATCCACCAGCCCAAGTCCAACTGCTACAGCAATAGCTACCGCTAGTCCCGAGGTAAGTCCGACACCGCTTCCTGCAAGCCCGGTACCTGAAGAGACAGTTTCACCATCACCAATAGCAAGTCCACTTGCTGAGGTAGAAGAAGAGATGGATAAAACTTTACTTGATGATCTAGGAATATTGATCAAGATGTCAGGACCTGCTGAGAAAATGCAGGAGTTTTTGGATCAGATTAAACAATTCTTTGGAAATTTGTTATAGCTGAATAATATTTGAGTTAAGAATAAGCGTTCCGATATTACATCGGGACGCTTTTTTTAGGTTAGATCAGTAAAAGGATTATAAGCAATTTCCCATAGATACCCATCAGGATCAGCTATATATCCAGAATAACCACCCCAAACCACATTCTCTGGAGGTTTAACTGATCTGGCACCCCTTGAACAAGCTTCGCTATAAACCTGATCAACTTCCTCTTTAGAGCCGAGATTATGTGTCAGAGTAAATCCAGGGAATCCAAACTTTTTTGAAGTAACAGTAGCGTCTTCTGCAAGCTTATCTTGTGGATACAGCGAAAGCCATGTCCCTTCCATTTTAAAAAAGACAATATTATCACCCGGTTTATAGTTTTCTATGGGGAATCCTAATACATCTCGGTAAAAGATCAACGAAGCGTCCATATCGAATACACCTAAGGTGATAAGACTTATTTTTGCTTTCATTCTTTACCTCTTTTACTCATGGGTCTTTTTTTACTTGTAGCTTCATTCGCATCAACAGCTTTAGTCGTCTGGGTAGGGACTGAGGGAGTAACTCTCACATGAGCTTGGTTTTCTGGAATGAGAAAGCTGGCTAAAAATGCAAGCAAGCCACCCATTGTTGCCCACATAGCTAAATTGATGACTGGATTAAACAGATCATCAATAATAGGGGCAATGACGGGTATGATACGCTGACTTATAGCCTGTTGATACTGAGCGGAGAGGTTGACAGAATTGGTAAAAGATAGCCAAACTGGATTTGTCGCTAAGGCAAGGTTTGCTGAGTTTCGAGCAATCGTTGCGATTGCAAGTACACTCAACCCAGCCATGAGTACTGTCAATCCAGCCCATCGAATACGTTTGGACCACAGGGTGCTTACTAGATATACACCAATTAGTAAAAATAACGTCGGCAAAATAAAGGTAATCGAGGCCAGCGAGGTCACTGTCTGACCGATATTGATCGGTTGATTGGGATTACTCATTCCCTGAGTGGCTTGGGTTTGGTCAGGAATATTTTGGATCTCGTTTTGAAAATCTACAGCAGCTTGGTTTAAAACTTCCAAGCCCGGATTACATGCAGGCATCTCATTTTTCTGGTCTTGATTTCGATTTTCTAGCATTATTTGCCACACCTCTTGTTGGGATGGGGTGCAAGCTGGTAAACTTTGGACAACGTTAAATAGATATGATTGAACCTGGGGATTTTGCATAGCCTCTTTAAAAGGCTTGAGATTGACCTGAATATCTTGAACTGGTGCTCTGCCTTCCACTATCTCGCCGAGTTGCCCAAATGTAGAACTGACTTCGGTATTGAGCCAAGCAAACATTCCTGTTTGTTCAAGTAATTGCCTTGGAGTTGTTTCCTGTTTTGCCATAACATCTATCCAGGCTATTGTATTGGGATTGGTCACTGCACCTGGTTTTTGAGCTTCTTCAAAACTTAAGTCGATAAGATCCGGAACTTGGGGAATGATCTTGCGCGGTACATCGGCTAAAACTTCTTTTGAGAGAGCACCTTGAGTCATACCAACAGCCCATATAGAAGCAAAAAGAGTAGGTAATGCAAATAAAATAAGAAATAACCAACCAAAAAACTGTTTAAGTGAAATGTTCATATGATGCTATGAAATAAGTTGCGTTTCTAGGAGCTTCGTATAATACATGA
>CAYLQQ010000022.1:0-7360 GCA_964386355.1 uncultured Pseudomonadales bacterium
AAGGTCACATTACGGATCTTCTATGACTCGTAGTTGACTTATTTCATAGATGAAATTTATAACTGTTTATATAGATTCATTATAGGCAGTCATGTATATGAAATAAAGGTCTAATTGGTAATCTTTTCATAAAATCTTCCAACACCTTAGGATAAGATAGTACTTATACTCGTGCAAATATAATAATAGTATTATGATGAAACATGTTTTACACTTTATTACTGTCATAACAGCATTAGCCATTCCTCTGGTAATTAGTCTACAGATAGCAAAAAAACCGGTGATTATTGCTACAGTTGGACAGGAAATTAAAGAAAACATTGAGCAGCTTACACCACAACATGTTTCCCCAATTCAAATTGAAACTATGCGCCAGCAGTCATATCCTGGAAGTGATCTCGTTATCAAGCAAACTTTAGAGTCTGGATCAAACTATAAGCGCTATATAGCATCCTATCAATCACAAGGTTTAAAAATTTTTGCTTTACTAACTATTCCAAACGGAGAAAAACCGGAGTCAGGTTGGCCGGTGATCATTTTTAACCACGGTTATATTCCTCCTGCAGAGTACAGGACTACTGAGCGTTATGTAGCCTATGTCGATGGCTTTGCCAGAAACGGCTATATCGTATTTAAACCAGATTATCGAGGTCATGGTGACTCAGAGGGACTACCTGAAGGCGCGTACGGGTCTACAGCTTATGCTACAGATGTACTGAATGCAGTTTCTACACTAAAAACATATAAAGATACTGATCCTGAGCGTATAGGGATGTGGGGACACTCTATGGGTGGGTTTTTAACACTGCGTAGCATGGTTATCAATAAAGACGTTAAAGCAGGTGTCATTTGGGCTGGCGTGGTGGGATCGTATGAGGATATGCTCAATAATTGGCGCAGACCTAGTGCAACCCCGTTTCCATTGCCGACAGGAGCCAGGCGATGGCGGCAGCTGTTGGTTGAGCAGTTTGGGGATCCGAGTAAAAACCCAGAGTTTTGGAACTCCATCTCTTCAAACTCATTCATCTCTGATATCTCGGGTCCTTTGCAGGTGCATCACGGGACGGCTGATACCTCTGTCCCAGTCAGTTTCTCTCAAACCTTACAAACTCAAATGGAGAAAGCGGGTAAGGAAGTTGAGTACTATGAATACAATGGGGATGACCATAATCTGAGTAGGAACTTTTCATTGGCTATGAGGAGGTCAGTGGAGTTTTTTAATAGACATGTAAAAGGAAATAATTAAAATTTGTGAAACTTTTTCACAAATAAATCAATATCTTCAAAGTATTTTAGGTTGGTTGTGATTTTCTCCTTGGGCCAGTTCCACCATTTGATCTTCAGTAACGCATCAATTACTTCTTGTGAATAGCGGTATTTGATAACTTTGGCGGGATTGCCAACAGCGATTGCAAAAGGAGGGATATTTTTAGCAACAACTGCGTTGGCGCCAATAATGACCCCATCTCCAATTGTTACTCCGGATAAAATAGTGACATTATGGCCAATCCAGACATCACTTCCAATTTGTATAGGTCCTCTCGTATCACGTTTGCTGTGGTCACGTTCGCCATTGGGTCCGAATGGATATGTAGACACGAGTTTGCGGTTAAACACCCACATATGCTCTGAAGCGCCGTGTACATATAGAGGAGCTCCGATTGAACTATACTTTCCAATAGTCACATGCGCATCAAAGAAGCTATGAACAGTAGATACATAGCTACCCGTGCCGATAGAAATCATTTTTGGAGGAAATGTTTTTGGTTCAACACCCAACCATTTTCTGATAATCGTTCTTAAGCCCATGGTTATATTTTAGCATTATATTTTGCGTGCATCGTATGCCCAATGCAGAAGCGCCTGGCGCTGAACAGGCCGGCAAAAGAAATCGCCTGGGAAGCAGTTTATTTTAATTTGTCCGATGTGTCTTCGGAATGCTTTCCATCTTTTAATTTGTCTTAAATCTTCTTGTGGAATCCTTCTACCTAAGAAGTACCGGCAGTACCACTGGAACCAACCCCGCGGGTCATCTTTATATATCCAGCCTTTGGCTCTCCAGACTGATAGTGGCTGGCTGGCATTGGCTTTGAAAAAGTTGAGGTTCGGATCGTGGTGTGTAGGACAGAGCTTGGCTTGTTTAAACCAATCCTTTGGGTATTCATTTTTACAGTCTGTCATATATTTACCACCAAACACACCTAGTTCAAGCATTTCTTGTGGAGTTAGCTCAGGCTTGAAATCGGGATGGAAATTCTTTCCTATCGGTTCAACCAGTGTATAGCGGTAGCCCTGTTGCATTATGTCGTTGACGAGGTTGTACATAATGAATATTTAATATAAATGGGTTGTCTTTTCAATCTTAGGTCTAACTACTACCTGACAGTAAGCCTGGTTAGGATTGTTGTTAAAATAATTATGGTAATACTCTTCGGCGGGATAAAAGGTATCAAGGCGTTTTACTTCGGTAACTATGGGTTTTACAAATTTACCTGATGTTTGTAGTTCTTCAATTAACTGAACGATTATTTTCTCCTGCTCTGGTTTGGTGAAAAATATGGCTGATCTGTACTGTGTTCCGACATCATTGCCTTGCCTATTGAGACTAGTTGGATCGTGTACAAGCCAGAAGATCTCAAGAATTTTTTCCAGAGTAATTTGGTCAGGCTCAAATTCAACCTTAACTACTTCAGCGTGGTCAGTATTACCTTCGCAAACCGTTTCATAGCTAGGATTTTGGGTATGACCTCCAGCATAACCGGGAATTACTTTAGTAATTCCTGGGATTCGTTGGTAGACTGCCTCGGTGCACCAGAAACAGCCTCCTCCGAGAATGATAGATTGCATAGTTCTACTCCTTAGGTACAAACTTCATAGATAGTGAATTTACACAGTGCCGGATATTCTTATCTGTCAAATGCTCCCCTTCAAATACGTGTCCCAGGTGTCCACCACAGTTAGCACATATGATCTCTGTACGGTGTCCATCAGGATCAGGTATGTGTTTAACCGCACCATTTATTTCGTCATCAAAACTTGGCCAGCCACAACCTGAATTAAATTTATCATCTGATTTGTATAATGGCTTATGGCAACGTCTACACAGATACGTTCCTGGTTGAAAAAAATCATCGTACTCACCGGAAAAGGGTGGTTCAGTGGCCTTATGCTCTATGACTGCCTTCTCTTGTGGGGTTAGCGGATACAACTTTTTATTCTGATTCATTACCCTATTAAAACATTGATTTGTTAAGATAATGTGAACGTATCCTGCCCCATTGTTCATGGTATAGTAAGTCGTTATGATCGATCTCGGCAAGCACCTCAACCCATCCCAATTCAAGGCTGCAACTACGATAGATAGACCGGTGTTGGTTATTGCAGGAGCGGGCTCGGGTAAGACGCGGGTCATTGAGTACCGGGTTTTGCACCTGATTCAGATGGGAGTTGATCCCGGTTCCATTTTACTTCTGACCTTTACCCGTAAAGCATCAAGACAGATGATGGAGCGGGCTGCCTCGCATGACCAGAGAAGCCAATTGATTGATGGCGGGACTTTCCACAGTTTTGCATTTAAACTGCTCAAGCGGTACGGGGGCAAGATCGGGCTTTCAAATTCATTTACCATCCTTGACCAGAGCGACAGTGTTGAGCTGGTAGGAAAAGCTGTTAACCAATTGGACTTGTATGATATTCGTCAGCGTTTCCCTAAAAAGGAAACTGTCCAAAGTATTATTAGCAAATCGATCAATAAACAGGATTCGGTCAAAAACATCATCATTCGTGAGTATCCGCAGTTTGAAGAGCTAATAAGTGAGCTTGAAAAGGTGAAAGTGAACTACCACAAAGAGAAGTTGAATGGGGATTATGTAGACTATGATGATCTGTTGGTGTACTTAAAACTTTTGCTTGAAGATCCTTTTGTAGCAAACAGATTGGGACAACAGTATCGGCACATTATGGTTGATGAGTATCAGGATACAAACAAGCTGCAGGGAGACATCAGCTATCTTCTTGCAAAAGAGCATAATAACATCATGGCAGTGGGAGATGACGCCCAAAGTATTTATGGTTTTCGGGGAGCTACACATGCCAACATCATGGAATTTCCACTTAAATTTGCTAACTGTGAGATTATTAAACTGGAGCAGAACTACAGATCTACACAGGAAATATTAAATCTGGGAAACAACGTACTGAGTAACCTGACAAAAAAATACAGTAAAACACTGACTTCAGCCTTGGAGCAAGCCGGAGATAAACCGAGTCTAATGGTTTTTAAAAACCCCTATGATGAAGCCGCGTGGATCGCTGAGATGATAAAAAAATACAGAGATACCAACATAGATTTTGCCAAACAAGCCATTTTGTTTCGTTCCGCATACATTTCAATTGCTTTGCAAACAGAGTTAAGCAGAAGAGGAATTCCATACCAGATGTATGGAGGTCTGAAATTTTATGAAACTGCGCATATTAAAGACTTCTTAAGTTATCTCAAAATCATACATAATTATAAAGATGAGCTGGCTTGGATGAGAGTTTTACGATTACTGGAAGGTGTCGGCCCTGCAACAGCAACAAAAATGTTTGCAACCATCAAAACAGGAGCGACCTTTACGCAAAGCTTGCAAAATCTGGAGGAGAATTACGGGTCAGGGTCAAGCTTCTCAGTATCTCTCATGAAGTTGGTAAACATGTTCATGGCATGTAGTGCTTCTTTAAACCAAAAACCCGTAGATCTCATGCCGATCATTTTTGAGTACTACTGCAAAATTGGAGAGAAAACGTATGATGAATGGCGATTGCGTGAGGCAGATGTACAGACAGTGATAGAGATCGGTTCGCGTTATAGCACAATACCTGATCTGTTGTCTGACTTAGCTCTTGAACCGCCGGAACGGGGAGTAGAAAAAATCGATCCGGAAACAGAAGATGAAAAACCATTAGTTCTTTCAACCATACATTCTGCTAAAGGTTTGGAGTGGGATGTAGTATACGTGATCGGCTTGATAGACGGTGTATTTCCCAGTAGATTCTCACTTAAATTCTCTGATCAACTTGAAGAAGAACAGCGCTTGCTATATGTTGCTGTTACAAGACCAAAACAGAAACTGTATCTGACAATGCACCACGAGGGTAGTGGTACTGGTTTTTACCAGTTCAACAGGTTGTCGCGCTTTTTAGAGCATCCATCTATTCTAAAAACACTTCATTCAAGTGAAGTATCTGGTGGATTAGACTCACAGGAGGTAAGACAGTACAACCGCAGACATGACTTACATTGTGAAAACCAGGTGCTGAGTCAAGATGAACTTTCCGGTAAAATTACTGATAAAAAAGCACTGTTTGAGAAATTGAATCAGTCATGGAAGTGGGAACCTTGATTAGTTGTACGTTATAAGAAGTGAGAGAAATGAGTGATACAATAAAAGTATGAAGCGGATATTTTATATTATCTTGAGCGTTTTATTCCTCTTATTTCCTCAAGCAATTTTTGCCAAGGATTTTGACCAGATAAACTCGTTTGCCTCTGAAATCACGATCAACAAAGACGCATCAATTTCCATTAAAGAAACCATAGACTATGAAACAAGTCTTTCAAAGCACGGCATCTACCGCTACATTCCAGTTCGCTACAACAAAGATGGCGTATCTTTCTCGGCACAGGTTACAAATATCCAGATAAAGGATGCTGACAACACTACTATCCAATTTGAAAAAACTATCGACAACCGAAATGTGACTCTTAAAATCGGCGATCCAAATAGCACATTTACTGGAAAAAAAACGTATGTGATTAGCTATAGGGTTGAGTACGCTTTACAGGAATTTGCTGATCATGATGAGCTGTATTGGGATATCACTGGGGAGGGTTGGCAGATCCCAATACTATCAAGCAAAGCTATTATCCGCTCAGATGTAGCCCAGATCAGAAATGTGATTTGTTACTCCGGTCCCTTTGGGGAAAATGATGGCAAGTGTACGAGTGACTTCCAGTCAAACCAGGCTGAATTTGGATATGATGAGATAATTACGAATGGTGACAACATGACTGTGGCCATTGCTTTTGCCAAACCTAACCAAATTCAATTCCCGACTGAGCAGGAAAAGATGATCAAACGGATCAAAGACAACATACTTATCGCACTCCCCTTTTTGCCATTACTTATCATGTTTTGGCTTTGGTATAAAAAGGGTAGGGATTGGGTATTTATTTCCCCTAATGTATTTAACCTTGATCCCGACCAACCCAAAAAACTTAAACCGCTCTTTGGAGGTACGCGTGTACCTTTTGTCTACGAACCTTTCAAAGACTTAACACCAGGAGAAGCAGGTCTTATTTTGGATGAAAAGGTGGATAATCAGGATGTAATAGCTGAGATCATTGATCTGGCTCGCCAAAAATACCTCTCAATTTCAGCTGTTGATAAAAAAAGGCTGATAGGTTCGTCCCGGGATTACCAGTTTAAAAAACTCAAAGAAGCGTATGATGCTCTCGCAAAACAACAGAAATTCCTGATGACCAAACTTTTTGCGACCGGTGATGAAGTACTCTTGTCGGACCTTAAGGGCTCATTTTATAGCCATATAGCTACTGCAAAAACCAAAATCTCACAGACTTTGTATAGCAAAAAACTCTTTACATCAGAACCAAATACTACCAGGGCGTTGTTTATGCTGCTGGCATTTGGATTGTCTGTAGCAGTGTTTATTTCCGCATCAATTATCAGTGGTTTCCTGCTCGTGCCTGCTCCTATGGCATCTTTGGTTACAATTTTACCTATATTTATCTTAGGCTGGAACATGGTCCAAAAAACAGCAGTTGGCACGGCTTTGTCTATGCAGGCTAAGGGTTTACAGCAAACTATCAAGCGAGGTGCCTGGAGAGAAAAAATTATGGAGAAGAATTTATTTTTTGAGGAGGTTTTACCTTTTGCCATATCTTTGGGTGTGGTCAAACAGCTGGCTAAGGATATGGAGAAATTGAATGTAGAACCGCCTCAGTATTTTTCTGATCCTATGATCAGAAGTATTGGCTTTAACTCGTTTATTAACTCGTTTAATTCCCAGGCTACCAGTGGATTGTCATATAACCCCAGCTCATCACATTCTTCGGGAGGATCGGGTTTTTCGGGCGGTTCATCCGGTGGAGGAGGAGGTGGAGGAGGGGGAGGAAGCTGGTAAGCCCTCCCAAATTCTCTTTGCTTTAGTCAGTTTAGGCTTTCCTTACGTTTATTCATGCAATTCACATGAAATCTAGTTTATAAGAAAAAAACAGAAGATTGCAAAAGAATAAAATTAGACTTTTCATCTATGAAATAAGTCAACTACGAGTCATAGAAGATCCGTAATGTGACCT
>CAYLQQ010000023.1:0-5159 GCA_964386355.1 uncultured Pseudomonadales bacterium
CCAACTGCCACCCTGGGCTTACGCCCTCGTGGGATTAAAGTGCGGAACATTTATGGATATTGTGGTATAATAGATGTATTATCAATCCGAGTAATGTTCTGCACAGCAGAATGTCGACTGATTAGAGTTTTAAGACACGAGGTAATCCTCTTTTAATTTTCCTCTTAATTGGTTCTTTACTCCCCTTTAGGATTTCCTAAAGTTATTTTTTATAAATTACATCATACGTGGTGTATTTCAATTATATGTATCGTTCAACCGTTCGTTCCAGAAACTTTGGAGGTAGAGGTTCTTTTTCATATCCGCGTGGAGCGGGTAGAGGTAATGGTAGCAGGAATGGCAGACAACCTAGACCAATAGATGTCCGCTCTTTTATTAACAAAGCCGTAGATATGCCCGAAGTTGAAGTTTTTCCAATTACTCATTCTTTTGATGATTTTGATATTGATGCCAAAGTCAAAACGAATATTGCTCAAAAGGGATACACCATCCCTACACCCATTCAGGATCAAGGGATCATACCCATTTTGGGAGGCAGGGATTTTTTAGGTATAGCCAATACAGGTACGGGCAAAACCGGAGCCTTTTTAATACCACTTATTAATAAAATGCTTAATGACAAACAACAGAAGGTGCTCGTCATGGTACCTACCCGTGAGTTAGCAATCCAAATCAATCATGAATTTCAAGGACTAGCATCAATGTTGTCTTTGTGGTCTGTTTTGGCAATTGGAGGCACAAGTATGTATCAGCAACGGAGAAGTCTCGAATCATATCATAATTTTCTGATTAGCACTCCGGGACGACTTAAAGACCTTGTTAATCAAAGACTTATAAATTTGTCACAGTATAAGACAGTAGTTCTTGATGAGGTTGACCGAATGCTGGATATGGGATTTATTAAGGATATGAGAGATATTCTCAGCCAACTACCAAACGAACGACAATCACTATTTTTCTCTGCTACCATGACAAACCAAGTGATGGGCTTAATTCAAGAGTTTGCCCACAACCTTGTGTCGGTATCAGTTAAACGTACTGAATCAGCCGATACAATCGAGCAGGATGTCATTCCTTACTCAGGACTTGAAGATAAAATGGAAAAGTTACATCAATTGCTCATCAGCAACGGAGTGGAAAAAGCACTTATTTTTGGGAGAACAAAGCATGGAGTACAACGATTGTCAGAAAAACTCAATGATAGAGGTTTCAGAAGTGATGCCATTCATGGTAACAAGTCACAACCACAACGTCAGAGAGCTTTGCTTAACTTTCGCCAAAATAAGATTAAAGTTTTAGTCGCTACAGATGTGGCTGCCCGTGGATTAGATATCGCTGATGTAACCCATGTCATCAACTTTGATGTACCTGAATCAAAAGATGACTACATTCACAGGATCGGACGCACAGGCCGTGCAAACAAGCGCGGTATTGCCCTGACATTTGTTGGTCAATAATTTGTAACTATTTTAAAAACACCCCATATAAGGGGTGTTTTTTTATGGTTGGACATTTCTATCTGCTTCCACCCTTTTTACCTGCCCTTCTCGCTTTTGCTCTATCGTTTGCGAAGTTCCCTGGATTGTTATGCTTGCCTTGAGATTGACCACCAGCCTCACCTATTTCACTGTAAAAGTCAGGTCCATATTTATTGCTTGTAGTTCTACCACCTTTACGACCCAGCAGTTTATATCCTTCAGGGCCAAGTTCTTCGGATCTAGTTTTTCCACCCTTTCTACCAATTTTTTCATAGAAATCCCTTCCATGAGATTTGGCAGTTGATTGGCCCCCTTTTCTCCCAGCCTCTTCGACAGTCATAAATCTATTTCGTTTAGTTGCCATATCTCTCACCTCCTTTCATACAAAACATGTAGTCATCATATGACTAATCTTTAACCTGGAGAAAAGATTCGGATAAGAGTGAGATGAGAGCGCTATTCACCTAATAGCATTGAAGAAACTAATACCTGTTCTAATAAGTATTTTTCGAAGCTCAAAAAACATAATACTAAATACTCCCAACATTGCTGAAATTACAATTACATCATATGTTAGCTCTCCAAAATGGAAAAATTTCCTGACCTCTTGTATATAGATACTAACCCCCAAACCAGCAGCAGCTAAACTGATAACTATCCAGTAGGCAATATTTTTTGAAAAAAGTAGCTCTCCTATATGTTTTGTCCAGGATCTGTTTGTTGTAATAAGAGCAAGATTTCCAACAACTAAGGTGAGGAATGTAGCAGTACGTATCGAAGCCTCATCCAATTTAAATACATACAGGCTCAACCAGTAACTAGTAAATACCATGATAAAAAGTGATAAGCCTTGTAGTATTGAAAAGATTCCAGTTCTTCTATTGAAAAGTGATTCGTCAGGAGATCTGGGCGGCTTATTCATGACTTGATCATTTTCTTTTTCCCCTTCAAATATTGTTGTACATGCGGGATCGATTATGAGCTCAAGAAATGCTACATGCATTGGAAATAAGACTACAGGTAAGCCAAATAGTACTGGTAAAAGCGCCAAACCGGCAATTGGAATATGCATGGCCACAACATATGCCATAGCCTTTTTTATATTATTATAAATCCGCCGACCCATCCGAATACCTTGTACTATTGTTCTAAAGTCATCGTCCAAAATAATTAGGTCACTTGATTCGCGTGCGACATCAGTGCCTCGTTTACCCATTGCAACACCAATACTGGCTGCCTTTAAGGCTGGAGCATCATTTATTCCGTCACCGGTCATGGCAACTACCTGGCCACTTGCTTTTAATAGCTGTATTATGCGCAATTTTTGGGTAGGAATAATTCGGCAATAAATGTTTGTATTTTTAACTCGTTCTAAAAGTTCACTGCGTGATAGTTTCTCCAAGTCTTGCCCTGTAATATTAATTTCGGGATTTTCGATACCAATCTGCGAAGCTACATACATAGCAGTTTGGGGATAATCACCAGTTATCATAGCTACTCTAATACCTGCTCGCTTGCAACTTTTAATTGCACTGCTTACATACGGTTTTATGGGATCTACAAAGCCCAGTAGACCTAAAAACTCATACGAAATGTTTCCAGTATCCAAATAATCTGTGTTTTTAGGAACTTTAGCATGGGCAACTGCCAAAACACGATGACCGCTTTGGGCTAATTTTTCCAGTTTTTCGATCCACTGCTTACGTTCATCCCCTTTAATATTACATAGTTTTAGTACATACTCGGGAGCGCCTTTTGTAGCCACAAACATAGTACCATTAGACGTATCCTTCCAAACATAGCTTACAGAAAACGTTTTTATAGAAAATGGTATTTCTTCAATGAGTTCCAGTTCTTGTTCGTTTTTGCTAGTGTTTCGTTCTATTATCGCTTTTTCAATTGGGTCGTACCCATCAGATGACGAGGCAAGAAAAGCAGTTTTAATTAGTCTTTTAATTATTGGAGATATAGCATTGGTATTAAAATCAAAAGTTTCAAAAGCTGTTACCAGCGTGTTGAGCTTCATTTTATTTTCTGTAAGCGTTCCTGTCTTATCAACGCATAAAATTGTAGCCGCACCCAATGTTTCAATGACCTTGCTATTGCGGGTCAGAACTTGTTTTTTTGACATTCGTAATGCGCCAAGAGTCATAAAGAGTGTGAGAATAACCGGGAATTCCTCGGGTAATAAAGTCATGCTTAGGGTAATACCTGAAAGAATACCAGTTGCCCATTGCCCATACCCAATACCAAAACCAAAAACAATAATCACACATGTTATAAAAGCAAATAATGCAAACAGTTTTACCATTCGTTTTACTTCTTTTTGTAAGGGTGTTTTTTCTTCCTGAATTGTAAGCAAGCTTGTTCCAATCTTTCCCATTTGAGAATTTATACCTGTTGCAATAACTTGTGCTAGACCTTTCCCTCTGACAATTAATGTGCCGGCATACACTATGGCTTGATTTTGTCCGCCTGGTTGCTTTGGTAGTTCATTTCCCAAGTAACAGATTTTATTTACTGTTACAGATTCTCCGGTAAGAAGAGATTCGTTTACTTGAATGTTTACTGCTTCAACAACAACAGCATCTGCAGCTACTCTATCACCCTCTTTTAAAACAATCACATCACCTACAACCACTTCTCTAGTCGGTATTAACGTGGGTTTTCCATCCCGGATCACCAAGGTCTTTGGAGATGAAATATCTTTCAATGCTTCAAGTGCTTTTTCTGCTTTTCGTTCCTGAACTAAATCAATTGCAATAATTACAACTATCATGGAACTTAACACCAGAGCATCTTTAGCCTCCCCGATGAGAAAGTACACAAAACTACCGGTAACCAACAACATAATCATTGGTTCAGACAGAATTTCTTTAAGAAAGGTAAAAAGGGAACGCGCTTTCTGGTTTGGAGTTTCGTTATATCCCAAAGAACGTAGCCGTATAGCAGCTTGTTTTGAGCTTAAACCGTTTACTTTGGATGTTTGTTCATGCGAAAATGGCATGCTTATATTAAACAGGATTGAAGAGTGAAAATAAACTCAAGTATTTAGAGGAGTAATCTTTATTTCTTTACTTTGCAAGCCACATCCCCTTTAAAGAAGACGTGGCAAAGCAAAACCAAGAAATGGTTTACCAGCGCTTAGGTCCAGAAAAATTTCTGTTACCACCACCTGATCTGTTATCTCTTGGAACCATGGGTCGAGCTTCGTTTACAACGATTGTTCTACCAGCCAAATCTTGACCGTTGAACATTTCAATTGCTTTTTTAGCATCTTCTTCAGTTGCCATTTCAACGAAACCAAAGCCTTTGGAACGTCCGCTCATTTTATCAATGATAACTGTTGCGGAAACGACCTGACCAGCCTGTGAAAAGTGCTGATTAAGTTGGTCATCTGTGACGCCCCAAGCTAAACTACCTACGAATAATTTTGTAGCCATAAGGGATATTTTCACCACCTCTCACCTTGTGCCATCGCTTTCCTTGAAAAGAAGGTAGTTCCAAGAAGTTACTTGAGGTAATTTCTGGCCAGACACACTCGCTTTGCCAAGTATATACGCAAGGGCATATATCAATTAACTCTTATATTATACCACACTACATAAAAATTATATAAATACCAATTTTCATCTATGAAATAAGTCAACTACGAGTCATAGAAGATCCGTAATGTGACCT
>CAYLQQ010000024.1:0-4609 GCA_964386355.1 uncultured Pseudomonadales bacterium
AATTTTGAACCGTTTAAACTAAAGAATTTGTTCATACAAAACGGGGTGCTTGACACCATGCCACGGTGCGTGATGGTTTAATAGAAATACAAATAGATTCTCATGAAAAAGAATAATACTTCCTGGCAAAAAAGCTCAAAATGGTACTCAAAGATTGTTTCAGATAAAGGCCACTACTATCACCAAAAGATTGTTATCCCCAGTACGTTACGATTATTAGATTTAAAACCAGGAGATTCCCTATTAGACCTTGCTTGTGGTCAGGGTATCTTAGCCCGTAATATCACTCAAGATGTTGAGTATTATGGTATTGATAGCGCTCCTAGTTTGATTGATGAGGCAAAAAAATTTGAAAAAAATAATAATCACAAATATTACGTTTCAGACGTTACAAAATCTATTCCAATACATAAAGCCGATTTTGATGCTGTTGCAATTATTCTCGCTCTCCAAAATATTAGACATCCTCATCTTGCACTCCTACAAGCCTCCCAACATATAAAACTATCCGGAAAACTAGTAATCGTACTTAATCATCCCTGTTTTCGCATACCACGCCAAAGCAGTTGGGGTATTGATTCAAGTAGGAAGATTGAATACAGACGCATAGACAAGTACATGTCAGAAATGGAGATTCCGATAACTACGCATCCTGGAAAAGAAAAATCACCAATCACATGGACATTTCATCATCCTCTATCTAATTATTTTTCTTGGTTAAAAGATGCTGGCTTTGTAGTTGAAAGTATGGAAGAGTGGATTTCCGATAAAGAGAGTGTAGGCAAGGCAGCAAAAATGGAAAACAGGAGCAGAAATGAATTTCCACTATTTCTCGCTATTGTTGCAAAAAAGTAACTAATAGGATATATCATACACATAATATACACACAATAAGTGTATGACTGTCGAACAATCTCCTCGTATGTGTAGAATGCCGATTTGGCCTGAAAATGTTGATAGAGATAACGCAAATGCAGCAATTATAAGAGTAAAAGGTCAAAAGGGATTTTATGGCAGTTTAGGTCAAAGTGAGAAAGCTCCAGCATGGACCACCCAACATGCAGAGAGAGAAATGGGGAAAATTATACAAGAATTAGACGTTCAACCTGATAGTGTTTATCTATATTACTTTACGGCGCAGTATTTTGAACAATAATCTATACCCCTTATTTTTATAGTTAATTTGACGTATAATAGCATCTTCGAATTACTCTTTGTATTATGGACCAGTCACAAATCAGAAATATTGCTATTATCGCCCATGTTGACCATGGAAAAACTACCTTAGTTGATCACATGCTCAAGCAGGCTCATGTTTTTAAAGATTATGAGGCTGAGATGACACAAACAACCATTCTCGACTCAAATGAGTTGGAGCGGGAACGTGGCGTAACCATTCTAGCCAAAAATACTGCCGTGCATTGGAATAATTTTAAGATAAATATTTTAGACACACCCGGTCATGCGGATTTTTCGGGTGAAGTAGAGCGGGTTCTCAATATGGCAGACGGCTGTATTTTACTTGTTGATGCAGCTGAGGGAGTTCTCTCGCAAACAAAGTATGTTCTCAGGTTGGCTCTAGAACTGAAATTAAAACCGATAGTGGTGATTAATAAAGTCGACCGTAAAGATCAGAGAGCTGATGAGGTTTTGGAAGAAATAAATGACCTCTTCCTAGATTCGGTTATAGATGAATCTCAGTTGGACTTTCCTATTTTGTACGGTATTGGCAGGTTGGGTATTGTTGGTTGGCAAACAGAAGCTCTTGCTGATCAGTCATTACAAGTTACGGATAGCAACAACCTAACCCCTCTTTTTGAAACAATTGTACGCGAAGTTCCAGCTCCTGTGGGTGATTTGCAGGGAGGATTCCAGGTTCAGGTAACCAGTTTGGATTACGATAGTTACAAGGGTAGATATGTGATTGGCAGGATCAGGAGAGGTAAAGTCAACAAAGGCCAACCACTGGCCATACTGCGTGATGGCAAAAAGATTGACCAAGGCAGGGTAGAATACCTGTTTACCTACAACGGACTCAAAAAGGAAGAAGTTGAAGAAGCAACAGTTGGTGACATTATCGCTATGACCGGATTTAAAAATACACAGATCAGCGATACCTTGACCCATTTGGATTGGCAAGAAGCTTTGCCTATGCTGGATATTGCAGAACCTACCTTAAAAATTCAATTTTCGGTTTCTGACTCACCGTTTGTTGGTCAAGATGGAGAATTTTCCACCTCACGTCAGATAAAGCAGCGTTTGGATAAAGAGCTGGAAACAAATGTCAGTATGAGATTATCTCACGGACAAACAGGGGATAGTCATGTTGTGGCAGGGCGGGGTGAACTACACATTGCCATTTTAATTGAAACCATGCGCAGGGAAGGTTATGAATTTTCAGTTTCAAGACCGGAAGTAATTTTTAAAGAAATAAACGGAATAAAATCAGAACCTTATGAACAATTAACGATAGATGTTCCCGAAGAATACGCCGGTTGGATACTGTCTGAAATGGGAAAACGAAAAGGTGAAATGCTGGATATGCATAGCATAAAGATGGGTTCACGTTTTAGCTATAAAATATCCACTCGTAATATGCTTGGGTTTAGGGGTGACTGTATGACAGCTACCTCAGGAACAGCAGTGATAGCTGCAAACTTTATCGGGTATGAGCCAAAAGGTGAAGATTTAGAAACCTACCGTAATGGAGTCATGGTATCAGGACATCATGGTCAGGCATCTGACTATTCTATTGCAAATCTTCAGGAACGCGGACAAACATTCGTCAGTGCAGGTGAGCCTGTGTATGTTGGTATGATAGTAGGCTTAAATAGTAAAAAAGAAGATATGGGTGTGAATATCATCAAAGGCAAGAAACTGACCAATATGCGCGCTTCCACATCAGATGCGACATTCCACGTAGCTCCCCCTGTCAAATACTCTCTTGAGCAGTGCCTAACCTTTTTAGGTCCTGACGAACTTCTGGAAGTAACTCCCAAAAACCTCAGGCTTCGCAAGCGCAAGCTCAGCGACTGGGCTGCGAGGTTTTAATATTATCTATATAATATGTCTGATGCAGAACGCAGTAACCATGATCAGTTACCTACACAAGGTACAGTTCCTCAAAATGAGCATTTAGCCTCTACTGAAACACTTAGGCCAAATTTTTCCCCCTTAAGTAAAAAAGCAATACTAGAAGCATGTAAACGTTTTAGGTATAACGCTCGAGCATGCTTAGAATACTTAGTTCAACCTGATCTAAAGGAAAACCAGGTAGCTTTATATGAAGTTCTTGGTGATATGATAAAAGATAGGAGCACTTTAGCAGGTAGAAATGAGGGTGATTTTTATGAAGGCGTTACTATGGGGTGGTTGATTGTGCAATTACAGTCTGAGCAAACGCACCAGCCAATACCCAAAATCGAAGAAGGATACGCACGGGCTCACTTTGGAGACCTAAAAACATTTGACCATAAGACAGTTGACGCAATACAAAGTTTAAGCTTGCACATGTAGATTTGTCTCAAGATCTTGATGAATTATGGAGAAGTAGCATAAGTACGGTCCCTCAATGGGTGGGTGTTCTGACCGTGATACGGGCTCTTGAAGAAACCTTAATTGATATAGAAAATGAAAAGAAAAGAGAAGAGCTTGAGCCTTGGGTTGAGGGAATAGAAATTAACTTACCAGAAGCTCCTGTACGCATATCACGAAAAAGCACGTAATTTTCAACAAAATTTTAGAAACAAACATGACAATCAGAGAAATGTCTGGTGAGTATTTCAGTAGTGGGGAGTGTGTTTGGTGGTGATTGGGAGGTTATGATTGGTGGTATGTATTTATTTTTGGGTATGTTGGATTTAGTTGGTTTGGTAGATAGGTGAAGGCCTAAAAAGAATGTATGACCACGAATGGCCAAGATTCTTTCACCAACCAGCCCAGTTGTTCTGAGAGCGCCAACGCACTAGTGCTGTCGCCAGCGCTCTCAGTCCCACTAGTAAACGGTTTGCACTTCTCCCTTCTTGGGGAGACGGAGGTCTCCCATCCAGAAGTAAAGCGACTTGTCTGAATACTGCAGACGGACAAGGTAGGTCTTACCACCGAAGAGCTTTGGGCTCTCAGCATAATCAACTACCTTGCCGCAGTGGTTAGCATGAATACCACCCTGCGCCCGAAGGCACAGTAATTCGCCAACTACCGGAGCAGCCGGCGATGTGGGTGCCGCAAATACGCTGAGAGGCAGCGCGCCCAAAACAAGAGTAACCACGGTGACCAAGACGAAAAGCCGATGCCAATTCTTCATGTTGAAAAATCTCCTTGTTTGACCAAATTGCCAGAAGAGAAATATTCTACTTTTCCATCATCATAAAATACTTCTTTTCTGGCAGGTCAAAAATCCAATCCAAATAGCTCATTACTAGACTTATTGTCTAAGTATACTTAAAAAAGTCCCACTACTGAAATGTTAAGGAACTCCGCACATTAAAGAACATGCGGATAATATCGGTTTGTGTAGCTCTGAAGCAATATCAGGTACGCATAGACCTATAATATATGGGGTGTCCCCATTATGATATGAACATATTCTGCAGAAAAATGGTTTAAAATA